>CAZNZW010000032.1:0-40844 GCA_964577615.1 uncultured Desulfobacterales bacterium | reverse complement strand
AAACCCGTGACAGACACATCCCCCGTCGCCCTGGTTCTGGGGGCCATCAAGGGCATCGGGAAAGACATCGCCCTTTCCCTGGCGCGATCCGGTATCCGGACGGTGGCCACCTACCACGACTGGCAGACACACCTCGCTGCGCTCGAACAGGACCTGCAGGCGACAGGCACCAGCCACCTGATCGTGGAAATCGACCTGCGCAAGACCGGTCAGATTGCCGACCTCATCGAACAGATCATCAACCGGTTTGGCCGCCTGGATTTTTTAATTAACAATATCGAAAGGGGCGGATGGCCCGTGGTGCACGGCCCCTATACCCAGGACCAGTGGGATCTGGAGATGGCCACCACCCTCCGGGCCAAATGGTGGGTGTTCAATGCCGCCCTGCCACACCTCAAAGCCGCCGGCCACGGCGCCGTGGTCAACATTTCATCCATCGCCGGTATCGTGGGACGCTCGGGGCCGGCCAGCTTTGTTTTTAATGATGGCTACGCCGCCGCCAACCGGGGAATCGCCCTGCTCACCGAAACATGGGCCCGGATGGGCGCCCCCGGCGTCCGGGTCAACGAACTCATGCTCGGCCTGATCCAGACCCGGCACGCCGAAGAAACCCGGGGCTGGACACTGCTCACCGATGCCCGGAAGGAAGCACTCATCCATCATACGCTTCTGGGCCGGACCGGCGCCGTCGACGATGTCGTCCGGGCCGTTCGGTTTCTGCTCTTTGACGCGGCGTTCATGACTGGTAGTTGCCTGCGCCTCGATGGTGGCTATGTATTGGGCGGCGAACCGGTTGCACCCATGCCGCCGGGTGTGGTATAGATCGCGGCTCCTGCTTCAGCTGAATGGCTGAAAAGGCGGGCGAAGCGGGCGTTCCAAAGCCATTGTTCCGGACAAACGGAGGTAATTAAATGACGTGTTTCGTCACAACAAAAGGAGAAACAGGATGGTAAAATCACAGTCGAATCGAGTCTGGGGAAAACTATTCCTTCTAATCGCCGGTCTGGCAACAGCCCTGATCCTGACAACCGGCGCTTTCCAGCCGGCGCTGGCAGCCGATAAAATCAAGGTGGCCGCCGTTTTTGAAACGCCCATCGAAGAGCCCTGGGTCAACCAGATCCATGTGGCGCTGCTTAAGGCGCAGAAAGAACTGGGTATCGAATATACCTGGTCGGAAAGCGTCAAATCAGCTGATTTTGCCCGCGTCATGCGGGAATATGCCGAAAAAGGATACCAGCTGATCATGGGGGATGCCTTTGGCGCCGAGCGGATCGCCCGGCGGGTGGCCCGCGACTATCCAAAAATCGCCTTTGTCTTTGGGTCGGGCATCGGTCCGGCCGAACCCAATTTCGGCGTTTTCGACAACTGGATTCACGAACCGGCCTATCTGTCGGGCATGATCGCCGGAAAAATGTCAAAAACCAACACCGTCGGTGTGGTCGCCGCCATGTCAATTCCCGAAATCAACCGCCTCTCCAACGCCTTTTGCGCCGGTGCCAAAGAAGCCAACCCCAAGGTAAAATGCAAATTTTCCTTTATCGGTTCCTTTTTTGATCCGCCCAAGGCCAAGGAAGCGGCACTGGCCCAGATCGAAGATGGCGCCGATGTCATTTATGCCGAACGCTTCGGCGTTGTCGAGGCCTGCGTTGAAAAGAAAGTACTGGCCATCTCCAATATGTCCGACCAGTCCAAACTCGGGCCGGACACAGTTATCACCGGGCCGGTGTGGGATATGTTTCCCACTGTCAAATATGTGGTTGGCCTCGTCAAGGCCGGTGTTTTTACGGCCCAGGATTTTGGTGGATTTTCGACCATGGCCAAGGGCGGCTCCTATCTGGCGCCCTTCCACAACTGGGAAACCAGACTCCCGGAAAACGTTAAAAAAATGGTGGAAAAACGGAAAAAGGAAATCCTCGACGGCACCTTCCGCGTCAATGTTGACGAATCCACCCCCAAATAAATAGAGCCGAAGCCAGACTGTCCGGGGCCGGTACCTGCTGCCACCCCGGGCGGTGCTGAAAATCCGGCTGACGCAATACACCTGGTCGAGACCACTCAAATTAAATCAGAGACACCCGGCGATTCCCATGACTCAGCCCACCCCTCTTCTCGAAATGCGCGGTATCCGCAAGTACTTCGGCACCGTCAAAGCCAACGACGATATTGATCTGCGTCTCTATCCGGGCGATATTCTCGGTCTTCTGGGCGAAAACGGCGCTGGCAAAACCACCCTGATGAACGTGCTTTTCGGCGTTTACCGGCCGGATGCCGGAAATCTTTTTATTGATGGAAAACCGGTTCATGTCGGCAATTCGGCCGATGCGCTCACTCTGGGGGTGGGGATGGTTCACCAGCATTTCCATCTGGTGCCCCGCCACACGGTGCTTGAAAACCTGATGGTCGGACAAAAAGGAAAATTCGGCCGCCTGCCCCGGATGGACATTCGCAAACGGATGGCCGAAATCGGCGCCCAATACGACCTGGCGCTGTCGCCCGACACCCGGGTGGAAAACCTGACCATCGGCCAGCAGCAACGCCTGGAAATCATCAAGGCCCTGATCTGCGGCGCGCGCATCCTGATCCTTGACGAACCCACGGCGACCCTGACGCCCCAGGAAGCCGAGGGACTGTTCAAGGCGCTCCGTGCCATGGCTGAAAAAAAGATGGGCGTTATTTTCATCACCCACAAGCTTAACGAAATCCGTGCTGTCACCAACCGGGTAGTTATCATGCGCCACGGAAAGGTGGTGGCCAGCCGGCAGAACGATGCCGGGACCACACGGAAGATGCTGGCCGAACTGATGTGCGGGCAGGCGATCCAGCCATCCCAAAAAACAGCCCCTGCGACATCTGAATCGCCCACCGTCCGGCTGGCGCTGAAAAAAATATCCACAGCAGGCATCGACCGCCCAAACCTTAAAGAGATCGATATCGAAGTCCGAAGCGGAGAAATCCTCGGTATCGCCGGTGTGTCCGGCAACGGCCAGCGGGAACTGGCCGATGTGATCGCCGGCGTACTCCAACCGGCATCCGGCCGGCTTTTTATCGACGGGAAAGAAGTCCGCCGGATATCTCCCCGCACCATTCAGGCGCTCGGCGTGGGGCGTATCCCCGAGGACCGGACCGGTACGGGTCTGATCACCACCCTGCCCCTGTCCGACAACATGATTCTCTCCCGCACCGATGAAAAAAAGTTTAACCGGCTGGGTTTTCTCCGGCACGGCGCCATCCGCAAATTCGTTACCGAGCTGATCCGGCTGTACACCATTCAAACCGACGGCCCCGACATCCGAACGGGCACACTCTCCGGGGGCAACCTCCAAAAGGCGCTGCTGGCCAGAGAACTCGCCTGGGATCCACAGGTTTTTCTGGCCGCTCAGCCGATCCGCGGCCTGGATGTGGCGGCCGCACAATTTGTCCACCAGAAGTTTTTAAATCTGCGTCAGCGGGGATGCGCACTGGTCATTATCAGTGAGGACCTGGAAGAGCTTTTCCATCTTTCCGACCGCATCGCCGTTATGTACGAAGGAAGGATTATGGATATTCTCCCCACCTGCGAGGCCACTGTTACCCGGGTCGGTCTGCTCATGGCCGGTGTCCGGGAGGCGGCCGCATGATCGGCCTGCGCCTGGAACCCCGCGGGCACACCCCCGCCTGGCTCAATCTCATGCTGCCGATACTGGCCATCGTCGCCACACTGATCATCTGCAGCGGGCTGATCGCTCTGGCCGGGGCCAATGTCATCACCGCTTATACGACCCTTTTTCTCAGTGCCGTCAGCTCCCGGTTTAACCTGGTGGAAACGCTGGTCAAGGCCACCCCGCTGATCTACACCGGGCTGGCCGTGACCGTTGCTTTCCGGGCCAAATTCTGGAATATCGGCGCCGAAGGCCAGCTGCTGGCCGGTGCCATGGCCGCCGCTTTTATCGGCGCACGGCCCGGCCTGCCCGGCTGGAGCCTGATTCCGGGGATGATCCTGGCCGGTGGACTGGCCGGCGCGTTCTGGGCCGCGGTGCCGGCCTATCTCAAAACCCGTTTCAAGGTGGACGATGTGGTCACCACCCTTTTGTTGAACTTTATCATCTTTTACGGGATGATGGCCCTTCTCGACGGCCCCTGGAAAGATCCCCTCAGCGGCTATCCTGACTCTCCAGACATCCTGCCGGCAGCCGAATTTCCCATCCTGCTCAAGGCCACCCGGCTTCATATCGGCGTACTCATCGCCGCACTGATCACCCCCTTGATCTGGATACTGATGCGCCACACGGCTGTGGGTTTTACCATCAATGCCGTCGGGGAAAACGCCACGGCCTCCCACTATGCCGGGATGAACATCACGGCGGTCATGCTGATCACGGCATCCATTTCCGGCGCCCTGGCCGGGCTGGCCGGTGTCAGCGAAGTGGGGGGCATCCATTTCCAGGTCATGGCCGGTCTGTCGCCGGGGTATGGCTACACGGGTATCGTCATCGCCATGCTGGCCCGTCTGAACCCCCTGGGCGTCATCCCGGCGGCTGTTTTCTTCGCCATCATCATCACCGGCGCCGAGGCGATGTCCCGGGCCACGGGCGTCCCGGTCTTTCTGGCCGATGTGATTCAGGGAACCGCCCTGGTCACCATGCTGATCGCCCTTTTGTTTAACCAGTACCGCTTACGATGGAATCGTCCGGCATGAATGAAATTATCGCCCAGATTTTTCAGATTGGTTTTTTTACAGCGCTGATCCGTATTGCCACCCCTCTCATATTCGGCACCCTGGGAGAACTGTTTGCCGAACGCTCCGGCATTCTCAACCTCGGCATAGAGGGGATCATGATGCTGGCCGCCATGACCGGATTTTCGGCCACGTATTTTACGGGCAGCCTGTGGCTCGGCGTGCTGGCCGCCATGGCCACCGGCGTCATTGCCGGTCTGCTGATGGGCGTACTGACCGTCAGTCTGGGACTGAGTCAGCATGTTTCAGGCATCGGCACGACCCTGCTCTGTTCGGGGCTGTCTTTCTTTTTCTACCGGCTCATCTTCGGCCAGCCTTCATCGATTCCCAAAATCAAAGCGTTCCAGACCGTGCCGATACCCATTCTCTCCAATATTCCGGCGATCGGCCCGATTCTGTTTAACCAGTTTTCCCTGGTCTATCTGGCCATCGCCATCGTACCGGCCAGCGCATTTGTCTTATACCGCACCCCCTGGGGCCTGAACCTGCGGACGGTGGGCGAAAACCCGTACACCGCCGATACGGCCGGGGTCAACGTGCACGCCATCCGCTACCAGGCACTGGCCATATCCGGTGCCCTGTACGGTCTGGCCGGGGCTTTTCTGTCCATGGCCCAGTTCAACGCCTATACCTTCGGCGTCATTTCGGGGCGGGGCTGGATCTGTATCGCGCTCATCGTTTTCGGGCAGTGGAGCCCGTGGAAAAGCGCGGCCGGTGCGCTGCTGTTCGCCTTTATCGATGCCCTCCAGCTGCGCCTGCAGGCCAGCAGCCTGATCCATATCCCTTACCAGGTCTTTCTGATGATGCCGTTTGTGCTGACCATCGTCGGCATGGCCATGGTGTCCCGAAATGCCCGGGCACCGGCGGCACTGCTGCAACCGTTCCGGAAGGAGGAACGCTGATGACCGCTTCCACCGCCGACCTGATTGTCCGGGGCGCCACCCTGCCCGACGGCCGAAAAAACCGCGACATCGCCATTCTGGACGGCCATATCAGCCGCGTGGATACAAAAATCGCCACCCCGGCCGCCCGGGAAATCGACGCCACTGGGCGGCTGGTGACGCCGCCTTTTGTCGACAGCCACTTTCATCTTGACGCCACCTTGACCTGCGGTCAGCCGCGGGTCAATCGCAGCGGTACCCTGCTGGAGGGAATCGCCCTGTGGGGAGAACTCCGGCCCCATCTTACCGTGGCCGCCATTCAGGCCCGCGCGGAAAAACTGTGCCACTGGGCCATTGCCCGGGGGACGCTGGCCATCCGCACCCATGTTGATGTCAGCGACAACCGGCTCCTCGCCGTTGAAGCCCTGCTGGAAATCCGCCAGCAGTTCCGCCCGTATCTGGACATCCAGATGGTGGCCTTTCCCCAGGACGGGTACTTCCGGTCAGCTGGCACACGAGATAACCTGCGGAAAGCCCTCGACATGGGGGTCGACGTCGTCGGCGGCATTCCCCACTTCGAGCGGACCATGGCCGAGGGCGCGCGCTCGGTGACCGAATTATGCCGGCTGGCCGCCGACCGGGGACTGCGGGTCGACATGCATTGCGATGAAACCGACGACCCGATGTCACGCCATATCGAGACCCTGGTTTTTGAGACCAGTCGTCTGGGGCTCACCGGGCGGGTCACCGGGTCTCACCTGACATCCATGCATTCGATGGCCAACAGCTATGTAGCCAAACTGCTGCCCCTGATGCGGGAGGCCGGCGTCCATGCCGTGGCCAACCCCCTCATCAACATCACCCTCCAGGGACGCCATGACACATACCCCAAACGGCGCGGCATGACCCGGGTCAAGGAGATGCTGGCCGCAGGCATCAATGTTGCGTTCGGCCACGACTGTGTCATGGACCCCTGGTACAACCTGGGATCCCATGACATGCTTGAAGTGGCCCACATGGGGCTTCACGTGGGCCAGATGACGGGAACCGATGAGATAAAACAGGCATTTGACGCTGTCACGCGGAATGGCGCCAAAGCGCTCGGGCTGGAGGGATACGGAATAGCACCGGGATGCCGGGCCGACATGGTCATCCTGCAGGCGGCCGACATTCACGAGGCCCTGCGTCTCAAACCGGCACGGCTGTATGTCATTCGCGGCGGCAGGGTTATCTCCCGCTGCGATCCGGTTGTTTCACATCTGTCTTTAGGGGAGGCCCCCGTTGCGGTCGACTTCAGCCACCCGTTGGCGGCGACGCCGGAGGCCGGTCAGATCTTATAGATAACCCGCTTTTCGGAAATAATGATATCCACATACCGGTCGTGTGACTCCATCGGCACCATGGGGACAATCTGGTCTTCCAGGGACAGGGCCACCTTGCGGGTGGTCACGGCCAGCCGGGGGATCAGACGGTCATAGTACCCTTCGCCGGAACCGATCCGGCCGCCCTTTTCGTCAAAGGCCAGCCCGGGCACCACGGCAATATCGATGCACTCAATCGGCACCTCGTTGCATTTCTTGGGATTGGGTTCCAATATGCCCCGGGACCCCTTGACAAGATCTTTTTTCGGATCATCTACTTTCAACAGGCGCATCCCGCAGGTGTCCGGGTCAAAGGCAGGCAGGACGACAATCTTGTTATACTGATACGCCCGGTCCACGATTGCCCGGCTCCGGGCCTCACCGGGCTTGGCCATATATAATAATACAATTCGTGATTCCAGAAAGTTGGCAAACTCAAACAGCTGTGCCTCGATCCGGCTGTATTTTGAATCCAGCGCCTCCGGCGAAATCCGGTCTAATGTTTCAGCAATATTTCCCCTGATGTCTTCTTTGCTTACCTGTCCTTCTTCCATGCGATACTCCCGAATCAGATTTAGGTTCAATCCCGTGCGGATCAATAACCATTGACTAATTCCACCTTCCCTGATACGAAATCTCCGGTCTGATTAGAAGCGCCGGAATTTTTCGTTTAATCGACAAATGACGCCAAGAATCCATTTAAACAAATAGATTAACACGCTAATATAGGTATCGTTATGCTGGAAATCAAGTATATTCGAAATAATCTATCGGTGGTTGAAAAAGCCTTGAAAGCACGACGGGCTGATATTGATTTAAACGCCCTCCTTGCTGCCGACGAAAAGCGCCGCACCGTGATCGGAGAACTCGAAGCACTCCGGCATCAGCGCAACACCGTTTCCGACGACATCGCCCGGCTGAAAAAAGCCGGGGAAAACGCCGACGCACAGGTGGCCGGTATGCGCGAAGTCTCGGCGAAGATCAAAGCCCTCGAACCTCAGAAATCTCAATTCGAGGATGAGATCGAAACAATTTTACTGGAAATCCCCAACATGCCTCACGCATCGGTACCAATGGGCAACGACGAGACCGACAACCCGGTCGTCAGAAAAATCGGGTCGCCGCCGGTATTTGATTTTTCGCCCCGCCCGCATTGGGATATCGGAAAAGACCTGGGCATCCTCGACTTTGACCGGGCCGCCCGCATTACCGGCGCCCGTTTCCCCCTCTACTTTGGCGCCGGTGCCCGGCTGGAGCGTGCCCTGATCAACTTCATGCTGGACACGCACACCACGCATCACGGCTACCGGGAAGTACTGCCACCGTTTATCGTCAACCGGGCGTCCATGACCCATACCGGCCAGCTTCCCAAATTCGCCGAAGATCTTTTCAAGCTGGAAGGGTGGGATTACTACCTGATTCCCACAGCGGAAGTACCGGTGACCAATATCCACCACAGCGAAACGATCGCCGAAAAAGAGCTGCCCCTGATGTACACGGCTTATACTCCCTGCTTTCGCTCCGAAGCCGGATCGTACGGCAAGGATACCCGGGGGCTGATCCGCCAGCACCAGTTCAACAAGGTGGAACTGGTCCAGTTTGTTGCGCCGGAAACCTCGTATCAACAGCTCGAACTGCTTCTGGGGCATGCTGAAACAATTCTGAAAAAGCTGGAACTGCCCTACCAGGTCATCACGCTCTGCACGGGCGATCTGGGATTTTCCGCGGCCAAGACCTACGATATCGAAGTCTGGCTGCCGGCGCAGGACCGGTATCGGGAAATTTCCTCGTGCAGCAATTTCGAAGATTTCCAGGCCCGGCGGGGAAATATCCGTTTCAAACGGACCGGGACAAAAGGCACCGAATTTGTTCATACGCTCAATGGGTCGGGGCTGGCCGTGGGCCGCACGGTGGCCGCCATCCTTGAAAACTATCAGCAGCCGGACGGCTCCGTAAAGATCCCGACCGCCCTTCAGCCATACATGGGCAACCTGGAAAGGATCACCCGATGAAACCGGATGCCTTTCCCGAAGATATCCGGCCCTACCTGATTCCCGCGCCGGCCGGGCAGTTGACGTATCGATGTCTGGATTGTCAGGCGATATTTGATATTGAAAAATTATTGTACACCTGCCCGAAGTGCGGTCAGGTCCTTTTGATCGACGACGCGGATCCCGGCCGGCTCAAGGCGGTCTCCGGCAAGCAGTGGCGCCGGATTTTCGACTACCGCAAGATGCTCACCCTGCCGGCGCTCAAGGGAATCTATCGCTACCATGAATTTATCGGCCCCATCCTGCCGCTGGACGCCATCGTCTACCTGGGAGAAGGCCATACGCCGGTTGTCGCGGCCAACGACCGGCTCCGGCAACAGGTAGGCGCCGCCTTTTATTATAAAAACGATGGCCAGAATCCCAGTGCTTCTTTCAAAGACCGGGGCATGGCCAGCGCCCTGAGCTACATTCATTTCCTGATCCAGAAGGGCGCGGCAAAAGATATCCTCGCTATCTGCGCCTCCACCGGAGACACCTCCGCGGCGGCCGCATTGTATGCCGCCTACCTCTCCCCGGGAGTCAAGTCGGCGGTTCTGCTGCCCCACAAGAAGGTGACCCCTCAGCAGCTCGCCCAGCCGCTGGGAAGCGGGGCCATGGTTTTCGAAATTCCCGGCGTGTTTGACGATTGCATGAAAGTCGTTGAATCGTTGTCCGCCAACTATCCGGTGGCGCTGCTCAATTCCAAAAATGCCTGGCGGATTCTCGGCCAGGAGTCCTACGCCTTTGAAATCGCCCAGGACTTTGAGTACGATTTAAAAGGGAAAGCCGTTGTCGTACCGATCGGCAACGCCGGTAATATTACGGCGGTCATGCGGGGATTTATCAAATTTTTTGAGGCCGGGATCATCGATACGCTGCCCAAGATCATCGGTGTCCAGTCCAACCACGCCGACCCGGTCTACCGGTATTACCAGCAGTCCGATCCAGCCAGACGGCAGTTCCGGCCGGTTACCGTTCAACCCAGCGTGGCCCAGGCCGCCATGATCGGCAACCCGGTTTCCATGCCCCGGGTAACCCATCTGGTCGACATCTACAACACGCTGTCCGGCGCCGCCAACGTCTTTTTTATTCATGTGACCGAGCAGCAGATTATCGACTGGCAGCTGACTGCCAACCGGCATGGCCACATCGCCTGCACCCAGGGAGGGGAATGCCTGGCCGGACTCAGCGCTGCCTGCCGGAAGAAAATTGTGGCTGAAGACGAAACGGTTATCCTGGACGCCACGGCACACCCGCTTAAATTTTCCGGTTTCCAGAATATGTATTTTGAGCAATCCTTTCCCCCCGAATATGAGATATCTTCAGATGCCGATCTGATCAACCAGCCGGTTCTTGTTGCCCCGGAAGGCCCGGTCCCGGGGCCGGGCCTTCCGCTGGCCGAAGCGGAAATGGCCCGATTTGTTACCGCCGTATCCGACCTTATCGCCGCCCGGCTCCATTTAAACAGGGAACCATCGCCATGACACTGCGCATTCGACTAATGTTTTTCCTGGTCGGCGTCTTTTTTGCCATCGGCATCGGGACGCAGGCACCGGCGCATGCCGCCCTCTGGAACAAGCGCTATGTGATCCGGCCGGATCAGGGAAAAAAAATTCTCTGCGATCTATATGTCGTTCAGGAGAACGACTGGATTTATAAAATTTTCAGGCAGAAAGGAGAAATCTCCGAACGGGATTTCCCTACATTTCTTGATATATTCAAACGCCTGAATCCCGATATTCACGATACCGACCGGATTTATCCGGGGAGCCATATCCTGATCCCGCTTAAAACCATTACCAAAGACACCCTCCCCACACCGCCGGCCCCGACTGTTACCATTCCGTTTGCCTCCATTTCCGAGCAGGCCGCCGAGACCGTCATCATCCGAAAGGGGGACACGATTTCCAGGCTGCTGGCGGAGCGATTTGGCGCGCCCGGATCCAAAAAATATCGGGAAGGCCTCCGCCGCTATAAAATACTGAACCCAAAATCAGCCAATCCAGACCGGATCTTCATCGGACAGAAGGTGCTGTTACCAGCACTTTCGTCAGGTGGCCCTCAAGGCACCCTGGCGGGACCGCCAGCACCGGCCCAGCCGGACGCATCAGCAGCCAGACAGAAAAACCCGTCTGCAAATCCAACTGCGGCTGCATTGCAGATACCATCGCCACCAGCGGTTGGCGCCACATCGCTTGATCAGATCGCACTGCTGCTGAATGCCAAATTGTATGATGAAGGGCGTTACCATTTCCCCCAGGCCGACGGTGAAGACCGTTTTCTGGATCTATCCCTGTTCCCCGTCATGCGCCTCGAAGACCAGACACGGCTCCTTTTCATCCGGCCTTTTGCCCGCTTTGCATCAGACATAGAAACAATAAAAAACTTCTGGAAACAGATCCGGATCGTTCGTATCCCGGCACCGCCGGTATCCGCCTATCACCTGTTGGATAAAATTTTTCTTGCCTTGAATCAAAATCATCCATCACGAGAAAAAATCAGTTTTACCACTGGTGCCATCCCGGTTGAGATTAAAACCAGATGGGTCTATAAAACAGCCTCGCCCACCCCTTCGGGCCGGTATATCTGCCTGGCCACTGTAGAAAAGACCGCAAAGCCATTTCCTGAAACCATCTTCAACTATCTGGCCCGCCACCAGATCGCTTATTGGGAAATTCGGCCCGACGGGAAACTGGCCGAAACCGTGACAAGGGGCCAGGACAATCAATATACCGAGGCTCCCCAAACAATTGTAGCGATCGATCCCAGACATTTTGTGCGTCGCGTCGCCACTGTTCTGGGCGGAACATTTCAGGATCAGGTCCAGGTCAGCTTTCCCTATGCCGGCATCCAGGTAGATGCGGTGGCCAGCATGGTCTCGATGGGTCCAAACCGATCCTGTCTGGTGGATTTCGGCAATTTTGCCGGAGACAGCATTGCGGCCATCGCCGCATCGGGTCTGAAAATCGTTTCTCTGGCGCCCGACGATAACCCTTTAAACGTAATTGAACATCTTTTAGACACGCTCTCGATTGCCTATACCATCCGCCCGACCCTGACCGTTCGAAGGCAAAAAGACGGCCGGGGCGTTTTTTTTACCTGCCCCGGTATTCTGGTGAATCTTGCCGACGGGCAGACGCTGCTCACCCGCGCTGTTGTTCCCCAGGCTTTACGCCAGTATCTTGAAACCCGGGGTGTGGAAACGATAAGAATCATTAAATAGCCTTGAAAAGCCCAATTGAAACAGGAGATCTTTTCATGAAATATCAACTGACCCGATGGATACTGCTTGCGATAGTGCTTGCAATGGCAATCGGCTGTGCGGGCAACCTTGAGCATCGCAAAAGGCAGAGCCAGGCGACACGTGATGTGGGGGAAGCCTATATGGTTCAGGGAAACTTCACGGCCGCGCTCAACGAATTATTGAAGGCAGAAAAAATTTATCCGGACGACCCGATCCTCCAGGATTACCTGGGACTGGCATATCGGGCCAAAGATCATTTTACCGAAGCCGAAGCCCACTTTAAAAAAGCCCTGGCGCTGAAACCGGAGTATGCCGTGGCCTATAATAATCTGGGAGAAACGTATCTTACCCAGAAAAAATGGGACGCCGCCATTGCGGTTTTTAAAGAGCTGTCGGCCAATATCCTTTATTCAACGCCACATTTTGCCGACTTGAACCTTGCCTGGGCCTACTATAATAAACATGACTATGCGACCGCCACTGTATATTATAAAAAGGTTATTAAACATTATCTGGACGGATTCGCCAGAGACATTGTCTACGTCAAGGCATTGCGGGGAATGGGAAAAATATACCTGGCTTCCGGAAAACTGGACAAGGCAGGCAAAATCATGGAAGAAGCCCTGTCCCTGGCGCCCGATTTCCCGCCGCTGCTGATGGATGTGGCCAAAACCAGAGACGCCCTGGGGAAAACGGAATCCGCGGTTGCCGCTTATCATAAAGTGATTGAAGTGGCACCAGGAAGCCGCCTGGCCGCCGAAGCCATCAAGGCGCTATCGGCGCTCACACCGTCATCAAACTAGGCAACCGCCCCGTCTTCGCAGGTGCGGCCATTTTCTAAAAATCGATCCCGACCTGCACGCCGGCGTTTATTTCGCCAGTGTTTCCCGACAGGTGAATACGGGTGTGCCGCTTCAGGTTCTCAATAAACGCCTCTGTCTTGCGGCGATTATATTTGTGAGCACTGTTGACGGCGCTGTAAATATTTCCCGTATAAAAATTAATCCCCACAACACTCAGCAACCCGCCCAGCACAGGCTGATCTTTATCAAAGGCCTCGACAGCGGCCCAGATGGTAGCCGTGTTGAGCAGAAAAGCAACCAGTGCATCCTGGTACCGCCCCACGTAAAGCTGGCCGGTGCCCGGCAACAGCGACAACAACCCGGCCAGCCGCGGATTCTTACGGGAAATCGTCCGGCTGGCGGACAGCTCTGCGGTTAGCTGGTCAGTCATATACCGATCCCGGTGCCCGGGCGATATTTCCGACAGCCAGCGACGGGCTTCCGGCCAGCGGGCCTGCTCAATCAAAATCCATGCGCCCAGATAGCGGGCGTCGTCACGCACGGCCGGATTCCGGCTCGTTGCCAGCAGGTTATGAAGCGTGATCAACGCCTGACCGGTATAATTGTTTTTTTTCTGACAGCGGCTGAGCAGGAAATAAAACCGATCCATATCCGAATTTGTTTCCCGATGCCCGGCCTGCGGACTTGCCGCCCGGGCAATGGCATCCCGCAAAACAACCATCGCCTCCCGATATTGCCCGGCCCGGTAATAGGCATCGGCCGCCTTAAAACGGGCGTCAAATTCCCTGGGATTATCCGCGAAGAGAAAAACAAAGCGCTCAAATTCCACGGCCGCCCGGACAAAGCGTCCGGCGGCAAACAGGGATTGAGCAAAAGCATATTGCTGACCGGAGTCAGATGCAAACCGGCGCGGTGGCACCTTTTCGGCAAATAAAGTACCCGGCAGAAACCCGATAAGGGCAAAACCGATGAAAACACGGAGAAACGGCAGCGGCCAGCGCCGCCGGTCCCCTTTCCAGGCACCGGCCATTGCCTGCGCCGCCCGGACCGCACCGTTCATTGCGTCACCCGAACGATCTCTTCAACCGTGGACACGCCTGCCAGGACTTTTCGAATACCGTCTTCCCGCAGGGTGGACATCCCCCACTTGCGGGCTTCCTGATTGATTCGAAAGGCATCGTGATTGTCGAGGAGCAGTTTTTTAATGGCATGCCCCATCACCATGAACTCAAAAATACCAACCCGCCCCCGGTAGCCGGTGTTCAAACATTTTTCGCATCCCACGGCCCGGTACAACTCCTTGTCGCGCACATGTTCAGCCGCTTCCGGACCGAGAAGTTTCAAGGTGGCGTCATCCGGCCGGTAAGCTTCCTTGCAGTCATCGCACAATACCCGGATCAGGCGCTGGGCCGCCACAGCGTTAACCGATGACGCAATTAAAAAAGGTTCCGTTCCGATATCCACCAGCCGGGTAATGGCGCTGGCCGCATCGTTGGTATGCAGCGTTGAAAAAACCATATGACCGGTCAGGGCCGATTGAACGGCAATTTCAGCCGTTTCTTTATCCCGGATTTCACCCACCAGAATCACATCCGGATCCTGCCGGACAATGGACCGTAATCCCCTGGCAAATGTCAGGTCAATCTTGGCATTGACCTGGATCTGATTGATCCCTTCAAGCTGATATTCCACTGGGTCTTCGATGGTAATAATATTGATATCCGGCCGATTGATCGACGACAGAATCGCATACAGGCTGGTCGTTTTACCGCTTCCCGTGGGACCGGTAATCAGAAAGATCCCATGGGGCATATTCATAATTTTTTTTAACGTATCCATCGCATCGGCCGCCAGCCCCAGTTCATTGATATCAAACACCGACCCCGATTTATTGAGCAGCCGTAAAACAACCCGCTCGCCGAACACCGTGGGGATTGTCGACACCCGGATATCAATATCCTGATTGCCGATTTTCACATCGAAACGGCTGTCCTGGGGCAGACGCTTTTCGGCGATATTCATTTTTGCCAAAACTTTGATCCGGCCGATCAGCGCCGACTGGATCCATTTGGGCGGTGTCAGCATGTCGTAAAGAATCCCGTCCACCCGGTGCCGGACCTTGAAACTGCCCTGATACGGTTCCACATGAATATCACTGGCCTTGGCTTTAACCGCCTGGGAAATGATATGATTGACGAGTTTAATGATGGGCGCATCGGAGGTGTCGTCCAGCAGGTCAGCCGTCTGTTCGATCTCGCTGATAATACTCGAGCTGTCTTCCTCCATGTCCTGGACCAGCTGTTCGGCGGAATCGCGGCTCATGTCATAGGCCTGATTAATCGCCGACAGGATGGCGGCCTGCGTCGACAATACCATTTTGAAACGATCCAGATCGAGCAACCGGATCAGATCGTCGATGGCATGGACCATGGCCGGATTATATACCACGAGGGTAAAATCAAGCGGGTCTCTGGCATCGGCGGGGAAGTCTCCGCCGGCATGGGTGCGCTGCGGTATGCCCAGGGGAAAAATGATATGCTTTTTTAAGAAGCCGATGGGAATCCGATCGGTAAATTCTGCGGTCACGGCGCCCAGGGGAAGTTCCGGCCAGAAAGGTATATTAAACTGGACGCTTCGCGCCGCCAAAAGTTCAGTTTCGGTAATAATTTCCTTCTTAACCAGCGCAGCGCCGATATCTCCGCTGAAATCCGTATCTCCCCGGCAGGCCTCGGAGATTACTTCCTCGGAAATACCCGCGCTTTCTTCTAAAATTTTTGTCAGTTTTTTTCGCATGATACCGATCAATCGCTATTTGGCGACCTCTTTGTCAGACGACGGGGCTGGGTTTTCATCGGGCGCCTGGTCGTAAAGCTTGATCTTTCCTTCCGTAACGGTTTCGATATCATCTCGTTTTTGTTTATATATCGTTTCCGCTTCCTGTTGCGTCTGGACCACGTGGGGCGTCAGGAAGACATATAAATTGGTTTTTTCCCTGGAATTCGACCGGGATTTAAACAGCCAGCCCAACCCGGGAATGCTTCCCAAACAGGGGATTTTGTCTGTCGTCGTCGTAAATCCTTCGTCGATGAGCCCGCCAATCACAACGGTGTTTTTATCATGAACAATGACTGTCGTATCCACAGTCCTTTTGAGCGTCGTGGGCCGAGTGGCGGATTCAGAAGTCCCGCCGGAAAGATCGTCCAGCTTGGTTACTTCCTGGTTGATTTTGAGACGGACCGTCCGGTCTTTGCTGATATGCGGCGTAATTTTCAGCGTGATGCCGACGTCGCGATATTCAAAAGTATTGAAAGATTCCACATTCGAAGATCCGGATTTTGTCTGAAAAGGCACATTTTTACCAACCGTGATGGAAGCCTCTTCGTTATCCGTGGTCATCAGCTGCGGCGTTGACAAAATGTGGACATCCCGATCATGCTTGTAGGCATTGACCAATGCCGAAATACCGGGAAACTTGATTCCCCCGATTTCAAGCAGCTGGCTGAAAATGCCCAGGGAAAAGCCGGGTGGAAAAACACCGGCACCATTTTGCGGCGCGACCAGACCCAGGATATTCTGATACCCGTTGCCGCCCCCGAATCCGCCGCCGGCGCCGGCGCGGCGATTATTGATATCCACTTCGTTGGCCACCAGCCACTGGGCGCCCAGATTAAAATCCTTGTCAACATTGACTTCCATGATCAAAACTTCAATAAATACCATGGCTCTGGGAATATCCAGTTTTCGGATAATTTCTTCAAATACTGGAAAATCATCCTTTTCCGCCATAATCACCAGACTGTTGGTGGCTTTATCAGGCATAATCCGCACGTTCTGGGACAATCGCGCCACTTTTTTCCCTTTTTGCACGCCCCCCTTTTTCTTGGCCGGTACTTCCTGAAGCACCTTGACCAGTTCTTCGGCAGTGGCGTTCTCAAGATAGTAGACACGAATCTTTTCGCTGCCGCGAGGCATTTTTTTATCCAGCATCTGAATCAACTTGCGTGCCCGGGCGATGTCATTCTCACTGGCCAGCATGACAATCGTATTGGTGCGGTCATCGGCGATAAATCGTTCCGGCGCCCGAGATGCTTTCTTGCCCGCCTGGCGTGTCGGCCGAAACATCGACGTCAACAGTTTCACCATTTTACCGGCATCGGCGTGTTCAAGGGGGACAACCGTTATCTCCTGCCCCACCCCCGGCTGATCAACGGATGAAATAATTCGCATCAGCCGCTGGATGTTGGATTGCACATCGGTAATAATCAATGTGTTGGTTTTGGCATAGGCCAGAATAACACTGCTTTTGGATACCAGCGGAGACAGCAATTGCCGCATTTCCGTGGCAACAGCGTATTTGAGTGGAATCAGCTGGGTAATCACCTGATCGGAGGCATCCGACTTGACGGCGTTCAGCAACGTGGTGATATCTTTGGCCCGCGCATCCGTAGCGGGAACTATTTTTACCATTTCACCGGACTGCACCGTTGTATACCCATGAATTTCGAGTACCGACTGAAAAATCTGATACGCCTCATTAACGGATATCCGCCCCGGCGAAATGATCGTTACATTGCCTTTGACCCGGGGGTCGATGATAAAATTTGTCCCTGTCAACTCACTGATAAATTTTATAAAAACACTGATATCGACATTATTGAAGTCAATGGAAACAAACTGGTCGTCTGCCGGATTCGATGCGGCTCGGCCATCGTTTACAAATAATATCAGGCCAAAACAAATAACCACTGCCGCCAATGCAATCCTGGTAAGTGAATATCGCTTCATTTATCCTCGACTCTGTATTGAATGGTTTGCGACCTCCCCCTCCGACGCACCTGAAGGTTCACATTTCCGGCCGTTTTGAGGCTTGAATAAAACTGCAGGGCATCATCCACCGACTGAATCGGTTTCCCATTGACGCCGGTGATAATATCACCACTTTTAAATCCAATTTCAGTAAAAAGGGAGCCGGGCCGTATCCCTGTCAGTTTCAGGCCATCCGGCTGCCCGTTGGTAAAATGAGGCCGAATGCGTACATAGCGCATTAGTTCGTTGACGTTTTTGATGGCATCCTGAATCCGGCTCCGTTTGATCAGGATTTTTTCACCATCTCCGGGACTCGGCTGCAACGGGGCAGCCGGTACCCGGGCAGCCGCCACATGAACGGGACCTCTTGATTTACGATTGGTCGTTTTTTCGATCTTCAGCACTTCTTCTCTGCCGTTGACCTCTAAAACCACCTTCCCCCGCAATATCATTTTAATTGTCGCCGTCTGAATGGCATCCCCCGTTGTATAGAGCTGCTGTTTCCGGGTGGCTGTTTCTTCAATTACGGCAAAGGGGTGTCCGGTGGTGCCGGCGACCGTCCCCCACAGTTTCAGCCCCAGCTTTGTTTTTTCAAGCTTATTGACGTCTACCTTTTTGGGGGCTTCGGCCGGCACGGACTCAGCAACAGCCAGCTTAAACAGATCGCGATCCACAATGGCCTGATAATCCCGAAAAGGGCGAATCATTTTTTCAGAAGCAGCGGATCCCTTATCAGTTGGCCTGTGCGCGTCCAGTGCCGCCACGACAGGTACTTCCAGCCTTTCGGCCAGCAGACGGTAACCGATAGACACGCCCGCATACGAGATGATGGCCGTTAAAACCAGGTTAATGATGATAAAATACCGTGCCATGGTTTAAAACACAAAGGCTCCCTACTTTAATCCGAATGCCGGCTTTGCGATCGTCCCCGATATCGTAATCGGCACGCCGCTCCTTAACAGCTGCTTGCTGGGCCACAGTGGTTCCGGAATTTTTTTCTTCAGCCTGACCATGAATTCCGCATGGGGCTGAATCTTTCCAGTCAGTTTCAACCGGCTGCTGTTGAACGGGCTTTGCAGCTCAACCTGTCCCTCGAAGGTTGCATTCATCTGTGGGCCCTTCATTTCGAGGCGCCGGATACGCACCGCCGGGCCTTTGAGATCGAGCTTTAATTCGATCTGGTCGAATCGAATCATTTTAATATCAAACAGGGCCCGGGCCAGAGCCACCGTACAATCCGAAACCGTCAGATCAATCCTTCCAGGACCGGGCCGGGCATCTTCTTCCGATAATATAATACGACCCGTCATCCGACCCGACAGGCTGACACCCGGGATGGATTGCATCCCATCGATATCATCTATTTCAATATCAGACAGATCAATACGGGCAGCGGTCATATCTCCGCGGATGATTTTCCCGTCAAACCGCCCCTTGTGGGCATGCCCTTTAAATGCCGCCAGCGTTCCACGCTTTAAGACTGCCCCCAGCCCGGGACGCACCCGGGCCAACGATATTCTGACCACCGGCTGTTGCCGGTAAGATACGATGGCATCACTGATCCGGGCATACGGTGGAATAGACAACCGCAAATCCCCGACAGCCAGCCGCAGATCGGGATCAATGCGGAAAACCTGATAATCGAGATAATTCTCAATCTGTTCTTTCGGGAAAAAGTAATAGAGGAAAAATACCGTTACAATCCCGAAAAACGCAAGATATAATATTTTATTTTTCACGGCAGATCAATTATTTAATCGTATTCAACGTGTTGTCTGTCATATTCCACGCCCGGCGCTCTCACTTCCGGCGGTCTGACGGCGGACGTCCTGCCCCCAAACCGGTTGCCGGTCCGGGGAAGCCAGGTTGGTTTAACCAATTGTTTCCATCAACATGGTAACATCCAGATACCGCTCCTTCTTGGCCGGGGTTGAAAGGGTTGCCCGTTTAATCACCACCTGATTTCCGGAAGTTTCCACCGTGTATAAATATTCAGCCAGTTGCTTGAGCGTAATTTTTGAAAATTTCATTTCCACGACATCAATTTTATATGGATTCCCCCTTCTTTCGATTGTCGATGGCTTCATGTAGGTGAGATTTTTCTTTATTTTGACCTTATCGGCAGCGATGTTTAAAAAAGTAAACAGCGAAAAATGCTTATCCCTTTTTTTCAGCCATTTTCGAGACTGGTCACTCACCTGTTTAAATTTTGAGTACTCCGTTTTCAACGCCTGCATTTCAGCCAGAGTCACTTTTTTGGCAGCTACCTGCCGGCCCCACCTTTTGTGGGCATCCAGATATGGAAAGAGCGCCCATTCACACAAAACAAAAATACCGATTAAAATCCCGGCAATCCACACAATTAATTTTTCGCGTCTATTCAGCTGAATTGCCATTTCTACTTTCCCGAAGAAACAAGATTTTCTGATGCGGTATCCGGATTTACCGATTCTTTATTAAAAACAAGCTTGATTTTGAAATCAACCCGTTGACCGGATTTATCCTGTTTTGCCGAGCTGATAACAGCCGTTTTTACCCAGTCGGCCTTTTCAAGATCGGTGCGGACATCATTGACCATTTTAAATTGACCGGCATAGCCCGATAACAGCATGTAGTCTTCACCGAAACGCATCCCGGCCAGAGTCACGTCAACACTTTTCGGAATCAATCGACTGATATCGTTTAGCATGTCAACCATACGGCTCTTTCTTTCCGCCCCGCCGGTTTGCGATATTCTCTGTTTTTGCTCCCGGATTTTGACTTTCATCTGTTGCAGAGGGTCCACGATCCGCCGCACGTCGGGGAAGGTGGATTTAAAAACAGCCACGATCCTGCGATCCAGGAGTGCCAATTTCTTTTGGGTTAAATACCCATCCAGGACCAGGGCGGATATCCCCAGCACAATCGCAACTCCAAGTAAAACGGCGGTATTAATCAACGATGCCCGCTGCTCGGACAGGAAAATCCGCTTCCCGAAGTCGCCCTGCCGGAGATTGAAGGTTTTGACGCGGTGTGCCCGGGCAAAGCAGAGAGCCAGAGCATTATTGAACCGATGTGGATACCATTTATCTCCACTGGGAGGTATCGCCGTTTGACTGGCCGCAGCCAGATCAACCGGCAAAACCGGACACCCCAGGAACTGCTTGAGTGCCGAGGCCACATCGGGTTCATCGGTTTCCACAGCTTGGTCCAAATAAAGAGTCTGCGGATCAAAGCTGCGGTCATATTTCTCCTCAAACGCCGCGAGCGTCTGGTTCAGATAAGTGCCGATGGTTGCCGCACTTGATTCTCGATCGGGCGGAAGCCGGAAAGTCCGAACCATGCCGATCTGACCGGATATCAGAATATACAGGTCACACATGGCACTTCCCATGGACACCAATACCGCGCGGTCAGCCAGATTGACCGCTTTGGGCAGACAGGCGGCCAGCGCGCAGGATCCCGGCGTGATGACATCCGGATCAATTTTTGCATTTTTCAATACGTTCAGACAGGCTTCAAGGCGGGCACTTTCAGCCCCCGCCACCACCAGATGGCTGTCAGTCCCGGTTTCGACCGCCGTTAACATGTCAAAATCAAATGTCAACGTTTCAACGGGCTGGGCCAGTGACGGTTCCAGTTCGTATGGCAGGATCTGGCGGATTTTCCCATGTCCCTTGATCGGAACAGAAATATTACGGAAAACGATCCATTCGGACGGCAAGGCAACCTGGCAGAAAACATCTCCGACATCCAGCCGGTTCAGAATACCGGAAATGGCCGCCGTCAGTTGTGCTTCAAATTCACCCTCACCCGTCAAGGCAACCTGGCAGAAGGATGCGATCCGTTCCGTTCTATAGCCGGCATGCATCACAACGGCAGCAACGTCATGGCTTCGGATATCAAGCCCCAGTATACGACTGCTCACTTAAGTCACCTGCTCAGGTAGCAACACCATCTGTTGATAAGCGGATCCTGAATAACACCTCTCCCGGAACAGATACACGGGTTGTTAAAATTAAAGAGGCGATTATTTTCATTCTTCGCGGCCGGCATGTGCCGGTGGCAGCGAGTCTTCCCATTGGCTGATCACACGACAATACCAGCGACCGGTCTTCTTGTCTTTCATTCGCTGAACAACCGTTGTCAGGTTGATTGATAATCGGCCCCGTACAACCGTTGCCTCGAGGCGGAAAAAGTCACTCGAAGTTGTCAACAGGGCCGCATCGATGGTCACATTATGCAGCCCCGGAATATGTTTATACCACGTTGGGCTGGAAAGATCATGGATAAATTCCCCCTCATCGCTGGCATCCCTGTATTCAATAATCGCCGGCGCCAGGTCGAGATATACCGCCGGTAACAGCGCCGCAATAACCGGTAATTCCGCTGTATTGATATTTATCTTTCCGGTGAAAGTGAAGCGTCCCGCATCCGTTTTCTTTTTGGCGGCAGTCATGCCATAAACGGTCAGATAGTGCGAGATGCCAAAAGATTTGTTGACACCGAGAAAAAGATCCCGGGTGATGCCCTTGACCAGCATCAGCTCATAGAGATGCTTAAACGGGGCATTCCGGCAGGCATACGGCGGATCCAGGCCCTGATAATAATCCGATTCAGCGCCACTGAGGCCCGTGATGGCATCATCATCCCCCCGATCCAGCCAGTCTTTAACCGGATTGATGACAGCGGCCGGTTCAAGCTCCGCATACTGCTCGTCCCCCGCGGATAACGCTGTGAGAAACCGGATCCACAACCGGTGCTGCGCGGGATTAAAATGACGTCCTTCGGGATACTTTACCAGCGCGTTGATCTGAATCCGCCCCAGTTCATCAAAAATGCGCAATCCCAACCGGCTGTCATCAAACTTCAGCAGCGCCAGGTTTTTTTTAATATATTCCGGATCCGCCCAGTCTTCATGGACAGAATCGATTTTTGATGTCATCTTATCCGCAACTAAAATCGCCATGCCCACCTGATTTACCGAATCCGCCATGTGATACAGCGCCATCCGGTCCCCGATGAGCCGGCCGGTGATGGCATCCGTCCGCACCCTGCGGTTTAATGTCAACGCGACACTGATCAGTATCGTCATGACTGTCAGCGTGACCAGCAGGGCAATCCCCCTGTTATTGTCGATATTGTCAGGAAGCATCCGGCAGTTTTCCCCGATGAACAGGTAAAGTCACCCGTGTTTTAAAAATCTCCAGGTTCGATTCGTCCCCCAGTTCCAGACGAATCTCGACAGCCATGGGGGTGGCAAATTCGACGGATTCGGATTCCGAATCCCAGGATGCATGCGATTCTCCGGTATCGTCAAAAAACAGAAAAGTGAGCGAATGTACCTGGGTGCAGAGAACCGGATCCAGAGGGTCAGGCGCGAATTCTTCATAGGGAAAAAGGCGATCCGACCGAAACAGGCGGTACACGTCATTTTCATCGGCCTGAACATAATAGACGATCCGGGCAATCCCGAAAGATCGGCTTGGCCGGATTGGCAGATGGGCCAGTGAGGTGAATCGGAACCGGGTAAAGGTGTGATCCCCGACAGAGTCTTCCTCTCCTGCCACGCGATAGGGGTCGGGATCATGGTTGACCCGGGGCCGGCTGTATCCAGGCAGCTGAGCCACCCATATAGATCTCAAATCCCGCGTCATCCGATCAATACAATTTCGACCCATTTCGATCAGGTAGCGGTCTTTGGAGACAGCGGCTATCTGTTCCGAAATACCCCGGTAGGAACCGAAAATTGTCGTCACAATAATTGAAAAAATGAAAATGGCGATGAGAATTTCGATCATCGTAAATCCGGAACGGCCCGCTGGATTCCCCCGCATCCGGGAAACAACTGACATGCGATGCAGCATACCGCCCGCTTTTACGTCCCTGTCGCCCCTCCCCCTTTTTCCAGAGTACACAGACCGCCGATGCGGCCAACCATCAACCCCGGCCATCAGGACGCCGCCACCCAGCGATAAACCCGTAATGCATACTGATTACCGGCACCGCCATTGGATATGGTAATATCGACTTGCATCAATTGAACGGGGGCTGTTTCCGCAAAATCGGATTCAACCGGTTCCACCACCACCTGCCAGGACAGACCCGGATAATCTTCACCAAAATCACCACTTTCGTTTTCCAATGGTGCTTCCGGATCGGCCGTGAGCTCGGCCAGCGTCTGCTGGGCCAGAAACGGGGCATAGCTGTCAAACCGGGTTTCTCCGGCCAGGGAAAGGGATTGCGCATGCAGGTGATACACACTGACCAGAACCGTTGCGATGACAGCCAGGGCCACCATCACCTCCAGAAGGGTGAAACCGGATGCCCACTGCATCGACGCCGCATGCCTGCGGCCGATATTCGGTTTTTTTATTTTCCATTGGTTATGAATTGTCAAAGTCCTGGTATCCATCAGCCAGCCCCGGTGTTGACAGAAACGGTTCAATGATAAAGGAAAGCCGTTCACCGCTGTCCGTTTCCATGTGAATAACAGCCGGTTCCGCCCATCCCTGGGGGTAAAAGTGAATATCAACAACGTCCGCGGTTTGTGTTTTCCCGTTCGCCAGGACAACACCGGTCAAACGGATCCCGCTGCCCAGCCGATAGGCTTTTTCCCCGGCCTGTTCGCGCTCATCAGATGACATGCCGCCTTGCGTTGTCCAGAGGCTGTTGGCGCCGATATCGACATGAAGTGTATATATCCGCTGATCACGAAGCGCGCGATAGCGCAGGTCCGGGACTTTAATCAGCAGCCAGCGCGATGGTTTTTTAGTGGGATCAAACTGAAAGACATCCCGAAACCGGGGAATGGCAAATGCCAGCAAAATACTGATCAATGCAATGACAACGACAATTTCAATCAGGGTAAATCCGTCCATCCCGCCACCGGACGGGCAAACTGGCCGGCGGGCGCCGATTGGCCCGATATCATCGGCTAAACAACCCATTGGCCGGATGTCATTCAAGTTCCCAGCTGCGAATATCCCGATCAACACCTTCTCCGCCGGGCACGCCATCCGCTCCGTAGGAAATAATATCATTGTCGCCGTGGGCCCCTGGGCTCAAATAGATGAACGGGTTTCCCCAGGGATCCAGCGGCACGCGCCCCTTCTCCAGGTACCCGCCTTCGCGCCAATGCTTCGGCGCCATGCCGGATTCCGACTTTTCGACCAGCGCTTCGAGGCCCTGCTCGGTATCCGGATATCGGCCATTATCCAATTTGTACAATTTCAAAGCGGTCTCCAGGCTCTCGATCTGAATTTTAGCCTTCGCCTGTTTGGCCTGCCCCGGCCGCTCCATAATCCGGGGAACAACCAGACCGGCCAGGATCCCCAGGATAATCACCACCACCATCAATTCGATGAGGGTAAACCCGCCTTCATTTTCAATTTTCCATTTAATATTTCTTTTGGCCACCTTGATCATTTATCCTCCAGATATTCCCATTTTATATCGGGCTAGCCCACCAGCTGATTCATCTCAAATATGGGCAGACAGATAGATAAGACGATAAACCCGACAATAACTGCCATCAAGAGAATCATTGCCGGTTCCAACAGGGAAGCCATGGTTGTCACCTGGGCTTCGGCTTCACTTTCAAACACATCCGCTACCTTATTCAGCATCCCCTCTAATTCGCCGCTTTGTTCTCCCAGTACCACCATCTGGATAAATAAATCCGGAAAAACAGGATGGCGGCCCAGGGAAGCCCCCAGCGCATGGCCTCGACCGACTTCAACAGCCGCCTCGGTAATCGCATTGGAAATAATCGTATTGCCGGCAATATTTTTTACAATCTCAAGGGCCTGAAGCATGGGCACGCCATTTTCCTGCAACGATCCGAGTGTCCGCGAAAAACGCGCCACTGCCAGCTTCTGGACCAGAGGACCGATCAAGGGAATTCTAAGCTTCAGCCGATCGATGATCACCCTTCCCGCGGGTGTCCGGCTGAACATATAATATGCCGCTCCAACAAGCCCCAAAATCAGAAAAAACCCCCACCACCAGTGCTTGAGAAAGTCGCTGATGGCCATCAGCAAACGGGTGGGGGCCGGTAATAACCGATTCATATCCGTAAAAATCGAGGTAATACTCGGGACGATGAACGTCAGCAATAGAAACAACACTACGGAGCCGATAATCGCCATCAGTACCGGATAGGCCAGGGCCGATTGAATTTTCATTTTCAGTGTCTGGCGCCGCTCCATCATATCGGCCAGACGTTCCAGAACCACCTCCAGGGTCCCCGAGGATTCTCCGGCACGAACCATATTGACATACAACGGCGAAAAAGTTCCCGGAAAAAGGCTCAGTGCATGGGCGAATCCATTTCCCTCAACAACATCATCTTTTATTTTAGCCAGATGACTTCTCAATCCCTGAGACCGGGCCTGAGGCAGCATGGCATCAATGGCGGTCACCAGCGGGAACCCGGCCCCTACCAGTGTCGACAACTGACGCGTCATCATCGCTACTTCCGACGGCCGTATCCGTCCGAGAAATCGTCCGGCGCCCCACCCCCGGGAAGGCTTTTCAAGCGCAACCGTCTCATGCACTTCTCGAATGGATGTCGGGAAGATATGGGAGGACCGCAGCTTCTGCCGGGCCGCCACCGGGCTTTCCGCATCCACCACACCGGTGGTATTTTTCCCCTGGCGGGTTAACGCCGCATATTCGTAAACTGGCATGGGTAAATTTTATCAGAATTCAGTTGGTAACACAAGATCCCCCGCATCCGCCGGGAGGCTATTACAGAATCGCCGACACGAATGATTTATCCTGGCATAATCAGGGATCATGTTCAATCATTAGTATAGAAACGACCATATCCCTGCCCTGATTTAATCACAAGTGAAGCCCGAAAAACAGTTGACACTATCCTAAAATCTAATGTATACACCGGGATACATATAAATACAGCTCACTTGTTTACTTGGCTGCACCCGGTAAACGGTAACCATACGACATGGGCAAAAGGAGTAAAATCATGTTTAAATCAGCGTGTTATCGGATCGGCGCAACAATACTGATCGCAACCTTCTTCCTCTTTACCGGTTGTGGCGGGTCAGAGTCAGGGCTGGATGGAGACGAATCGATTACAGCGGAATTGACGGCCCATGACCAGGGCGATGCCGCTTCAAACCCAACGCTTACCATCGATAACCTGCAATCGATCTGCAAGATTGAAACCGATAAAGAAACAGACGAAATCACAAAAGTAACTTATGAAAAATATTATGACACCTTCGGCCAGGTGACGTTTCAATACATCTTCTATTGCCCCACATGCCCGCCAGGCGCGGATGAAACGTATATTATTGACAGTTATACCATTGAATACATTCCCCGGAAAAGCCCTGATGGCAAAGGCGGGTTTTTTCTGCCGCCCAAGTTAGTTAATCTCGACCAGAGATTGTTAAGCCAGGTTGTATTGTCCAAAGACTTCAAAACAGCGCAGCGGTCCATTATTTTAATTCCCATTGCCACCAAACAGGAGAACCGGATTAAAAACCTGGCCCAGGGAACGGCGAGTGTTTTATACAATGAGCTTAATCGCAAGGAAATATATACTATCTACAATTTATACAGTATCCGCGTTACTTTTCACGGCAGAAACCGTGCAGGCAATTCTTTCTCCTTTACAAGCTCCCTGGATGTTTCTGTGGGGCCCTACAATGTTTGTGAAGACAATAATTAATAAGCGTTTAAGCGATCTCTCATTACGAAATGTTTATTTAAATGCCCGGCGCTCGTTGATAATGCAGAATTGGGCTAACCGGGCATTCAATTTCCTGAGTTTTTCTCCGTAGGCGATACAAAGTCCCGGTCGAAAAGCCGGTGCGGGACGTCCGGACTGCCCGAGGTGCAATTTTGCCAAGACAATGGATCGGTTCTTCACGCCGAGCAATCAAACATCCTCTCAGGCATGAGGCATAGAAACAGGCAGCCGAGCAGCCGCTGCCCATGACATGACCCATTGCCGCCATGCTTGAAGTACTGATCTTTCAGCAATTCTCACTCCCATTAGACAAAAGCGGCAGTCGGCGGCGCCCCTGTTTATTTATTCTTTCATACCCCGCCAGCCTGGCACGCGCAGCCGATACCCAGGCCGGTTATTCTGTTGATTAACAAGATTTCCAAGTGACCAGATTCTACCATCCCCTCGTTAAAAAATCGTCTTCCTGCCGGTAACGGTTATGACCAGCGGTACCATTATTTTGCATGGCTTTGTGCCGTATCTCGCGCAAAAAAAAACGGCAAGAAATAATATCCTGCCGCTCTTTTTAATTTCGGGGATGCCTGAGATCTTTATTAAATCGTCAGTACCCGTATTTTATTCAATAAAATGACAATTATTCACTACCCAATCGGATTGGATAATTTTTCAATCACCGGTTTGCGCTGGTCCAGTCTCAGTATCTTCGGCGTGATAAAGATGAGCAACTCTTCTTTATCAAGTTCTTTTTTCTTCGTTTTAAAGAGCCATCCGAAAATGGGAATCTTGGATAACCAGGGAAATCCGGATCCGCTGAGCCGGTTGGTGGTCTTGTTGATGCCCCCGATGACAAGCGTATCGCCATTATTCATTATAAATTCGGATTCCGCCTGGCGCGTGCTTAAAACCGGAACATTGGCAACAAACGTGATAACGTCTTTTTTCTCAATCTTAAGCTTTATTGCAACCCGGTCATCCGGCGTAATATTCGGCAGAACCGTGAGCTTCAATTCAACTTTTTTGAATTTAACTGTCGTACCACCGGATTCTGATTCTTCGAAATAGGGATATTCCCGCCCCTGCGTAATAACGGCTTCCTGATTATCCCGGGTCATGACTTTCGGCGTTGAAATAATTTTCCCGCTCCCGTTGACCTCAAGCGCCCTCAATCGGGCATTGAGGCCAAAAGGACCACCGGCAATCCGGGCGATATTAAATCCGATTTCCATCGGGCTGCCGGAGGAAAAGGGGTGGTTGATGGCCGTATCCCAGCCGTACGTTCCGCCAAAAAGGTCAAACCCCCGCTGAGGGCCAATCCCCGCTCTGGGATCATTGGCCTGAATACCGGTAGTCATTCCCCAGCTCAGACCAATTTCTCTGGAAAAATCAGTGCTTGCTTCGACAATTCGCGCTTCAATCAATACCTGAGGCACCAATTTATCAATTTTGGCAACCGTTTCTTTTGCCCTTCTGATAACTTCAGGGACATCCGTAAGGATAACAACATTATTTCTCTTGTCTATCGATATGCGACCCCGCTTAACCTCTTTATTCCCCTCAAAATATTTTGATATCAACGGTTCAATCTGCGGTTTTACATCCGCATCCGCATCTGCATAATTCACCTGAATGTACACTGTCTGCAACGGCTGCAACCGCTCAATGCGTCGCTTGGCTTCAAGATACTTGACCCGGGCCTGCTCCTCTTTCACCGCCGCTTCTTTCCCGGCGATCCGGGCATCTTTTTCCGCCCTAAGTGTCTTTAGCGTTGCAATCCTTGTAATGCCACCCTGTTTTTCTTTTTCAAGCTGATTCATTTTCAGAACCAGATCAAGGATCCGGTCCCAGGGAACGGGTTTATTCAGGCTCAATGTCACCTGCCCCTGTACATCTTTATCAACCGCAAAATTTTCCCCGCTGATATCCGCTAATATTCTGAATACATTCCGAATGTCTGTATTAAAAAAGTCCAGTGCAACCTTTTCACCCGTATAAACAGGCTCCCTGATCATACTGTCGAAGTGGGAAGAATTTTTTCTTTTTACTTTTTCTTTCGTTTCGGCCGCCGCTGCCACGACCTTGGCTGGCGTATTTTTGGCTGTCTTCTCAGCAACAGTCCCTGCCGGGACGGCCTCAAATTTTACCGATAATTTATTCGCAGTCTGTGTCACCAGATATGGAACCGTCGCTTTTAAACGAATATCGACATAGGCGTTTGAGGATTCGTCCGCACGATGACCCGGCACGATCGACGATATGGCGCCTCTGGCGGATATTGCTCCGCCCACAGCCAGATGGCCTTCCGGCATACGGCTGTTTAATAGGAATAACCGCAACCATCTCGGTCCGATCCGTTTCATTTGATATTGAACAGGATTTGAGGTCTGCACAACCATCCGGGTAGCGCCGTCCGGCAGCGCCTGGTATTGGATCCGTTTAACAGTGGCCCGGTCAGCCGCACTCAAGGCGCCAACCGTAACCAGCAAGCCCGAGTTGACCGGGACAACTGAATACGAATCCAGATACGCCTTTTGGGTCTCAAAGACGATTCTCAGTTTTTGTGCATCACTGTAATAACGAACCTGCTTGACATAAGGAGTTTTGACCGCGATTTTCTGCTCACCCGCAACAGAGGCTTTAACATGCATCAGATCAAGTACAATGCGCGGGGGCTGGTCAAGCGTAAAAGACTTGTATTTTTTAATCACGCCATCTGAAAGAATACTGATTTGGGTGCTGCCGGACAATGCTTTCGTGTCAATCGCCTTCAGCAACCTGGCGGAGCCCGCCGGCGCAATGACGGCCCCAGCAACGGTAGAATTATTTCCCGCACCCGTACTGCTTTTCAACTGATCATTATTAATCTGCGTTTCCGTAATATTTTCCCCGGCACCGGCGGCACCTTTCTGAAAAACTATATCCAGCGTATTGCCGCGCCGATTGACAGTATAGGGCGCATCCGTGGCCGTCTTGATTTCAAGACGTACCGTATGACCGCTTTCGGTTAATTCGGTCAGGCCGATTCCGGTTATAAACGCACCGGCCGGTGTATGAACCGGATTCTTTAAAGCAGTGGCCGTATCCGGAAAATAGAAAAGGGCAACCGGGGGAGTGGGCTGCTTGACAGCGGTAAAGGTTAGGTTTTGATCACCTGTTACCAGAATGTGCGCTTCTCCATCTGTTTCGTTCATTTCAACATGGGTGATCTGTTTCTTTTGAGATAACTGGGCATCACCCGACGCCCCGCCCTTACTTGTGTTTGTTGTCGCGCACCCCGCTGTGAATACAACCGCATAAAGGAGGCCAACGACTAAACCCAGAAAAACACCGCGCCTCTTAGCAAACGCTCTCATTACGCTATTCTCCAGATGATTGTCTTAATTTAAGTTCGCGTTTATCAGTCACCGGTTTTCCCATCACGTCCAGGGAATTCTCGGTGATAATAATCCGGTCATCCAATACCTTCGTAATCCGGCCACCATCCAATCCGATATAGGTCCCACTGGTTACGATATATCCCTTTCCCGCGGGATCTTCCACTAAACCCTTGATCCGATTCTGCTCTTTAAAAATGGCAGTCAGCGATAACTGGGTTAAATCAATTTTTTCCAGCGGTGTCCGGGGCGTCCGTTTTTTCTTTTGAGGTTGCCCCTCCGACTTCTGGGAGGAATCCTTTCTATCTTCCTTGATCAAAGGCAAAAAAGGATCGACAATCCCTTTGTAATGATATGCCTCTGTACCGTTCTTTAATTTTAACAGGGCGGTTGCCGGATCTACAGAGGCTGCCGGGCTCTGAGATTTTTCTGTTATACCGGCAGAATTCGCAGCACTGGCAATTTGTTTGGTCTTCACAACGGCTGAAGATTTAGCGGCAATCTTCCGGCGAACGACCTGGGATGAGTGCTTTTTGGGCGCCTGGCTGGAGCTCCCGCACCCCCATACGAAGGTCAAAGACACGATTAATAAAACGAGTCGGACAGGCTTACTCATTTTTTCTTCTTTTTTCCTTTGGCGTTTGCCTTCTGCTGAGTTTCAACAAATTTGTAGGTTACCGCCTTGCAGGTCGTTTCCAATGGCTGTCCCGCCTTTTTTATGGCGATGGTGATATCCCTGATGTTAACGATCCGCGGCAACCCGGCCACTGTTTCAAAAAAATGAGCCACATCATGATACCCGCCCTTTATTTTCATTTGAACGGGAATCTCAGCATAAAAATTCTTGAGCTGCTCGGGTTTGGGTTCAAACAAAAGAAATTCCAGTCCGGCATCATGTCCGGACTGTGATATGTTCGATAATAGCGACGGGATTTCTTTTTTATCCGGGAGGGCCTGCATGGCCAGCTTCAGGGAGCGTTCCGATTCTGCCAGTTCTTCTTTGAATTTATCCAACTGGGCGGCCTTGGACCGCAATGTCCGCATCCTTGATTCAAGCCTGACCAGATCTGTTTTTAATCGGGCCATTCTTTCCTGCCGAGGTTTGTAAGAACCCAGATAAAACCCCGCAACAATCAGCCCGACCAGCGCAACGCACACCCCTATCCGCTTGGCTCTTGACCAGGAGTTAATGCTGTCAAAAAAAGCTTCCATTCTTTGGGACGAATCGCTACCGATGCTCATTTTTTGGGTCTCTTCTTCTCATCCGGTTTCTTGGGAACGACTGTTTGGCAGACGACCTCAAATTGTTTCAGCCGGATAGCATCCCCGAATTTCTTCTGCCTGACTGTATTTAGGTTAACAACCGGGAATAAACCGGAATGTTCCAGCCGTGTCATAAAATCCGCCACGGTCCTCTCATCCATGGCGATGCCCTTAATCCGCACCGTGGCCCCCTGAGTGGCCAGATTCGTCAGCCACATCTGGTCGGCAATTGTCAGTTCGGAAATGGTGCCGAGAAGCTGAACCGGCTGGTAACGGTCTTTAATCAGCGTATTGATGACATCTTTCTTTTTGTTGATCAGAGCGATCTTCTTTTTGTGCTCGTCAACCTGCTTGCCGAGTTTTTCGTACTTTTTGATTTCTGTCTTGATTTGCCGGGTCCTGGCCTGCAGGGCATTGATCTGGCTTCCCATGCGCAAATGGAAAAGAAGCAGGGCCGCCGCCGCCAGTCCGATCAGCAACAGGAAAAAAGAAACCTGGCGCCGAATATTTTCTTTGGTCCGCTTGGCACGGAACGGCAATAAATTGATACGGATCATTTATCGTCAACGCTCCTTAAGGCTAACCCCACACAGACAGCTGCCTGCGGGGCAATCTCTTCAATATAGGCGGCATCAAACTGTCCCCGATTAATCTGCACATTGGTAAATGGCTTGATGACTTCGACATTGTTGGATGTTTCCAGTGCCAGTAATTCACGAAATTCTTCGATATTCGCACCACCGCCGCTGAGAATAATATGATTGAAGGAGTCATCCGGATAAGTGGAATAAAAAAAGTCAATCGCCCGGCGAATCTCGGTACACCAGTTTTTAATTATATCTGTTTCGATCTTCGCAATCTGTTCATCTGAAATCTTGTCCGACGCTTCACCCATCTTTATCTTCTGGGCCTCAGATACGGAACACCCGCACTGCGATGCAATCTGCTGGTCTATCTGGCCGCATCCCAGCGACACGTCGCGCATAAAAACGGGAACGCTGTTTTTGATTATATTTAATGAGGTTTTACTTGCGCCGATATCGACAAGCGCGGAGGTGTCATTTTCTCCGCCGTGGTTAAATTCGTAACAATTCTGCAAAGCCAGGGCATCAATGTCTATGATGCTGGGCGAAAAACCCGCCGCCTCCACCAGACCGGCATAATCTTCGACAATTTCCTTCTTGGCCGCCACCAGCAAAATATCAAGCTGATCGACATTGTGTTTATTTTGCCCAAGTACGTGGAAATCAATATTAACATCGTTAATATCGAAAGGGATATACTGCTCGGCCTCCATCGTCACGGAATTGTGCATGGATTTTTCATCGGTTTTCTTTACCGTGATGTTTTTCATGATCACGGAGTAACCACCGATTGCCAGTGCAATATTTTTTTCTTTGATTTTATTTTTATGAAAGAGTGCCCGGACAGCACCGGCGAGTTCGGAAGGGCGGCTGATCATCCCATCAACGATCAGCCCGGGTTCAATATCCATCAGGGCAAGGTTTTTTAATGCATAGCCCTTTTGAGCCGGAACAAGTTCACAGGCCTTGATGGTTCTCGATCCAATATCCAGTCCTACTAAATGTTTTTTGCCCCTAAAAATCATAGCAACCGCTTGTAATTATTAAATAAGGCTATATATCCAGAAAGAAACTGAAATTAATTTACAGAACTGTCTAACCCTAATCAGACGATTAGTCAAGAAAATATTTAGAATTTTCAATCTTTTACCCTGTAATCTTTCATTCATTGTCAGATTATATAGGGCCTTGATGATGATTTTATATCTGAATATGGTATGTGGTTCAATATCAAGGACCTATATATTGTATTTTATTTCCTGGATCCGCTACGATCGATACAATACCGGCATATCAGGAAACAGCCGCCGCATCTTTCCCCTTATCCCAGGCAGATAACGGCATTGCAGGTATTGACCGGAAATCTTTTTATTCCTTCCCAACAAAAAAACTTGCCCGGCTCAGCCAACATATGGTTGTACATCATACGGGCGCATGATAACCTGATGACCAATCACCTTAAAAATCAAAAACCATGATGGCGGGCGGCTTAAGTGTTTTATCCATGCCATGCGAACAGACATGCCTGCCGTCACTTACAGATGACGGGGAAAAATGAAATCAACTGTTTCCATCGTTTCTTATGAAAAACCGCTTGAATCGGTACGCCGGGCCATTTCACTCTGTAACGGCTTTGCCAACATCCCCCGCGGCAGCAAGGTATTTATCAAGCCCAACATCGTATTCTGGACCCGCGCGGTTTCTTTTCCGAAATGGGGAATGATCACCACCTCCCGGGTCCTGGAAGATACAGTGGCACTGCTCATCGATCACGGGGTCAGCGATATCACCATCGGCGAGGGGACCGTGGTGATGGACCCGAAAGATACTGACACCCAGCAGCATGCCTTCCGGTCGCTCGGCTACGACACGTTAGCCAAAAGATACGGCTTGAAGGTGGTCAATATTCTTCAGCGGTCGTTTCGAAAGGTCGATCTGGGAGACGATGTGATGCTGCGGTTCAACGTCGATGCCCTTGACAGCGATGCCATTGTCGACCTGCCGGTGTTGAAAACCCACAACCAGACCGTGGTCAGCCTGGGGATCAAAAACCTGAAGGGGCTGATCGACATTCCCTCGCGGAAAAAATGCCACAGCGCCGATCCAGTCAAAAACCTGCATTTCAGGGTGGCCCGGCTGGCCGACCGGCTGCCACCGGTGTTTACGCTCATTGACGGTATCTATTCGCTGGAACGGGGGCCGGCTTTTGACGGTCATGTCCGCAGGACCAACCTGCTCGTCGCATCAACGGACATCTTTGCCGCGGACAAGGTGGGGACAACGCTTCTGGGCCTGCCTCCTGCCCGGGTACCGTATCTGGCCCATGCGGCCGAAAACCACCATCGCCCCCTGGACCTGTCCGACGTTACCATTGTCGGCCAGTCGATCGCGGCATCCGCCTCACCCCACGCATACGATTTCGAATGGGGCGAAAACGAACGGGGCGAAGCCCTTCCCATGCCCTTAACCAAAACCGGTATAGCAGGCATTTCTTACCCCAAATATGATCTGAGTTTATGCACATATTGCTCGTTTCTGAACGGCCTGATCCTCTCATCCATCCGCGCGGCCTGGAAGGGCGACCCCTGGGAAGATATTGAAGTTCTAACGGGTAAAATGATGACGCCCTCATCGGGAAAGAAGAAAACAATTTTACTGGGCAAATGCATGTCAAAGCGAAATAAAAACCACCCCGACATTAACGAGGCGATCTTCATCAAGGGCTGTCCGCCCAAAATACCCGATATCATCCGCGCATTGCACCAGGCCGGTATCCAGGTGTCCCCTTCGATGCTGGAGCAATACGACCGCCTGCCGGGTTTGTTCATGCGCCGTTACGAGGGCAAGCCGGAATTTGACGAATCGTTTTTTTCGATTCAGGCATGAGGCACCGACGGGATACCGCATATCCCGATCCTGGCCCGATAATACCGGTTTACCTGACTATCTCCTTATGTTAGGTTCCAATACACTGTCTGTACTGTGATCGACAGGCACACTTTAAATCGAAAATACATCTATTAAAAAAGGACGCTATAATGGAAACATCTATCTTTCGAACCATCCGGCTGGCGGCGGTCACCCTTACCTGTATCTTTCTGGCCGGACTGGCGCCGGCACTGGGCGCAGACACGGATAAGGATCAGGCCGCTGTTGTTAACGGGGTCGTGATCACGCGCCAGGAGATGGCCAGTGAAATCACACTGGCCAAAAAGCGTATGGCCGCTCAAGGACACCCCGTCGGCGAAGAGGCCGAGAAAAAATTAAGCAGACAGATACTGGATCAGCTCATAGACATGGAAATTCTCTTTCAGGAGAGCAGAAAAGAGAAAATACAGATCGATGACAAGGTGGTTTCCACCAATCTTGAAGGCTTTAAAAAACGATTTCCGTCTCTGGAAGAGTATCAAAAAGCATTGAGCGAATTAAATGTTTCCGAGGCCGATTTAAAAGAAAAAACCAAAAAAGGACTGGCCGTTCAGCAATTGATCGAAAAGCAGGTCACTGCCAAAATTAAAATTTCCGATGCGGACAGCCACAATTTTTATGACAGAAATCCCCAGTTTTTTCAGCAGCCCGAGCAGGTGGCGGCCCGACATATCCTGATCAAAACAACGCCCAAGGATGACAAGGCCACGCAGGATAAAGCCCTGGCAAAGATAAAAGAGATTCAGGTAAAAGTAAAAGCGGGAGAGGATTTTGCCGAGCTGGCTAAAAAATATTCGGAAGGCCCCAGTGGAAAAAACGGCGGCGACCTGGGATATTTCGGGCGGGGGCAGATGGTAAAGCCCTTTGAAGACGCCGCATTCTCTCTGGCGCCCGATCAGACCAGCGATATCGTCAAAACCCAGTTCGGTTACCACCTGATCAAGGTAACGGGGAAAAAGGCAGCGGAAACTGTTCCCTTTGATAAAGTAAAAGAAAAAATATCTGCCCACTTAAAGCAGCAAAAGACAAACGAATCCATCCGGGCATACATTGAAACGTTGAAAAAAGACGCAAAAATCAAAAAGTCGCTTTAGTCTCCACGATAATTGGGTCACGCACGGCCCACTCAAAAAGCATCCGTCCCCTCCCCGTCCGGAAACAGGGAGGGGGCTTTGATGCTGCCTTTACCTTCTCAGGCAAGATTTGGTCGTGAAAATAAAATCATCACCCCGGCCACCATTGCCCTGATGCCACAAAGGGCATGGCCAGACGGCTACTCCCCCTCTCTTTTGCCAGCCCGGGCCTATCGCGCCCAGACCTACTGCTTTGAAGCGCCCAGGGGATAGACAATGATATTCACCCTCGGTTTTATGCCAATAACCCGGCCTTCCCTGGCAACGAGTACCGCCACCAGGTCCTGACCACCGTCACCATCCAGATCACCGACAGCAAAATCTGCAACACGGCCGGAAAGTTTCCGGGTACGCCAGGTTTCAGCCAGGCCGGCCCCGTCCCATGTTAACCCGACAAACTGCCCCCTGTTAAACTTCCGAAAACGGGAAAGGTGTTTGCCTGTCAGTTCATCGCTCCTCACCGTAACCAGCTCGTTCTTGCCGTCATTGTTAAGATCCCTGATGAGCAGGCGTAACGGAAGATACTTTACCGGCGGCGGGTTGCCCGGATCAGATACGGGAAGCGTCACCGACAACAGGTTTCCGCCAAAATCATCATCTTCAGTGATCAGCAGCTCGCCTCTATCGTCAAAAATCTGGATGGCGTCATCGTCGCTGAAAGCAGCCATCGTTTTCCGCCCATCATTCAGCAGATTCCCGGCCACGCAGCCCAACGCATTCCCCCGTTTTCTCGGCACCACCCGATGGCCGGGTTTATAATCATTTCCGCTCCACTGCATATCAAATACCGCCGTCTTGAAAGGATCTTCATCCACCGGTTTCTGTCCCAGCAGAATCGGCGCCGCGTCTGGAGAAGTTGATACCCGGTAATACCATGGGCTGTTTTTAATAATCGGCTGAAATTTCTGCCCATCGTATTCCAGCACCAGAGATTCAACCCGGTTTCTTTGCGTATTCAAAGCGGTGATAAAAATTTCCGGGCGTCCGTTACCATTGATATCTCCAATATCGACCCCGATATAATTCTTAGCACGATTTTTCGGGGCCTCACCAATTTTCACCAGTTGCTTCCCCTCAAACCGATAAATCAGCGCCCGATGATCGGTAATCGCCACCAGTTCTGTGCGACCGTCACCCGTCACATCTCCCATCGCAATCCCGTTAATCATGTGCGTAAACGTCCGGCTGCGCCAGAAAGTGCCGGACTGGGGGTGAATCGCCTCAACAAATTGCCCCGTTTTCTGGCTCCCGACAGGCTCCAGGGCGGAGGATGCCATCTGGGAAGGTTGGGCCAGTAATTTTTCAGGATTGATCCGCCGAGATGCCTCCGGCGACGATGCTGCGGCCTGAGCAGCACTGGCCGGCAGTTGAATCCCCAGCAGCTGGCGGTTGATTTTCTCAGCCAGGCGGTTAATTTCCGGAATCACTGCGCCCAGGGTTTCCGCCTGAGCAAAAAACGTCGTTGCCGGTTTAACACCGGACACATCCACGGCCCGGGCATCCACGCTGATGGCCTTGCCGATGGACGTCAGGCTGCCGAACAAAATATAGCGGGCGCCCAGCTGCCCGCCAATTTCCTTTGCTTTCCGCGCATCGACTGCGGGCGCCGCCGCCAGTGCGGACATGACTGCGGCACGATCAATCACCACCACCTTGCCCGGATGATTCAGCCGCGTGGACAGCATGTCGACAAGACCTTTCTGGAGAAAACCCAGGTCCCGATCCGCATTGACGGTAAATGGAATTATCGCCACCTTTTCAACATCGGCTGCGGCCGTCGATGAAATCGAGACAGCGGCCAGCCCGATCACCATAAACAGTATCGTGGCGCCTATTGATGCATTTTTCACAAAACCCTCCAATAACTTGACTGTCCCGCAGGGACAAACGGCTATGCTTCCAGCCGTTTTTTTAAAATCGCATTCACCATTTTGGGATTGGCCTGCCCGCGGGTTGATTTCATCACCTGACCAACAAAGTATCCGATAATCTGCGTTTTACCATTTCTATAATCCGTCACCTGACCGGGATTGGCTGCCAGAACCTGCGCAACGATCTCTTCCAGCGCACCGGTATCGCTCATCTGGACCAGCCCTTTTTCTGCGACAATCTTTTCCGGCGCCCCGTCTGTGGCGGCCATTTCCGCAAATACCGTCTTGGCAATCTTGCCGCTGATCTCCCCTTTTTCGACCATCTGCACCAGTTTTCCCAGGTTTTCCGCGCTCACCGGCGACTGTGAAATCGGTTTGTCGACGGCATTGAGAAATCCGGTCAGTTCCCCCATGACCCAGTTGCCCACGCGTTTGGCATTGGCACACCATTTGAGACAATCCTCGAAATAGTCAGCCATGGCGCGGCTGGCCGTCAATACCTGGGCATCGTACGGCGGCAGTCCATAATCAGACATAAAACGCGCCTTCCTGGGACCGGGCAGTTCGGGCAGGGTCTCGCGAACCCGGTGCAGCCAGTCGTCATCAATCACCAGCGCCACGAGATCCGGATCCGGAAAATAGCGATAGTCGTGGGCCTCCTCTTTGCCGCGCATCCCGAGGGTTCGGTGATGATCCGGGTCCCACAGCCGGGTTTCCTGGACAACCTCCCCGCCGTCGATGATAATTTCGGTCTGCCGGCTGATTTCGTAGGCCAGGGCCTTCTCCACATGTTTAAAGGAGTTCAGGTTTTTAATCTCGGCCCGTGTCCCGAACGAATCCGTGCCTCTGGGACGGATGGAAATATTGGCATCGCAGCGGAAACTCCCCTCCTCCATATTGCCGTCGCACACCCCGATATAACGCACAATGCTGCGCAGCTGGCGCAGATAGGCGCCGGCCTCTTCCGGTGACCGCAGATCGGGTTCGCTGACAATCTCCATCAGGGGAACACCGGTCCGGTTCAGGTCTACCCGGCTCTGGGGCCGGTCTGGGTCGTGGACCAGTTTGCCGGCGTCTTCTTCCATGTGAATCCGGGTGATGCCAATCCGCTTGCGCGTCCCGTTCACCTCAATATCAATGACGCCATTTTCAGCAATGGGCAGTTCATACTGAGAAATCTGGTACCCCTTGGGCAGGTCCGGATAGAAATAATTCTTTCGGGCAAAGCGACTTTCACGGTTAATTCGGCAGGCCGTGGCCAGTGCCGTTCGCAGGGTATAATCAACAACCTTGCGGTTCAGCACCGGCAGCACCCCGGGCATGCCCAGACACACCGGGCAGGTATGGGTGTTGGGCGGCGCCCCGAACTTCGTGGAGCAGCCGCAGAATATCTTCGTCTGGGTTTTCAGCTGGGCATGAATCTCCAGCCCGATTACCGGTTCAAATGTCATTGCTGCGTTCCATCTTCATTTTGAATAATAACGTGTTATCTGCCGGAGCATTTTTTACCGGCCTGGCGGTATTATTGTCTCACAAACGGAGAAACAGTCAAGGTAATTATGTTTTTTCAGGAGGGGAATGGTGAAAAGGTATTTAAATGACGGTGATTAAAACATATCGGCCCCAAGGCCCATCCTTAAGGCCGATATGCCACGAGGTGAGGGAAAACTGTTACCCGAAGTCTGTCCGGGCCTGGAGGTAATGCCAAGTCATACCCTCATTTTGGTATAATGCAGCAACCGTGCCGAATCCGATCAAAATAGTTTTCTAGTTGATTTTATTGTCATATCATCTAAAAACAATAAAACCGGTAACGCTTGGCATCGAAAAATTAACGCTATACAACGTTAACGTAACGTCTATACGTTTCCGCCAACGCCACAGGCTTTCCCCTTGCAGCCGTTACCCGTCACGAGAGAATAATATGATAATACAGCGTGTCGTGGAAAGCAGCCGGCGCCATCCATAAAAAGAGTCCGTCATGGGCCCGCCGCCTCCCGGCCGCCTGTGGGTACCGGCGCTGAATGATCCAGACAGATCGACGTCAGCCGGCCACTTTCTTCGGGCCGCTCAGACTAACAACACGCTGGTTTGGCTGATTCGCGAACAATCGTTCAGCGCAGAAGCGCATAAATTCAAACAGCTGCGTTTTTAA
>CAZNZW010000031.1:0-41263 GCA_964577615.1 uncultured Desulfobacterales bacterium | reverse complement strand
TTTTTAAAAACCTACAAATTCCGGCTTCCATCTGACTTAGACTTGTTCCGGTAATCATACCAGTCCACAAAGAACGGATACTCTGTTGGGAAAAGGGCCAGCCGGTCGCCGGGCCGAATGGTTTCATCAAAAAGAACCGGCCGGTGATTGAGCATCATCAGCTGGATTTTTTCAACGGGAATCTGGTGATCTGACAGCACCCTGGATAGCGGTGCGGGACCTTCAAGGGAAATCTTTATCGGCTGGTTCCGTTTGCGCCCCATCACGCCGGGCAGCGATCCGTACAGGTGGATATATGTGGCCGTTGGCATGGCAATCTCCCGAATAATCCATTTATGGAAGGATAACCAAAGGTTCTGGTTAAAGATCTATTATTGCAGAATAACCTTTATTACCGGATAACATCATCGATCGCAAGGGATTCATTTATGCGTAGACGGATTTAAAAAAACCATCTCCTCACCGCCCTTTGAACACCGGTTTTCGTTTTTCCAGAAACGCCCGTTTCCCTTCGTCAGCATCCTCACTTTTAAAGGCTGCTTTGGTAATGGCTTCGGCCGTGACCTGATGGCGATCTGTCAATTGACCCGAATCCAGAATCAAATTGATGATCTGCTTGGTGCCTTTAAGGGCCAGCGGCGCATTTCGGGCAATATCTTCGGCCATCCGGTCGGTAAATCCGGTTAATGCTTCGCGGGGCACCAGATGATCCACAAGCCCCATCTGTTTTAATGCCGGCCCTTTGCGGGTGCGGCCGGTAAAGAACATATCACGCGTGGCCTGCAGACCGATGGTCTGGATGAATCGCCTGAGCCCCTGCCAGGGATAGACGATTCCCAGCCTGGCCGGCGGCATCCCGATGCGGATATCATTGGATGCGACCCGGATGTCGCAGCACAGGGCCAGTTCACAACCGGCGCCAAAGGCCATGCCGTTCAGCATGGCGATCACCGGCCAGGGGAAATGGATAACAGCATCAAAGAGCGATTCCACCGGTGCTAACCGGTCCGTGGTGGCCGGGGCTGTATCGCCGTCCGTTTGCGTGGGCAGCGAGCCGATATCGTAGCCGGAACAAAAGGCCTCGTCTCCGGCACCCCGAATGATCAGAACCCGGATCGAATCGTCATTGGATAGGTCGGCAAGTGTGGTTAACAGTAATTCAACCAGCTCAGGCGACAGGGAGTTCTTTTTCCCCGGCCGATTCAGCACCAGGGTGCATATGTTTTTTTCTCTTTCAATCAATAACGAATTATTTTTCAAACGCTTCACCTTTCTTTGACCGCCCGGCAGGGCCACGTCGCACGGGACGATTTATTCGGGTTTGTTTTTTTTCGTCAAAGAGATCGAACAAAATAACGCTATTTTAACAGATCCCCATAAAACTCCGGCCGCCGATCTTTAAAAATATCATTTTTAGCCGTTCTCCGTTTATCCCTGGCCTGATCCAGATCAATCTCCACAACGACCCAGTCATCTTTATCCGGTCCGGCCTTTGTCAGCAAACTTCCGTTGGGATCGGTTATCTGGCTTTGACCGGTAAACGTCAGCTCGCCATGGGGCCGTTTCTCTGTTCCGTAGCGGTTGGCGGTGACCGTGAATACCGAATTTTCCAGGGACCGGATGCGCATGGCCCGTTGACAATAGGAAAGCACCAGATTCGACGGATGACACAGAATGTCCGCCTCTTTCAACGCAAGGATCCGGGCCACTTCCGGAAAAATCCAGTCAAAACAGATCATTATGCCGATTTTAGCATCTTTTACCGGTACCACTTCCAGGGGTATGTTCCCAGGGTCAAAACAGCCTTTTTCCGTGTTAAACAGATGCAGCTTTCGGTAGGTATGAACGATCTTGCCGGGACCGATCAGAACCGCGCTGTTGAAGATCTTATCGCCCGATTTTTCCGCAAACCCGGTGACAATGTACAACTCTTTCTGTAAGCAGAAATCTTTCAGGCATTCCAGGGTTGATGAGGTTTCTATATTCTCGGCCAGATCGTATAATTCTTTGCGATCCCTGAAATAATACCCGGTAAACGACAGCTCCGGCAAAACAATCAGATCCGCCGGAGTATGTGCCAACGCGGAAAGGATTTTTTCAAGATTTTCCCGAACCCTTCCAAAACGCGGGGCAAACTGGAAATAACCGACTTTGAACATGACAGGACCTCATCAAGATAAATGGCGATCTCTTTTTCCGGAACCAGGCATCCATTTACGTTAAAGACAGATAGAGAAATATGTATTCACCATCATTGATGTTAATGGCAATATCAGCGCCTCTTGATTCGGCAAAAACGATCCAGACGGGTTTGTCCCGGACGCCGCATGCCACCTTGGGAAAGTACTCCCCATTTCTGCCATTATACCATGACAGCAGCATGGGATCTTTGGAAAGCGCTTTGGTTTTGGCCTTTGCGATATTTTTTGCCTGGACAAAATCAAGGTTTTTTTGATCCACTTTTATTCTGATATGATTTCCCTGGAATGTTTTTAAATGTACTGGTTTCATAAAGATGGAATTATTCCATAAATGGTGGTCCCGCACGTCCTCTGTTTCCCGGCACCCCAATGCTTTTACTTTTGTTTCTATAGGTTACGCTTTGAATCGTTTGAGTTGAATTCCCCTCATGATTTTATAATGCTTGTCATTGGCTGTCAGAAGAGGAAGGCCGTAATTGATTGCTGTTGCGCCAATAAGCGCGTCGGCCAGCTGCATTGGGCGGCTAAAAAACGCTGTTCGACGGCAAATATGATTTTAGCTGATATTTCTTCTGAAATATATAAAATTTTGTGCGCCACCCATGCAGGGCCTGGCGGAAGCGGCCCAGCTTTTTTGCCGAGCGGTTTGGTAAAATGATCACCGTCCCATCCATGCTCGATGCCAGGTCAAAGCAAAAGAAACAGACCTTGAAGCGTATGTTTCCGCCGGGCGCCCGGATCTTTTTCAATCGTAGATGTCAACCGCGGATCTCCCGCCATGTTTTTGAATGCGGCCTGGCTTTCCGGCGAAGAATCGATCCGTATTGTCGCCCACTGGCCATTTTGTTCCTCCCAGTTTTCATGCCACCAGGAGATCGCCTTGAACTGGACCGGATGATTTTCATTTAAAATCGTGTTGAACGCATCGGTAATCCAGGACGCCTTATTACCGAGCGGGTGGTGATCGGTGACGCCGAATTCGAGCAGGGCAAGGGGTTTGTTACTTGAAATTTCAAGAATCTTATCCTGGCGATCGGCAATAATGCTTGCAAAGGTATCCCAGTAGTTCTCGCCTGGATTCTGGGGGCCATAGGCGCTGATGCCGATCCAGTCGATATAATTGTCACCGGGGTAGTAGGCTTTCAGCTCGTTCCACGCCTGTCCTTCGGGCTGGGAATAGACATCCGGATGGAAAAACCAGGTCACGTTATCCACGTGTTCACTTCGAAAAATATCAATGATATGCCGATAGGCATCAATGAACCGTTCCGGCCCGTCCGCCCTGGCGGGATCGCCATATCCGTCGGTGGTGGCGCCGCCATTGAAAACACCGCTCCAGGGAAACCAGTCCCCGTTCATTTCCACGGCAAAATCAATCAGGACCATGTGGCCATAGGCTTTCACATCCCGCGCGTATTGGTGCAGGTCGGCATCAAAAAGGCCGTCAATGATTTTCTGCAAAGAAAATGTTTTGTCATTGGGATCTTCGAAAAACCGTCGCGGCATCATGCGTATAAAAGGGAGGGTGCCGGTTGAACGGATTGTTTCTACCTTTGCCTGCGGAAAGACCACGCCGTCCTGGCCCCAGTTATTTGAAAAATACGCCCACATGATCTTTTTGCCGGCCAGCAGATTAAATTGTTCAATTCGGCCTGCGGTGACGATGTCCTCCGGGCCGCCAAAGTCCGGGAAAGCGCCGAAATAGATCTGGTTTCCCTTGGGTGTGGGGAGCTTGGTCTGTGCATTGACGTGACTTGCCGGCATTGACATGTCAATGGCGAAAAAGGCGAGGAGGCAAATTATTAATCGTGTTGTCCGGACCGCCACGGACGGGTGTGGGACGGCTGTTGCATCGCCTTTATTTGATTTTTCCGCAAACGACATCGTTTTTCTCCGGGTTCTGCGGCTTACTTTCAACGGATCTTCGGTGATAATGAACAATGACCCTAACGATATCCTATCGAATCTGGTGCATGATATTCAAGCCCAGGTGGTGCCGTTTTTCTTTACTGCTGCCGGACCGGCTGCGCTGCTTCATCTGCAGGCCCCGGGATTTGCGCAGGGATTTGTCTTCCTCCCGGAAAACGAGGGCGCCGGGAAAACACTCTTTGACGCAGGCGGGGTCTCCGCCGCACAGGTCACATTTATAGGCGTTGCCGGTGTCATCGATCTCAATCATCCCGTAAGGACACGCATCCACGCACATACCGCAACCGTCGCATGTTTCCGTATCAACGGTGACCACTCCGGCTTCATCTTTGGAAATGGCCTGCACCGGGCAGGCCTCCAGGCATTCCGGCCGGGGGCACTGGAAGCAGATACTGGGGACCGAGTACCCGTTCAATGAAAAATTGTTGATCTGAATCCTCGATCTTGAGGGATAGAATTGGCCTTCTTTAACGGCCGAACAGATATAAACGCATCGGTTACAGCCGGTGCATAAATCGGGAAGCGCGCAAAGTATTTTTCCCATGGCGATCTCTCCTTAAGGTAATGGCGATAGAGATGTCAACCCCAGCCGGTCCAGTGTTTCCCGGGTGGGGACGCCAGAAACGTCCCAGCCCCGCAACTGATAGTAGCTGCTTCGGGCCGTCTGAAAATCTTTCCGGTTGAACACCCGGCCGTCGTGCGGTCCTTTCTGCAGGGGCTGGGTCATGATTTTTTCAGGCAGTGCATCGTCATCGGCGGTCAGGCCGGCACGCAGGTTGAACAGGCGGGTCAGATTCCAGATGCGCTCACCGGCCAGCAGCAGTTCATCGGGCGTGACTGTCTCACCCAGGCCGGTGGTGAGCAGGTCGGCGATGATCTCCGGAGTAACATTGCCCCAGAAGTCACAGATACACATGGACCACTTAACGGCATTGAAGTTTTGCCCCGCAACGACGTCGTGTGCGGCGGCCCGGGGGTCGAAAGGGTCGTCCATCACCAGGGGAAAGGCCCTCAGGTGACAGGCGCCCCGTTCGCTGGTGGCATAGGCCAGGCCCAGGCCATAGTTGGCCCGGGGTTCATAGGCCGGATATTCCGATCCCTTGTCTTCCGCCACCAGGTCGAGGCTGCCGGTATCCTGGGCCAGATGCCTGGCGCCGCGGGCCAGTTGCCGGCCCCGGTCGGTGGACAGGGTGGCGATTTCGGTAATCACGTCGAGATACGCCTGGGGCTTTCCGAAATACAGGCCCAAATCCGCCCGTCCCTTTTCGGCCAGCTCCATGGCCAGACCGATGGTATTGCCGCATGAAATCGTATCCAGGCCCAGGTCGTCGCATAACCGGTTAAAGCGGATGACCTGTTCCAGATCGTTGATTTCACAATTCGATCCGCCCAGACACAGGGTTTCATATTCGGGGCCTTCCACTTCGGCGCCGTTGATGTGGGTGAATTTTCCGCATCCCAAAGGGCACGACACGCAGGCCCGGTCGCCCCGTTTGGCCTTTTTTACCGCATCGGAATTGAGCCCGTCCTTTTGTCTGTTGACGCCATAGGTAAAATTACGGGTGGGGTGCAGGCCCATTTCATTGGTGACATCCACCAGAACGGCCGTGCCGTCGGTCCGGGCCCACAGATTGTCATCGGTCAACAGGTGGGTCTGCTGGTAGTGGGTGATCTTTTCCAGAAAAGCGGGCATGTCCGCGACCTGGATCTTTCCCGTTCCCCGGCAGACGATTCCCTTCAAATTCTTGCTGCCGAAAATGGCCCCGGCCCCGTTGCGTCCCATCTGGCGGTAAGACTCGGTACCGACACAGGCATAGGTGATCAGGTTTTCTCCGGCCGGACCGATGCACAGGGTTTTGGCGTCGGAATCGCCGGCGGCTTCCTTCAGCCGGGCCTCGGTGTCAAATATCCCCTTGCCTGCAAGCGATGGATCGCTTTCCAGGGTGACCGTATCGTCGGCGATATTCAGATAAGTCAGGGAATCCGCCCGGCCTTTGATGATGATCCCGTCATAGCCGGCAAACTTGAGTTCCGGTCCAAAAGCCCCGCCGGTATTGGTTTCAAAAATCGTTCCGGTGTGCGGGGATTTCGACACCAGACAGAACCGCGAGGTCAACGGCACCAGAGACCCGCAAAACGGCCCGGTCATGATCACGACCACGTTTTCTTCCGACAGTGGGTCGACCTGTGGGTCTGCCAGCTCCCAGTAATAGCGGGTGGCCAGTCCCCAGCATCCCCGGTAGTTCCGCACCCATTTTTTTTGCAGCGTCTCGGTCGATATATGTTTCGTCGACAGGTTCACGACGAGTATTTTTCCGGCATATAAGTTCATGTCGCCCTCCTTGAATCTGCTGATTATCGATCATTTTTTTCTCACAGTGAAAGCGTTAAAACCAGCCGGCCCATCACATCAAACGGTGGCTGACGGCGGCGTGGAAAGGGCCGACTGAGATACGGTCCGGGCTTACGGATACCTGAGGATCGGGCGCGGATTGTTGGTTAAAGGAAGTGGACTCCCTAAAATGGATCCGGGCCGCGCAGTGCGTGGATTGTTCTGGCGTGATCCCCGTCATTGCGGCCCGGTAGGTGATGGTTGGATATTTTTTTCAAGCAGGGAAAATTATCCCGCCAGCTTTCCCCCCAGGTTCTTCCCGTATTGCTGACATGCCTTGAGCCCCTCATCGGTACCGACAACTGCCTCTTTCAATGACAGGGCGCCCAGATCAACCATGTCCATTTTGAAGACGTATTCCATGGTATCAGCGATCATCGTGCCGGATTCGCAGCTGTGGGTGCAGGACGCGAATGCACCGCCCGCTTTTCCGGCAAGTTCCGCTTTCTCGGCCACGAACAGGAAGGTTTTCATACTGGCCGTCATATCTTTGTGGTAGGTCGGGCATCCGAAAATATATCCGTCATAACCGGCCAGGTCTTCGGTTTTTTTCAGCTCGCCCACTTTTTTGATTTCTGCTGTGGCACCGGAAAAGCGAACGCCCTCCGCAATATACTCGGCCATTTTGGCGGTTATTCCGGTTCGGCTGACGTAGGCGATTAAAACTTTTTTCATTGATGATGCTCCTTTCGTGGTAAAAATGTTAAATTCCCCGTTTGGGATGAGTTAAAAACAATACCCAATGATTAAATATCGGTTTGTCGGTTGCAACCGGCAACCGAATATACCATTTTGTAATAGTCTGGATTTTAAACCAGCAGTCGGGTAAAGTCAAATGGGCATTGGTGGCTGTTTTTCGGTGTTGGGCAGGCCGCAATGAGCGGACATTCTGTTTATCCGCAACACTATCTGAGGCGTATGGGTTATTTTTATCTTGTTATTTTATGGAGTATCTGGTGCGGGCTGCACAGCATGCTGATCAGCCTGACCGTGACTGATTGGCTCCGGAAACGGTTTCCTGACGGATTCCGGTTTTATCGCATTGCGTACAATTTATTTGCTCTGGTGACCGTGGTTCCGGTATTGCGATATGCCGCTTCCCTGAGGACAGATCCGGTAATTGTCTGGGGGGGACCGTGGCGCCCGGTGCCTGTTTTACTGGGACTGGGCGCCCTGTTTTTTTTTATTGCCGGTTCGCGGCGCTATGATTCACTTCAGTTTTTCGGCATCCGTCAGCTGAAAGGGGAAAATGCCCGCAGCGGGCTGGCCAGTGACGGCCGTCTGGATACCGGCGGCATCCTGTCGATTGTCCGGCATCCCTGGTACAGCGCCGGGATCCTGCTTGTCTGGATCCGGCCGATGGATATGGCCGCCATTTTATCCAACCTGGTTATCTGCGGCTATTTTATGATCGGCGCCTGGCTGGAGGAAAGAAAGTTGAGACAGCGATTTGGCCGGCAGTACGTTGCCTATCAGCAACGCGTATCCATGTTTTTTCCGTTCAAATGGGCCCGCCGGAAAATTTTACAAAAAGACTGAATATGAACAGGCACGCAGATTCTAATGCGCGGCCTTTTTGCCATCGAGCGCCTCGCGGACAATTTTATACAGCTCGTCTTTAAGAATCGGCTTCATAATATATCCCGTGGTTCCCATGGATTCGGCTTTTTCCTGATCGATCTGTTCACTGAAACCGGTACAGATGATGATGGGGATATCCGGCCGGAGGGCCCTGAGTCGGGGAGCCAGTTCGGCACCGGTCATGTTCGGCATGGTCATGTCGGTAATGATCAGATCGTATCTGTCTGGATTGGCTTTGAAAGCTTCCAGCGCCTCGATGCTGCTGGTGCGGGCGGTGACCCTGTACCCGCAGCGCTCCAGCATCTGGCGGGTCATGGTGACGATGGTGGCTTCGTCGTCGATCAATAGAATATGTTCAGTACCGCCGGGAGTCGGCAAGGGCTGTGCGGGCGGGCTCGTATCGGGATGGGCGTCAATCAGGGGCAGGTGAATTTCAAAGGTCGTCCCCTTTCCCACCTGACTGGTAACTCCGATATTGCCGCCATGGTCCTTGACGATACCATGAACGACAGACAACCCCATGCCGGTGCCTTTGCCCGGTTCCTTGGTTGTGAAATACGGGTCGAAAATTTTTCCGATGATTAACGGATCGATTCCCGGGCCGGTGTCGCTGATGGTGATTTTAAGGTAATCGCCGGGGGGTAGTTTCAAATCAGGCATGCCGGGCGTGACCGTCACCTCCATCACCGTGATGCTCAGCACGCCGCCCGTATCGGTCATGGCCTGGTATGCGTTGGTTGCCAGGTTCATGATGACCTGGTGTATCCGGGTCGAGTCCGCCAGAACCGGCCGGCAGCATCCACCGGGATCCTGAAGGCATTGGGCGGGATCTGCCTGGTATGAGCAGCAGGTTTCGTCAATATTCTGCTGGATTTCAATCGTTGACGGTATTGACGTGCGCAGCAGTTTAAGGACTTCTGTGATAACGGTCTGGATCTTGATCGGCTTTTTTTCCGTAACGCCATTTCGGCTGAAGGCAAGAATCTGCTGCACCATCTCCGAGGCCCGCATGGCGCCGTTCATGACCTCACTTAGATTTTTCTGGGTTTCACTGCCTTCAGGGAGATCATCCATGGCCAGTTCGGTATAGCCCATTATGGAAAAAAGGACATTGTTAAAATCATGCGCAATGCCGCCGGCCAGGGTACCGATGGCTTCCATTTTGTGGGCCTGCCGAAGCTGGGTTTCCATGGTGTCTTTTTCGGATTCGATGCGCTTGCGCTTGGAAATATCCCTGGAAATCCCTTCCACGCCGATCAGGTTGCCGGCCGTATCCTTGATGGCTTTTGCATTGGTCGACATCCAGCGGGTGGATGTGTCTTTGTGCCGCAGCCGGGCTTCAAAGTGTTCAACGTACCGGTCTTTTTTAATCAGATCAACAAACCGGTCTCTGGCCTGCCAGTCGGCAAATAATCCTTTCATATTTTTATTGATCAATTCGTCGGAGGTATAACCAAGATGTTTTTCCACCGAAGGAGATATCAGCGTTATTTTCCCCTTTTGATCGGTTTGGTAGAAGATATCGTACATGTTTTCGAAGAGGTTGCGGTATTTTTCTTCACTTTTCCGCAGCGCGGTTTCGGTTTTTTTGCGTCTTTCCATCATCCTGTTGACATGTGCGGCAATCTCGTCCAGTTCAATAAACCGGATGGATTCCCGGTTTATTTTTTTATCCGAATTCACGGCTTTGGCGAAGAAAGAGAAAAAATGATCAAGATCGGCTTTGAGCCGGTGGTTAAGCCGGGTAAACAGCAGAAAAGACAGCGCGACAAACCCCGCAACAATCAGAGAGAAGAAGATCAGCTCCCTTTTGATATTCTGGCGCAAATCTGTCTGCATGGCTGCAATCTCGGTTTCCACATCATCGCAGTATACGCCGGCGCCGATAATCCATTTCAGGTCGGGGATGCCGATAACAAAAGATGTTTTGGGTGATTCGATGTTTGAGTCGGTCAGTTTTTTCCAGGAATAATTGATATATTCGCCGCCGGGTTTCATGGTGGCCAGACGCTCTTTTTTGAACAGAGTTCTTATTTCTTCTATGTTATCAGTGGAGAGTTCCCATAGTTTTTTTTCTCCGGAGATAAGGTTCCCGTTTGATACCAATGCGTCACCATTGAACCGGTTAACAAAAATATACCCCTCTTTCCCAAACCGGATGCGGCTGATCGTTGCCAGCAGGTTCGCTTTAATCTGTGCCTCAACATCCATGACATAAAGGCCGGTTCCAATAAACCAGTCGTATGGCTTAAACCGTTTGATATACGATATTTTCTTGAAATCTTTTCCTTCTGCATTTGGTTTTGGCCAGTAGTGTGTATAAAATCCTTCTCCCGGATGTCTGGCAATCGCAATCATGTCCCTGATAACGTATTTTCCCCGTTTGTCCTGAATATTTAAAAATTTGACGCCTTCCATTTCCGGTCTGGCCGCAAGCAGCACTTCGGTGCCGTCCAGCCGGGTGATAAAATAATATCCGTTTCCCTGCTGAAACCGAATCGGTCGCAGGGCATCGACGATCCGTTTTTTTATTTCGGCATCTGATTTGGTTGTTTTGTTTATCTGGTAGATATGCTGTGCAATGGCGAAGGCTTCATATAAACGGGACTTGATTTTTTTTCTCGTGAAGATCTCTTCCTGTGCCCGCTGGGCCGCGATCAGGTTGACGACCCGCTGGACTTCATGTTTGATGAGCTCTTTCTGGCGGGCAATATGGGCGGAGCGCATCTGCTTTGCGCGACTGTTGAAATGACGGCGGGAGGTGATGATATCAACGGTGACGGCGCTGGCGCCGATGCCGATGAGAAACAGGATGCCCCATACCTGGATATGCTTGATCAAGCTGGTTCTTTTCATGATTATTTCCCGTGTGCCGTTTTCGGTGCAGGTGAGCTGAGTATGCCGAATAATCAGAATGTCGGTTTTCGGTTGAAAATATAAAATCGAAGCACGAAATTATCTCATCCCACCCCCAGCTGAGCAGGACGGGTTTCCGTCTCAGGCGTATCAAAATTTCTCCGGGCCGGAGAGTAAAGAATATGAATCGTTTAATCTGGGTATTATCCCCGGATTAAATACCGTGCCAGACAGGAAAATTCAAGGCTAAATCATGTTTTTTCGAGGGGCGGGGATATCAGAAAAGATGGCGATCTTGCCAGAAAACGGCAGGATCGCCATTGCGGGTGGTGTTATTGATTGTCAGATAGCCGTTATTTTAAGGCGGCGTCCTGCTTGTCGGCTGTGTACAGCCGCTGAGCGGCTTCCCGTTTTTTGATAATGCTGACATCGGCGGCCTCGACAAATTCCAGTGCCTGGACATCACAGAAACGAACGCACTGGGGGTCTCCGTCACAAAGGTCGCACTTGATTACTTTCTGATCGATGCTGTTATAGGTCATGCCGCCGAATGGACAGACGTAGACGCAGGTGCGGCATCCAATGCATATGTCGTAGTCCACTGTCACACACCCCTGGTCGTTGCGGGAAATGGCTTTAACCGGGCAGCCATGCAGGCAGGGCGCTTCCTTGCATTGCTGGCAGGCCATGGGGATGGAAATGCCATCCATTTCCCATTTCATCACCCGGATACGGCTGCGGACAGGATTGGATATTCCGTCATGCCAGACGGCGCAGACCAGCTCGCAGAGGCGGCAGCCGGTACACTTCTCATGATTTATCTGCAGTACTTTGGACATTTATGTTTTCTCCTTTTCGAACGGCTCAATTTAAAAATCCTCGTTCACGCCAGATGGGACGGTTCGTTTTCCAGGCCCAGTTCCCTGAGGGCCTTTTTGGTCGGGCGACCGTTTTTATCCAGGCCCTTATGCTTATAGAACTCATCAATCATACCATCAAATTTGTCCTTGTCGATGGACAGGCCGATGATGTCGGGGGCGCCCCGGCGGCAGGGCTCATCATGAAAGCGGTGGTTTAAGACGTCGCCTTTTTTGGGGTCGTTGCGCTTGAGCCCCTCTCTCAGATTAAAGAGGCGTTCGATCATATTCCCCCGCCGGGAAATGGTCCAGAGATCTTCGGGGGTAAATTCCAGGCCGGTGTTGTAGTAAATCGCCTTGGGCCAGTCCTCGAAGCTGGGGAGCGTAACGCCTAAAAATGTGGTGTGATATTTACATATGCCCAGACAATCGACACACATGTAGACGTTTTCCTGCCAGTATACCATCCAGGCTTTACCTTCATAGGCGGTGTGATCTGAGGTGAGCGGGCCGTCGTAGGGGACGGGGGAGCTGTATATTTTGCGCAGTATTTTTTCCGGAAGGTGGTACAGGTCGATGGCCGGTCGGCTGCGCAGATGATCGGCTCCCCGGGAAGCGGTGGCAATATTCAGTGCCAGCGCCGGAGTGCCGCGTTCGTCGGAATGCAGGCTGCTCATGCCCTTGACATGAATCAGGTAGTCGAAAGCATTGTCACCGAATTTTTTGGATGCGGGGATTCCGCCGCTGGCCAGGGCGTCGGCGACAAACCCCTTACGGTAGGCAATGCGCCGGATCATTTCAAGGGCGGCTTCATCGTTGCCGAAACTGAGGTCAAGGCCATCGGTCTGCTTGTCGGTGATGATTCCCTTTTCGTATAGCTCCATGGCCCAGGCGATCAGGCTGCCGGTTTCCAGATTATCCATGCCGAGCTGGTCCACCAGGTGGTTGCCGGTCAGGACGGTTTCTGCGCTGCGGCATCCGATCTCAGCGCCAAAGGCTCCCAGGGATGTATATTCCGGGCCTTCGTCATATGCGCCTTTATAGGGGCCGGACGGGATCCGGTACTGGCCCCGGCAGTGTACCTGGCAGCCGAAGCAGCTGGTCATATGGTGGGGCCCGATGGTTTCCGTGGCGATTTCATCGAACCGCTCGGGCTCAATATCGTCGGCGTTTTCCAGCTGGTTATACTGGAAATTGTTGGTCCGCAGGCCGCCCCAGCAGTTGGTGGCGCCCCATATAAACGGCGTGCCCAGCGTTCCCTGGACCTGATTCACTTTGGCGCTGGTAATCTGTTCGATGAAATCCTTATTGTATTCAAAAGCTTCTTTTGGATGGGCAAGGGTGATGTCCATGGTTCCCCGGGCGGCAACGGCTTTCAGATTTTTCGATCCCATCACGGCGCCCATGCCGGTGCGCCCGGCAGTGTTTTTTACCCCGGTCATGACATTGGCGAAAACCACCCGGTTTTCACCGGCCGGGCCAATGGCACAGGCCTTGACTTCCTCGTCTCCGAGTTCTTTCCGGATGGCCAGCTGGGTATCCGTGGTGGTCATGCCCCAGAGATTGTCGGCATCGCGGATTTCGACCCTGCCGTCGTGGAGAAAGAGATAGACCGGATTTTTTGCCTGGCCGGTAATAACAAGATGGTGAAATCCGGCCCAGGCCATTTCCGGCGCAAAAAAACCGCCGATATTGGCGCTCCCCAGCAGTCCGGTGAGCGGCGATTTGGCCATGAAATGGCCCCTGGCCGTGGCGGATGCACAGGTTGCTGTTAACAGACCCGCGCTGATGATAAGCGCATTTCCGGGCCCCATGGGGTCGCATCCCTTTTTGGTGTTGTTGTAAAGCAGGTAGGCGTCCAGCCCGCGGCCGCCCAGATATTTCTTGCGCAGCTCAAGGGGGATGGGCTTGATTTTGACCTTGCCCGTCGTCAGATTGATATAGGCGATTTTGCGATTTAAGGCCATTTTATTTCCTTCCTTTTTTCGTCTTTTTCGCTGCAGATCTCTGTTTCTCTGCAAAAGTCTTCTCGGCAATTTTACGATTGACGTCCCAGACCGGCCCCCGGATTCTTGGCAGGCTGGCATTCATCCAGATCAGGCGATATTCCATGCCGCAGATCGGGCATTTGGCACGATCCGCCCCCGGTTCCGGAGCAATTCGTTCCATGCAGCTGGGGTTATGACACCGGACCTTGCCGAAGGTACGGGTTTTTCGCAGGCTTTCGGCGGCGGTTTTTGTTTCTCCCTTGACAGCCATGGGCACCTCTCCTTTTTGCTTTGCTAAGTTCACCATGATGAACAATATATTTTTTGAACATGTATCATATTCGGGCGGGATGTCAAGCAAAAACGATAGACGGGTCAATGAAATATTATCTTTATGGATATTTTGAGTTGACAGGCGGGTTCCGGCGGGCGTATGGAATGGTATAATTATTGTTCGGTATGGTGAACATTATGGCAATATATCAGGCGCCAACAGTTAAAAAAGCATTTTCCATTCTGCAGGCCATTGCCCGATCGAGTGGCGGTTTGGGAATCAGCCGGCTGGCCCAGTCCCTGGAGATGAGCAAGGGGACCATTCACGGGATCGTGGGCGCGCTGGAATCCGTGGGGGCGGTGAACCGGGACCCGATGACAAAGCGCTATACCTTGGGTGTCACCCTGTTCGAACTGGGAAAAAAAGCCTATGCGCGGATCGATTTAAAAGACACCGCGCGGCCCGTTCTTGAAGCATTGATGGAAAAAAGCGGCGAATCGGTTTTCCTGGGTGCCCAAAATGGCGGTCATGTAACGATTCTCGACTGGGTGGCACCGCCCCATGATCTTAAGATTACCGCTTCGGTGGGAATGACCATTCCGTTGCTGGCAGGCGCCACGGGAAAAGTCCTGCTGGCGGCCATGGGGATGGAAAAGGCCGCGCAGTTGATCCAGTCCCGGGGGCTGCCGCGGTTTACCGATCGATCCATTACCGACCCGGTCGTTTATTTAAAGGCGCTTGAGACCGTTGTCAAAGACGGATATGGCGTGGATGACGAGGAGTATCTGACCGGCGTCCGGGCGACTGCGGCAGTGATTCCGCGTCGACAGCACGCATCTCCCGCAGCCATCTGGGTGGTGGGATTCAAGTCCCAGATCGATCGTACAGAATTAAAAAAGATGGCGATCGAAACCCGACGGGCGGCCGAGGAGATCGGCCGCCTTTTGATGTCGGATACTCGCTCCGCGTGAAAAAAAACCGCTTTGCTCGGAGAGCCCTGCAGGCGGGGACGCAATGGATTAAACAGCTTGTCTGGGTTCAATTCTCACATAAATATTGACAATTTAAACCGGAACCTGCTATTTGGACGACCAGTGATTCAGTCCGGTTGGGACACGGGGTTCCATCCACGGTAATTCTTACTCTTGTTCAGCCTGCTTCGGGCTGAATACCCGCATTTGAAAACAGAAACCGGAGGAGAAGCATTATGGGAATGATGAAAGAATTTAAAGAGTTCGCCCTAAAGGGCAATGTAGTCGACATGGCCATTGGTATTGTTATCGGCGGCGCATTTGGCAAAATCATCTCGTCGTTTGTCAAGGATGTCCTCATGCCCCCGATCGGCCTGCTGCTCGGCGGGGTTGATTTTTCAAAACTGGCCATTACTTTGAAAGAAGGAAAAGACGGCGCCGAAGCCGTGTTGATGAAATATGGTGTATTTATCAACACGATTATCGACTTTATTATTATTGCGCTGGCGATCTTTTTTGTGGTCAGGAAACTGAACAGCCTGCAGGAAAAAATCGAAGGACCGGAAGAGGAGGAAGAGGTGACGACCAAGGAATGCCCCTATTGCCTGTCCGAAATCCCGATCAAGGCAACCCGCTGCGCGCATTGTACTTCCGAGCAATAGATGGATTGTGTACGTGGCGCCTGGAATGCCTTTTCGTCGTTAAGCGCGACATAGTTGTATGGCATGGTTGAATACAACCTGGCCGGGCCCATCCGGAGAATGGCAGAAGGGGACATGACATTTCCCGGAAAACCATCTTTGGATGGGCGGCGGCGATTTTTCATGGCCGGGTCTCAGCGGATTTACTACCACCTCATTTTCATTTCGGAATGTCCTGCCTGCTTTTTCTTTTCCTGTCTTTGCATGTATAAACCAAGATTGTATGCAGTGGTGATCCCTGCGGTACTGCCAGCCGGCCCGGGTGGATGATTGCGGCCGAAAACGGGAAGGCGGGCATGTAAGGTCTTTATATCTGGAAACGACTGAAAGAAAAAAACCGGAAGGGATATTGTTCCGCCGGAGTCACCTTCAAGGAAAGGATGCCATCATTATGACGGAAGCATGTCAACCAACCATCGATGTCGGCCTGAGGGGAATTGTTGTTGCCAGTACCCGCATCAGCAAAGTAGACGGCGCGGCCGGAAAACTGATCTACCGGGGCTATCTGGTAAAAGACCTGGCGGAAAGCAGTACTTATGAAGAGATTGTGTTCCTGCTTCTCTATGAAAAGCTGCCGGATGGCAATGAACTGGCCGCATTCAAAAAACAGCTGGCCGCTGAACGGCCGTTGCCCGAAGAAGTATTGGCGACGTTAAAAACCTTTCCCCAGGCAGCCCGGCCGATGGATGTGATCCAGGCGGCAACAGCGGCCCTGGCACACGCCGATCCGGATACCGGGCAGCCGGATCGGGCGGCCTATCTGCGCGTGGCCATTCGGCTGGTGGCCCGGCTGGCAACGCTTGTTGCCACCTGGCATCGAATCCGTGCGGGCCTGGAAGTCATTCAACCGAGAGAAGACCTGGGGCATGCCGCCAATTTTCTCTACATGCTTTCCGGCGAAATACCCGATGATGAGCTGGCCCGCTATTTTGATGTCTGCCTGATCCTCCATGCCGAGCATTCGTTTAATGCGTCCACGTTTACAGCGCGCCAGATTGCTTCTACCCATGCCCACATGTATGCGTCTGTTGCCGGCGCCATCGGATCGCTATCCGGAGAACTGCACGGTGGGGCCAACGTGCGGGTCATGGAGATGCTGATGAAGATCGGCTCGCTGGATCAGGTCGAAACGTTTGTTCAGCAGGAACTCGACGCCGGACGGGTAATTTTCGGGTTGGGGCACGCGGTCTATCAGGTGGACGACCCCCGGGCGCATATCCTGGCGCCCATGTCCAAGGCGCTGGGGCGGCGGGTTGGCCAGCCCCAGTGGTATGAAATCTCAAGGGCCCTGGAAAAGGCTGGAAAAGCCGCGTTTAAGGCGCGCAAGGGTGTTGATATTTTCGTTAATGTCGATTTTTACAGCGCATCGCTCTACTCTGCCATGGGTATTGCGATTGATCTGTTCACCCCGGTTTTTGCCGTGGCGCGGATTGCCGGGTGGGCGGCACATGTGGTTGAGGAGCGTTTCGGGGAAGCGGCGGAAAAGCCGGCGCTGTATCGTCCCAAATCTCTGTATACCGGTGATTACTGCGGCCCGGATGAATGCGCCTATGTCCCCGTGGATGATCGTTGACCGCGGCTGGCGAAAAGCCTGTGAATGAGGTAAAACCACTTTTCCGGGGGAGGTGAGTCCGGCAATGCTGCTGCCAGACCGGCCAGGCAATGATATCGGCGGGGAGTATATGCTGCCCCGCGCCTGACCAAAGCGTCAGGCCGCTTCCAGTTCATTTTTCAGCCAGTCCCGAAGATCGCCTTCTACGGCCCAGACCCCTTTGTTGTGACCGACCGAATCGAGAAAACCGGGTACCTGGGCCGGCGGTATGTCAATCCTGGCCAGCTCTACTGCTTCTTCGGAATTGCGCCGGATCAGATAAATGACCGGTGTCTCTCCCCAGGTATTGGCAACAAAATAATGACTCACGTCATCCTTGGATCGGATCACATAATTACCCCGGGCCCAGTTGTTACCCCATTCCAGATAGAGTCGGACTGCTTCTTCAGGCGTCATCTCCCAGTCGATATTATTGACCAGGTCGGTATCGTTGATGATTTCTTTCAGGGTCATCATTGTGCGCTCCAGTATTTAATGATCACTTCTTAAAAAGATAACCCTTTTTTGAATAACGTCAACAGCCGGGGCCCCGGCCGCTGATATTGGCGTCTCCGTATTTGTACTTTGCGATTCCATCAGCGTTCATCGGTGAGTACTGGAATATTGGTTCCGGCTTCGATCCCTTTTTCAATATCACTGAGGGTGGCGGAAATTTTTGACCAGATGCGTACCGGGGTCAAAAACAACCGCTTGAAATATCCGCCCAGGGCCTTGCCGAGATTGTTAAAGGGAACCTGTTTGACCGTGGGGTTTTCCAGTGGCCCCCGGACCTTGAAGTAATACACGAGAATCGTTTTTTCCTTGCCGGTGAGAATATGCCCGACAATGGGGATCTTGCTGACCAGAAAATCGATGGTGTTCAATGGTTGAACGCCTATGGCCACCCTGAGATGATTGTTGGGCAGATCGAGGGATCCCTTCGCGGCGGCATTGAAAACCGGACTTTTCATAAAAAGCCGGTCGGCGGTCAGGATACCTTTGTGCACCTTGATGTGTCCCCGGATGTTTTTAAAATAAAAGTGCTCCCGGATGATGGAGGGCGGCCGGCGCTGAAAAATGTTTTGGATGCTGAGAAAATCCAAAATTTTAAGGATAATACTGGGCTTGTCTATCTGCCCTTCGGTCAGGTTGATATTGACCTGGCCCTCCAGATTCCGGATGATTTCATCCTTGCTTTTTCCACCGAAAAACAGGCCGCCTTCCAGGGAAGCCGTTCCCTGAATCCGGCGGGTATGGATGTCCAGGCCGGCCAGCAAGGCGTGGATGGGTTTGTTGTTTAATTTGATATAAGTGAGCAGTGAAATACCGGGGTGCGTCCGCCCGGCAAGGGTGCCGGATAATTTGATGAGGCTGTCCGGGGCAGTCAAAACCGCCTTGGGAATGGTAAGCAACTGGTTCCGGTAGCGGATGGATGTTTTCAGGGTACCCAGATCGATTCCCTCCCACATCGTTTTTTCTACGGTCGCGGTCAGTGTCAGATCGGATGCCGACAATCGATCGACCAGCGACTTGTTAGTATTCCTGCCGGTATCCGGCGACCGGGCATCCCGGACCCGGCGGATGAGTCGTGGCAGGTCAAGGGTGTCGGCCGTCAGATACAACTGCCCCTGCCAGTGGTCCCCGGCGTCCAGATGGCCCTTCAGTGTGGCCCGGCCGGTCGCCAGGGGAAAGGAAAGCGTGATGATGTCGACAGCCTGTCCGGAAAAACGAAGGTCCGCAGAATAGCGGGGCGCATCTGCCGATGCCGAAAAGGTAAGATTGCTGGCCGCCAGGTCGCCGATGAGAAGGGGCGCTGCATGGGACTGGCCGGGCAGGCGGCCCGTCAGCCGGCCGGATAGCCGGCCGAGCACCGGTACCGGCGGCGTACCGTTTATTGTAATCCCCAGCGTGCTCAGGCGAAGTGTGTCGGCGGCCAGCGAGAAGGATAAATCGTCATCCGGCCGGCCTGTCCATGCGCCCTGGACCTCCAGGCGGGAATCGTTTTTATGAAACTGGCAGTGATTCAGCGTGACGCCGCCGTCCGGCGCGTAAGCCAGAGAAAAATCCAGGCGGTTGTTTTCCCCCGGCGGCGCAAGAGACAGGCCCGGCAGTCGGATGATCGTCTCATCGAGGTCGGCTTCGCCCGCAATGGCCCAGTGGTCATCTGTTTTTTTGATATCCAGGTGGCCGGAAAGGGGCGCGGATAAAGTGACCGGCAAGGGGGCATCGGCCCGGAAGACTGAGATGATTTCGTTGACATCGGCACGGGTGTCGATGCTGATTTCGGCGACGGTGCCGTCAAAAAACAGGTGGCCGCCGGCATTAAAAGCCGTGTGGCCCCATTTCCCGCCGGCGGTAAACTGCCCCTGGCCGGGGGCCGTGATGACCAGCTCACCTTTCTGGATGTCCAGTGGCTGTCTTAATTTCAAATGCTCCAGGGCCAGGCGGGAAGTTGTGAATTTTCCGGAGATTTCCACGGGTGCGGCCTGTGCGGCGGTCCGGCGGATGTTGGCATTGGCGGATACGCGCCCGGAAATGGTGCGGATACCGCTGCAGATGGATCGGAAGGTGGCGGGCAGCGCCGGCCAGTCTCTCAGTATCAACAGGTCGGTCAGGTCGGTATCGGCCACGATATCCAGGTTCATGGCCGGGTGCGGGGATTTTTTGGCCGGCCAGGGATACGCATGCGTGCCGGTGAGTGAAAAATCCGACCGCCCCCATTGTCCCCGGCCGTCGAGATGCATTGGTTTGTTTCCATTGAAGACGATGCGGGCCGCGGTCAGGCTCAGGGGAAGCGGCAGCGCAGTATGAGAGATCCGGCTTTGTGCAGTCGTGAGGGTACCTGTCACGACCGGCGAATGCCGGGAAGTGGGGAAAAAAAGATCGATGTCCGCGCTGAGCGGGCCCCGGGCATCGCTGAAGTGGTCGATTGCCCGCCGGATGACGCCGGGCAGTAAGGGTTGCCGGGACTGGGCCTTCAGATCCGCCATCTGGAAATCTCCCCGAAGGCCCAGATGAAAAGCGCCCGATTTCCCGTACAGATCCGGCCAGACGGCACTGGCGCCTCGAATATCCGATTGCCCGAAATGGCCGGCCACGTCGGCGATTTTCAGCTGGCCGCCGGCAATGGCCACTTTCCCGCTGACGCCCGTCACGGGCAGGCCGGGGCCTGCGGTCAGCGCGGTGACTTTGTCAAGTGTCAGACGCAGTTCCAGGGCATCGGCATTGGCCGGCTGGTTGAGGGCGGTGATCCGGTCGATGGTACCGTTCAGACGGAATCGGTCCAGGCGGGCCGATCCTCTGGAAAATAGGGGAAACAGGCGGGATTCGATCCACTCCGCCACCAGGGGCGTCGGGAAAATTCGTTTAAAAACCGCCAGAGGCATGAACGGACTGTGAATGTCCAGATCCAGTTTCGGAGACGTCCGTTTTTCCCATTCCAGCTGCATGGTGAGCGAGACGCTTGTTTCCGGCAACTGGCAGGTCAATTTGTCGAGGTGGATATTTTCCGGGCCCACGCGGCCGGTGAAATCGATATCCGCATGGGAAAGGTGATAGGCCTTGGTGCGCTCGTGTTTGACCACTGCAAAGCGAAGATCGCTGGCGGCGAATTGACCGGTCATGGCCATGTTGGCGCCGATGACCCCGGATATGGTTATTTGACCCGACGCCCGGCCGGCCGCAAAGGGCACGTGCCGGGGCCAGGGAATCCGGGCCAGAGGAAAATCGGATACGGTCAGTGTCGATTGCGTGGAAAACAGAAGATCCTTACCCGGCACGCGGGAAACGGTCCCCGCCAGTTGGAACGGGGAGCGGGTATCACCGCTTTTGAAAAGGCCGTCCAGACGGATATCCCGGCTGCCGGGGTCGGCGTCCGTTGCCCGGATGGCCGCATTCAGATGGGTGATGTGATCGGCACGGCCCGACAGCGTCAGTGATGCATTTTCTATCGTTACCTGTTTAAAGCCGACGAATAATGCGCCGATGATGCGTGCCGGATCCGGGGCGCGCGTATTTGCGCCCTGCCTGGCGGGCGACGGTGTGGCAAGGATTCGGGCGTCTTTGATAAACGCCCGCTCGGGAATCAGGTGCCCTTTGAGCAGCGCGCGGTATTTAAAGGCGATATCTATCTGGCGGGCGGCTATTTCAAGAGCCGACGATCGGGAGCGGGCCGTCAGGTCCGTGGCATGAATACCCAGGCCGCCCCGAAAACCGATACGTATTTTCCCGGTCTGAATGTCGTATCGGGCAGTTGCCGCAATTTTCTGGATCAAATACTGCTGGAAAGGGGGGTGGTGGATGAGAAGGTCAAGAAGGATCATCGCGCCGCCGAAGAGAATCAGGGCGAACAGGATCCAGAGAAAAAGCGGATGTTTTCTGCGGGCAGTCATGGGGCATAGATATCGCAAATGCGGGTGGGCTTCAACAATGGAATGCCTGATTGTATCATAAAGTGAAATTGATACAAAACTGTCTCGTTTTGCAGGAGATACAGCCTGATGCTTTCGGATATCTTTATATTATAGTGGGATAGACTGGGGCTGGCAGGAGAATAATGAGAAAAAGCGTCAATTCTGTCTCGTTTACGTATTAATGAGGCATTTTCGAAAGGGAATCGATCTTCTAATAAATGACAATGATATCCGCTGAATAGACCGGATATTGGATTGTGGCACGAATTTTGTTTATTATGAGTTGAAGGATCTGTCTTGCCGGTCCCGAACCCATGGGCAAAACGAATACTGTTGAGGATGATAAAGATGAAACCCTGCAATGATAATATTGTCCGGGCGCTGCACCTGGTTGAGGAAATGATCGAGTTGGCCAATCAGGGGGACGCCGAGCGGGAAGATGTCGGTTGCGGTATCCTGTACGGCGTCATCCGGGACTCTGCGTATAAAATAAAGCAGTTGTCGGAAAAAGAACGGGCGGCGCACATCAAGAAGGGGTGGTGGAAAGCCGAATGTGACACGTCTGCCGATGGGGGCCGCCCGGCTCGGGTTACCGGCGAATAACCGGCGTCTGTGCGAAAGACGGTGAGAAATCAGTCCCGCGGAAAGCGTGACACATATCGGATTGCCGAATGGCTCGGCGTTCCTTATTTTTTAACACAAAAAAACAATCGAAAAGGAGACGGATGATGGGAAATTTGAAAGGTACGCAGACAGAGAAAAATATTTTAACCGCGTTTGCCGGTGAATCACAGGCGCGTAACCGGTATACGTATTTTTCCAAACAGGCGCGCAAGGAAGGATTTGTTCAGATTGCGGGTATTTTTGAAGAAACCGCCAACCAGGAAAAAGAGCACGCCAAACGGCTGTTCAAGCTGCTCGAAGGCGGTGAGGTTGAGATCGTGGGGGCTTTTCCGGCCGGTACGATTGGATCCACTGCGGAGAATCTGAAAGCATCGGCCGGCGGCGAAAATTTTGAGTGGACTGAAATGTACCCGGGATTTGCCAAAGTCGCCCGAGACGAGGGCCACGAAGCGATTGCCATGATTTTTGAAGCCATTGCCGTGGCGGAAAAGCAGCATGAGAAGCGCTATCTGGATCTGGCGGCCAATATAATGGCTGACAAAGTGTTCAAGCGCGAAGAAAGCACGGTATGGCAGTGTCGAAATTGCGGTTATATTCATGAAGGCACTGAAGCGCCCCAGATGTGTCCGGCGTGTGCGCATCCCCAGGCACATTTCGAACTGCTGGGCGAAAACTGGTAGACGGCATATTTTTTATATTAGAAAGGGAGGAAACAAATGGCTGAAAGATATGAAATATACAAATGCAACGTGTGTGGAAATATTGTCGCGGTCCTGCACGCAGGTGCGGGTGAACTGGTCTGCTGCGGATCCCCCATGATCAAACAGGCGGAAAATACGGTTGATGCGGCCAAGGAAAAACATGTGCCGGTGATCGAAGCGGGCGATGGTGTTGTCACGGTGAAGGTTGGCGATGTGGCGCATCCCATGGAAGAAAAACATTATATCGAATGGATCGAGATCGTTGCCGATGGGAAATCGTATTATCAGTTTCTCAGCCCCGGCGATACACCGGCGGCCACGTTTAATGTTTCTGCTGCCCAGGTAACCGCGCGGGCGTATTGTAATCTGCATGGATTGTGGAAAGCATAGGTGCCGGTTTCAATATAAAACGGATCGATCGGTGGTGGATTTTCCGGAGGAAGGCGGCTGTCGTCTTCAGGCGGGAGAACCGCCACCGACGGATCAACCGCGGCAGCCATGAGGGGTGGTGCCCGGCAGCCGCGGATGGCATCTGACTGTGACAGCTGAAAAAGAAAAAAAATTACCGGTCGTAGAATGAAAATAGACGACCGGCCCACGGGGGGCAGGCCAATGGCTAAAGTACTTGTTGTTTTTGCCACGCGCACAGGTGAAACAGAGGAAATCGGCAACCTCATTGCCGAAGGGCTGAGGATGCGTGATGTTGACGTAACGATGCGAAAGATCACTGAAATCAGCAATGAATCGGAGATCAATGGATATGACGGGTATGTGTTCGGCGCACCCACGTATCATGGCGACATGATCCAGGCGATGAAAACTTTTCTTTTTCTGGCGGAAAAAGCGGACCTTGACGGCAAAGTCGGCGGCGCTTTTGGGGCCTTTGGCTGGAGCGGCGAATCGTCCAATCGGATCTATGATACAATGAAAAATATTTTTAAAATGGAAATGGTCGGCGGTGCCCTGCGGCTCAAGTCGGCCGCACTGGGCGGGGGCCTGCAGATGGCCCACGACTATGGCAAGGAGATAGCGGATAAGCTTTAACCAATACGCAAAAAATACAAGGAGGAAATGATGACCACACCACAGCACTGCCCGGGTTTTCAGCAACACAAGAGCCTCCAGAGCTTTATTTGCAAATGTCCGCAATGCGGAGAGAAAAAAGAGATCTTCTCTGACGAGTTTGACAAACCGCATGTTTGTGCTAAATGCGGTGAGGAGATTGATTTCACTCAATGTCAACTGGATGCAGGCGTCTGACCCCGCTGGAGCGTATTATCGGAAAAAGGTGTACGCTTGATCGGGAAAAGCCGGATTCCGTGCCCGGCCGTTGCCGATGTTGACAGGGGCACTGACAATTTCTGTAACCTGAAGAGCAGGAGGCTGCCATGGATGTCGTCATGTTGTCGCGGTTGCAATTTGCCGTTGCGACCATGTTTCATTTTCTGTTTGTACCGCTGACACTGGGCTTGTCGATTATTACGGCGGTGATGGAAACGAAATATGCCACCACGGGCGAGGATATCTATCTGCGGATGACGAAGTTCTGGGGCAAGCTGTTCCTCATCAACTTTGCCGTAGGGATCGTAACGGGAATTACCCTGGAGTTTCAGTTCGGTACCAACTGGTCCCGTTACTCCGAGTATGTCGGGGATATCTTCGGCTCTCTTCTGGCCATCGAAGCCACGCTGGCCTTCTTTCTTGAATCGACCTTTATCGGCGTGTGGATTTTCGGCTGGAAAAAACTCTCCGCCAAAGCCCATGCCACCGTCATGTGGCTGGTGGCCGCGGCCAGCAACGTTTCAGCCATCTGGATTCTGACGGCCAACGGTTTTATGCAGCACCCGGTTGGTTACACCATCCGCAACGGGCGGGCCGAGATGACCGATTTCGCCGCCGTGGTATTGAATAAATTTTCATTGCTGCAGATCATGCATATGCTCGGGTCCGCGGTGCTGCTGGCCGCCTTTTTTGTCATGGGCATCAGCGCCTACCACCTCCTGCGCAGGCAGCAGATTCCGCTTTTTGAAAAATCGTTTCGCCTGGCGCTGGTTTTCGGCCTGGCGGCGTCTATTTTTACTCTTGTTAATGGCGACTTTCATGCGGTGCATGTTACCGAAACCCAGCCGGCCAAGCTGGCGGCCATGGAATCCCATTGGGAAACCACTACCCGGGCGCCCATTGTCCTGTTTGCCATTCCCGACGAAGCACATGAGCGCAACCGCGTTGAAATCGGTCACATCCCGGGAGCGTTGAGTTTCCTGGGGCATCATGACTTTAATGCCGAGGTGACCGGGTTAAAGGACATCCCCAGGGATGAGCGGCCGCCGGTGCTGCTGACTTTCCTGTCTTTTCGAGCCATGGTGGGGCTGGGCACGCTTTTTATCCTTCTCATGGTGATCGGCTGGTTCAAACGGAAAAGGCTGTTGCAGAGTCCACTGTATTTAAAAGCGATGCTGCTGGCGATTCCCCTGCCGTATCTTGCCATTGAGCTGGGCTGGATGCTGGCTGAAGTCGGTCGTCAGCCGTGGATCGTGTACGGTCTGATGAAAACAAGCGATGCCGCATCGCCCATTGCCACCACGCAGGTGGCGCTGTCGTTGATTGCATTTACGCTGGTGTACAGCCTGCTGGGCATTGTCGGGTTCTATCTGATCATCACAAACGCCAGAAAGGGGCCGGAGCCGATTCCGGCGGGGTAACCGTATACCATATCCGTTGTCGAAAAATGTCGACACTGCGAATGATCATCTGGCAAGGAGAGATAAAATGGCTTTACAAACTACCTGGTTTTTCCTGTGGGCACTGTGCTGGGCCCTTTTCTTCATGACCGACGGTTTTGATTTCGGGATCGGTACGCTGCTGCCGTTCCTTGGAAAAGACGAGATGGACCGGCGGGTGATGGTCAACGCCATCGGCCCTCTCTGGGACGGGAACGAAGTCTGGCTGATTACCGCCGGCGGGGTGACCTTTGCCGCTTTTCCCAAAGTGTATGCCGTCATGTTCTCGTCTTTTTATACCGCGCTGATGCTGATTCTGTTTGCGCTGATTCTGCGCGGGGTATCGTTTGAATTTCGCTCCCAGGTGGATGATCCCCGGTGGCGGAAAATATGGGATACCTGTATCTTTATCGGTAGTTTCGCGCCGGCCCTGCTTTTTGGCGTGGCGTTTGCCAACATTTTCAGAGGCATTCCCATCGACGGCAACGGCATCTTCCATGGAAATCTCTTTACCCTGCTCAACCCCTATGGCCTGCTGGGTGGTGTCTTTTTTGTGATCCTGTTTCTCGTCCACGGCGGCCTGTGGCTGGCGGTTAAAAGTGACGGAGACCTGCATGACCGGACAGTTACTCTAACCCGTACGCTCTGGTGGGTTGAACTCGTTGTCGCGGTCGGTTTTCTTGCCGCCACGAAAATATTCACGCCGCTTTACGACAACTACTTTTCACATCCGGCACTGTTCATAGTTGTTCTTATTACCGTAACGGCATTGCTGGGAATCAAATACTTTTCAATGGCCGGCGCATATTTCAAAGCCTGGTGCGCATCGGCGGTAACCATTGTGGGCAGTGTCTTTTTCGGCGTCATCGGCATGTTTCCCAACATGTTCCCCTCCAGCATGGATGCGGCGTTCAGCCTGACGGCGTACAATGCCTCGTCCAGTCCGCTGACCTTGAAAATCATGCTGGTTGTCGTTATCCTTTTTCTGCCTGTTGTACTGACATATCAGGTTTGGGCCTATCGCCTTTTCAGCGGAAAAGTAACCGCCGAGAGCCTGGCCGCCGACAAAGCGTATTGATACCGGCGCGGTACGTGCCGGGTGGCCGGTAAAAACAGAGGAGATCTTAAAATGATGCGGCGTTTCAGTGGATTTATTTTGGCAGCCATCATGATCCTGGGAACCACATGGGCGGTTGCTGCTGCCGAAAATGAAAAAGGGGCCGAAAAAATAACCATTACGGCGGGCAAGAAGGGCGATATCCTTTTTCCCCATCGCCGGCACCAGGCCGCTCTGGGTGACTGCAGAATATGTCATGCGACTTTTCCCAAGGAAGCCGGCAGTATCAATCGAATGAAGGCCGCAAAAACATTAAAACGAAAGCAGGTGATGAAGACGGTTTGCCTGGCGTGCCATCGGAAAATGAGGAAAATGAACCAGCCGACAGGCCCGACTTCCTGTGGAAAATGTCACCAGAAAAAGTAGGAAGGAAAAACGATGCTGGTTCTCGGCCTGCAGGGCAGTCCACGTAAAAAAGGCAATACCCGGTTTCTGCTGGACCATTTCCTGGATGCGTCTCGCAGTCTTGGTGCCCGGACAGCCGTGGTGGATGCGGATCAGCGCGATATTCTGCCCTGTCGGGAATTGACGGCCTGCGAGCGTAAAGGCTTTTGTCCCCTAAAAGACGATATGCAGGCCGAAATATACGCGCAAATCACAGAAGCCGATGTCATTGTTGTGGCCACACCGGTCTTTTTCTACAATATGACAGCCCAGTTAAAAGCGGTGATCGATCGCTGTCAGGTGTTCTGGGCGCGCAAATACCGGTTCAAGCTCAAGGAGCCGGGCATGGGCCAGCGCCGGGGATTTCTGCTGAGTGTCGGCGCCAGCCGGGGGAAACAGCTTTTTGAGGCCATTGATTTGTCGACCCGCTATTTTTTTGACGCCATATCGGCAGCGTATGCGGGTCGCCTGACCTACCGGGGGATGGAAAACAGCAATGATCTGTCTGCCCATGCAACCGTTCGGGAAGAGGTGCGCGGGGCTGTCGAGACAGTCATCGGCCCGTTGATGACGCGCCGGCGGATTCTGTTTGTCTGCCGGGAAAACGCCTGCCGCAGCCAGATGGCCGCGGCTTTTGCCCGGTACCTGGGGGGAGATCGAATCGATGCCGCCGGCGCGGGGAGTCAACCGGCCGACAAGGTTAACCCTGCCATGCAGGCGGCCATGGCCGACAAGGGGATCGATCTGGCCTTTGCCCGGACCCGGTTGTTGAATGAAACGATCACCCGGCATCGGCCGGAGATGATTGTTACCATGGGGTGTAAAGAAGAATGTGCCCGTTTTTCCGGCGTGCCGGTCGAAGATTGGGACCTGCCCGATCCGGCCGGTCAGCCGGAGGCCGCCATGGCGGCCGTGCGCGACGAAATTGAAGAACGTGTAAGGCGTTTAATTAAACGGATATAAACCATTATTTACCAAAAGGAGGCAAGAATGGACAAGTATGTGTGTACGATCTGCGGCTATATTTACGACCCGGAACAAGGGGATTCGGAAGGTGAAATTGCTCCGGGAACCGCATTTGATGATCTGCCCGATGACTGGGAATGCCCGGTTTGCGGTGCGGGAAAAGATGATTTTGAAAAAGAGGAATAAGCGATAAACCGTCAGCAGTCATTCCTGACCGGGCGGATCTTTTAGTGCCGGCGATTGCCGGCCGGCGCCGCCCGGTCGTATCGTTTTTCTAAATCATACAGGAAAGAGGCCACAATGAAACCAGTAGAAATTGCCCCCGGAGTTTTTGACGTGGGGGTCAACGATTGGAATATTTCCGATTTTCACGGATATTCAACGCCGTTTGGCTCCAGCTACAATGCATTCCTCGTGCTGGATGAAAAAATTGCCCTGATTGATACGGTCAAGGACAAGGGACATTTTTCCGACCAGCTGATCAGTAACATCCGTCAGATTGTCGCTCCTGAAAAGATTGATTATATTATCAGCAATCATACGGAGATGGACCATACCAGCTCCCTGGAAAAAGTGTTGCGGCTGGTCGGTGAAGACACGCCGCTCTATTGCTCCAAGATGGGGAAAAAGGGCCTGGCGGGTCATTTTCATCAGGACTGGAATTTTCAGGTGGTGGGGACCGGCGACGAACTCAGCCTCGGGAAACGGACGTTGACCTTCCTGGAGACCCGTATGCTGCACTGGCCGGACAGCATGTACACGTATCTCAAGGAAGACAAGATTCTTTTTTCCAGTGACTCCTTCGGTCAGCACTATGCCGGTACGGAAAAATTTGATGATGTGATCGGCGATGCCATCATGCCGCATGCAAAAAAATATTACGCCAATATTCTGATGCATTTTTCACCCCAGGTATTGAAACTGCTCAAGACCGTTGGAGAGATGGGGCTGGAATTCAACATGATCTGTCCCGATCATGGCATCTTGTGGCGCAAAGACCCTCAAAAGATCATCGACGCCTATGTCCGCTGGGCCAATCAGGAGCGGATCCGGAAAGCTGTGCTGGTTTACGATTCCATGTGGCAGAGTACGGAAGTGATGGCCAATGCGATCGCTTCCGGAATTGATGACAAGGGCGTTGAGGTCCGCCCCATGACGTTGCGGAAATGGCACCGCAGTGATGTCATGACGGAAATCCTTGATGCCGGGGCTGTGATAGTCGGGTCACCGACGCTGAACAATAATGTTTTTCCCACCGTGGCCGATATGCTGATCTACATGAAGGGGCTGCGGCCGAAAAATAAACTGGCCGCTGCATTCGGGTCTTATGGATGGAGCGGTGAGGCGGTCAAGCAGATCAACAGGCATTTCGAAGATATGAAACTGGAGATCATGGATCCGGGGCTCAGGATCCAGTATGTACCGGATGGTGACGCCCTGCAGGCATGTTTTGAGTGGGGCCAGAAAATCGGCGCCGCCATCGTTGGAGAATAAAAAAAAGGCCCCAGGGCAAAAATTGCATCTGCGCTTTTTCTTTGGGGCCGGTTGTTTGTAAAATCCTGCAACGGCCAAAATGGCAATGATAAAATCCGCCAAAGTAAAACCCGGTATTGATTTAAGCGCGTGCACGTTGTGCGAAAGCTGTCTGGCCGTATGCCCCGCTGTTTTTTTCATCAACGATACCGGGATGATTGCCATGGCAGAGATGGCGGTCTACCCGGAGGCGGAAGTCAACGAGGCCATTAAATATTGTCCGGAAGACTGCATTTTCTGGGAAGCGGTTTGACGGCCTGATGAAACCAAAGGAGTATGCAATGAAGAAGATGGCGCTGTTCGTTTTTAACGGCGATCCCATGTGCTTTATCCACGTGTTACTCAATGCGCTGGATATGCAGGAAAAAGGCTACGATGCCAAAATCATGGTCGAAGGCGCCGCCACGGGATTGATCCCCGAACTGGAACGGTCTGACAACCCGCTTCACGGTTTATGGGAAAAGGTCCGGAATGCCGGTCTGGTCGAAGGGGTCTGTCAGGCCTGTGCCAAAAAGATGGGAACCCTCGATGCGGCCAGGGCCGCCGGGCTGACGCTGCTGGCCGATATTGCCGGCCATCCGTCCATGGCCCGATACCGGGATGAGGGATTTGAGATTATTTCCTTTTAACCCGCATGAAACCAGAGAAAAACCGACTGAGCGGTCGTCAGATCAAGGCCGATATCCTGGCCCTGCTCGGCGGAGGCAATTTTGACCAGGCGCTGGTGACGATCCGCCGGCTGCCCGCCCGCCAGGCGGTAAACCCGCTTTTTTCCTTTCTCTACTACACTGACGCGCAGATTCGCTGGCGTGCCATCACGGCCATGGGTGTTGTCGTGGCGCAGATGGCCGATGCTGATCCCGAAGCGGCGCGTGTCGTCATGCGACGTCTGATGTGGAATTTAAACGATGAATCGGGCGGAATGGGCTGGGGGTCCCCCGAAGCCATGGGCGAAATCATGGCCCGAAGCCCGCTGCTTGCCGATGAATACGCACATATCCTGCTGTCGTATCTCAGGGAAGACATGAACTACCTCGAACACGAGGCCCTTCAACGGGGGCTGCTCTGGGGCGTGGCCCGTCTGGCCGACGCCCGTCCGGCGCTTGTCCGGCCGGCTGCGGCCGACCTGCGGCCCCATCTGGACTCTCCGGATGCGGCCAAGCGCCGGCTGGCCGCCGCCGCGCTGACAGCGATTGATCCCGGAGCAGTACGCCCATAATTACCTTCAACATGCTGAAAATAAATTGTTTTACATTTCCGCCGCAGGGGGGCTGCCCGGGAATAAGCGGGGAAGCCTATCTCTTCCGGTAAGCGACAGTATCAACAAGAGCGGCGATGCGATCACCGGTGGTCTCCTGTGTATGGACAATACCTTGCAAAGTTTCCAGGGCATGCTTAGTATATCAAATTACTTTTTTGTTAAGACCGAACGGGGTCGGGCGATTCATGGCCATTTGACTGGAAACAGCTTTGTCGCTCGTCTGAACCGGCAGAATATAAATTCATGCAGTCGACCACCCTTTTTACCTGGCCGGCACCGTGAGGATACCGGTGGATATTTCAGACCCAAAAGATGATACGGAACAGAATCCGGACGCCCTGGCTTACGACAGAGAAGCGGTTTACCGACCGCTGGATATGGCTCTGGCGCAGAAAGGTGCGGCGGGTGGGCGGACGGCGTTGACCGCGAAAATAACGCCATTACGCAAAGTCTATCTTGATGAGCTCAAGGGCGACCTTCATGAAATCAATACCGAGATCATGCAGACCGATTCATTGAAGGAGGCGTTATCGCTGCTCAACACCAAATATGCGCTTGAAAGAAATATCCTGGCGTATGAGCGTAACCTGATGGCCGAAGAGGGGACGCTGCTGGGCGAAAAACGGACGACCGCGTCCATCCAGCGCACCGAAATGGCCGAAAACCGCAGCGGTCTTTCCAGAATGCGGACGCTGCTCGCCAAACATCGCGGTTTTCTGGCGGAAAAAAGAACCCTCATGGCCCAGCAACGCACTTTCCTGGCCAAAGCCCGCACAGAGCTGGCATTTATCCGCACGGGTGTCGCTTTTCTGGCCCTGGCCACCGGGCTCATGCGATATTTTGGTTTCGGATGGTGGACTGTCATGGACGGCAGCATTCTTCTCTGTGGCGCCGCCATGGTGGGTACGGGGATTTATTACTACCTTCCCACCCGAAAAAGAGAAGGGCGCCTGATTGATATCATCCGTCAGAAAGAAGAAGAACTGATGCGACGGAAGCCGCGTATCATGGTTTTGGATGATGATCCTGCGGTATGCGATATGCTCAAGGTTTACCTCCGCAAAGCCGGGTGGATGGTGGAAGCTTTCACGAACCCGTATGTTGCCCGGCAGCGTCTGGAAGTGGCGCAGTTTGATGTGGCCATTACCGATTTTATGATGAACGGAATGAGCGGGATTGAGATATTGCACCTGATCCGGCGGCTCTCCCCGGGGACTCAGGTAATCCTGATCAGCCGCATGGAGATGCTTGATGAGTTTGTCAAAGATATTAAATCTGATCTGTTTGATTATTTTTCGAAACCAGTGGATATCAAGAAACTGACAGCCAGCGTCAGGCGTGCCCTTGAAGAGAGAATGCTGTTGTAGGAGCAGATTATGATTCGCTTGTGGAAACATCTGCATGAGAAAAAAACGCAGGAGACGGATGCTGAAAAATCCCTGCGCAAAAAGTACAATACGTTTTTAACGATACTATCCGAAAATGAACATGCCCTGGATTTGATGGCCACCCTTGAAAACAAGTTTTTTAACCAACAGATTATCAGCCTTCCCTATCTAAAAAATACGATTCGCAACTTTTCGAGGCATGTTGCCAATGCCGTTGAGGGCCTGATCCAGTTGTCCGGGGGAAACTATCGAGAACTGCGAAATAGCTATACTCAGCTGGAAAGTGAAATCCGGATAATTGTCACCGGACAAAAAGAACCGATTTATACGCCCATCGTGATTCCCATGGATGCGGTAAAAAAGGAACTGGTTGACAAGGTAGGCAGCAAGATGGCCAACCTGGGAGAGTTACGGGATGGCAGCGACTTCCGGGTCCCGGGAGGATTTGCCGCCACGGCCTGCGCGTTCACACAATTTATCGAGTTTAACAATCTGACTTCAAAAATCGCCCGTATCCTGTGGCATATCGACCCTGCGGACAGTCAGCAGCTGTTGACGGCGGAAACGGCTGTTAAGCAACTCTTTCTGGACGCGCAAATCCCGGCGGAAATCGAATACGCCATTCGTGCGGAAAGTGAGAAGATTGAACAGACCCGGGGAAAACCGGTCTACTGGGCTGTTCGCAGCAGCGCGATTGGCGAGGATCTGGCAGAGAGTTCCTTTGCCGGTCAGTTCTCGACGGTTCTCAATGCGCGCTCGGACCAACTCCTGGAAAAATACAGGGAGGTGATCGCCAGTAAATATAACGCCCGCGCGATGATCTACAAACGGATGAAAAATATCCGTGACGATGATGTGAGCATGAGTGTCGGTTTTATGGAGATGATTGACCCCGTCTGTTCGGGAGTCCTGTACTCTGCCAATCCGGTCAATGGCGGCAGCCATGAAATGGTCGTCAATGCTGTCTGGGGGCTGGGCGAACTGTTGGTTGAGGGAGTGGTTTCGGCAGATGTATATGTCCTTAAACGGGAACCCGGATTTCCACTGGTCAAGGAAGACATTGCCGATAAAGAGGTTTGTCTGACCCGCCTGAAAGAGGGCGGCCTGAGACATGAGGTTATGGTTGAACAGAAAGCATGCCGACGCTGTTTAACCGATGGTCAGCTGAGACGCCTGGCCCGGATGGGGCTTGAGATTGAGGCGCATTTCAAATCTCCGCAGGATATCGAATGGTGCATTGATCAGGAAAATAATCTCTATGTGCTGCAGTCGCGTCCCCTGCATGTATTTGAATCGGTGGACCGGTGTCTGCCGTCTGCGCTGAATAATGCCCCGGTTATTGCGCGCAACGCGCAACCGGTCAGCCCTGGAATCGGTTGCGGCCGGGTATTTAAGGCCGTCACCATGCACGACCTGGGGGACCTGCGCAAAGGTGAGGTTCTGGTCCTGAAAAATTCATCGCCCCGCTTTATCGGGGCGTTGCGCAAGGCGTCTGTGGTGATTGTTGAGAAAGGAAACTGGACCGACCACATGGCTTCGGTGGTGCGGGAATTCAGGGTGCCGTGTGTCGTGCGGGTACCCGGTATTTTTGACCGGCTGCACAACGGTCAGGAAATAACGGTGGCCGCTGCCGAAGGGATGATTTACGACGGCGGTATCTTGAATTTTTCTGAAGAAAAAAGCGTCTTCCTGAAAAGCGATGTGGATGTGACGCGGACGGAATCTCATCGGTTGCTGGAAAAAATGGCCCCCTATATTTTCCACCTCAATCTAACCGATCCCCGCAATGATAATTTTACGGTAGACGGCTGCCGGACATGGCACGATATTCTCCGCTTTTGTCATGAAACCGCCTTAAACGAGATGTTCTTATTAAGAGAAAAAAGCCGGATCGGTGGGGGGAGAAATGTTTTCAGAGTTAATACCGACGCGCCTGTTAACCTGTATGTTCTAGATATCCTGGGGAATACAGTTTCATTTGGAGAATCCCGGCGGGCCATTTCACCGGAAAATGTTCACTCGCTGCCATTTCAGGCCCTGTGGAAAGGCATGGGGGGTTCGCGACTTTGCTGGAGTGAACCTCATCCCTCGGCGACGGTCATAGATTTTCCAGCAGATACGGTCGCTCCGGTCCCCGAGGGTGAAAAACCGGTAGATACGAATAGTTATGCCGTTGTTACGCCTACCTATCTCAACCTGAGCTTGAACATGGCCTCTCACTATGTCGTTCTCGACTGCTACCTTTCCGATGACGTCTTCAACAATTATATCTCGCTCTCTTTCAAAGGCGGGGCCTCCGGAGCCAAGAGAGAAAATCGGCGGATTGCCTTTGTTGCCGGCATAATGAAAAAGATGGAATTTAACGTGGCGGTCGCCAGTAATTTTCTGACGGCACGGATCAAAGCGGAATCCGGGCGAAATCTGGCCGAAAAAATTCAAACCATCGGGCGGATGGTCAGCACCACTCATCTGCCGGACCGGGCCCTGGCAGGCGAAGAAAGGGTAGACACATCCGTCGCACAATTTTTCAATTGCAATCAAATGTCCGAAATCGCAGACGATTAAAAACCGGCAGCCGTAAAAGGCGTCCAGGCGTCGTTCGGCCCGGTCGTTTCATTCCCCCCAGAACAAACTCCGAAGATTGTTCTATTGTCGGCTGATCTCCAGATCCCTGTAAACGGGGGTATTATCGCGTCCGGAAATGAATGGCGGGGCCGCAGCCCCGTCATCAACTATTTAAACGCTTCGCCCGGTTTTTTCCCAATCCCCTTGAGGATCTTGGCCAGGGGGCAGAATCCGGTGAAAGCGGCCTGGAGCATATTGGCAGCGACAAAGGCCGTGAACCAGAGCCAGTTGTGGCTGTGGACGATCGACAGGAAGATACTGATGAGGATAAACGCACCGGCAAAGGCGAAAACAAGACGGTCGATATTCATGCTGGACTCCTTATCTGATTATTTTTTGTCTGTGAAATAGTATGACGCAACAGGGGCTCCGTCAAGTATCCCCTGACAGTCTTCTGTTACCCATTAATATTATACATGTTTACAGGTATATCGGCCAGTGGCGGGCCGGTTTAGATGCGGTTTTCCCGGACAGCATGGCAGGCCACGAAAGCGCCGCTGTCCAATCGGTGCAGGGGAGGGATTTCCTGGCGGCAACGGTCGAAAACATGTTGGCAGCGACCGTGAAAGACACAACCGCCGGGCAGTTGAATCGGCGTGGGCACTTCGCCGCTCAGGCGGATGTGTTTCTTTTTTTTACGGCCCAGTCTGGGGATGGCCGACAGAAGCGCCCGGGTGTACGGGTGGCGCGGGTGGGCGAACAACTCGGCCGTGGGGGCCAGTTCGCACAACGTGCCCAGATACATGACGGCCACACGGGTACTGATGTGGGCCACCACGGACAGGTCGTGAGTGATGAAAAGGTAGGTCAGGCCCCGTTGCTGCTGGGCGGTCATGAGGAGATTGAGGATCTGGGCCTGGATCGATACATCCAGGGCGGATACCGGCTCATCGGCAACGATGAATTCCGGATCGACCATCAGGGCCCGGGCAATGCTGATGCGCTGCCGCTGTCCTCCGGAAAATTCATGGGGGTACCGGTCAGCCCACTGGGGGGAGACGCCGACCTGCGCCATGACAGCCGTCACTTTCTCCTTAACTTCCGAGTTTGACAGGTCGCCATGATGAAACGTCAGCGGTTCTTCAAGGGTTTGCCGCACGGTTTTGCGCGGGTTCAGCGAGGCGTATGGATCCTGGAAAATCATCTGCATGCGGGCGCGGAAGGGAAGCATCTGGCGGAACGACAGCTGATCGATTCGCTCGCCATTATAATAAATTCGGCCGCGGGTGGGCGGATACAGCCCCATAATCGTCCGTGCCAGGGTCGATTTGCCGCAACCGCTTTCCCCGACCACACTCAGGGTCTCCCCGGCGTGAATGGTAAAACTGACACCATTGACCGCTTTGACCGTGGTGCGTTTTCGGACCACGCGTCCCCGGTTAAAAGACAGCTGGTCGAGCAGACCGCCGGAAATATCGAAATGCTTGAACAGGTTGTCAACGGCCATAAGGCCCCGATCGACGCTCATCGCAATATCGCCTCCGTTGCGGCCATCTGTTTCAGGTGAATCGCGGCCGTACCGATATCGTCTTCGGGCAATTGTCCGCTGACCAGGTGACAGGCGGCCCGGTTCTGGCGGCCGGGTGCCGGGCTCAGATCCGGTGTCTGCTCGGTGCAGACTTTTCCGGCGTATTCGCATCGGGGATGGAATGCGCATCCGGATGGAATATCGGTCAGCGAGGGCATCATTCCGGGAATCTGGTACAAAGGGTCGCCGGCGGGGATATTGCCGGGAATGGCCCGGACCAGACCGCGGGTATACGGATGGGCCGGCTGGTTGATGACCGATTGTGTCGGCCCGCTCTCAACAATTTTTCCGGCATACATCACGGCAATGTTTTCCGTGACTTCAGACACGACGCCCAGATCGTGGGTGATGAGAATCAGGCCCATCCGGGCGGAGTCGCACAGCGCGATGAGCAGGTCCATGATCTCCGCCTGGATGGTGACATCCAGAGCGGTCGTCGGTTCATCGGCGATAATCAGGGCCGGATCGGTCAGCAGGGCAATGGCAATGACAATCCGCTGGCGCATGCCGCCGGAAAATTCATGGGGGTACTGCCTGAGCCGTTTTTCCGGCGATGGAATCTGGACCTGGCGCAGCTTGTCGATGGCGGTGGTTTCGGCCGCGCGGGTTGATATCTTGCCGTGGGCCTTGAGGACTTCGACCATCTGGGTGCCGATGGTCAAAACCGGATTGAGGGTCATCATCGGGTCCTGGAAAATCATCGTAATCCGGTTGCCGCGGATATCCCGCATGGCGTCGGCGGGCAGCCGGGTGAGATCCCGGCCTTCGAATGCGATCCGGCCCGAATCGATAAAGCCGGGTTTGCTGATCAGGTTGATCAGCGAAAAACCGGTGACGGATTTGCCGGCCCCCGATTCGCCGACCAGGCCCATGCGTTCGCCTTTCCGCAGGGAAAACGAGACATTGTCAACAGCAGTCAGGCGGGTGCGCCGCAGAGCAAATTTAACGGTCAGATTTTTAACGTCCAGCAGCGGTGCCATGTCTACCCCTTGTACAGCTTGGGATTGAGGAAATCCCGCAGCCAGTCGCCGAGAAGGTTGATCGATAGAATCAGGACCACGAGAACGATACCGGGAAAGAGCGTGATCCACCATGAGCCGCTGAAAATATAGTCGAAACCGACTTTGATTAAAGAGCCCAGCGACGGTCGGGTAACGGGCATGCCCAGGCCGATAAACGACAGCGCGGCCTCGCTCATGATCGCATTGGCCACCTGGACGGTGGAGATGACCAGGACCGGCGTCAGGGTGTTGGGCAGAATATGGCGCCACATGATCCGCGAGGCCGGCAGGCCGATCACCCGGGCGGCTTCGACGTACTCTTTCTTCTTCTCGCCGAGAACCGAGGCCCGCACCGTGCGGGCGTACTGGGGCCATTCGGCAAAACCAATAATAAAGATCAGCATTGGAATGGCAAAATTTTCGTACAATCCCATGCCGAAAGCCGCCTGGAAAAGCGCCCCGAAAAATATGGCCACCATATACGTGGAAAAGGAAAGCTGGACATCGGCCACGCGCATGAGCAGGGCTTCAAACCGGCCCCCTTTGTATCCGGCAATCAGGCCGATGGTGATCCCGAGAAGGGCCTGCAGGGCGACGGCGCCGAGGCCGATAAAGATCGAAACCCGCATGCCGTAGAGCATGGTGGAGAGCATATCCCGACCCTGGGAATCGGTCCCCAGAAGGAAACGGGCGTCGCTGTCCGGATACCAGAAGGGAGGCAGTTCCGAGTCCATGATGTCGATGGTTGTGGTGTCGTAGGGGTTGTGGGGCGCCACCACCGGGGCGCCGAAACCGCAGACAAACAGAACCACCAGGATGGCGAAACTGCCGATAGCCACCGGATCCCGGATGAATCGATAGAGAAAGTAGGAATCGGTGAATTTCTGCAATCGTGTCACGACTGTGCTCCAGTGATACGCACCATGGGATTGACCAGACCATAAACCAGATCAACAAGGGTATTGACGACCACAAAAATAAACCCCACAAAAACCATGTACGCCACGGTCAGGGATGTGTCGGCCCGTTCAATGGATTCGATGAACATGGATCCCATGCCCTTCCATTGAAAGACGGTTTCGGTGAGAATGGTAAAGGCGATCAGAATGCCCAGCTGGACGCCCCCCACGGTGATCACCGGCAGCAGTGTGTTTTTAAACGCATGCAGCAAAAGAATGCGAGCCGGGCGCAGACCCTTGGCCCGGGCAAATTTGACGTATTCGGTTTCCAGCGCTTCTTTCATTTCGGCCCGGACCAGGCGGATAAAAAGAGGCAGCATGATCGACGTCAGCGCGACCGAGGGCATCACCAGATGCGCCAGCCCGTCGGCAGTGAAAAAACCGGATTTCCAGCCGGGGAATATTTCTACCAGGTGCCCCCGGCCGAACGAGGGCAGCCAGCCGAGAGTCACGGAAAAAACATAGATCAGCAGGATGGCGGTCAGAAAAACAGGGATGGAAACGCCCACGATGGAGGCGCCCATCATAAACCGGGCGGGCCAGGCATCGGGCTTGACGGCCGCATAGATACCGATGGGGACGGAAAACAGAATCACAAGGATGGACGTGGCCAGAACCAGTTCCAGCGTTGCCGGGGCTTTGGCAAGAATGACATCAAAAGCCGGCCGCTTGAAATAAAAAGAGTTGCCCAGATCGCCGTGGATGGCCCGGCCGAGAAAGCGAACCCACTGAACGAGAAAAGGGTCGTTGAGTCCCAGCTTTTCGCGGAGCACTTCCCGTTCCTGGGCGGATACCGATATCCCCGTGATTTCGCGAACAGGATCGCCAACGGATTGTTTGATGGCAAAGCCCAGCAGGCTGATGATCAGCATTACAATAACGGCCTGAAAGATCCGGCGGATAATAAATGCAAACATGATTAATTATCGATGGCTGATGTTGATGTGGCGGTGATGGATGGTGTGTATGGATACCGGGGAGATGCGCTGGCACCTCCCCGGTGGATGGATAATCCGCATACACTTTAATGACCGGACGGTTATTCCATGACAAGGTCGCCGAAATAGGGGAAATTCATCCCGTTGACGATATCGTCGGCGTTTTTCAGCTTGTCGCTGCCGGCCCAGGAGAGCATCTGCCAGTGAAAAGGAATAAAGGCGGCTTCGTCGAAGAGGATCTGTTCCACTTCCTGAAGCATGGCCTTGCGTTTGTTGAGGTCCGTTTCACTCTGGGAGGCCAGGGTCAGTTCGTCGACCCGTTTGTTGCAGTAGTTACCGCTGTTATACTGCCCGTACCCGGTTTCTTTGTTGGGACACATGTAGAGAAATTCATAAAAATTAGCCGAATCTTCCGTGTCGGAATGCCAGCCGATCATCTGAATATCAGCCACCTGGGCGTCGAACTGATCCCAGTACTGGGCCTTGGGCATGGTTTTCAGGTCCACTTTGATGCCTATTTTAGAGAGCATGGCAGCCGTGGCTTCGGCGATTTTTTCGTCGTTGACGTAGCGGTTGTTGGGCGCGATCATGGAAACGGTAAATCCTTTTTCATAACCGGCTTCCTTCATCAGCTGCCTGGCCTTTTTCAGGTCAAAGCGGGGCTGAAGGGCCGGATTGTATCCCTGATATCCCTGCGGCGAATTCTGAGCGGCGGCGGTGGCCCGGCCTTTCATGATTTTTTTGACGATACCGGCATTGTTGACGGCGTAGGCCATGGCCTGCCGGACTTTGGGATTCTTAAATTCTTCCCGGCGTTTCTGATTCAGCTGAAACGTGATGATCCGTGCGCCGGGCATGGTGATGAGCTTGACGCCGTCGGCTTTGTCGATCCGGTCAAAATCCTGGGGCGGGACGGGCATGATAAAATCGACATCGCCGGCAAGAAGCGCCGCCACACGGGTGGCATCTTCGCTGATGGGGGTTAAAATGATTTCGTCGATGTTGCCACTGTTTTTGTCCCAATAGCCGGGAAAGGCTTTGAGTACCCATTTCTGTCCCTGGTCCCGCTCGGCCACGACGTATTTACCGGTGCCGGATTCATGTTCGTTGGCAAACGACCATTCGGTTTTGACGATGGCATCCTTGGGGTGCCCCTTCTCATCGGTACCTGTATAAAACTTGGAGTCCATGGGGAAAATATAGGTGCACATATTGAGCAGCAGCCCATAGGGCTTTTTGGATTTGATGTCGATGGTGTAGTCATCGATGATAACGGGATCGGCAAAGGGTTCGAACAGCCCCTTGAAATCTCCGCTTTTTTTCAGGCGGGCCAGTGTCCAGGCCACATCCCTGGCGGTCATTTCGTTGCCGCTGTGAAACTTGATGCCCTTGCGCAGATGGAATCGGATGGTCAGGTCGTCGGTACGCTCAAATTTTTCAGCCAGGCGAGGGACGATGGTCATTTTTTTTGTCCAGCGGACCAGCGGGTCGAATACCAGGTGGGAATATTGGAGCATCCCTCCGGAAAGCTGTACATGGGGATCCAGAGAAACAGGGTCGGCATCCATGGCCAGCCGCAGTGTCTTGGCGCCGGCCGCAAAGGGGAGCAGCAGGGTGACGGCAAAAAAGATAATCGCGAATTTTTTCATTTTATTCCTCCTTATTTGGGGTTTCTATGTATCTAAGGAAAGCGACGGCAGCGGTGTGCGTATCAGCTGAGTATTTTTTCATCATAGGAGGGCCGGCGGATGAGGTCAATAAAAAT
>CAZNZW010000030.1:0-41291 GCA_964577615.1 uncultured Desulfobacterales bacterium | reverse complement strand
CGCATGCCCGTCCGGTAAAATCCGCGCCTGTGTCAAGTAATAATTACTATTATTTATAATATTTAGGATATCAACAAGCCTCCGTCTTCAATCTGGTATCAATCTTGCTGAATACTGTTACAGCAAGATCCCACCCCGGGCGAGGAAGGCCCTGAATATGATTACACCCGTGCAGAAGGATGCCTGTGATGCAGACAAAATTGTTTATGTTTTTTCAGGTCGCGCTGCTGTCCGCCGTTATATGGCTCAGACAGATCAGCTGACAGAATGGCATGCAGCCGGTTCCGGCCGGCGCAATCCATGCGCGATGATATGCCGTTCCATGTATTGAAACGGAAAATATGGAGGTACCGCCATGACTGCCATCACCAAAAAGATCGCCGTTGTTGAAGACAACCATCTCTCCCGTAACCTGATCGTCGACACGCTCCTGAGTCTGGCCGACGTGGAGGTTTTTCCTTATGAAGACGGAGAAACCGCCTGGAAGGATCTGAGCAACGGCCATCCGGCCGATATGATCATTGCGGATGTGAATATGCCCCGGATGGACGGTCTGACGCTTTTGGGAAAAATAAAGGGCAGGGATGCCGGCAAACCGTGCATTATTATCTCGGGAAATGCGGGTTACGAAAACGCCGCCAGGGATCTGGGCGCCGATGATTTCCTGGCCAAACCCTTTGCCATCACGGAACTGTTGAAAGTGGTACAGCACATTTCCTGTTAATCCGGGAAAGTGCGAAAAGGGGCAGTGCCGGTGTCACGCCGGCCCCGGAAAACTTATTCCCCATCGCCAGCGGGATCCGCAGCGCTTTGACAGGGCCGCTAATCAGCTCAGATAATCAACCGCATTTTTAAATATGCGAATCCCGGTGACGGCATAATTTCCTTCAGCTTTTTCCCGGTGACGGGCGGCCGCCTTTTGCCGGGTCCAGTCCGGATGGTTGGCCGGGTGGTGAAAAGCTTCGGGATGGGGCATCAGGCCAAAGATCCGGCCCGTGGCATCGCAGATCCCGGCGATATCGTCGACCGACCCGTTGGGATTGTCGGGAAACTGCCCCCCGGCGGGATGGCCGTCCGCCCGGGCGTACCGCATGACGATCTGGCCGCCGGCGGCCAGGCGGTCCATCACTTCAGCATCAGCATAAAATTTACCTTCTCCGTGCCGCACGGGCAATTCCACCTGACGGATACCCTGCGTAAAAACACAGGGGGACCCGGCACCGATACGCAGCCGCACCCACTGGTCTCTGAAATTTCCGCATTCGTTGTAAGTCAGCGCAACACGCCGATCCGCATACCGTCCGTCAAAGCCGGGTAACAGCCCCAGGTTGACGAGAACCTGAAATCCATTGCAGATGCCCAGCACCAGATGGCCCCGTTCGATGAACGAGAGCATCTGATCCCCGATATGGGTTTTCATCCGAACCGCCTGGATAACGCCGGCGCCATGGTCGTCGCCCCAGCTGAACCCGCCGATAAAAACCATGAGTTGGAAATCGGACAAACGAACACTGCCGTCAATCAGGGCATTGATATGCACCCGGGTGGCGGCTGCGCCCGCCAGTTCGCAGGCATGGGCCGTTTCCAGATCGCAATTCAACCCGTAACCGGTGAGTACCAGGGCCTTGATTTTGCTCATATCAAATCTCCAAAGGGACGTTTCCAGGCCGCCTTGAGCCGCGCGACCGGGGTATTGACGATGGGGGCCACATCCGCGGTGGCCGTGTCCGGATCCGGATTGATCCCCAGGATCCGCAGGTCCGGCGCTTCCGTGACCTCACCAATGGCCGCCACGGGATGGCCCTCGAAAAGCGCCTCGAAAACCGATTGATCCGCCGGGTGGACCGTGGCGACAAACCGGCCCGCGGACTCGGAAAAGAGAACATGGTCGTCCCGGATATCGCCGGCCACGGGCACGCGGGACAGATCCACCGACAGCCCGCAGCCGCCGGCCATGGCAACCAGCGCCAGATGTACGCCAAGCCCCCCGGCGTAAACACCGTGCAGCGATGACACCTGATGCTGTTTGACCGCCCGGGCGATACAGCGGTAAAGCGACATGGATTCTTTAAGGCGCACCTGCGGGACATTCCGGCCGATATATCCAAAATGCGCGTAATACTCCGAGCCGCCCAGTTCGCTGCGGGTGCGGCCGAGGACATAAACCAGATCGCCCGGGGTTTTGGCATCCATGCTCACGCAGCAATTGATATCCGGCACCACCGAAATCGCCGCGAACTGCAGGGTTTCCGGGGCCGAAACCTTGTGCATCTCGCCATAACGGCCGGGAAGGTGGCCGTCAACGTACATGCTGTCTTTTCCCGAAAGAAGCGGGATTTCATACGCCAGGCAGGTTTCCCTGAGGGCCCGGCAGGCGCGTACCAGCTGGGCGGCTTTAAATTTTCCATCCGGGTTGTCCTGGGGATGATACGCAATAGTGGGCCAGCAGAAGTTATCCACGCCGCCGATGTGCCCGGGATCGCCCCCCACCGCAATGACACGGCGCACGGCTTCGTCAATGGTACAGGCCGTCATGTGCCAGGCATCGATGGCCGAATAGGCGGGCAGCAGGGCCTGGGAAAAGGCCAGGCCCCTGTCCGACATCAGCACCGGACGGATCACGGCCGCATCGCTCGGCACATCCCGGTCTGCGCCCACCAGGGGCTTGATGATACTGGTTCCCTGAACTTCGTGGTCGTACTGCCGGGAAATCCATTCCGTGGATACAATATTCGGCCGGGCCAGCAGGTCTTCGAGAAGCGCCGAGGCATCTGTGGGCGGACCGAGTACCGGTTCCGTCAGGCCCCGCTGTGCCGGTGAATGCCAGACCGCGTCGAATTCCCACTGGGGGAATCCGGATTCGAGCAGATCCATATCCACATAGGCGCAGGTGTTGCCCTTGTATCGGATATGCAGCTTGCCCGAATCGGTATAGCGGCCGATCACATGGCTTTCCACCGCGTGACGGGCGGAAAGCGACATAAAACGATCCAGGTCTTCCGGCCGGATCGCGACGGTCATCCGTTCCTGGGATTCCGAGACCCAGATTTCCCATTGATCGAGACCATCGTACTTGAGCGGCACCTGGTCAAGATCGATTTCGCAGCCATTGGAAAACCGGGCGGATTCTCCCACCGACGAAGACAGCCCGCCGCCGCCGTTATCGGTGATAAATTGAATCAGCCCCGCATCCCGGGCCTCTAACAGAAAATCGTGCATCTTTTTCTGGGTGTACGGATCGCCGATCTGAACATGCCCGGCCGGCGTGTTGGCTGAAAAGCTCTCCGATGAGGCGGTAACCCCGTGGATGCCGTCCTTACCGACCCGGCCACCGCACATGATGGCTAATTCTCCGGGCGATGTGACTTTTTCGTGGGAGGGCGTCCCGGCGGTCATCGCCGGCATGAGCCCCACTGCCGTAACAAACACCAGGCATTTGCCGAGATAGCCGGGGTTGAAAGTGACCTGCCCGAAGGTCGTGGGGATACCACTTTTGTTGCCGCCGTCCCGCACGCCTTCAATGACGCCATCGAGCAGCCGCCGGGGCGAAAGCCGCGGATGGAGCGGACCGGCATAATCCCGGGGGCCCACACAATATCCGTAGCCGCCCATAATGAGCCGCGCCCCCTTGCCGGTACCCAGCGGATCCCGATAGACACCGACAATCCCGGTAATAGCGCCGCCGTAGGCTTCCATGTTGGACGGCGAGTTGTGGGTTTCTCCGGTAATGGCATAAAAGTGATCGTCATCAAACCGGCCGACGCCGGCATTGTCCCACAGGACCGACACCACCCAGCTTTTCTTTTTCTGCAGCGCCAGGGTCGGGGCCTGAATATAGGTTTTAAAGAGGTTGTCCTCGATCTTTTCGGCGCCGGTTTCCGCATCCACGTAGCGAAACTTCCCCTGAAAAGTGTTGTGATTGCAGTGGTCACTGCGCCCCTGGGAGATATACTCCAGTTCAACGTCGGTCGGGTCGTCCAGCCCCACCTGTTTCCGTTCGGCCTGTACTTTCGGATCGTTGAAATAGGCCCGGATGACGGGAATATCCCTGGCGCTCAGGGCCAGGTTCCGTGCATCGCTCAACTGCTGGAGCACGGCATCGCTGTCCACGGACAGGGTCCGGACTGTCGGGCGGTGGTCGAGGACGACTTTGGGCAGGATCAACCCGATCCCATCGGCCGCCGACCATTGCGCCGGCAGAAAAACACGCCACTGCTGGATGATATCATTGGCGAGCAGCTCGCCGGCAATCTGATCCATGCCTGCCGGCGTAACGCCCCTGCCGCCAAGACAATACCGTTTGGAAGTGTATATCGCTTCACCCGGATCAAACCGGACGCCCAGTACATCCGCCACCGCTTCAGCCGCCGTATCTCCGGCATTATCCTTGACGCCGGGACGGAATCCCACCCAGACACAGCCGTCAAAAGGAATATCCAGCGGCTGGAAGGATGATATCTGGGTCACGGGGTTGGTAAAAATTTCCATCCGGATGGTATCCAGCTGGGCCGGGGTCAGTTTTTTATCGATCGTGACCACCTGCACCGTTCGGACCGAATCGATAACAATCCCGAAATAGTCGCGCGCCTTCCGCCGGATGCTTTCCCCTTCCGCATCGACCAGTGTTTCTTTCATTGTAATTTCAAGCCGGTATGCCATAGATTTTTCTCTTTTCCTCCCCGCTGATGCCTGCATTGGATCAGGCACGCATCCTTAATTGTTCCCCGTTGGCGTCCAACCGGTGATCAGGTTGGAGATATCATTGTAAAAGACGAGAACCATCAGCAGAATAAGCAGAAAAATACCCGCCTGCTGAGCCAGCTCGCGAACGCGGATGCTCACCGGCCGCCGCATGACCAGCTCGATGAGATAAAAAAGAAGGTGCCCCCCGTCGAGAACGGGAATCGGCAGAAAATTTAATATCGCCAGGTTGATGCTGAGCAGCGCAATAAAGGAAATCAGGCTGACCGCCCCCTGGCGGGCCTGCTGGCCGGCCATTTTGGCAATTGCCACCGGGCCCCCAAGATTGCGGGAAGAGATCTTGCCCTCGATCATTTTCACCACGCTGAGGATCGTCATCTTGATGATTCGGCCGGTCTGCATCACTCCCTGGGTCAGCGCGCCCGCCAGGCCGAATTCTTTGACAAAGACATCCCCGGCAGAGGAAATACCGATCACATATCGCTGGACGTCTTCACCGAAAATGTTCTTGTCCGCGATCCGGGTCGGCTCGATTTTATAGGTATGCGTTTCTCCCTCCCGCCGGACCGTCACGGCCAGCGGACGGCCGTCGCTGGCCGAAATCAATTCGGCCATGTGGGTCCAGTCATCGACAGGTACCCCGTCAATGGCCACCACTTCATCTCCGGCGCGGAGCCCGCTGTTCATGGCCGGCGAATCGGGCCGGATTTCGCCGATATTCGGCTTGAGGATGTACAGGCCCACGGCGAAATTCAGGATGAAAAAAATCAGAACCGCCAGAAACAGGTTGAACCCCGGGCCGGCGGCAACGATGAGAATCCTTTTCCAGACCGGCTTATGGGTAAATGACAGCGGTATCATCTCGTCGGGGATATCGGCATCAGGCTCCTCGCCCACCATCTTGACATACCCGCCCAGGGGGACGGCCGAGATGCGGTAGTCGGTCAGACCGACTTTCTTTCCGAAAATCCGTGGCCCGAATCCCAGGGAAAATTTTTCAACCCCCACGCCGCACAGCCGGGCCACGATAAAATGCCCGAATTCGTGGACGAAAACCAGGACTCCCAATACAATCACAAATGCAAAGAGGCTGTTCATAAGATCGATATCTTTTTTAAAAGGTCAACGATGAATCAGAGATAAACCGATCCGCCTGCGCCCGGGCCCAGGTATCGGCAGCCACGATATCTTCCAGCGCCGGATCGGCCACCCACGCATGCGCATCCATCACGTTTTCAATCAATTCCGGGATGGCGGTAAAACCGATCTGGCCATCCAGAAAGGCGTAAACCGCTATTTCATTGGCCGCATTCAATACGGCCGGCAGCGTGCCGGCCGCTGTTCCCGCGGCTCTGGCCAGTTGCAGGCAGCGAAATTTTTCCATGTCCGGCGGTTCGAATGTCAATCTGGCCAAAGCGGCAAAATCGGGCGCCGGCTGGCCGATATCGAGGCGTTCCGGATCGGACAGCGCAAATGCAATGGCCCCTTTCATGTCGGGCACCCCGAGCTGGGCGATCACGGCGCCATCCTTGAAGGCGACCATGGAATGGATAATGCTCTGGGGATGAATCACCACTTCGATCGTTTCAAGCGGCACGTCAAAAAGCCATCGGGCTTCGATAATTTCCAGCCCTTTATTCATCAGCGTGGCAGAATCAATGGTAATCTTGCGTCCCATTTCCCAGTTGGGATGATTGAGGGCGTCATCGACCGTGACCGTGGCAAAATCTCCGGCCGGCCGCGTCCGGAAGGGGCCGCCGGATCCGGTCAGCAGGATCCGCGCCAGATCTTCCCGCCGGTTGCCGGCCAGACATTGAAAGATGGCGCTGTGCTCGCTGTCAATGGGCGTAATGGCCACCCCCCGCGCCGCCGCCCGCGCCATCACCACCTGTCCGGCCATGACCAGGGTTTCTTTATTGGCCAGGGCAATCGGCTTGTCCGCCTCAATGGCGGCCAGTGTCGGCGGCAGGCCCGCCGCGCCCACCACCGCGGTGACAACCAGGTCGATATCAGCCAGCGTCGCCGCCCGGCACAGCCCGGCGTCACCGCAGACAATCTCGACACGAATGTCCGGGGGCAGCAGGGCCGCCAGTTCGTCGGCGCCGCGTTCATTGCCCACGGCCGCCACCGCGGGCAGATATTTTTCAACCTGCGCGGCCAGGCGCGCCATATTCCGGTGAGCCGACAGGGCGCCGATGGTGAACCGGTCGGGAAACCGATCGACAATTTTCAGCACGTTTCGGCCGATGGACCCCGTGGCCCCCAAAACTGTCAGTCTCTTAGGCGGCATCTGAATCCCTGTCCGATGCCGTCCGGCCTGTCGGCGTCGCTTTCATGTTACACATGTCCCATCACAATAAAAATCCACGCCACTGGAATGGCGAAAAGAAGGGCATCAATCCGATCCAGAATCCCGCCATGTCCCGGCAGGATGCCGCCGGAATCCTTGATCCCGACCCGGCGTTTCAGGACAGATTCAAACAAATCGCCGATCTGACCCACGGCCCCGATAATAACCGCCATGAGCAATACCTGGATCCATCCGGCATCCCGGAGAAAAAAGAGTTTTAAAACAATACCGGTCAGCGCATTGGCCGCCAGCCCGCCCAGTGCGCCCTCGATCGTCTTTTTCGGGCTGACCGACGGGCAGAGCTTATGTTTGCCCAGGCAGGAGCCGGTATAGTAGGCGGCGGTATCCCCGCCGAAGATAATCACCAGAATGGCAATCACCCAGAAGCATCCCGTCTGTCCGCCCCGGATGAGAACAATCATCCCCAGCGGGAGACCGATATATACAATACCCAGTATCTGACGGGCGATCACATCGGGGATATCCGGATCCGATTTAAAACGCCGCAGGGCAATCATGGCACAGCCGATGAGCCCGGCAAAGGCGGTAAACACCATCATCTCCGCGGACAGGCGGCCGGCGGCAACAACCATACCGGCAACCGTCAGATACCCGATGAAAGTGATCACCCGGAATTGTCCCGTTTGCGACGGCGGCGTATTGATCCGCCCGTATTCCCACAGGGATACGACCGCGGCAACCGCCACAAAAATACAAAAAAACCATATATTCTCAAGGGCAATGAGAAGGACAAGCAGCGGGGCGGCAATCAGACCGGTAATCCAGCGCGTTGAATGCATAGCAGACCCTTTTGGAATCGGGTTAACAGATCAGACGGCCTCCGTCCGGCCAAAACGCCGTTCCCGTTGTCGATAGGCGTCTAAAATGGACAGATATTCTTCCCTGGTAAAATCCGGCCACAACGTATCCGTCACAAACAGTTCGCTGTAGGCAATCTGCCACAACAGAAAATTGCTGATGCGCATTTCACCGCTGGTCCGGATCAGCAGATCCGGATCCGGTAATCCGGCCGTGTACAGATGGGATGCAATCTGTTTTTCATCAATGTCATCGGGAGCCAACTGGCCCGCCACTGCCTGGGCGGCCAGGTGCTGCACCATGCGGACGATTTCGCCCCGGGCACCGTAGCTCAGGGCCAGATTCAGCTGCATGCCATCGTTTTCAGCCGTCCGGCGACGCACCTTTTCGAGAATATCCCGCACGTCGGCCGGCAGGCGGTCGATTTCTCCGATTGCATCCAGGCGGATATTGTTTTCCAGCAGTTCTGCTTCTTCGTTTTTCAAAAATTTTTTGAGCAGGTGCATCAGTGCCCGGATTTCCTTTTGGGGCCGCTGCCAGTTTTCAGTTGAAAACGCGTACAGCGTCAGGACCCGGATGCCGATTTTCCGACTGGCCCGGACAATCGTGCGGACCGTTTCAGCCCCCTGTTCATGTCCTTTGACGCGCATCCAGGAGCGTTTTTTCGCCCAGCGGCCATTGCCGTCCATGATAATCGCCACATGGTCGGGAACAGGCAGCCGGTGGCGGTCGGAAAGACCCGGGGAAGATGAATCGGATTTAGAACTCAAGGATTTCTTTCTCTTTTTCCTGGTAAATCCTGTCAATCATTTGAATGTGCTCATCGGTGATTTTCTGAATCCGGTCCTGGGCCTTAAACGCATCATCTTCGGAAATATCGCCATCTTTCTTCATGCTCTTGGTCATGTCATTGGCATCCCGACGCACGTTACGCACCCCGACCTTGTGATCCTCGCACATCTGATGAACGACCTTGACCAGTTCCTTGCGGCGTTCTTCGGTGAGGGGCGGAATTGAAATCCGGATCAACTTGCCATCGGACGAAGGGGTCAGCCCCAGGCTGGATGCCAGAATGGCTTTTTCGATAGTCTTGATGACCGACGCATCCCATGGCTGAATGGTAATCAGGCGGCTTTCCGGCACCGCCAGGCTCGCCATTTGATCCAGTGGCGTGGGGGTGCCGTAGTAGTCCACCCGGATACCGTCAAGAAGGGATAGCGATGCCCGGCCCGTCCGCACACGATCCAGCTCTTTTTTTAATGATTGAACGGCCTTGCCCATGTCTGACGTGGTTTCCTGATACAGGTCGTTTAACATTGAAGGTTCCTCGCTGATTCGTTAATGGCTGATTCGCTTTACAAATTGTCAATTTTCGTACCGACGGGGTCTCCGCAAATCACCCGCCGGATATTACCGGCAGTATTGAGATTAAAAACAACCAGTGGCAGCCGGTTTTCCATCGACAGGGAAATGGCGGTGAGGTCCATCACTTTCAGTTGTTTTTCGAGAACTTCCATATACGATATTTGACGGATCAGGACGGCATCGGCATTTTTTTCCGGATCCCTGTCGTACACGCCATCCACTTTGGTCGCCTTTAAAAAAATATCGGCATGAATTTCATTGGCCCGCAATGCTGCCGCCGTATCCGTGGTAAAATAGGGGTTCCCCGTACCGGCGCCAAATATAACCACCCGGTTTTTCTCCAGATGCCGTACAGCCCGGCGCAGAATGTACGGTTCGGCCACTTCATGCATGGTAATCGCCGTCTGTACCCGCGTGGTCATGCCCTTTTTTTCCAGGGCATCCTGGAGGGCAAGACTGTTGATTACCGTGGCCAGCATGCCCATATGATCCGCCGAAGCCCGGTCCATGCCAAAGGAGCTGGCCGCAATGCCGCGGAATATGTTACCGCCGCCCACCACCAGGGCTACCTGAACCCCCAGCTTCCAGACACTTTTAACCTCATCGGCCACGTATCGGATCGTTTCGGGATCAATACCGAAGCCCTGATTTCCCATCAGGGCCTCGCCGCTCAATTTGAGCATCACCCGATTGTATTTAGGCGTTGTCACAGAGCTTAAGCCTCCCCCACCTGAAAACGGACAAAGCGTTTAATGGATATATTTTCCCCGATCTTGGCAATCAATTCGTTGAGCAGATCCGCAACGGTTTTATCGGGGTCCTTTACAAACGGCTGTTCCATCAGGCAATTGTCCTTATAAAATTTCTTGATTTTGCCCTCGGCAATTTTCGCGACAATATTTTCCGGTTTCCCCATTTCCAGGGCCTGGCTCTTATATATTTCCAGCTCCTTTTCAACGGTTTCAGCCGGCACATCCTGCGCGGAAATCCCCATGGGGTTAATCGCGGCGATATGCATGGCAATGTTCCTGGCAAAGGCAATGAAATCTTCATTCTTGGCGACGAAATCGGTTTCGCAGCCGACTTCAACCATGACGCCCAGTTTGCCGCCCATGTGAATATAGGTCTGGATCGTTCCTTCGGACAACGCCCGGCCGGAACGTTTGGCCGCCGTGGCAATTCCCTTTTTACGCAGATATTCAACAGCCTTGTCGATATCTCCATTGCTTTCAACCAGGGCCTTTTTACAATCCATCATCCCGGCGCCGGATTTTTCTCTGAGTTGCTTGACCATTGCAGCGCTGATATTAGCCATTATGCTATCTCCTAACTATTTTATATATAAATGTTATTTATTCATATCGGGCTTTTCGGCCCGGCCCCGCAAAACTATATTTCCCGAAATAAATTCTTTTTCAGCCTATTCCCCGGGGGCCGGTTCTGCGGCCGGGGCGTCCGGTGTATCCGCCACGGCTTCGGCCCTGGGCGGTGCCGTTCGTTTAATCACCTCGACCACGGGACCTTTTCCACCTTCGGAGATCACCTTGCGTTCGCCCGGCTTGAGATCGGCGCTGGCCGCGGCCACTTCGCTTTTCTCTTCTTCCAGAGCCTTATCGGCAGCGGCCTGTTCCTTTTCCGCCAGATATTCCTTACCTTTAACACAGGCATCGGCAATGCGGGCAGTCAGCAGGCGGATGGCCCGGATCGCATCATCATTTCCGGGAATGACATAATCGATCGGGTCCGGATCGCAATTGGTATCGACAAGGGCAACCACCGGAATATTCAGGCGGCGGGCTTCGTTCACCGCAATATTTTCATTTTTGGGATCAATGATAAAAATGGCGCCGGGCAGCCGGGACATATTCCGAATCCCGCCCAGGTTGGCATCCAGTTTCCGTTTTTCTTTTCCCAGAAGCAGCGCTTCTTTTTTGGTGTACAGGTTGATGGAACCGTCATTCTCGATATCGTTCAGATGGTTCAGCCGGTTGATACTCTTTTTAATGGTCTGAAAATTGGTCAGCATCCCGCCGAGCCAGCGATTATGCACATAGAACATCTCGCAGCGGTTGGCTTCTTCGTAAATCGCCTCCCGGGCCTGTTTTTTGGTGCCCACAAAGAGGACGGATTTGCCTTCGGAAACGGTCTTGACGATAAAATCAAAGGCAGCGTTGAACATGTGCATGGTCTGCTGCAGGTCAACGATGTAAATCCCGTTGCGTGCGCCGAAAATATACGGTTTCATTTTGGGATTCCAGCGTTTGGTTTGATGACCGAAATGAACACCGGATTCCAGCATTTCTCTCATGGTAATGTGTGTTGCCATTTTTTCTCCTTAAATTAATGTTGGGTTGTCATCCTCCGCCTTCTTCACCCCCGGTGCGACCCCGCCTGATCGGGAGGGCACCCGTCACCGCAGTCCAAAGGCGTGCGAATTATTAATCGAGTTTATGTACCAAGCCGCATAAATGAATGCAAGTCTTTTCCACCTTAATTTTTCAATTTCATCCGGGCAACACGCGGCAAGCCGCTGAAATCATTTTCAACGGCCAGCGCCCCGTATACTTTCCGGTGGCGGGCCATCGCCAGAACCGCTTCCGCCTGATCATACCCGATTTCCAATATCAACGTGCCGCCCGGCTTCAGAAAACCGGGCGCTGCGGTGATAATGTGGCGCAGGCAGGCCAACCCGTCCGGACCGCCGTCCAGCGCTGTGCGCGGCTCATACCGGGCCACCTCGGGCTGCAGCCCGTCAATTTCACCGGCCCGGACATACGGCGGATTGGAAACAATCAGATCGAAACGGCTGCCGGTGGCGTCCAGGCAGGCAAACCAGTCGCCACAGATGAACCGGACATCCGCCGCCAGACCCTGACGAACGGCGTTCCTTTGAGCCAGCCGGACGGCTGCCGGCTGACGGTCCAGAGCCACATACCAGTGGCCCGGGCGTTCCTTGGCCAGCGCCAGGATAATGGCGCCGGATCCGGTTCCCAGATCGAGAATTCTGCAGGGCTGCCCGTCCCCCGCTTCGGGGATCTCGTCCAGAGCCAGTTCAACAAGACATTCCGTCTCCGGCCGGGGGATCAGCACCTGTTGGTTGACGTCCAGGGGCATCGACCAGAATTCCCTCTGCCCGGTAATATACGCCACCGGTTCCCGGCGCGCCCGGCGACGGATCGCTTCCCGGTACCGGGCCAGCTCCGATACCGCCATCGGCTGGTCGTACCGCAGATAGAGATCAATTCGAGTAATATCGAGGATATGCGCCAGCAGGATTTCCGCCGTGGACCGCGGGCTGTCAATCCCGCGGGATTCAAAATACGCCGTCGTCCACTGAACCAGTTTTAAAATGGTCCAGGTGTCAGGTGGCGGGTGGCTGGGCGTGGGAATCTGTTTCGGCATGTTGCAGCGCCTGGGCCTGATGATGGGCAATGAGCGGATCGATCACTTCATCGATGTCGCCCTGAAGAATAGCGTCCAGTTTATACAGGGTTAAACCGATCCGGTGCTCGGTCACCCGCCCCTGGGGAAAATTATAGGTGCGGATTCGGCCGCTCCGGTCTCCGCTGCCGATCTGGCTTTTCCGCTCTGACGCGCGCTTTTCGTTTTCTTCCTGAATTTTCTGGTCCAGCAGGCGCGCCCGCAACACCTTCAGGGCCTTGGCCCGGTTTTTAATCTGGGATTTTTCATCCTGACAGGTTACGACGAGCCCGGTGGGCAGATGGGTTAACCGCACGGCCGAATCCGTGGTATTGACGCTCTGGCCACCCGGTCCCGTGGACCGGTAAACGTCCACTTTGATATCTCCCGGGTCGATGTGAATGTCCACCTCTTCAGCCTCGGGCAGGACGGCTACCGTGACAGCCGATGTATGGATTCTTCCCTGGGTTTCCGTCACGGGGACCCGCTGCACGCGGTGGGTCCCGCTTTCGTATTTAAACCGGCTGTACACGCCCCGGCCCTGAATCATGACAATCACTTCTTTAAATCCCCCCACGCCGGTGGCATTGGCGCTCATCAATTCCACTTTCCAGTTCTTGCTTTCGGCGTAGCGAGTATACATCCGGAACAGATCAGCGGCAAAAAGCGCCGCTTCATCCCCCCCGGTGCCCGCGCGGATTTCAAGAATGACATTCCTGCCGTCATTGGGGTCTTTCGGGACAAGATGCTTTTTCAAAGCTTCGGTCAAACGCTGCGATTCTTTTTCGAGCCGGGCAATTTCTTCCCTGGCCAGGGTCCGCATCTCTTCGTCGTCTTCGTCAAGCAGCTCCCGGCTGTCAGCCAGATCCTGTTCGATCCGTAAAAGGGACCGGTACACATCGACAACCGGCGCCATCTCGGCATGCTCCTGGCTGTACTTTTTGTAGGCCGCCCGATCCTGAACGATTTTTGGATCGCTTAACCGGGCTTCAATCTCTACAAAACGTTCTTCGACGCCCCTTAGTTTTTCAAACATATGGATTCGCTGTTTATTGCCTGACGATGGGGTTATGGCCCGCAAATACGGGAGATCCACTTTTTTGCCAAAAAAAACCGGCTGGTCTTCCCTGCATCGGGTCACGACCAGCCGGAAAAAAAGTTACTGGGCTTGTTTTTGAAATTTGGCGTATTTTCTTCTGAATCGTTCAATACGGCCGGCCGAATCAACCAGTTTCTGCTTGCCGGTAAAAAACGGATGGCACTTGGAACAAATTTCAATACGGATATCCTTTTTGGTTGACCCCACTTCGATTACATTGCCACAGGCGCATGTAACCGTGGTGTCAAAAAAATCCGGGTGAATGTCAGCTTTCATTTTTCCTCCGTGAAAATATTAATTTCCAGCGCTTCATTAATTTGCGCTATTCTATTGAAGATTGCATCCGGCTGTCAAGTATTGATCGCTGCCGGGCCGATGGCCGCTGCAAACTTCAGGCATTCATCGATTCTAGAAATTCACTGTTGGTCTGTGTGGCATGCATTTTTTCCAGCATGAACTCCATGGCATCCACGGGGTTGAGCGTAGACAGCAGCTTTCTCAGTATCCATACCCGGTTCAGCACCTGTGTTTCCATAAGCAGCTCTTCCTTCCGGGTGCCTGATTTCTTGATATCAAAAGCAGGAAAGACCCGTTTGTCCGCCAGGCGCCGGTCCAGCTGGATCTCCATATTTCCCGTCCCCTTGAATTCTTCAAAAATCACCTCATCCATGCGACTGCCCGTATCGATCAGGGCCGTGGCAATAATGGTGAGACTGCCGCCTTCTTCAATATTTCGCGCAGCCCCGAAAAACCGTTTGGGACGCTGCAGGGCATTGGAATCCACGCCGCCGGAAAGGATTTTGCCGCTGGGCGGCATCACCGAGTTGTAGGCCCGGGCCAGACGGGTAATACTGTCGAGCAGGATGACCACATCTTTTTTATGCTCGACCAGCCGTTTGGCCTTTTCGATGACCATTTCCGCCACCTGGACGTGCCTTTCGGCCGGCTCGTCAAAAGTCGAGCTGATCACTTCGGCATCCACTGTCCGCTGCATATCGGTGACTTCTTCCGGCCGTTCATCGATTAAAAGGACAAAAGGAACGATCTGCTTGTTGCTTTCAATCATCGCATTGGCGATATTCTGCAGCAGCATCGTCTTCCCGGACCGCGGCGGCGACACAATGAGCCCGCGCTGGCCAAACCCGATGGGAATCATCAAATCCATAATCCGGGTGGAAAAATTGCCCGGATCGGTCTCAAGGGTAATTTTTCGATCCGGATAAAGCGGCGTGAGGTTATCGAAGAGAATCTTGTCCCGGGCGGCATTCGGATTTTCGTAGTTGATGGCTTCGACCTTTAACAGCGCAAAATACCGTTCAGATTCCTTGGGCTGCCGGATCTGGCCGGATACCGTATCCCCGGTCCGCAGGTTGAACCGGCGAATCTGAGACGGTGAGACATAGATATCGTCCGGTCCGGGCAGATAATTGGAATTCGGTGCCCGCAGAAAGCCAAACCCGTCCGGCAGAATCTCCAGCGTCCCCTCTCCGTAGATCATGCCGTCTTTTTCGATCTGGCTCTGCAGAAGGGCGAAGATGAGCTCCTGCTTGCGCATACCGGCGGCTCCTTCGATTTTCAGCTTTTTGGCCATCTGCGCCAGTTCTTTGATTTTTTTTTCTTTCAATTCAGTAATGTTCATGCATGTTTCTCCTGGTTTTGAATCTTCCGGGTTTTTATCGTGCGGGTTTTTTCCACGGCCAAATAAAACATCTTCGAGATCAGGGCCATTATTCCTGTTATTTTCACTTCCCACCCGCAGCGCCATGAATTGGGGACCGGCAAGCCTTATTCAATTTTCATGCAGGTGAACGGATATCGGAGTAATCGGTTGTCAAACGGCTTAATGTCAGAAAATTATGGAAACTCACCTGGATTGTCGATTTGGGGGAATTAAAATTATGCTGTGTATTTAATATTTGGAAACGGTGTCTGCTCCGTGGACAAAGGTATTTTCTTTCTGCTATGCTTAGTTAATATAAACCGATTTTGCTGATGTCAAGGGATTTTCGGTCAAAAAACCGTGGAAACAATATGGCGCCCTGACCTTTGCCCCTGATTTTCACCAGATCACCCGGTCTTTTTAGCACCATTATCCGGGAATACAAAGACCTGAAAAAATTAAACCCAAAGGAGTTACCGATATGCCGGACCACTCCCACGACTTTGTGGAAACATACGACGGGCTGGTTGGATATGGGCTTGACCGTTCCATCAATGAAAAAACCGTGCTCTATTATCTGCAGAAGTTTTCCGATGATGCACTGATGGAAAAGCTCATCCCCCGCCTGAGCGATGGCGAGCTGGACACGTTGTTTGCCACCGTCTCGCAGATAATGAAACAGCATTTGTCCGAGAATGAATACCATCGCCTTTTTTTAAAGGACAAGGGACACGGTCACGAATCTCATTGATCTTTGCGGCGATTCATCCTATGAGTCTTCCGGATTACAGGCTGCCGAATGACACTGACTGAGCAGAAAGACCAGCGAAAACAGCCCGAATCCAGCCCATGACAGAACAATATATAACCATTTGTTATTTAAATATAGATACGCACTCAAATTTTCGGCCAGACAAAGGAACCCCCACAATGCGCATACTCATTACCGGCGGCGCCGGATTCATCGGCTCCCATTTAACCCAGGCCTGCCTCCAGCGTGGAGACGAAGTTTACATTATCGATGATCTTTCCACGGGCAGCATGGACAATCTTGCACCCTTTCAGGCAGACCCCCGGTATAAAGACCGGCTGTTTGTCATTGTTGATTCGATCCTGAACACAGAGCCGATTCTCGAGCTGATCGGCACCTGTGACGTGGTATTTCACCTGGCCGCCGCGGTCGGCGTCCGCTATATTCTGGAAAACCCGCTGGAATCGATCCGGACCAATATCCAGGGAACCGAAAAAATACTGAAATTGTGCGATAAATTCAAGAAAAAGATCCTCATTGCCTCCACATCCGAGGTATACGGCAAGCACCTGCATGCCCCGCTGGTGGAAACGGATAATATCATTTACGGGCCGTCCAGCAAGTTCCGCTGGAGCTATGCGGCCGCCAAGCTGATGGATGAATTTACCGCGCTGGCCTATCACCGCACCAACGGGCTGCCGGCCATTATCGCCCGGTTGTTTAACACGGTCGGCCCCCGGCAGACGGGCGCGTATGGCATGGTCATTCCCCGGTTTGTCACCCAGGCGCTCACCGGCCAGCCGATCAGTGTGTATGGCGACGGTAAGCAGACCCGGACATTTACCTATGTGGCCGACGTCGTGCAGGCTTTAATGGCCCTGATGGACCACGCGGGCGCGCCGGGCGAGGTTTTCAATATCGGCGGCACCGAAGAAGTCAGCATGCTGGCCCTGGCCGAAAAAATCATCACACTGACCGGGTCGGATTCCCCCATCACGTTCATTCCATATGCCGAGGCGTTTGGAAAAGATTTTGAAGATATGCAGCGGCGGGTGCCGGGTATCGACAAGATTCAGCAGCTGATTGGATTTGAGCCGGTCACCGGACTTGAAGAAATATTGACCTCCGTTATCGAAGACCGGAAAAAGCATCTGGCCGCACCGGCAACAGCGTAAGCCGGGCGGCTGTCATACCTTGCCGAAATCATCCGGGTCCAGGCTTTCCAGATATTCGGCCCATTTTTTACCATCTTCGCTCTGGTCGGCCATGTCCGCCTTGTCACCCAGGGTCATCTGGGATTTGGCGATCACACTTTCATCAAGAAATATCGGCGCGTTAAATCTCAATGCAATGGCAATGGCATCGCTCGGGCGAGCATCGATGCTGAACGTCCGGTCGTCCGAGAGAAAATAAATCTGCGCGTAATACGTATTATGGCGAATGTCGCAGATTTCGACCTTGGATACGATAATCCCCATCCGTTCGGAGACATTTTTGAACAGATCGTGGGTCATGGGACGGTCAAAATTGACTTTTTTCAGCGCCGAGGCAATGGACGTGGCTTCCAGCAGCCCGATCCAGATGGGAACCGCCTGGTCGGTTTTTTCGGATTTCAAGATGATAATCGGCGTATTCGACTCCGGGTCCATGGTCAGCCCGGCAATAATGGCGCGATGCAGCATGATAATTTCCTTTTTTTTTAACTGCCGGTTATAACAGGGCATTTCCCAGCAGGGAATGCAGCAGCCCCTTTTCAATCCCCACCGCCACCTCCCGGCCGACCCATTGTTGCCGATCTGCCGCAGTCGTCCCGGGAATACTGAAATTGACGATCTGATTACCCGGCGCCCGTCCCGTCCACTGGACGGCCCCCGCAGGAGAGTGCCGGCTGACCCCCTCCACCAGCACGATCTGCCGCGTCCCTTCCAGCGCACGGTTTTTCGAAAGTGTTATCCCCTCCTGAACGGCGAACAGGGCCTGCAGCCGGCGGGACTTCTCCGCCTCCGGCACCTTGTCCGGATAGTCTCGCGCCCGGGCATTGGGCCGATCGGAATATTTGAAGGCAAACAGGCCGTCAAACCGGATCGTTTCGATCAGATCCAGGGTCATCTGGAAATCGGCTTCGGTTTCACCGGGAAATCCGGCGATAATATCGGAAGTCACGGCAATATCCGGACATTTTTCCCGCAGGCGCGCCACCCGGTCGATATATATTTCCCGGGTATACCGCCGGTGCATCCGCCTTAGAACCGTGTTGGCGCCCGACTGAACGGGCAGATGAATATGCGGGCAGAGTTTTTTCAGGCCGGCAAAGGCATCGATCAGCGCGTCGGATAAATCCTTGGGGTGCGACGTTGTAAACCGGATACGCGCCAGCCCCGCAATCGCATCCACCTGCGCCAGCAGTTCGGCAAAGGATATCAGCCCTTCCTTGTTGCCGTAACTGTTGACATTCTGGCCCAACAGGGTCACTTCCCGGACGCCGGCTGCCACCAGGTCCCTGATTTCGGTGATAATCTCATCCGGCGGGCGGCTCGTTTCCCTTCCCCGGACATAGGGCACCACGCAATACGTGCAGAAATTATCACACCCGCGCATGATGGTAACAAACCGGCTGATCTCCTCATGGCCGGCGTCAACCAATGCCGAAGACCCCTCGCCTTCCGGGGAAAGCATGCCGACATCGACTATCCGGGCGCGGGTGGACGCCACCCGTGCCACCAGCGCCGGCACCCGGGCCAGGGCATGGGTCCCGAAAACCATATCCAGGCCGGGCACCCGGGAGAGCAGCGCCGTGCCTTCCTGCTGGGCCACGCATCCGCCCACGGCCAGAATCGTGTCGGGGCGGCGGTGTTTAATCGGCGCCAGACGCCCCAGCAAACTGTACAGTTTCTGCTCGGCTTTATCCCGGATGGCACAGGTGTTGACAATGATCAGATCGGCCCGGTCCGGGGTATCGATCCTGCGATACCCGCTTTGCCCCAGCAGCGATTCGATCTGACGGGAGTCATAGACGTTCATCTGACACCCGATGGTCTGTATATATAGTTTTTTGTCGATCATTCTGTTATCCCGGCGGCCGCCTTTTCGGACGGACTGTCCAGTGATTCAATCAGTATTTTCCGTTTCAAATCAGTCATAATGCCATCGAGCTCCGTCTGGCAACCGGGGGCAACGGCGATGCGGACCCCCCCGCGCCGCGGATCGACGGTGGTCATGATGGCAATCCCCTCGTAGGCTTCAAGAACAAAGCGCACATGGGCAATCCGGGCACGGTCAATGCGATAGTATTTTTTCAGCGTTTCCAATCGGCCTATCCCTTCCCTGTCGCGGCACACCGGCATGCCAGCCCTTTTATCCTAACACACCCCGGATGAACTTCAATAAAAAACCGCGCCGTGGTCTCCGGCGCCTTTTTTTGGCATTGCCGCCGGACGGGAATTCACGTATGACTTTGAAGATGATTCCCCGCTATAAAATAACCGCGCCGGATCCGCGGATTGTCCGCCGGCTGCAGACCGCTCTGGGGTGCGATCCCATCATGGCAACGGTCCTGACCAACCGCGGTTTCAAAACAGAAACCGGCGTGCGCACTTTTCTGCATCCAGCGCTTTCCGATCTGCGGCCGCCCTTTTCGCTCAAAGACATGACGCCGGCCGTAACACGCATTACACAGGCCCTGAAGCGACAGGAAAAAATTCTGATTTTCGGCGACTATGATGTGGACGGCGTCACATCCACGGCCCTTCTGTCCGGATTTTTACGGCATGCCGGTGCCGATGTGTCAACCCATATCCCCCACCGCATCGAAGACGGGTACAGTCTGTCGGCCGATTTTATTGCCAAAAAGGCGGTGCCCGGCGGCATCGACCTCATCATCACGGTGGACAACGGGTCCACCAGCCACGAGGCCGTCGACCAGGCACGATCCGCAAAAATCGATGTCATCATTGTCGATCACCACGTCATCGTCCCGCCCTACCCCGATGCCCTGGCCGTGATCAACCCGAAACGCGCCGACTGCCCCGCCGGCCTGGCCGATCTGGCCGGCGTCGGCGTGGCTTTTGCGCTTCTGATCTGCCTGCGCAAATATCTGCGCGACAGGGGATTCTGGCAGGACCGACCGGAGCCGAATTTAAAAAACGACTGTGATCTGGTGGCCCTGGGGACCGTGGCCGACATGGTCCCGCTGCGCCGGGACAATCGCATCCTCACCCAGGCGGGGCTCGATATCATTCGCCGGCACCGCCGCCGGCCCGGCCTCCAGGCCCTGGTGGAAACCGCCGGTATTTCGGCCGACGCCCTGAATGCCGAAGACATTGCCTTTCGTCTGGCCCCGCGCATCAACGCCGCCGGGCGCATGGCACATGCCGACATCGCCCTGTCTCTTCTCACCGCCGAGGACCCGGCTGACATCACCGCACGGGTCCGGCACATTGAAGAATTAAACACCCGGCGGCGGGAGACGCAGAAACAACTTTTTAACCGCGTCCAGACGGACATTGCCGCTCACCCCGACCGGCTGGACGGCGCGTCGCTGGTTTTATGGGGGGAAAACTGGCCGGAGGGTGTCCTGGGCATCGTGGCGGCCCATCTCCTGCGGGAATATCACCGGCCCGTGGTGCTCATCAGTACCCGCAACGGCAAAGGCAGGGGATCGGCCCGCAGCCTTCCGGGGTTTGATCTTTACCGGGGCTTGACCGCCTGCCGCGACACACTTCTGGGGTACGGCGGCCACGCACTGGCCGCAGGCGTCACAGTTGACACGCACAATCTGGAAAACTTCAGGAAACAATTCGAACGGGCAGCGCAGGAAGCGGCGGCAACGGCGCCTTTTGCCACCGACACACCGGTTGACGCCGAGATCAGCCTGAACGACATTTCCGAAAAGCTCCTGGACGAACTCGAAACGCTGGCGCCCTTTGGCGCCGCCAACCGGGAACCGCTCTTTCTGGCCCGGGATGTTGCCATTGTTTCCTCCAGGATCGTCGGGCGGCACCATCTTTCCCTGCGCCTGCGCCAGCGGTCGAAAGTCCCCGGCCGGACTTTTCAAGGTATCCATTTTAATATCGATCCTGAAAAAACAGTGCCGAAAACGTATGATCAAATTGTTTTCCGCGTCGGGTGGAATAACTGGAACCAGACCCGGACCCCCCGAATTATTATCGAGGCCGTTTAATTTATACTTGCATTTGTCTGTGTTCGGAATTATTTGTTTAAGGTTATCTGGTTTCATCCGTCACTTTAAAAAACCGGCACTCCAAAATATATAAAGAATCGAGGTTTCCATGGCAAAAATATTTCGACCCAGCAGCCGCGAGGCGACTATTCTCTCTAAAATCGAGTCTTCCAAGGAACATGCCCGCCGCCGCGCCATTAACGGCCTGCGGGACTGCCTTGACCCGCTGGCCAATGCCATTGCCATGAAACTGGTAGAAAATCAGCTCATCGAAACAACCAGCAAAACCAGCCTGGACGAACAGATCACCGGGTGTCTGGACAAACTGACCCGGGCGGACGACTTTGACATCGATTACCAGATTGCCCCCATCCGCAGCCTGGTCCCCAACCCCCATGTGGTCAGCATTTACGTCACGGCATTTATTATTGAGAACCTGATCAACCATAAGGATGTCATCGATATTTTCGGCTCTGATGAAGATATTTACTCAAGCGTCAACGCACAGGTCATCCATTATTTGCCCGCCTGATGCGCCGGAGCTTTCAACACCGCCTGGTCAACCCGCCTTTCGGTGACCCCGCTCTCTACCTTTCCCTTGCCTTTCACCATCAAGCCCTCCTCTTCGACGCCGGGGATATCGGGACGCTTTCCAGCCGGGAAATCCTCAAAATCGATACTGTCTTTATCTCTCACACGCATATGGATCATTTTTGCGGCTTCGACCGGATTCTTCGATTGTGCCTGGGCCGCGACAAGGAAATCCGTCTTTTCGGGCCGGCGGATTTTCTGTCACATTTAGAGGCCAAGCTGAAAGCCTACCAGTGGAACTTAACCCATAATGACAAGTATCGGTTTGCCATCACCGCCACCGAAGTCACCGATCATCAGATGATCACCCGAACCTACCGGTGCCGGGAGGGATTTGCCGGCCACGGAGATAACAGTCAGATCCCGTTTACGGGTACCCTGCTGGAAACGCCCCGTTTCACTGTTCAAGCGGCCATTCTCGATCATAAGATTCCCTGCCTGGGCTTTGCGCTCAGGGAACGGTTTCATATCAACATCGTCCTGCCGGCGCTGGCCGATCTGGGCCTGACGCCCGGTCCCTGGCTGACCTCTTTTAAAAACCATATATTTGCCGGTCACCCGCCGGAAACCATTATCACCGTGCCGGCCAGCCATACCGCAGACGCCATTTCCCGTCCGTTTTCCCTGGGCCGGCTGACCCGGCGCATCGTCCGGAAAACCACCGGTCAGAAAGTGGCTTACGTCACCGATGCCGGGTTCACGCCCGCGAACATTGCCCGGATTACCGCGCTGGCCGAAAAGGCCGATCATCTCTTCATCGAGGCCGCCTTCCTTGAAAAAGACGCCCCCATCGCCGCCCGAAAATACCACCTTACCGCCCGCCAGGCCGGGCATCTGGCAGCCGCCGCCGGTGTCAAGGATTTCACTGTTTTCCATTTTTCTCCCCGGTATACGGACCGGCCGGGCGAAATCGAGGCACAGGCCCGCCAGGCCTTTAACAGCCGCCCGCAAAACAATACCTGAATAAGTACCCCGGCCTCTCATCAAAATATACCGGCAAATATGATATCTGGCGGCCGTATTGACGTCTCAATTGAACATAATTCTGTACGCGGTTTCTCTGTTTTGAGAGCCAAAATGGCCCGCTATCCGTTTGAACCCATCTTGACAAAACAGGTTGCGCGCCCAATTCTCTATGGAAAGATCAGCAATACGAACCTATTCTCATAAAAAGGAAAAGCAGATGCAATCGGCAAATATTTTAGATGATATTACCTATGGCGAAGAAAAACCGGCCATCACCGTTCTGTTTGAAACGGCCACCACCAAAGAAATCCGCATTGTGTTTAAAAAAGATCAATCCATGAAAAAACACCAGACGGCGTATCCGATCACCGTTGAAATGGTCGATGGGGAGCTGAACTTCGGCGTAGAAGATGAGACGCATCATCTCGTCAAGGGGGATATCGTCAGCCTGGCCGGCGGCGTGCCCCACGATCTGCAGTCGATTTCCGATGCGATCGTGCGTCTGACGCTCAGCAAATCCGACAGCATTCAACGCGTCAAGGATGTCATCGGGCTGTAGATTTCCATACGGATCTGCCTTGTATTTTTTGCTATTATTTCATCGGGCTCCCCCTGATCACAAATCGGCGTCCGCTTCTACTTTTAATGGACTCTTCAGAAGTATTTTACTGCTGCCTCCCGATGCGTTCAGGAGGCAGAGCCGGGGATTTCATCCACCTGGCAGCCCAGACACCCGGTATTGAAAAAAAACCGCCAAAGGCGTATGGTTTATCATTACGGGAAATTTGAAAGCGGTATGAAGAGATGATTGATACGACGCAAGGAGCGGACAGCCATGTACGAAGATCTAAAGGGCAAGACAGCGCTGATCACCGGTGCGGGAAAAGAGATGGGTATCGGATATGCGATTGCGCGCCGGCTGGCCACCGACGGCGTCCACACCATCCTTGCCGACCTTACCGAAAAAACCACTGACCCGCTGGCGGCCGGTGACCAAGACACCCTGGCGCGTCTGGCCGCAGACCTGTCTGACACGTACGGCGTTAAAACCCTGGCGGTGGATCTGGACGTGACCCGGACGGCCTCGGTTGAAAAAATGGCCCGTACGGTCAAAAAAACATTCAACCGCATCGACATTCTCTGTAACAATGCCGGAACAGTGTTTGGTGTCCCCAACGCTGTTCATTCCTATGATGAAGATGCCTGGATGCGGACCATCGATGTCAACCTGCACGGCGTTTTTCGCGTATCGAAAGCCATGGTGCCACTGATGTCTGACACCGGTGGCAGCATTATCAACAGCGCTTCCCAGGCCGCCAAAGCCCCCCCTCTTTTTAATGGCGCATATGCAGCCGCCAAGGCCGGGGTGCTCATGCTGACCAAGGTCATGGCCCGGGAGCTGGCCGGCGACGGTATTCGCGTCAATGCCATCTGCCCCGGCGTCATCATGACCGATTTCACCAAATGGCGATTCGATCTGGAAGCCACATTTTTAGATTCGACTCCGGAAGAACGCATCGATTTAAAGTGCGGGGAGATTCCGCTGGGAAGGCTGGGAACCGCAGACGAAGTGGCCAGCCTGGTGGCTTTTCTGGCCTCTTCGGCATCCTCGTACATGACCGGCCAGGCACTGAATATCACCGGTGGGCAGATGATGGCGGTTTGAGCAGGCTGGAAAGCCGGGACGCCGGGATGCGATGCGGATAGGGGACACGTCACGCGGGGCGATTCCTCCGGGTTCGTTTTCTTTTTCGCAACAGAAAATGCCCCTTGCCGTTTAGCCAAAAGATAAGATTCAGAAAGGAAAACCGCCATGACCGATATAACCGGTGGTGAATTACTGCTGAAATGTCTGCACGCCGAAGGCGTGCGTCACGTCCATGCCATTACGGACGGAACGTACATGATGGTGATCGAGGCCATCGAGCGGCTGGGTGAGCAACTCGGCATCCGTCTGATTGTCCCCCGCCACGAAGCGGCCGCGGCCCATGCCTGTGACGCCTATACCCGTATTTCCGGAAAACCGGCCGTCGTGATGGCCTGCGCCGGTCCGGGCGCCGCCAATTTGATTTCGGGCATACTATGTGCCCAGGCCGAATGCAGTCCCGTCATTGCCATTACCACCACGCGCCGCAGCGAAATCGCCGATGCGTATATGCATCAGGGCGGGATGCAGGTCAGCCACCACCTGGACCTGTTTAAACCCGCGGTGAAATGGAACGGCAAGGTCGATCACTGGAGCCGGATTCCGGATATGGTGCGCCACGCCTTTCGGGTGGCCACATCCGGCCGGCCGGGTCCGACGCATATTCTGATTCCCGAAGATATTATTGCCCAGAAAGGAGAAGAAGAGAGCGTGGCAATCTGGCAGCCGGAAACATACCGTGTGGTTCAGGGCGCCCCCGCGGACCCGGACCGGGTTCGCCAGGCAGCCAGAATGCTGGTAGAAGCAGATCTGGTCAATATTCACTGCGGCAACGGTGCCGAACGGGCCCATGCCGGTGACGAAGTCAGGGAACTGGCCGAATACCTGGGGTGCCCGGTTACCGCCACCATCCGGGCCCGGGGAATTGTTTCTGATGACCACGAGCTCTGTTTCCATCCGACCTGCATGTCCCGCATTGCCGCCAACGGGCAGGCCGACGTTGTTCTGGCCGTGGGGACCCGGCTGGGCGAGCTGAACATGTGGGGCCGCCCGCCCATGTTCGGCGAACCGGGCCAGCAGCGCCTGATCCAGATCGATACAGAACCCACCAGCATCGGCCTGAACAAGCCGGTGGATATCCCGCTGCTCGGGGATGCCCGAGTAGTACTGGGCCAGCTCCTGGCGGCGGTCAGGGAACGGACCGGGCAGCGGCCCGTACATGAGAAGGTGGCGGAATACCGCATGATCCAGGATGACTGGCAAAAAGAGCTGGATGACGCTGTGGCCGACACGGCCCGCAAGCCGATGCTGACCGGACAGATTTTAAAAGTATGCAACGATTTTTTCCAAGAAGACGCCATCTTTGTCATGGACGGGGGCAATACAACCCTGTGGGATATCCACTACCATGTGGCCCGCCGGCAGCGCTCCGTTCTCTATTCCATGCACTACGGTCACCTGGGCACCGGCCTGCCCTACGCCATCGGGGCCAAGCTGGCCGCGCCCGACCGCATGGTCTACTGCGTGACCGGCGACAGTGCCTTCGGGTTCAATATCCAGGAGCTGGAAACCGCTGTCCGCAACCACCTGCCAATGGTGATCATCGTGGCCGTGGACGGGGCCTATGGCATGGAAAAAAGCGCCCAGTTGCGCCAGTTCGGCCGGGAAGCCGCCTGGTTCGGCCACGACCATGCCCCGGTCCGCTACGACCAGGTGGGGATCGCCATGGGCTGCCACGGCGAGTATGTTGACACCGCCAATGACATCCGGCCGGCCCTTGAACGCTCGGCCGCCTCGGGCAAACCCGCCGTGATTCATGCGGTCGTTGACCCCGACGCCAATGTCGATCCGCCGGGCAACTGGCTCTGGGCGGCCGCGCGAACAGGAAAAATGTAAAAGGCCGCTGAATTGACACGGGCACTGCAACCGGACTAAAAACACAGACGCACGCATCTTCTTTTTTACGTTTCACAGCCAAAGGGGAGACCATGCCACCGGAAGCCGTTAATCAGATCCGGCTCAACTTCAACCAGCAGGGGTTACTGCTCATCAACGCCGCCATCGGCCTCATGATGCTGGGTGTGGCACTGGATCTGACGGCAGATGATTTCAAGCGTATCCTCAGGTCCCCCAAGGCCCCGCTGATCGGACTGGCCGCTCAGTTCATCCTCCTCCCGGCCGGTACTTTTCTGTTGACGCTGATTATCCGGCCGCAACCCGCCATTGCCCTGGGCATGATCCTGGTGGCGGCCTGCCCGGGCGGTAATCTTTCCAACCTGATGACTTATCTGGCCAAAGGCAATTGTGCGATTTCCATCAGCATGACCGCTGTGTCCACGCTCGCCGCGATTGTGATGACACCGCTGAACCTGGCCCTGTGGGGCAGCCTGAATCCGGACACCGCCCGGCTGCTGCAGACAGTCAGCCTGCGGCCGCTTGATATTTTTTTTACCGTCTTTATCATCCTGGGAATGCCTTTGGCCGCCGGGATGGTTCTGGCACGTCTTTTCCCCGGCCTGGCCGACAAGGTCCGCCAACCATTTAAAATCTTTACTCTGGTATTTTTTATTCTGATTGTTCTTGGCGCACTGGCGGCCAACTGGAAAATATTCTTAAACGTCATCGGTCTGGTGATGGTGGTCGTCCTGATTCACAATGCCCTGGCGCTGAATATCGGTTACTGGACGGCGCGTCTGGCCGGTCTGGCTGAGCCGGATTCTCGGGCGGTGGCCATCGAAGTCGGCATTCAGAACTCGGCCCTGGGCCTGGTGCTGGTTTTTAATTTTTTCGACGGTCTGGGCGGCATGGCCATTCTGGTGGGCTGGTGGGGCATCTGGCACATCATTGCCGGGCTTGCCACCGCTTTTATATTCACCCGGCGGGCACTCCCTGCCAATGCGCCGGTTTAGCGGCCGATGATCCGGTCATTTCACAATAAGAGCGTCGTCATCACAGGCGGCGCCAGCGGCATCGGCCAGGCCCTGGGGTATCGGTTTGCCCGAAGCGGTGCGCGGATTGCCCTTCTGGATCAGGACGGCCGGGGCGCTGAAACCTGCGCCCGGGACATGTCGCAGGGCCGCACAGGCGCCATCGGTATCCAGTGTGATGTCACCGATGAGGCAGATTGCCGAAAGGCCATGGATACGGTCATTGATACCTTTGGCGGCATCGATGTGCTGATCAACAACGCCGGGATCACGTTGAGAGAATCGTTTATCCATACCCGCATGGCCGCCTATCGCCGGGTAATGGAAGTTAATTTTTTCGGCGCGCTCCATTGCACCCGGGCCGCCAGCCGCAGTCTGATCCGGCGCAAAGGCATCATTATTGTTGTCTCCAGCATTGCCGGGGTATCGCCGCTGCCGGGCCGGAGCGGGTATTGCGCCAGCAAACATGCCCTGCACGGTCTGTTTGAAACAATGCGCATCGAACTGGAAAGCGCCGGTGTGGGCATTTTGATGGTCTGCCCCACCTTTGTAAAAACAGGGCTGCAGACACGGGCGCTGGGGGGCGACGGAAAAATAACGCATCGTCCGCAGTCAACCGTTGGAAAACCGCAGACAGCCGAACAGACCGCGGATGCGATTTACCGGGCGGCGGTCAGTGGAAAAAGAGAACTCGTTCCGACGCCCATGGGAAAGCTGGCCTGCTGGATCCATCGTCTGCTGCCACAGGCGTATGCCCGGATCGTCGCCCGCCGGTTCAGGTCCGAACTGGGCCGATAATCCGGCGACCATGCCGTACCGGATAAACCCGTTGAAATGAAAGCGCTGCCATGCAATTTATTGAAACGCTCTCTTCCATCCGCACCCAGGACATTGTCGATGTCTTTTTCCTGACGATCTTTACCTACCACCTCTATCTCTGGTTCCGGGGTACCAAGGCCCTGAAAGCGCTCATTGGCCTGTTGGCACTGGGGGTCATTTTCACCATTGCCCAGACCTGGGGGCTGTTTCTGACCACCTGGGTGTTTCAGATTCTATGGCAGGTGCTGATTATTCTGCTGGTTGTTTTATTTCAGCCGGAAATCCGTCAGGTGCTGGAAAAGGTCAATCCGTTCCAAAGCTACGACTGGCGAACGAGCGATCACACGACCGTCTGGATTAACGATCTGGCCCGGGCGTGTTTTCAGATGGGAAAACAGCGCATGGGGGCACTGGTAATCATCGAACGCTCGGACCGGGTGGACGAACTGCTCAGCGGCGGCGTACCGGTCGAGGGAGATCCGAAACCCGCGCTGCTCCTGAGCATTTTCAACAAATATTCCCCCCTTCACGACGGGGCAGCGATCCTGCGCAACGGCAAGGTGGTATCCGCCGCCAACTACCTCCCCCTGACAGACACCGAAAACCTGCCGCAGGCCTGGGGTACCCGGCACCGGGCCGCCCTGGGACTCACCGAAAAAAGCGATGCCTGGGTGCTGATCGTTTCGGAGGAACGGGGAGATGTTTCCCTGGCCCGGGATGGCTATATTGGCGGCATCGAGAACCCGGACGGATTAAAAGAGATCCTGCATCGGGCGCTTTGCCTGGATGCGCCGCGAAAAAAAGGGTTGCTGGACTATCTGCGGCGCATGGTCACCCAGCGCTGGGCCATCAAGCTGGGGACCTTTGCACTGGTCAGTATCGTCTGGCTGATGTTTGCCGGGCAACAGGATTTTGAGGTAACCTTCACCGTGCCCGTTGAAATTGCCCACCTGCCCCCCCATCTGAAAATCATCAAACCACTGAAACCGATGGTATCCATTACGGCCCGGGGGCTGCGCAAAGACGCCAGCGTGCTTTCCCAGCACAACGTAGACATCACCCTGGATTTATCCACTGCCAGCCCGCAGCGGTATACGTTTCGCATCACGCCCTACCACATCACCCTGCCCAATAATCGTATCGATATCGTTAAGATTAAACCGGACAAAATTCAATTTACGTTTTTGCCGGGATAATCCCCGGTTTTTCATTCGATCCATCCGGGTAGACAAGCCCGCCATCCCCGTGGTAACAAGGCTTCTCAATCGCCCCGTGCAGATGCCTGGGCTGCCATGGCATGCCCTGACGGAATTCTGCTGCCGTCGCGTAGCACTCATTTTAGACGTTTCAGGAAAACAGATGAAAATCACCCATATATGGTTCGATATCGGCTACACCCTGTTGTACATGAAGCGGGAATCGACTTACCGGAAAGCCCTGCAGGCGTTCGGGGAAGATGTCCCGGTGGAAACCCTGAAAAAAGAATTTCACATTGTCGACAAACTCTTCATGCGGGAATACCCCGGCGCTTTCCTTAAAGGACGCGGGATATACATGCCCTGGTACCTGGGCATTCTGAACTATCGGCTGGGAATCAGTATCGATCTGGCCGCGCTGGATGCCCATTGGGAAAAAATTCAGAAAGAAACCGACAACTATTGGGTGCCGTTTGACAATGTTCACCAGGTACTGACCGAATTAAAAGCGGACTTGCGGCATCTGGGCGTTATTTCCAACTGGGATAATACAGCCCGGGACATCCTTAACAATGCCCGGTTATCGGATTATTTTGATTATTTTATCATCTCGTCCGAGGTCGGCATCAACAAGCCCGATCCCGGTATATTTCAAAAGGCATTTGAAACGGCCGACGTGGAACCCCATGAATGCCTGTATATCGGCGACAACTACTACGACGATGCCATCGGCAGTAAAAAAGTCGGCATGGAGGTATTAATTCTCAATCGTTTCGGCACGCTGGGGGTTGAAGAAATCAAAGACGTCCCCATCATCCAGAACCTGGCCCAGATAAAAAATTACATAGTGTAAAGGAAAAAAATATGCATGCGCCTGTTATCGCCATTGACCGGGGGGCTTCTTTTGCCGATTTCGCCATTGTTCAGGAGGGGCGTCTTGTCGACTATCTGAGCGTCGAAACCAGAGACTGGGATGCCATTGATTTAACGCTTAAGCAGATCCGGGAAAAACACCAGACGGATCAACTGGTCTTTACCGGTGCGTCATCGCAGATGCCGTCGGAAATAGAAAAGCAGGTAGTCGTCGTGCCGGAGATCGAAGCCATCGGATTTGGCGGCGGCGCACTGGCAGGGCTTGACACATGTCTGGTGATCAGCATGGGAACGGGCAGCGCCATGGTGCATCTGAACCAGAATACGGCCACCCATGTGGGCGGCACCGGCGTAGGCGGCGGTACAATCAAGGGCCTGGGGACGTTGTTATGCGGCGTGGATGACCCGGTGGCGCTGGAAAAGCTGGCCCTGGCGGGAAAATCGGCCAACATCAATATGACCATCGGCGACCTGGGGCTGAACGATCTGAGTTTTCTGCCGGCGGACGCCACGGTGGGTAATTTTGCCAACATCAAATCGGACCGGGTTGAAGACCGCGCCGCAGCCATTCTCTCGCTGGTGGGCGAAACCATCGGTGTCATTGCTTCCCTGTGTGCCCGTGAGTTTGAATGCAGCCATACCATTGTCGCGGTGGGCAAGGTATCGACCAACCAATCCATCCGCCATACGCTCGGACAGGTCGGCAAGCTTTATAAAACGCGGTTTATTTTCCCTGAGCATCCCGAATGTGCCACTGCATTCGGCGCGGCCATCCGGTTTCTGCAAAAATGATGAAACGGCCCGACAGCGAAAAAACCGGTGCCATTAAGATCACCATCATCGGCTGGCGGGGGGCCTATCCGGGGCCCGGCGAGGCCACATCCGGCTACCTGCTGCAATCCGGCGATCTCAATCTCCTGATCGACTGCGGCTCCGGTGTACTTAGCCGGCTGCAACAGTATATTTCCCTTGACGCTATTGATGCCGTGATATTATCCCATTACCATGCCGACCATGTGGCCGATATGCACTGTCTGCAATACGCCGCCCGGGTATCCATGGACCTGGGCACCCGTGACGCTCCGCTTTCCATTTATGGCCATGCCGAAGATCCCTATTTTGATACCTTAAACTACCACAACTATTCCAGGGCCCACGCCATCGACACCGAAACCGCCCTGCATGTGGGCGGCCTGACATTGACATTTGTCCGTAATGTTCATCCGGCCCCCTGTTTTTCCATGCGGATTGAAAAAGACGATCAAATCGTGACCTATATTTCCGATACCGAATGGACGGACCCACTGGTAGATGCAGCCAGAGACGCCGACCTGCTGATATGTGAAGCCAGCCTGTACAATGCATATCAGGGCGTGGTTCCCGGCCACCTGACAGCCGGCGAGGCTGGAGAAATTGCCCGTCAGGCGAATGTCGGCCGGCTGATCTTGTCACATCTGCCGCATTTTGGTAATCACGAAGATCTGCTGAATCAGGCAGCTGCCGTTTACCATGGCCCGGTTGAACTGGCACGGACAGGAAGCACCTGGCAGGTGATGCCGACCTGAGCCAAAGAAGGAGGCCCGCACTATCTTACTCTTTGCCCTGAGACGTTTCGGCCGCCTGATCCTGACGGTCCTGATTATTTCCACCATCGTCTTCCTGGTGATCCGCGTCATCCCCGGTGATCCGGCGCTGACGGTTGCGGGCGTGGATGCCTCGCAAAGCGACATTGCCGCCATCCGTGCCAAGCTGGGGACGGACAAACCCCTGATCACCCAGTACGGGCACTGGATCTGGGATGTTTTCCGGTTTGATTTCGGCAATTCACTGACTTCCGGCCGACCCGTCAGCCAGCTGGTCCTGGAACGGTTTCCCCTGACGTTGTCTCTGGCCGTGCTGGGCATTATCCTCTCGATCGTTATCGCGATCCCGCTGGGCGTTATCTCGGCCGTCCGCAGGTGGTCTTTCTGGGATTATTTAGGAATGCTCTTTTCCCAGCTGGGCATGGCCATCCCCAGCTTCTGGCTCGGGATTTTACTCCTTCTGCTTTTATCCATTAAATACCGGGTATTTCCATTATTTGGTTCCGGAAGTTTCAACCATCTTGTCCTGCCCTCGGTTTCGCTGGGCATTGCCCGGGCGGCCGTACTGCTGCGCCTGACCCGGGCATCCATGATCGAAGAGCTCAGCAAGGAATACATCATTACCGCCCGGGCCAAGGGGCTGACCGAGCGCATGGTTAATTACAAACACGCCCTGAAAAACGCATTGCTGCCGGTGATCACCATTGCCGGCATCCAGTTGGGATACATGCTCGGCGGCGCAATTATCATCGAGCAGGTTTTTTCCCTGCCGGGCCTGGGGCGATTGTTTCTCTTTGCCGTTTACCAGCGTGATTTTCCGCTGATTCAGGGCGGCGTTGTGTTTGTGGCGTTTGTGTTTTCGTTTATTAATTTTGCGGTTGATATTCTGTACAGCGTACTCAACCCCAAAATACGGATTACCTGATGACGCAAGCAATAAATAATAACAACGGAGTAACTAGTCAGCCACAGATTCACGCAGAGAAACCCAGCTATGATTAAACACAGAGAAAAGACGGATATGATACTAAAATGAGCCCATTATTTGAAGGCAACAATTATTGAAGTTGGCTTATTATTAAATTTCGGCCGAAAACCGGAATTTAAAAGATTTGTATATGATAATAAAAATATCAGTGATAATCTGCGCAGATCCGCGGCTGAATCGTTACACAACGGATAAGTAACCTCAACATGGACCCTGTACTGCTCGATATACAGAATCTGGATGTCAGCTTCGTCAAGCCTGAAAAAAGCGCGCATGCACTGCGGGGCATTAACCTGACAATCAGATCCGGTGAAATCCATGCCCTGGTCGGTGAATCCGGGTCCGGCAAAACCGTGACATCCATGGGTATCATGGGGCTGATCCCCATGCCACCCGGCCGGATCAACGCGGGTCACATTGTCTTTAAAGGTACCAATCTAACTGGATTGTCCCAGGCAAAAATGCGGAAAATCCGGGGCAGGGAGATCGGCATGGTGTTCCAGGAGCCGGCCAAATACTTTAATCCCTCGTTGAAAATCGGTGAACAGATTGTGGAAATGCTGATTTTGCACCTGGGCCTGGATAAGAAAACCGCCATTGATCGGGCATTGTCTTTTCTCGATGTGGTCGGGCTGGCCAAAAGCCGCCGGGTGCTGGACAGTTATCCCCACGAACTGTCCGGCGGCATGAAACAACGGGCCATGATCGCCATGGCCATCTGCTGTCACCCGGATCTGCTCATTGCCGACGAACCCACCACGGCCCTGGACGTGACCCTCCAGCTGCAGATCCTGCAGTTGATCCGAAACCTGAAAAAACAATTTGACATGGGGATCCTGTTTATTTCTCACAACCTCGGTATTGTCCGCGAAATTGCCGACCGGATATCGGTGATCTATGCCGGCCGGATTGTGGAATCCGCTGCCAAAGACGAATTTTTTGAACACACACTGCACCCCTATACCCGGGCATTGCTCTTATCGATCCCCAGTGCGGAAAAACGGGGCCAGCGCCTGCGGGCCATTGCCGGCAATGTGCCCGACGCTGAAAACATTCCCCCCGGCTGCAGTTTTCACCCGCGCTGCCGGCATGCCGAAGCCGTCTGCCGCCGGGAACCGCCCCCGACCATTTCTTACGGCAACGGCCATTGGGCGGCCTGCCACATGATTGACGCTCATGAATAGATATATAGACATAAAAAACCTGGAGAAAACCTTTTACGGGCGCGGCCTGATCAATCGCAGAAAAAATGCTGTCACGGCCGTTGATCGTGTCAGTTTCGGGATCGAAAAAAACCATGTTTTCGGCCTGGTGGGTGAATCCGGGTGCGGTAAAACCTCCCTGGTCCGGGCTCTTTTATATCTTGACCCGCCCACCGGCGGAGAGGTGTGGATGGATGGCACCCTGCTGGGAAGCCTGTCAAAAAAGGAGATGCGTGATTTCAGAAAACGGATGCAGATCGTTTTTCAGGATCCCAACAGCGCCCTCAACCCGAAGATGACCATTGAGGACAGCCTGGAAGAGGGGCTGGTCAATCGCGGCCTTGCCGCCGGCGACAGAAAAGAGCGGATCATCCGGATGCTGGAACGTGTCGGCATATCACCGTCCCACCGCAGGCGGTATCCACACGAGTTTTCCGGCGGACAGAAGCAGCGGATTGTCATTGCCCGGGCCCTTGCCATGGAACCGGATTTTCTCGTGCTTGACGAGCCGGTCTCCAATCTGGATGTCTCCATCCAGGCCCAGATCATCAATCTGCTGCAGGATATCAAAGCGGAATTTGACCTGACCTACCTGTTTATTTCGCATGATCTGAACCTGGTCGCCTACCTGAGCGACCGGATTGCCGTGATGTACCGGGGGCGCATCGTTGAAATCGGATCCACCGATGAAATCATGGAAAACCCGCTGCATCCGTATACGCTCAAACTTTTTTCGTCGATTCCCGGCATCCAGTCCCATGCGGCCGCCGACACCCTTGCCGCATCGGTTGAATCGCCCGACAATACCGAAAAGAAGAAGAGGCCGCCTCTCAAGGGGTGCCACTATATCGATACCTGTCCGCTTCAGATTTCTGTCTGCCGATCGCAGGTGCCGCCGTTAGTCACCGTTCAGGGCCGCCACGCCGTTGCCTGCTTTAAGATCGAATCAACGGCATCGGAAAACCGATAAAACCAATATGTTTTACGTTTTTTTTATGATTTTGAATCATTTCGTGATAAGGGTCAGCTAATATATTCCAGGTTCCTGCAGGGGTAACGATACGACACAAACCGCCATCAACCGAAGGAGGCCGTTATGAAAAGAAAAGTGTTTCCCGTCATTATCATCTGTCTGGCGATGACCGTTTTCAGTGTGTTTTCACCGGATGCCGCACTTGCAGGGGGCAAGACGATCAATTTTGCGCTCTCGGGGAATCCGGATACCCTGGACCCCCAGGCCACATCAGGAACCCTGACTTTTCAAACCCTGAAAAGCATTTATGATACGCTGGTCGAACCGGACCCCACCGGAAAAATCGTACCGGCCCTGGCCGAAAAATGGACCGTCAGTGAAGACGGGTTGACCTGGGTCTTCTCGCTGAGAAAAGGGGTCGTTTTCCATAACGGCGATGCCCTGACATCCAAAGACGTCAAGGCCACGATTGAACGTATCCAGAACAAGGAGACCGGATCTCCCAATGCCAATAAGTTTGCCCCGATCACCGCCATTGAAACACCGGACGATACGACGGTGATTTTTAAACTCAAGGTCCCCTCGGCCCCGCTGCTCGGCACGCTGGCCTCCGGATGGGCCGCCATTCTGCCCAAGGGCCTCATCGACAGCAAGCACGATTTTGCCGCCAAACCCGTGGGGACCGGTCCGTTTAAACTGGCCGAATGGATTCGGGATGGAAAAATCGTTCTGGAAAAGAACCCGGACTACTGGATGGCGGGTCTGCCCAGGGTCGACAAGGTAATCATGCACATCATTCCGGAACGGGCCGTTCAGGTTCAGGGGCTGATCTCCGGCCAGATCGATATCAGCTATATCATTGACAAAGAAGATGTACCGCTGTTGACCAGCAGCCCCGATGTTGAGATCAAGAAAAACCTGACATCGCTGATCATGGTCATGGCCATGAACTGCAGCCATCCGCCCCTGGACGACCTTCGCGTCCGGCAGGCCATCACGTATGCCATTGACAAGCAGAAAGTTCTGGAAGTCGCCTATGGCGGCGGCAAATCCATCGGCACGTTTATGGATTACAGCAACGCCTACTATAAGGATTTTACCAGTCTTTACCCCTATGATCCGGCCAAGGCCAAAAAGCTGCTGGCCGACGCCGGTGTAGGCAAAGACACGGTCCTGGAAATGTTTTTGCCCCAGAACTATCCGCCCCATGTCAAGGCCGGGGAAATTTACCAGGACATGCTGGCCAAGGTCGGGCTCAACGTCAAAATCAAACTGGTGGACTGGTCCACCTGGATCGGAGATGTCTACCGTCAGGCCAAGTATGACCTGACCGTCATCGGCCACACCGGAAAGCTGGATCCCAACGGCACGCTGGCTGGATACGGCATCAAAGATAAAAAATACGTGCGCTGGGACAACCCGGAGGCAGCAGCATTAATTGCCGAGGCCGCCAAAACCTCCGGCTTTGAAAACCGGAAAAAGCTTTACGATAAAGCTCTGGAAATCATGGCAAAAGAAGTCCCATTCGTCTTTCTCGGATCGTCGTACCGCCGGGTCGGCATCCGAAAAAACATCAGCGATTTCCGGATGACGCCCAGCCTGGATACCTTTGATTTCAGGTGGACGGACGTTAAATAAACGATGAAACGTTCATCTTCGACTTTGTTTTATCTGTCGATTTTTTTCCTGGTCGTATTGGGGGCGGCCGCGGCGGCCGCTCCCTTCATTTCGCCGCATCATCCAACGGAACAGAATCTGGACCAGCGGTTTTCCCCGCCCTCCCGGTCTCATCTGCTGGGGACCGACAACCTGGGCCGGGATATTTTCAGCCGGATTATTTTCGGCTCCCGTTCGGCGCTGATCGTGGGGATTGTGGCCGTTACCATTGCCGTTATCCTGGGATCCCTGGTGGGGCTGATCGCCGCGCTGTCCCGCGAAATGACGGATAACATCCTGATGCTGCTCATGGACAGCCTGCTCTCGTTTCCCACCATCCTTCTGGCCATTACCGTGGTTTCTTTTTTTGGATACGGTCTGTTTCAGGTCATGATTGCCATCGGGATTATCTTCAGCCCGGTTTTTGCGCGCCTGGTGCGGGCCGAAGCGCTGGTGATCAAAACCGAAGGGTATGTTGAAGCCTCGCGCTCTCTGGGCAGTTCCACCTTTAAAATAGTGTATAAACACATCATTCCCAATCTGCTGGGCAAGGTCATTGTGCAGTGCTCGATTACCTTTGCCCTGACCATCGTTATTGAAGCCTCTCTGTCCTACCTGGGCCTGGGGACCCAGCCCCCTGCCCCCAGCTGGGGCCTCATGTTGAAAGATGCCCGCAACTACCTGGCCCTGGCCCCCTGGATGGCCATTTACCCGGGGCTGGCGCTCGCCTTGACGGTCTTCAGCTTCAACATTCTCGGAGATGTGCTTGCGGAAAAACTGAACCCCAGGATCTGACCCTGTCGGCGTTTGGTCCAGTCGGGATCCCATCCCGATCAAAATCTAAACCCGAAAGGAACCCGCGTTGAGAATAGGCATCCTGTCGGACATTCATGTGGACATCAATTTTATGGCCGGCGACCCGGTGGTGGATGGCCTGGCGGCGGCGATTGTCAACCACCGGATCGACCGGATGATCATTGCCGGAGATGTGGCCAGTGATTATGCGCTTACCCTGTCAACCCTGACGGAAATTGAAACCAGAACCGGGGTTCCCTGTCTGTTTGTGCCGGGCAACCATGATGTCTGGAATGAACACCATCCATCGATAACCGCCTGGCAGGCCTACGACAAACTGGCATCTTTTCACGGCAACCTTGCCAGCGGTCCTAAGCGGCTGGGGGCCGACTGGATCGCCATCGGCGATCTCGGCTGGTATGATTACGCGTTCGGCGATCCCGGATTTACGATTGAAGAATTTGATCGCATGAAAATCGACGACCGGCTGTGGCAGGATAAAGTCATGGCCATCTGGGACAGACCCACGCGGGAAATGCATCGCTATTTCCTGAACAAGCTGGAAACCCAGCTCAAAACCCATCGCCATCGGCAGATCATCCTGGTACTCCACGTGCTGCCGATCCGGTTGTTCACGGTCCAGCCGCCGGACCGCATGTGGCGCTACCTGAACGCCTTTCTCGGCAGCCCGGAATATGGGGAGCTGGCACTGGCATACAATGTCCGCTATGTCATCTGCGGTCATGTGCACTATCGCCGGCAGACCCGCATCGGGCAGACGACGTTCATCTGTAACTGCTTAAACTACCGCAACCAATGGCATAAACAGGCCGCGGCCGAAGAGATTGCCGACACACTGAAGGTAATTGAAACGGATTGATCTTTATTAAAAACGATTTTCATATGATACAGATTAGATCCCATTGGCAGATAGCATAACGCCCAACTGTTCAAAAAAAAATCACGGAGACCCTGTTTTCGTCAGTGATATTTTAAGGCAGTTTCGGCATGGAAGCGGGATGGCGCACAGTTGTCCTGTCGGCATACTGAATAAGGAAGGCCCCCGCCTAAATCCATCTGACCTGATCGAGGCGATAGCGAAAATGGACGGTTCTGCCGGGAAAGAGAGATGGCGCGTCATTCTGCTGATGGGGCAGCCGGATTGAAAAGGAAATATCACCGGCCAGAATGGTGGCGAAGATCCGCCCTGTTTTTTTTTCAAGGCTGAGACGGGAAACAACGCCGGTCAAGACCACGTCTTCTTCTGTGGTCACTCGCCCGTTATCACCGACAGACGCTGGATCAATGACTGCCGCCGATGCCTGTCCGGGCGGCGGCGGTACCCGTAACTGCTGCCCGTCAGACAGGGTTTTTCCCCATTTGTCCGTTCCCAGTTTTTCCCAGGGGCCGAAGATGACCGCTTCCCGGCCGGTGCCGAAAATACCGCCGTTATATAAATGCAGTATGTTATCACACACATCAAAAAGCCATGGCCAGTCGTGGCTGGCGACAATGAGCGTGGTTCCCAGCTCATCACGCGCCCAGAGAGAAGCCTGTTTGATCAGCTGGGCGCTGGTCACATCCACACTGGCCGTCGGTTCATCCAGCAGCAGGGCTTTGGGTTTGAGCACCAGCCGTGCGGCCAGGGCGACCCGTTGTACCTCACCCCCGGAAAGCGCGTACCAGGGCCTATTGGAAAATTCCCTGCCGTCAAGCCCCACCAGTGACAGGGCGTCGTTTACCCTGGTCGTGATATCTCTGGCGCCCCTTAGTTTCAAGCCATAGGCAACATTATTAAAAACACTGCGCTTCATTAAAAAAGGTTCCTGCGGGAGCATGGAGACGTGAAACCGGGCGCTGTCTGAAAACGGCTCAACGGGTCGGCCATTGAAGATGATATTCCCCCTGGTCGGCCGCTCGATTAATCCCATCAGTTTCAGGAGCGTACTTTTGCCCCCGCCATTGGGTCCGATGAGTCCGACGATGGACGCCGGCTGAACGGTCAGGTGCGCAATGGACAGAACCGTCCTGCCGCCATAGGCATGTTCCAGTGATTGAAGCTCGTAGACAGGTTGATCCAAAACTTAATCTCTGCGGCGAAAAAATGAAACGGAGATATTCACGGCCAGCGCAATGGATAGAAGTACCAGACCAAGGGCCACGCCCATGCCGAATTTTCCCTTATTGGTCTCCAGCGCGATGGCGGTCGTGATGGTCCGCGTATGCCATTTGATGTTGCCCCCCACCATCATGGAAATACCGACCTCCGTCATGATGCGGCCATAAGCGGCCAGCGCACCGGCCAGAATGCCGTGACGGCATTCCCATAAACTGCTTAAAAACAGCTGCCGCCGGTTGGCGCCCATGGACATGATGGCGCAGCGCAGCTTCCGGTCCATGTTTTCAACGGCCGTGGCGCTGAGCGCAACGATAATGGGCAGGGCCAGAATCGTCTGGCCGACAGCAATACCGGGCAGCGTAAAAAGCAGGCCGAAATCTCCCAGCGGGCCGCGACGGGTTAAAAACGCGTAAACCAGCAGCCCGATAAAAACCGTCGGCAGCGCCATCAGCGTATCCACCAGCGTCCGGACCGTTTTCTTTCCGTTGAAATCAAAATAGCCGAGACTGAATCCAAGGGGTATGCCGATCAAGAGGCTGCACCCGATGGAATAGCTCGACACTTTAAGGGTGACCGCAATGGCGGCAAAGGTCTCCGCATTGCCGGAAACCAGCAGGCGAAAAGCCTGAAAAAATCCTTCGAGTAAAAAATCCATTACCTTTTCGCGTTGGGTGTAAACAAGGGTTTCCCCAGAAGCGTAAAATCCCCGATCAGCTGCTGGGCGTCTGCACCCGACATCCAGTCGATAAATTGTCCCGCCAGGTCATACCGGGCCCCGGGACAATGTTTTTTATTGATGGCAATGACACTATACTGGTTTAACAGCGCCCTGTCACCTGCCACCATGATTTTCAAAGGTGGATTTCCCCCGAGGTTATCGGCATATTTGATATATGTGCCCCGGTCGGTCAGTGTATAACCGCTCCGCTCAGCGGCGATATTAATGGTGGTCAGCATTCCCTGTCCTGCCTGAATATACCAGCTTTCCTTTTCAGGAATCGGCAGACCTGCAGCCTGCCACAGGTGCCGTTCTTTCTTGTGGGTGCCGGAATTGTCGCCCCGGCTGACAAAAACGGCCTGTTTTGCCTGAATGGTCTGCAAGGCATCCTGGATGGATTTGCCGTTGATGCCGGCTTTGTCTTTTACCGGACCGATGATCACAAAATCGTTGTACATGATTTCATGACGCGCCACGCCAAAACCACTGTCCACAAATTTTTTTTCGGCCGCCGGCGCATGGACCATCAGAACATCCACGTCACAGTTCTCGCCCAGTTTGAGCGCTTTGCCGGTGCCGGTGGCCGTCCATTTGACCTCGATGCCGGTGGCCGCCTTGCATCTGGGCATCAGATAATCCAGCAATCCGGTGTTGTCCGTGCTGGTCGTGGTGGCCATCATCAGCTGTTTTTCTTCCGCCGGTGAATTGCCGGGTAAAAACAATGTGGACAGAACCAGAAAAATGGCTGCGGCGATTAATTTTCTCATCTTTCCCTCTCCTTTTCGAGCGTATACAATGCATCCCCTCTTTTCGGTGTTTTTTTGATAAGGGATAATTTTCAAGTTCATGATATTTATTCGGCAAGCCATCCATATTGTCAATATTTATTGTTAATA
>CAZNZW010000029.1:0-42328 GCA_964577615.1 uncultured Desulfobacterales bacterium | reverse complement strand
CCATCGAACATGCCCATGCGATTATCGCCCATATCGACAAAAAGCGAAAAGCGCTGGGCATTGACAAGGCCAGGGAGCGGGTCATGATGGATTTTGCCGCCCGCCAGGCACTGTAATACCCAAGAATATTTTAAAGCTATTTCGATATTAAATTATCCAAATATTTAATCCTTAACTAAGGAGTTACAACATGTCACGATTAATCGCATTTGCCGCCATCCAGGGCGGCTACAAGGTTGTTTCCAAGGCCGAGGGAGCATATCAGAAAGCTCTCGATACCTACGATGCGAGTACCAAGGTAGGGTTTCCCAATACCGGTTATTTCCTGCCGGTCATTTACTCGCTTTTTGGAATTAAGGTTGAAACCCTCGAAGATATGAAAGAGCCTCTGGAGATTGCCCGAAATCTTTTGCCGCCCCATATTAAAGGTAAAAACTGGCTTCCTTATCTGGGGCCGCTTCTGGATGCGGGGATGGCGGGTATTATATCCTATGAAATCATAGAGGCATTAAGGTACCTGAATGACCCGGATTTCTATCTTTTTGCGGAAGATCCGGATATCGAAGCAGGCAAGCTCTGGACCGGTGCGGCGGATGATACGATTTTCAGAAAAAGAGGGGTTGAGTTTGTTGACGGTACGGCGCCTGGTTTTGTGGCCATGGTCGGTTCTGCACCTGATCCTGAAACCGCTAAAATGATCATTGAAGATTATCAGCAGCGAGGCCTGTACATGTTTATGGCGGCCAACCACAACGGGACCACGATGGTTGAGCAGCTGATTGAAGCCGGCGTACAGGTCGGGTGGGGAACCCGGATCGCCTGTTTTGGCCCGGATATCTCCTCGGCGGTTTTTGCATTGGGATTCGCCAATCGGGTTGCCATGGCTTTTGGTGGTGTTGAGCCGGGCGATTACAAAAAAATTCTCAAATACAACAAAGAACGCGTGTTTGCCTTTGTCAATGCGCTGGGCGATGTGGGCACTGAATGGGGTGTTGCCGCAGCCGGGTGTGTTAACTGGGGTTTTCCCACCCTGGCGGATACCGATATCACCCAGATACTTCCGTCGGGTATTTGTACATACGAACATGTCGTATCTCCCGTGGCCTATGATGAAATCTGTGCCCGATCAGTTGAGGTGCGCGGTCTTAAAACGCTGGTTGCGGATGTGGAAATTCCCTGTGCCTTTGGTCCGGCCTACGAAGGAGAACGAGTCCGGGGCGCGGACCTGTACTGCCAGTGCGGTGGCGGTAAAACCCAGTGCACCGAACTGGTCAAGATGGCCGACATGCATGATATCGAAGATGCCAAGGTCAACATTGTGGGGCCGGATATCACCGATCTTAAAGAAGGCGATACCTTTTCACTGGCTATTTTTGCCCAGATTGCCGGGCGGGAATTCCAGGTGGATTTCGAGCCGATTATCGAGCGTCAGATGCATCACCTGATCAATTATATTCAGGGCGTGATGCACATTGGCCAGCGGGATATCTCCTGGATCCGGGTCAGCAAAGCGGCCATGGAAAAAGGATTTACCCTCAAGGATATCGGTACGGTTCTGCATGCCAAGTTCCATCAGGATTTCGGCAATATTCTCGACAAGGTCGAAATTACGCTATACACCAACAAGAAAGATGTCGATAAGATGACCGCCCGCGCCCGGGCCGAATACAAAATCCGCGACGAGCGTGTTGAGAATATGACGGATGAGGATGTAGACACTTTCTACTCCTGCACCCTGTGTCAGTCTTTCGCGCCCAGTCATGTCTGTTCGGTCAGCCCCGAACGAACCGGACTTTGCGGTGCCTACAACTGGATGGACTGCAAGGCCTCATTTGAGATCAACCCCACCGGCCCCAATCAGCCCATTGAAAAGGGGGAATGTCTTGATCCGGTTTTGGGTCAGTGGAAAGGTGTCAATGATTTTGTCGCCAAAGCATCCCGCGGCGCCATCGACCACTACAACTTCTACTCCCTGGTTATTGATCCCATGACGACCTGCGGGTGCTGTGAATGTATTGCCGCCATGCTTCCCGCCTGTAACGGCATCATGACGGTTAACCGGGAGTATACCGGCGAAACACCCTGTGGCATGAAGTTTACCACGCTGGCCGGTGTGATGGGCGGCGGCGCTTCTTCTCCGGGATTTGTCGGGCACTCCAAGTTCAACATTACCCAGGGAAAATTCATCAAGGGTGACGGCGGACTGCTTCGGATGGTATGGATGCCGAAAATCCTCAAGGAAGAGATCCGTGAACGGCTTGAAAAAGCGGGCGAACGTCTGGGTGTCCCGGATCTGATCGACCGGATTGCCGATGATACAATCGGACTGACGGAAGAAGAAATTATGCCCTTCCTCGAGGAAAAGAAACATCCTGCGCTGGAAATGGATCCTCTGATTGGCTAATCGATTGAACCTGAATATCCCGCCGGGACGGACCATGTAGATCGGGTCTGTCTGGCGGGATCAACGCAATATCGTAAACAAGGAGATTGAAATGGCATTAACTGGTATACAGATTTTTAAACTCCTGCCGAAAACCAACTGCAAGGAATGTGGTGTGCCAACCTGTCTGGCCTTTGCCATGAACCTGGCCTCGGGTAAGGCGGAACTTGACAGTTGTCCGTACGTATCCGATGAAGCCAGGGAACAGCTGGCTGAAGCGTCGGCCCCCCCCATCCGGCCGGTAAAAATAGGCAAGGGCGTTCGGGAGCGTATTACCGGTGGAGAGACGGTCCAGTACCGCCATGAAAAAACTTTTTATAACCCCACGATTATCGGCGTTCTGGTCGGTTCTGACATATCCGCAGCGGATCTGACGGCTAAACTGACGACCTGGAATGCGTTTCAGTTTGAACGGGTCGGTTACAATCTTCGGCCGGAACTTGTTGCCGTTAAAGATGTGAATGGTGATGCAGACGCTTTTGCCGCTACGGCCAAACTCGTTGCCGAAACATCCGAATTTAACGTCGCACTGATTACCGAAGATCTTGCGGTGATGAAAGCCGGCGTCGACGCCTGCGGGTTTAAGCGGCCGTTGATGTACGCAGCAACGGAAGCCAATGCGGATGATTTTGGCGCGCTGGCAAAGGAAAATGACCTGCCACTGGCCGTTAAAGCCGATTCGGTTGAGGCGCTGGTGCCCTTAACCAAAAAACTGACGGGCATGGGCCTGAAGGATCTGGTTCTTGATCCCGGATCACGCGAAATCAAGCAGTCCAATGAAGATATGATTGCCATCCGGCGGGCGGCCCTGAAAGACGCCAATCGCGATGTCGGATTTCCGACAATTACATTTCCCTGCGAGATGGCGGCCAATCCCGATGTGGAGACAATGATTGCCGGAATGCATATTGCCAAATATGGCGGGATTGTCATCTTGTCTGATTTTTCCGGCGAAAGTCTGTTCCCTCTCCTGGTCAGCCGGCTGAACATTTTTACCGATCCCCAGCGTCCCATGACCGTTACCGAGGGAATTTACGAAATCAACAATCCGGATGAAAATTCACCGATTCTGGTCACGACCAATTTTGCACTAACCTACTTTATTGTTTCCGGCGAAATAGAGGGCAGCCGGGTGCCAACTTGGTTGTTGATCAAAGATTCGGAAGGGTTGAGTGTATTGACCGCCTGGGCAGCCGGTAAATTTGCCGGCGATGATGTGGGTATGTTTGTAAAAAAATCAGGTATTGCAGACAAGGCCAAGACCCGGGAAGTCGTTATTCCGGGATACGCGGCTGCCATTGTCGGTGAAGTGGAAGAGGAATTGCCGGACTGGACCATTACGGTCGGTCCGAGAGAAGCGCCGCATATTCCGGCTTTTCTGAAGGAAAAATAAATCCGTTAAAGGGGAGGGTGTATGTTACTTATCGGTGAAAGTCTAAATGTTATTTCGACTAAAATCGGCCGGGCGTTTAAAGAGCGTGATGCCAAGCCGATCCAGGCAGAGGCTCTGTTTCAAAAAGAAAAGGGAATGGATGTGATTGACATCAACCTGGGCCCGGCCAAGAAAGATGGCCATGAGCTGATGCCCTGGGTGGTTGAGGTGGTCCAGGATGTGGTGCCGGATATTCCCCTGGCGCTGGATACCTCCAATATTGATGCCATTGAAGCGTCTCTCAAGGTGATCAAGGAAGTGCCGGGTAAACCACATATTATTAATTCCATCATGGTGCGGCCCGAGCGTTACGAAAAAATGGTTCCCATGGCGGCTGAATACAATGCCGATTTTGTTGCCCTGATGTGGGGTCCGGAAGGGTTGCCAAGAGATGAAAACGAGCGGGCAGCGCTTTGCGTTGAACTGCTGTACTTTGCCAATGAAGCCGGTATTCCCAATGAAAAGATCTGGGTCGACGGAATTGTGACGCCGGTCAATATTCAACAGCCCCAGGCCATCAGCCTGATGGAGTTTACGGGGATGATCGAAGATGTGGCGCCTGGAGCCAAAACGACTTGCGGTCTGTCAAATATTTCCAATGGTCCGCCCGAACATCTGCGGCCGATTCTTAACCAGACCTATATGGTTATGCTGCAGAAATACGGAATGGTGTCTGTGATTGCCGATCCGAGAGATGATCAACTCATCGCCATTGCCCGGGACGAGCGGCAGGACATTGTTGATGTTATCTACGGTATCATGGACGGCAACGAACCGGACATGGGCAGCCTGTCCAAAGAACTGCAGGATTATGCCAAGACGGTAAACGTTATTCTCGGTAAAAGCCTGTACTCGGATTCCTGGCTGGAACTGTAGCCGTTCAGGCTCTCCGGTATATCAAATAAAAAAGCCCCCTTCGACACGGAAGCGGGGCTTTTTCGCGTGCCATTCCGTTTGCCTGCACCCGGCCAGGCTTGGCCAGTCAGTCATCTGCGTGCTGTGAGTGTACAGCGTGGTATGCGTTGATCAAGCCTCCCTTTTGACGCGGTGACATCTGCTTCAGCCGGTATTCACGTTTTAAAGCCTGTGACCTGGAATCAGCCGGCTCAGCATAAACCAGCCGGACGGGCCGGCGCGGCCGCGTATATTTGGCGCCCCCTTTTTTGGAATTGTGTTCGGCGATCCGTCGCGTGAGGTCTTTCGTGATACCGGTATACAGCGTTTCATCCTGGCACCGGACCATATAGACATACCAGCCTGAGTGACTCATACGCCCATTTTTCCCAACCACTTGTCATAAGCGATGGCCATCACCGGCCACGCAAAACGGGCGGACAGGTTTTGAATGTCATCGGCCGACAGCGGGTCCGGATTGTCGAGCAATTTTTTCAGCTGTCCTGAGAATGTCCCCGGCCTGTAACGAAACCGCGGGGGGAAGAGTTCCGGATACGAAAGCCGGTCCGGTACGAGGGGACGGCATCCGGCCCGGATACCTTCGAGGACGGCCATGCCGAAGAATTCGTGTTTCGCCGTTGATACAATAATATCGCCCCGAGCAAGCCATTGGGCGTACACTTCCCTGCTTTTCGCATAGCCAAAGTGAATTATTTCTTTTTTCAGGCGGTGCCTTGCTTTGGAAAAGATCTGCGGGCATTTTTCAAAATGCTGGCCCAGAACAATCAGACGGAATTGGATGCCCTGCCTGGAAAGGTCAAACAATCCGGAAAAGAAGGTCTCTGGATCCTTGTCGTGCTCCCAGCGATGGTTCCAGACAATCACCGGCGCGTGATCTGCGGATGACAGAGCACGCGACGCCGCATCGATGGCCGAAAAATCAATACCCGGATATAAAATTATACTTTTGGCAGCCAGGTTGTCGGCCAGATGAAGCAGCGGCGTGTCGGCGGCCTTTTTAAGATAGCGCCGAACACCGGTGAAAAAGGTGTCGCGGTTGTATCGGCTGTTAAAGGCGATATGGTCCGCAGTCAGCGCCGAGGTAAAATTGATGGCGGTAAACTGGTGTTTCCCGGGATCGTTCATCTGGTCCGGGTAACCGAACTGATTTTCATGAAAATAGACAGCCACCGGCAGGGATATGCCGGCCTTGAAAAGCAGGCTGCGAAGTACGGCTACATCGATAAAGGTTGAACAGATTATTCCGCTGTACCGACTTCCGGACGCCACCCGGGCCACAATCTCTTCAGCGGCCCAGGGGGCGGCCAGCTGCATGCGCATTTTCCATTTTCGGGCCGGCAATGTCAGCAGGTGGAACCTGAACCTCGAGTGCTTTCGCAGGCCATCGATAAATGCCCGGTGCGAGCCACCGTCATACGGTTCAACCAGAATAAAGTGTGGCGCTGGCACGGGTTAAAAATATCCTTTGTTACAAATTGGATCACACTCGGACGGTTTCTCCCGCGCGGGGAACAAATGCGGCAAACCCTTCCTGCCCGAGGGTTTTGGCAAAGGCCTCGGACTGGCTTTCTTCACCATGCACCACGGCGACCCGCTTGACCTCAAGGTTCGAGGTTTTGATAAACCGCAGCAGTTCAGAGCGGTCACCATGGGCACTGAAACCGCCCAGTTGAACCACTTCGGCTTTCAGCGGATATTCCTTGCCGAGAAATTTAACCAGCGGAGCGTTGCCTTTCCGGCCGTCATCGGCCCATTTCAGCCCCTGGTCAAGAATCCGCCGGCCCAGGGTGTGCGCGGCCATGAAACCGACAATGAGGACCGTGTTTCTGTCGTCGTGAATTTTATGGCGCAGATGGTGTAAAATCCGCCCGCCTTCACACATACCCGACGCAGAAAGGACGATATGGGGTTTCTGTTCCCGGTTCAACGCCATGGACGCTTCCACCGATTTGACGAAGTCGATCTGCTTAAAGGAAAAGGGGTTTTCACCATTGGCCAGAAAAGTCTCATTCGTTTCGGCATCGTACACTTCGGGATGTTCCCCGTAGACCCGGGTCAGCCGGGTGGCCAGGGGGCTGTCGACATACACGGGCAGCTTCGGGACTTCTCCGGTGTCGTACAATTCGTGCAGATGGTAAATTAACTCCTGGGTGCGGCCAAAGGCAAAAGCCGGAATCAGAACGCTGCCTCCCCGGTTGTAGGTGTCATTGATCACTTTCTTCAGCAGGGGGCCCATATCAACCAGGGGGTCGTGCAGGCGATCCCCGTAAGTGCTTTCCATGATCAGCAGGTCGATATGGCGATCCGCGTCGTCAAATTCTGTGGTCGGGTCCCTGAGGATGGCCGTGTCAAAACGGCCCAGGTCCCCGGTGAAGCCAATTGTAAAGGAGCGACCGGCTTTGTTGATGTTAACGATCGAAATGGCCGATCCCATGATATGGCCGGCATCATAAAAGGTACAGGTCATGCCCTTGCCGATGGTAAACGGGTGACGGTAGGGCTGGCCGTTGAAATAAGTGAGGGCCTGCTCGGCTTCTTCCACGGTGTATAAGGGCCGGATATCGTTCAGGTGATATTTGTCGATAAGGTTCGCGACCACCTCGGTATTAATCCGATGCCCGGTTTTCATCCGGGTCCGAATCTCTTTCTGCTCTTTGTGGCTCAGTTTTTTCCCGGTCAGGTCGGATCGCATCCGGGTCAGTGAAGACCGGATGGTTTTATAATTCAGATACAATGCATCCGATTCCTGAATCCGGGCCGAGTCGTTCAGCAGATAGTCGGACGCATCGGCCGTGGGCCGGGTACAAAAAATCTGGCCATGAAAATTGCCCTTGGTGACCATGGGGATTCGGCCCGAGTGGTCGATGTGCGCATGGGACAGGATAATATTGGTGATCAATTTCGGATCTATGGGCAGGACCCGGTTTTTTTCCGCGCTCTCTTTTCTCCGGCCCTGAAACATGCCGCAATCAAACATGATCCGGTCGGTACCATTGTCAAGTAGATGCATGGAGCCGGTGACTTCCCGGGCCGCCCCGTAAAACGTAACGTTCATATACAGATCCTCCTGTGTGTTTTTTTAACGGCCCACCATACCTCTTGTCTGGCGGATGCGTCAAGGTGATACATGGCCTATGAAACTGTTTCAAAACAGGTAATCCGGGCTTTTCAATGGTAAAGGGGATTCTATCCAAACCTGCCGACGGACAATGCCAGGAGAAACTGGCCCAGATAATAAAGAGGCAGGCCGGCGGCCCGGTTCAAAAAGGTATCCCGAACAAATTGCTGCCGGGCGACGAACAGATCGGACAGATAGAAAAAAACCGCCCCGCCGATTATCAGCGACCGGCCACCGGGTGAAACGGTCTGGAGGCCTGCCAGAGACAGGGCGCCGGTCACCATCAGGGTAATGGCGCTGATATAGGCCAGGACCGGGATGCGCATGGCGCCCAGATGGGGCGCCAGCCAGATGAAAACAGCACTGCTGATAATGCCGACGGCCGCCAGGGTCCCCCATGTCCACAGGCTGATCGGGGCGACACTGAAAAAAGCACACACATAGACCAGGTGACCGGCGAGGAAAACGGCCAGACCAGCCATAAATGCCCGGCGGGAATCAAATGCCAGACAGATATCTCCAATCAGGCAGATGGTCAGGCCAATGATAATCAGCCAGGAATAGGTCAGGTTTGGATGAGGCGTCATCAATGCCGTCAGGACAAACAGGGCGGAAAGCAGGGTTTTGGCGAGCAGCGCGATGTCGGTCATCTGCCGCCGGATTGATATCAGCAGGGTGATCAGCAGCAGAACCGCGATAAAAAATATTCCATGGCGCATGTGGTTTCTCCCGTCTGATTAATCGGCCGGTAAAGGCGCGCAGATCCGGATGACCGTCATGAAGCGCCGGGCGGATCATCCCACACCAGGCCCGACTGGCGGGACAGGCGGTGTGAAATCGCGGTTTCAATGGTCGACCGCCGGCCGTAAATCATCACCCGCCGCCGCGCGCGTGTTATGCCGGTGTAGATAATCTCCCGGGTCAGCAGACGATGTTTGACATCTTCGGGTAGAACAATGAGAACATCGTCAAATTCGGATCCCTGGCTTTTATGCACGGTAACGGCAAAAGCGGGTTCCCAGGCAGGCAACTGGTCCGCTGAATAAGATTGATATCCATCGGTTTGCTGAAAACAAACCCGTAGCCGGCCGCCGTTATCTCTAAGTGCCAGCCCGATATCACCGTTAAACAGACCCCGGTCGTAATCGTTACGCGTCACCATGATCACGCTGCCGGAAAACAGTCCGCTGACAGGATCTCGATAACTGCCCAGGCCCCGCGCAAGAAAATGTTCAACAATGGCATTGATGCCTTCGCATCCCCGGTTGCCCTGGCGCAGCAGCGTCAGGATTTTTGCCCGGCCGATCAGCGCAAACAGGGCGCGCAGAGTTTCCCGTCCGGCGGCGGTTGAAAGATGATCCTGCCAGGCCATTTTCCCGGCAGTCGCCAGCCGGTGTCGATAGCCTTCGGCGGGTGTTGCTGCCGCCCCGGGCGGAGACAGAAAATAGCGGTTGACCCAGTGGCGCAGACACGTCTGCCAGTGTGGATCGGACAGCGGGCGGACCACAGCCCATCCGTCGTCCGGACCGGTCAGTGCCGCTTGAAAATCCATCGGCGGGGCATCTGGAAATCGGCCGTGGTTGATGGCCGCGGCAAGCCGGCTGAGGGCCGTACCGGCTCGGTAATTTTTCTTTAATACAATCAAATGATCTTTAAAAAGACCGGCCCGGTCGCCGGAGGGAATCATTTCGGCAAATACGGCACCGGCTTCGACCGACGGAAGCTGGTCCTTGTCGCCAATCAGGATCAGCCGGGTGCGGGCCGTATCCAGGGCGTCGAGAAAGCGGGCCAGCATGACCACGTCAACCATGGACACTTCGTCGATGATAACGGCATCCGCAGGGAGTGGGTTTCTCCGGCGGTAATAAAAGCCATTGTGATATCGGCTGTAGCGTAAGGCCTTGTGCAGTGTGCTTCCGGACAGAGACAGCAGATCCCGGTCTGTCTCGGTGAGGCGGCGGACGGTGGGTAAAAGGCGGGTAATGGCTTCGGTCATCCGCCGGGCGGCCCGGCCGGTGGGCGCGACCAGGGCCATGCGCCGGGCCGGGATACCGGCGCGGGCCAGGCCCCGGACGATATTGACCATCACCGAGGTTTTGCCGGTTCCCGGCCCGCCGGAAATAATCGTCAGCCGGGCGTCGAGAGCTCGGCGCAGGGCGGCAATCTGGTCGGGGTCCCGGACGATGGGATGGCCGTTCCGGCCAAGGCGCAAAACATGGTCGTCGGAAAAAAGGTCGGCCACGATGGCGTCGCCGGCCGGGCTGGAAATATCGGCCGGCGGGTCGGCGGCCAGAAAGGCCCGGAGGGTATCGTGCAGGCGTTTTTCGTGGAAAAAATATTTCTGAAAATAAAGCCGCCGGGTGCCGGCGCCGGATTCAAACACCAGGGGATATCGGTTGGACCGGCGGGTCGTGATCAGGCGATGGTAGCGGTTGTCTGCCAGATGGGCGATGAATGTATCGATCGTGTCGAAAATGTGGCGGAAAGCCGGCAAACCCCGGCTGCCGGCCGCCAGCCGGCCGACATGCGCCCGGGTGAGCTCAAGGCAGAGGCTGCCCTCGGCCATGGCAGCGAACAAAAGCGCCAGAACAACAAGGAGCGGCCGGTCCTCGTCCAGTTTGCCCAGTGTCATCAGGTCGCGGATGGTCATCCAGTCGATGGGGGCCAGATCGATGGCGGAAAAAAAAGCGGCCTCGGCCTTTGGCATCCGGGCGATGGGCGAGTCGACCCCGAAAAAAGACGTCCATTGCTCCCGGGAAAATGTTTCAGCGGGCTCAGACATGATTCGCCAGTGTGGTTTCAAGGGTTGTGACAGGGCCGATGTCCTCGGGCGGAACAAAACAGATACCCTGCCCGGGCCCGGCCCCCATGCCCCGAAGATAAAAATAAAACACCCCGCCAAAATGGCGCCGGGGATCGAATCGGTCGCCGAGCACCTGTTTCAGCCACCGGTATACGGCCACGGTGTACAGCCGGTATTGCAATCGGTACCCGGCCGCATCCATATTGGCCGCCAGAGCGTCCGGTCCATAGCCGTCGGCCAAAACGTTCGACTTCCAGTCGGCAATATAATAAACGTCGCGCCAGCGGAAAACAAGGTCAACCACCCCGCGGATCAGCCGGTTCGGGTGGTTATCAATTGTGTAATAAAAACCGATTTCATGCCGCCGGTTGCCGGCGGCCAGCATGCCCAGGGAGAATCGGTTGCCGAGGGGCGGTACCGGCGTCGTCAGGGTATCGGCAACAACCCGGGCCACCTGGGGCGCCAATCCGGCATCCACGCCGTATCGGGCCATTTCCCGGCGGATGAGATCACGGGGGCCGGGATCGTCGAGCAGGTGCCGGGGCCGGGCACGGACGGCCCGGAAATCGATGTGCTCGAAAACGGCGTGAAACATCAACCCCACATCCCGCCCGCCGGGAATTTCATCGGCCGGGCGCGTGGCCGGAGCGATGCCCGGCGCGTCGGCGGCCGTACTTTCGTCGTCTTCGCGCAGCCGGTCACGATCGGTGTCAAACCGGATCCCCGGCAGGGCGGCATCATCGGTTTTGTGCGCATCGGCGTGGATACTGGAAAACGACGCCACCCGGGCGGTGCGCCGGGTAAACCCGTTGGCAGCTGGCAACCGGCGCGTCGGCAGTTCCCGGAGGCGCGCGCTTTTTTCCGGTATCTCCCGCGCAACCGGTGCCGAAACAGCCGTTTCCGGCGAGAGCCAGGCCGCTTCCCTGGCCCCGGCGGGATCGGCGAAAGCTTCTTTAACGGCCCGGGCCATGAACCGGCACACCGGGCCAAAATGGGCGCGCTGGCTCGTTGCCGGAAAAAAAGGGATGTAAAGCTTGAACTGCGCCCGGGTCAGGGCCACGTAAAGCAGCCGTTTGTCTTCGTCCGTGGCCTCCTGCTGATGCCGCGCCGGATCTGCGGTCCGGGTCAGATCGAAGATGCGGCAGGCAGTGCCGGGAGAATCGCTATCCATGCGATGAAAACAATGATAAGCGGTGCTTGATTTTTGGGTCAGGCCGCCGGCGATAAAAACCACGGGAAACTGCAGCCCTTTGGCCCGGTGCATGGTGATGATCTGCACTTTTCGCTTTTCCGTTTCAATTTCATGAATATCGGCGTCGCCATCGGTACGGATCGTCTGCCGGCGAAAACCGTCCAGCAGGGCGCAGACCCGGTCAAAATCGAGGTTATCGCGGTGGGCCCGCGCGCCGAGGCTGGCAAAAAGCTGCTGGTAATTTGCCTGAATCCGGTCCCATTCAGGCGTTGCCGCTGCCCGGAATGCCAGGCCGCTGTCGATCAGCAGGGAATGGAACAGCTCGCCCCATCGCCGGTAAAGGGCCAGTTGCCGCCAATTGAGAAACAGCCGCCGAACCGGATGGGTGGCCGGCAGGTCGTCACAGGCGTAGAGATCATCGGGTTCAAATTGAAAAAACGGGGTGAGGAGCGCCATTTTCACCCGGGAACTGTCTGCTGGCCGGGCAATGGCGTGCAGCACCACACTGAGATAATAGGCCTCATCCGAGGCGAACAGACCGGGTTTTTGATAATAGGAACAGGGAATGCGGCGGGATGCCAGCTCTTTTTCAATGAGAAATGCATTGGCCCGGCTGCGGACAAGAACACAGATGTCTCCCGGATCCAGTGCCCGGGGCGCCGCATTGGCCTGTGTGATCCGTATCCGTTCACCGGAAGTCAGAAACCGGATTTCGCCGGCGATAAAGCGCGCCAGATTCATGGCGGCCTGGCTTGTCCTGTCAGCACCGCGCAGGTCGATGAAATTGAGCGCGCTGCGGCCGGATGTGTCCTGATGGATCGTTTCGGGCAGGGCATCTGTTTCCGGGCTGGCCGCGGGCCGATAGGCAATTTCGTCCCATTTCCTGTTCTCGGGCGGGCCAAACCAGGCGTCCGTGGCAAACAGCCGGTTAAATCCGCGCACCAGGGCCGGGGCCGAACGCCAGTTGACAGAAAGAGAATACAGGGCGGCGCGGCCACGGCCGGCCAGATACTGCAATTGCCGGCGGGCCGACAGGTAGGTAAATACATCCGCCCCGCGAAACGAATAGATTGCCTGCTTGGGGTCGCCGATGAGAAAGAGGCGGCAGGTATCATCGGATAAAAACAGGCTGGCAAATATCTGCCACTGGATCGGATCGGTATCCTGAAACTCATCGACAAATGCATAGCGGTACTGCCGGCGAAGCGTATCCCGCAGCCGGCCGGCCCGGGGGCCGGTCAGGGCGGTGTGCACCTGCTTGAGCATGTCCCCATAGCTGATCCAGCCATGCGTCGCCTTGATTGTTTCCACTGCGGTGCCCAGCCGGAGAATACTTTCCGCCGCCACAATGTACTTGAGAGATATAAAGGTGCGGATGGCGGCGGTTAAAGCGGCAATCACGTCATCAAGATGCGGGCAGACCTTTTCAGAATTATCTCCGCCCCGGTTGTATTTTTGGGGCCTGATGATGGCCGGACCGGACTGCTTGAACGGTAAATAGCTGTTCATGGTGTCGAGCAGATCGGCAAAACCGGCCAGATCCGGCCGCGCCGGGTCCCAGGCCGGCAGCCATTTTTCCAGGGGCCGCAAGATCTTGGTCAGGATGGATTTTCGGCGGGTGGCATGGAAATTAAGCGACTGATAGGCATCGGCGAACCCGGCTGCCGGGCCGGCCAGAGGGGTGAGCGCGGCCATTGCCCGGGTGAATGAATCGATCAGTGCTCCGATGTCGGCATCATGGGGGTCGGGGTGAAGCCGGTCTCCGGCCGGCGGGTAAAATCCACTGGCAACGATATTGACAAGGGTATCCGTAAGGCCCGTTTTTTTTCTGGGAAAATCTGAAATCTTCAGCAACTGCGGCAGGAGCGGGCCGTAACGTGCCGGCCAGCCGGTGCGCAGCTGCGCTTGAAGTGCCTGTTGAATCAGGGGGCGGTCGTCAACCTGATCGGTCTGAAAGAGGGCGTCGGTCTCAAAGGCAAAATTTGTCAGGATCGTGTGGCAGAACCCATGAATCGTGTGAATGGGTGCGGTGTCAAAGGTGTCCCGGGCGATGGCCAGCCTGGCGGCGGCGGCCGGCGGGACATCCGGCAAGGCCCGGACCTGTTCGATTTTTTCCCGGATCCGGCTTTTGAGCTCGCAGGTGGCTTTTTCGGTAAAGGTGACAAGCAGAATATTTTCCAGCCCCAGGTCGGGCTTTTCCATCAAAAGCCGCACCACCATATTTTCAATCGTATAGGTTTTCCCCGTACCGGCGGACGCCTCGATCAGACCGTGCCGGTCAAGATCGATCTGGTCGACATCGGTAATGGGGATGATTCGAGGTGTGGGCATGAATAATCAATACTTCTGGATGCGGAAAGATCGTCAGTTGGGAAAACAATATCACGGAAATACTGTTTTATACAAGCCGCTGTCATTGGAAGCGCAATGCCTGCATCCCGGCGTGCTGAACGCCGCCCTACTCTATTTTTAAAACCTTAATCAGGTTGGTTGTACCGGGAACGTTCAAAGGCGCACCTGCGGTCAGGACGATGCGGCTGCCCGCATGGGCAAGAGATTCACTTTTAAGATAGCGGTTGACCTGCCAGAGCATTTCGTCGAAATCGTCGTAGGCGGGAACCAGCGCCGGGATGACGCCGCAGGAAAGGCAGAGCTGCCGGTGGGTTGTGGGGTTGGCAGTCAAACCGATGATGGGGTTTTTCGGCCGCAGACGGGCCACCATCCGGGCGGTGGACCCACTGGTCGTGGCGGCAACAATGAGATCGGCCTGCAGATCAATGGCCATCCATGCCGCCGCCCGGCTGACCGCCGCTGCGGACACGGGCAGACTTTTGGGAATATCATCCCGGAAAAACTGTTTGGGATCAAGGCTGGTTTCGGTTTTAAGGGCAACCCGGTCAAGCACGTTAACCGCTTTGACAGGGAACTGGCCCACGGCGGTTTCCTCACTGAGCATGACGGCATCAGTCCCGTCGAGAATCGCGTTGGCCACGTCGGTCACTTCCGCCCGGGTGGGCCGGGGGTTATCCACCATGGAACCCAGCATCTGGGTGGCCGTAATGACCACTTTTCCGGCTGTTCTGGCATGGTGGATAATTCTTTTCTGAATCAGGGGAACGTCTTCCAGGGGCATTTCCACGCCCAGATCACCGCGGGCCACCATCACGCCATCCACGTCGGCAATGATCTGGTCGAGCCTGTCAACGGCCTGGGGTTTTTCAATTTTGGCGATGAGCAGAGGCTGCTGGGTACAGCTGGAAATCCGGGCATGCAGCGGGGCCAGATCTTTTTCGTGCCTCACAAAAGACATGGCGACAAAATCAACCCCTTCGGCCAGCCCGAATTCAAGGTCATCCCGGTCTTTGTCGGTAAAGGCGGGGATTCTCAGGTCACTGGCGGGCAGATTGACCCCCTTGCCGGCGGACAGCATCCCGCCGTTGACGACTTTGGCGTGGATGCGGTCTTCTTCCACGGCCATCACTTTGAGCTCTACCCGGCCATCGGCCAGCAGGATCGACTCGCCTTCGGCCAGATCCTGGCACAGATAGGGGTAGTTGACCGGCAGCGCATCACCACTGGCCTTGCTGCCGCTGACCAGTACGATCTCTTCGCCGGCGACCAGCCGGCGTTCGCTTATTTTACCCAGCCTGATTTTAGGCCCGGCCAGGTCCTGCAAAATTCCCACAGGAGTGCCCGTTTCCCGGGCGGCCTGCCTGATTTTTTTGATGATTTCCCGGTGGCCCTTGTGGTCTCCATGGGAAAAGTTGAGCCGGGCGACGTTCATCCCCGCCTGGATCAACGATTTAAGCATATCTTTAGACGCCGTTGCCGGGCCGATGGTACAGACAATTTTAGTTTTACGAAATGAGGGTGGCATCGATGCTCCTAAATGGATGAGAGTCTGGCCGTGCAGTGGTCTGGAATTCTATGCTGACTGTGGCATCAGGTCAAACGGTATTTTCATATATATGTACCGGTATATATTGGCCAGCCTCATGATTATTTCCCACCGGGCGTTAATCGAGAACCATTTCAGCGATCCGTGGCAGAATATCCCCTGCTTTTTCCCGGATGCAGATATCGCATACCGCATCGTAAGGGGTATCGGATAAATTGACAATGGCCAGAAAGGCGCCGCTGCGGCGGGCCATGTCGGGCAACAGGGCGGCGGGTTGAACCAGCAGGGTCGACCCCACCACCAGAAACAGGTCGCAGCTTTGGCTGAGTGCGGTGGCCCGTTTCATCTCGGTTTCCGGCATGGCCTGGCCAAAGGAGATCGTGTCCGGCTTCAGGTAACCGCCGCAGGCACATTCCGGGGCAGGCTCACCGGCCTGAATACGCGCAAAGGCCTCATGGTCCGAAGAGACCGCATTGCAGGACATACAACGTACCCGCCGCGTATTGCCATGAAGCTCGATCACATCTTCATCCGGGATGCCTGCTTGCTGGTGAAGGCCGTCGATGTTCTGGGTGATGATGGCGGCCAGGCGTCCCTGGTGGTAGAGATCGGCCAGGGCCAGATGAGCGGCATTGGGTTTGGCTTTCTGCAAATCGTCATACATGGCCGCCTTTTGCCGCCAATACTCGATGCGGGCGCTTTTTTGGCGCATGAAGTCATCAAAGTAGACTGGTTTGAATTCATCCCAGATTCCGCCCTGGCTGCGATAGTCGGGAATGCCGCTTTCGGTGGAGATACCGGCGCCGGTAAAGGCAATATTTTTACCGGCGCGCATTTTTTCTGCGATCCGTTTGATGGCGTCTTTCACTGGACCTCCCCGGCCACCCATTTGAGAAAAGCGTTGTTTCCACCGGTGACCGGCAATGCGACGATACAGGGGCAGTCGTAGCTGTGGAGCGCTGTGACGCGCTCTGTTAATGCGGCTATCTTTTCCTGAACGGTCTTGGCAATCAAAACCGTTTCGGTATCCTGCGTCAGTTTGCCCTCCCAGCGATAGATGGCATGCATGCCGTCGATGATATTGACGCAGGCTGCCAGATGTTCCTCAACCAGTGCCAGACCGATCCGTATAGCTTCGGTCTTGTTTCCGGCGGTGATGTAAATCAGAGAGATCGTCATTTAACACCTCGCATGATTTATTGTCTGAGTGCGGCAATCATGTCCGGCAGCAGATCCAGCAGACGACGGATATCAGCCTCGGTATTCAACCGCCCCAGGGAAAACCGCAGGCTGCTGCCGGCCAGTTCGGGAGAAATCCCCATGGCGGTCAGCACGTGCGATACGTTGCCGGAGCCGGAAGAACAGGCGGCGCCGGTGGCGACAGCAATATTTTGGCTGTCGAGGACCAGCTGCAGGGTGTCGCCGTCTACGTCGCCAAAGCTGATATTGGATATGTTAGGCAGTCGGCAGCCGGAGACGCCGTTGAATCGAACGTTTTCAATTTTTTCCCGGATACCGGTTTCCAGCAGCGTCCGCAAAGATCGCGTAGCCGTCGAGAAGTCTTCCCGCTCGGCTTCGGCCAGTTCCATGGCCCGGACCAGGCCGATGATTCCCGCCACATTCTCCGTACCCGGCCGCATCCCCTGTTCGTGGTGGCCACCGAAAAAAAGCGGTGCCAGGGGGGTCCCCGATCGTACGTACAGCAGGCCGGTTCCCTTGGGGCCGTAAATCTTATGGCCCGAAACGGAAAGCAGGTCAACGTTGAGGCGATTGACATCTATCGGGATTTTGCCCAGGGCCTGGACAGCGTCGGTATGCAGAATAATGTTCCGGGCCCGGGTTTGTTCTCCGATTTCCCGGATCGGTTGCAGGGTGCCGACTTCGTTATTGGCCAGCATGATGGAAATGATCGTTGTATCGGGTCTGATGGCTGCTTCAACCGTCTGGGGATCCACAATGCCATCTGGCCTCACCGGTAGATAGTCGACGGTCACACCCAGTTGTTCCAGGTGACGACACGGATTCAAAACAGCCGCATGCTCGATGGCAGAGGTGATAATATGACTGCGGGGATTTTTTTCCGCCTGAACGGTCCCCTGCAGGGCCAGATTATCCGATTCAGTGCCCCCGGAGGTAAAAATAATTTCTCTGGAATCCGCGCCGAGAATATCGGCGGCCGTTTTACGGGCGGCTTCGAGATTCTGTCGAACCGTCTGCCCGAATCTGTGAATGGTCGATGCGTTTCCGAACATATCTGAAAAATAGGGCTGCATCGCTTCAACGACTTCTTCGCGAATCGGGGTCGTGGCGCTATGGTCAAAATACAGCGGATTCATATGGTTTTCCCTGCAGATCGGCGGGCGTGAACCGGCCAAAAAAAAATCCCCGCCAAAGCGGGGATTTTTAATATGGGCGCAAGATAACGCAATGATCCCTCCACGGAGGGACCATTGCCCGGATTTAATACGGCGCCGAACTCATCACCGTGCTCAGCTCTTCGATCTTGTTATTCTTTATACGGTAATCATGAATATTCTGAAGATCTTTGTAGACCTGCTGCATCTGGAAAAATCCATGCCAGTGGGCGTAATCAGGCGCATTCATGGCCGCGCCCTGACGCGCCCGGCGGCCGGTATGATGCCACAGGTAATACATCAGTTCCTGGAAACCATCCCGCCAGGGGTCGCCCTTTTTAAGCAGGTTCTTTCCTGCGAGCTCTTCCTTCATTTTCACCGCACCGGCCCATTGTTTGTTATACAGGGCCACCGCATTATCCAAAGTAGCCCGCTGGGCGGTGGTGTGCGTTTTTCCATGGCAGTTAACGCACACTTTCTGCATTAATTTATCGCCTTTTTCGCCATTGCCGCGTTCACCGCTGCGAATGACACTTGTCTTGTGCATCAAGTCCCATTTCAACCGGTCGTTTATATTATGAGTGGTCGATAATTCACCGATCCCGCTCATGTGACAGGTTGCGCATGTCGGGGCAGTATAGTCCCCCGGCTCCCATGTATCCGGCGCGCTGTCGTATTTCCAGCTGTCGCCATGGGCCAGATATTGCTGGCCATGTTTACTTTCATAATAGATCTCAATATCCGGATGATCCGGCCCCAGATGGCAGGCCGCGCAGGCTTCGGGTTTACGGGCATCGGCAATGGAAAATTTATGCCGGGTATGACAGACCGTGCAGGTGCCGATGGAACCGTCCGGGTACCGCGTTCCCACGCCACCGGGCCAGGTTTCGTTGATTGGTTTATGATCCGGACCCAGTTCGACCTGGGTACCATGGCACATCTGACAGCCGGAAGTTCGGGAGGCGCGACGGTACGCCGGCTGGCCCGTGGGGGTTTTGCCGGTGGACAGGTCGAGCTTGGCGTTGTCCATAAACCCGCACCCTTCATGCTGATAGATCAATTTCTGCAGGCCACCCCGTTTCGGGTCACAGACGGCCGAGCTGGATAACTTGGCATGACCGCTTTTGAGAAACTGCTCGACTTCCTGGGGATGACACCGGGAACAGGTTTTGGAGGACACCATGGGTGAGATGTACGTATCCGTTCCCTTGAGTCCCTCGCACTGGCTGGCCATCGGAGAAGATTTATCCACCGAATGACAGTCGTAGCAGGAGATTCCGGCATGGCTCATCGTACTTTCTTTCCATGCGGCAACGGTCCCCGGCATTTTTTTGGCGTGGCACTCGATGCATTGGAGCGCTTCTTTTGAAAAGCCTCTTTTCAGCACCAGTTCCTTTTTGTCAGACAGGTTCGGATATTGCCCCTGCTCGGTAGCCGCCGCGATGGTGAATACGCCGCCTACAAGCAGAACAATACACACGACCCCGATTCTGCCGACCAATTTTTTCATTGCGCCCTCCTTGTTTAAATCCAATCTTGTTTTAAACTGATCCGGTTTAAATCGTGCTCGATTTTTTAAAAAACGCATCCGTCATTTCAATCAAATTTTTATGGCCCACGTGGGAATGACAATCAACACATGTTTTGTTCGTTTCACCCAGTAAAAATGTCCGGTGAGCGATCAGCCCGCCCATCGGGAGACCTGCGGGCGTCAGGTCATGGTGGCACCGTCGACAGGCGCTTTCGAATGTGAATTCGGTGCGCCGCTCTTCAGCCCTGCCGGCCCAGTCATAGGTGGCGCCGTCAATGCGGAAATTCTGGATAAAATCGTTGGTGCCGCTTTTGGCCTTGGTGACAAGATACCGAAGAAAATTGTCGTGGGGGAGATGGCAGTCGGTGCATTGCGCGGAAAATCCCTTGTTGTTGTTACCGCCATGAACAGCCTGCTGCCACGCTGTTCTGAAAGGCTCCATGACATGGCATGAGGCGCAAAAGGAATCCTTGCTGGTGTTCTCTATCATGAATCCGGAGGCCAGTACTGCCACAATGGTTAAAACAACACCAGCGGCCAATCCGAACCACCACCCTTTTCGGTTGCCAGATTTCCGGGTTACATCCGCTGTGGCCATATTTTATTCTCTTTCTGCTGAGAAGTGTTTTTGCCATGTAGAGAAATGGATTGTGTATGTATAAAGGCAAAAAAAAAAAAAATCAAGGGATAGTTGGATAAAATTTATGTAATATTGCAATCAAAACCGGCGATTTCCAGCTCGATCCGCCCCGGGTCTATCAAGCGATGGGGAAATAACAATATTCGACATACCCGTTGGATATGTCGAATATTTTGAAAATCGCCCGATTAATGATATATTGCCGGTGAACCGGGATTGAACAGGCGGGTGGAAAATTTCTAAACAGCGGCTGCTTCCGACCGGTTACAGATCCGGCGCCTCCTCGTTTATAACATCCCGGATTGTTTTAAGCATACGTTTTAATTCATAAGGTTTGCTGATAAACGCTTTGGCCCCTTCCTTGTTGAAATCGTTTGAAAAGCCGGTGAAGGAATATCCACTGGACATGATCACTTTCACCCCGGGATTGAGTTCTTTTAATTTCTGGAGGCATTTACCCCCATCCATCTCGGGCATGATCAGGTCGAGAATGATCAGGTCGATGCCCTTTTCGCCCCCATTTTCCTGATACACAGTCAGGGCATCCAGACCGTTAACGGCAGTAACGACCGTGTAGCCAAACTTGGAAAGCAGCGTGATACCAAGCTCCCGAATCCGTCTTTCGTCATCCACCAGCAGGATGGTCTCGCTGCCTATTAATTTAGCCGTTTCTTCATCAGTGGCGTGTTTGCCAATCGGCGGCAGGGGATCTCCCCCCGTTGCAGGGGCATCTTCGGCGGCAGATGGCGGCATGTCCGGCGGTTTTACCATGGGGAAGTATATTTTGAATGTCGTGCCGATTTCCGGTTCGCTGTAGCAGGTAATATATCCACCGGCATCCTGGATGATGCCATAGACGATGGCCATCCCGAGTCCGGTCCCCTTCCCGGTTTTTTTAGTTGTAAAAAAGGGCTCGAAAATATGCTTGATGGTTTCTTCATCCATGCCAAGGCCGTTGTCGGTTACACACAAAAGCACATAATCACCTGGTACGGCTTCCAGGTATTTCCGACAGTGAACCTCGTCCAGGAAAGTATTTTTGGTTTCGATGATTAATTTACCCCCATCCGGCATGGCATCACGGGCATTGACGCCAAGGTTCATGATAACCTGTTGCAGACGACCCGGATCGGCCTTGATCAGATTCAAATCTGGATCCAGATACATCCGGACCTCGATCATGTTGGTCAGGGTTCTTTCGAGCAGGCGGTATCCCTGCTTTACTTCATCGTTCAGATTGACCACCATCAAACTGCTTTCCGATTTGCGGCTGAAAGTGAGCAGTTGATCGGTCAGATCGTTGGCCCGTCGGGCGGCGTTTTTAATTTCTCCGAGATGCAGGGCTTCGGGGTCGTTGTTGTCTTTCATCGCCAGCAGCAATTCGGTGTATCCATTGATGACTTGCAGGAGGTTGTTGAAATCGTGCGCCACACCGCCGGCCAAAGTCCCGATGGCCTCCATTTTCTGGGAATGGAGCAGCTGTGCCTCGAGTTGTTTTTTTTCCTGTTCCGCCTGCAGCTGGTTGGATATATCCAGCAGCTGGACTACGGTTTTTTGATTGCCCTTGGAGTCGGTAATCCGTGTAAAGCGAATGCTTCCATGTCGACGGTCACCATTTTTATTGATAAAATTACAGTTTTTCTGGGTATTCAATGGTATTGTGGAATCTATAAGATCCGGGTCGATATCAAGCAGGTCTGGATTATCTGGAAAAAAATCGCCAAATTTTCTGCCGCCTATATCACTGAGTGGGTATCCGAGGATCCGGCATAGTTGCGCATTGGCATAAATAATAGTCTGTTGCTCATCGATGATAAGGATGCCGTCATGTGAGCTTTCCACCACCGAGCGGTACCGCTCTTCGCTTTCACGCAGCGCGTTTTCCGCACTCTTTCGCTCGCTGATATCCCGGGCGACATTTAAGATGACGACTTGTTTTCGGTAGGTGATCACGCGGGCTTTGATTTCAACCGGTATGCACTTATCTCCCAGCCCGATGTGCAGCGTTTCAAAGGTTATTTTCGCGTCCGCCGGGTGATCTGTGGATGTAAACAGCTGTGTCTGTAGCATCCGGGCATCTTCCGGCGGCAGGATTGCCTCATGGCTGAGATTTAACAATGCACCGGGAACATAGCCGAGCTGGATGGAGGTGGCTTCATTGGCCTGGACAATTTTCCCGCCGGAATCGACCAGATATACCGCATCATCTACATTTTCCATAAGTTCGGTATATCGGGTTCTTTCCTCCATCTGTCTGAGTTTGGTGAGCATGTCGTTAAATACTTCCGACAATCGATTAAACTCAGCGTACCCCTCCCTGCCTGTTTCAAAGGTGATATTCTTCGCTCCGCTGGATATTTGATATGCCTTGTTGGCCATTTCGCGTAAGGGGCGCGCCATCCGCCGGCCCAGCAGAATCGAGAACAGGACGGACATCGTTAAAACAGAAAAGGTAAAAATACCGATCAGACGGGCGATATTTCTTTTCTCGGCGACCAGCGCCCGGCGTGAAGACGCAAAATATAAATGTTTAAACCCATTCAAGGGGAGCACGGCCATATCGGAACCGATATGAAAAAGCTTTCCGCTGGTAACAATTTTTTGATAAGATTCTGGATCCAGCGTAATTTTCGTATCGCGCGTCAGGCCGACAAATCCGCTGGGTTTGAGAATCAGGATATCATCATCGATGACACGATTGATATCAGCGGTCAGCGCCTTGTCCATCAGCATGTCATACAATGCGAAAGTGCTGCCCATCCTTTCGTCTTTATGCATGATGGGTGCTTCCAGCCACCACAACAGCTGGGTGCGCCCCTGATCTTCGATGATTTCACCGTCCAGGGGGCCGGCTTTAATCGATTCAACAATCGCGGCAGAGAGGTTGGGATGAATCAGAGGGTAAAAATAGGTCTGGCCCGCTTTCTGGACATAAAAAGAGACGCCTCGGATGCCGGAATTAAACTGCCGGATCTGCGCTTCCATCTGAGAGGTGTCGTCCATCATCATTGTGACCCGGAGCGAATTGTTTTTGCTGAGATCGGTAACGTCTTTTGACAGTTCCTCCAGTCGATTTTTTAAAACAATCTCCACCCGGCCTTTTTGTGCCCGCATTTTTTTCTGGAATTCGGAATCGAGTCGCTTGCCTAAATAGAAATACAATACGACTGATATTAAAAGGACAGAGCCGGTTACCAGAATAACGACGGCGGTCATCAGGTGTGTTGAAAAAAGAATTTGTTTTTTACGTGCCACAGGCCCTCTTATTGCTGCTCTATGTGTTTCCGGAAAAGTTTCCTTTTAATTGAGATTTATATCCTTATTCAGCGGGGCTTTCATAGTGAATGATCAGTTCGATTCTCCGGTTCTGGCGGCGCCCTTCCTCCGTGTTATTTTCCGCTATCGGCCGGCTGGATCCATAAGCGACCGCCGAGAGTTTCGCGGGATCGATCCCGGCCACATCCTGGAGAAACCGGACAACGGCTATCGATCTGGCAGCAGACAAGTCCCAGTTGGTGGCATAATTTTTACCGGGCGTATTGTCGGTATGCCCTTCAACGGCAATATTCTGGCCCTTCTTTGATTTGACCGATGCGGCGATTTTCAATAAAAGCCGCCGGCCTCGCGGATTGATTTCCAGGCTGCCCGGGCTGAAGAGGAGGGTATCTTTCAATACCATTTTTACCCGGCCATTTGTTGATTCGATCTCAAACATTTTTTTGGCAATCTGCTCTTTCAGGCTGGTTTCAATGGTTTTTTTGGTGTCATCCAGCAACTGGATGACGTTTTCCTGAAGCTCGATAATCGAATCTCTCTTCTTAATTTCAAGTTTCAGGCGGCTGACTTTGCCGGTTAAACTCTCCTTTATTTTTTCCAGTTCTCTGTTTCGGGTATTCAGCTTGTCAACCTTCGCCAGGCAATCGGCCTGGGCCGCCGCCGGGGGAGGGGGGGGCTCTGCCGCTGTTTTTGACAGCTCATCGATGCAGCGAGCATTTTTTTCCGCCAGTCGATTATTTTCGAGGGTCAGTTTTTCAATGATTTTATCCGCTTTAAAAATCGGGTGGCGTCCGGCGGCATGCCCGGTTTCCCCGGGCCCAAGTTCTTTTTTGAGCACGCATGCCGAGGGAAACAGCAGAAGAATGCAGCATAATATCAATACACATCGCTTAGGCGCCATCGCGTCAAGATCCCTGGCTGATATCGTCGGGATAGCAGCCTGTCCGTTGTTGGCTTCGGATTGTGATTTTCCCATCGCGATCAGGATATGTCCAGCTCTTTGATTTTGGTCAATAACGTTTTATAGCTGACGCCTAAAATTCTGGCGGCCTTGCTTTTGTTTCCCCCGGTTTTTTCCAACACAGATGAAATCACTTCTTTTTCAACAATGCCCAGCGCTTTTTTGCGGACATCTTTTAATGCCAGCAGGCGGTTGTTTTTCAGATATTGTTTTTCGAATTCAAGGATCTGCTGGATAAATGATGATTCAAGAATCCGGTCGGCATCGATGTCAAAATTTTCCCGTGCCTGGGTGGGGTTATTCAGCTGCGAGATAATTTTTCTGCTGTCGCCCATGACCAGGATTCGCTTTAAAACATTTTGAAGTTCCCGCACATTACCGGGCCACGCATATGCCGACAGTGCCTGAATGGTCGCCGCATCCAGCGTTTCTTTGCTTAAGTATTGAGATGTATATCGGCGGGAATAATAGTCAATCAAAAGCGGGATATCTTCGGGGCGTTCCCGCAAGGGGGGGATATAGATGCTGATCGTGTTGAGCCGGTAATACAGGTCTTCCCGAAACTGTTGCCGGGCGATCTGGCGCTCAAGCTCCTGATTGGTGGTGGCAATGATCCAGGTGTCTATTTTTATTTCTTTTTCCGCTCCCAGGGGAATAACCTCGCCACTTTGCAGGACTCTCAAGAGCTTGGCCTGCAGGGAAAACGGCATATCCCCGAGTTCGTCGAGTAGCAACACCCCCTGGTGGGAAAGTTCGAATTTTCCCCGTTTTCGTTTTACCGCCCCGGTAAATGCACCCCGGGCGTATCCGAACAATTCACTTTCCAAAAGTGTCTCGGGCAGGGCGGCGCAATTGATTTTGACAAACGGCTTGTCGGATCGCGGGGACTGGCGGTAAAGCTCCTGGGCGACGACTTCTTTACCCACGCCGCTTTCGCCGGTAATGATGACATTGAGTCCGGCGTGAGAAACCCGGCTGATCAGCTCCTTGATCTTTAGTATGTCTTTGCTGGCTCCGATTAATGGCGGCGACATCGATGGCTCCATCCATAATGTTTATTGCAATTGTTTTTTTACTGTTGCTTTTCGCAGGTTGATCAACCGGAGGGGCAAAGTAATTCAGCGATTAGTTTTTTTAGGTGCGACATCTCAAAGGGTTTTTGCAAAACGGCATCCGCCTTGGCTTCCATGGAAAGCTTCTCCGGTTCCGCGCCTTTGCCGGTAATGGCAATAATCGGAATCTGCGGGTAATCTTTCTTCAGAATTGAAATCAGTCCAATGCCGCTGATGTCCGGCATGACCAGGTCGGTGATAATCAGATCGAACCGGTTTTGTCTGTTCTCAATTTCTTTCAAGCCGTCCAGGCTGCTGGCTTTACAGACCACATCATAGCCGATGGCCTGTAAGAAATTTTCCAACAAATCCAGGATACTTTGGTCATCATCGATGATGAGCAATTTTGAAGACGATTCCATTGGTATCTCCCCTCGATTTTGATCCCACCGGAAAACAGTGCCATTATTTCCCCGCATGCCAGGGAGCCTTTATGAATAAACCCCATGGCCAGACCCCGTAGATTGGCAGGGTCATGGTTAACCGCGCTGCCGCTGCCGTGCTGATGGATAAAGGACATGATTATCCATTGATGCATGATGAGCTGTTACACTGCCGTCTGCGATGTGCGGAACGGTAAAGTAATCATGATTTATCGTTTGAATACCGGTTGATACCATAGATGGTCTGAAAGATACAGTGAATAATATGCGGGAATACCCACTTACATGCCATGGGAATGATAATTACATAAAGAGGGAAAGAAGATCCATAAAATATGAATTAAATTACCCAGGTGTGATCTGCCCGCTAATCGGGCAGACCACGTCCGGGAATAGTTTAAAAACAAAAATTGCCATATAAATGTAATTATTTCAATATAATAAAAAATATATTAATTATATTGCCAGTAATTGTGATAAAATACCATATAATGGTATAAGATTTGCTGTCTCTACCATGCAGTTGCTCTCTCGATCGCATTATTATTGTATGTTTCGATAAATTAATTGGCATGGATCGCTTTCGGCGATGGATTTAATGGATGCTTCTCAATCAAAAATAGTCATTCTCGAGGATGCCCCGGCACGGGCAGGTTTTTTGCCTTCCGTGGCCAGGCAGACGGGGCATGTTGTTTACACGTTTGATAAGGAAAGCGCCTTTTACAATAACTTTATCTCTATTGACCCGGATCTGATTATTTTCCAGTCGGGATCACCGGATACCGTCTCGCGACTGTTAAATATATTGTTATTTGTCAATTTCAACCACCCGGTTTTGATATTTTCAGACAGCTCCCGTGTCAATGACCTGGCTGCCATTGGTTCGGATTTACCCGCCAGCGTGGGGTCACTTCCCTGTCATCCCGGGAAAATAAAAACAGCCATTGATACGGCTATGGAAAAAGCGTCCCTGGGCGCCGGTAAAAAACGCCCCGGGCCCATATTGGTTGGCAATACACCTGAAATGCTCCGTATTAAAAAGATGATCGCCAGCCTGGGGTATAACCGCGATGCGGTCCTCATTCAGGGTGAAACCGGGACCGGGCGGGAACTGCTGGCTATCAGGATCCATCTGGCTTCAAATGACAATGAAGATGCTTTCATCCGCGTGGATGTGCCCCGGCAGATTTCTGAAACTACTGGAACCGGTCAGAGCCGATATACCTGGAATCATCAGCAAATGATTTCAGACGGCGACCGTGAGTTATTAAAAAACGGTGGGGGTACCATCTATATTAAATCCATTGACAGGCTCCCCCTGTCTCTGCAGGGAACATTGCTGCATTTTTTTCAGGAAAATTACCCTGATGATATCCGGCTCATTGCATCCGGTGAAACCCAGATAGATCAGCTGGTCCATCGCGGATTATTCCGGAAAGATCTGTATTACCGGTTAAATGTCATCCGGATAGATATGCCGCCTCTTCGGCAGCGAAAACCGGATATTCCTCTGCTGGTCGATTATTTTGTGACCCGATATTGTATAGAATCAGGTGCCCGCCATTTCAGTTTTTCCGACAAAACTAAAATGGTGTTTTCCAAGTATGACTGGCCGGAAAATGTGGCGGAAATGGAGCGCTTTCTTTCCGAAAAACTGGGAGCGGTCCGGGAAGATCAGATTATCCACGAGCTCAGCGAGATGACCCTGAAAAATAAGAAAAAAACAGAACGGGGCGTTCATCTCAAAAAGATCACCCGGCGCGTTATCGGTCGGATTGAATCGGAAATTTTGAAACTGGTACTCGAAAAAACAAACTGGAACCGTCGACAGGCCGCAAAAACGCTGACGATCAGCTACAAGTCATTGCTCAACAAGATAAAGGCGTACAATTTGAATTGACGGCACCTGAAAAGGGGTCCTGCAGCTGGCTGGAATACGCTCAATGATCCACAGATACGGATGTATCGCTTGAACTGGACACGACAAACAACTGGGTTTAAAAAGGTGGGATGTAATCCACCAGGCGGAGCTATGCCATGTATCTTTCTTTTTATCAATTAGACGCCAAGCCGTTTCAAATTACAACCGATCCTGAATTTCTCTGGTTCAGCGAAAAGCATAAAGAATCGCTGGCCATGCTGCAATACGGCATCATGGAAAACAAGGGCTGCCTGTTGCTGACCGGAGATGTGGGTACTGGAAAGACAACCCTTATCAATGCCCTGAAAGAATCTCTGGGCGACGATGTGGTTATGGCGGTTATATATGATCCGCATCTTGAAACAATTGACTTTTTTAATCATCTGTCAGCGGCATTTGATTTGAATATGCGGTTCGACACGAAAGGGGCGTTCATTCGTCATTTCACCAATTTTTTAAATACGACCTTCGTAAAAAATAAAAAAGTGCTGCTGGTCGTTGACGAAGCCCAGCGCATGACACCGGAAATCCTGGAGGAACTGCGAAATCTATCCAATATTGAAAAACACTACACCAAGTTGATTAATATTTTTTTCGTGGGGCAGAATGAATTTATCAACATGCTGAAGGGGCCGGAATGCCGGGCGCTTCGTCAACGGATGACGATCAGTTACCATATTCCCCCCCTCACACAGGGGGAGACCGGAGAGTACATCCGGCATCGTCTGAAAGTGGCCGGCGCCAAAGGGAAAATTTTCAATTCAGGGGCCATCGATGAAGTCTATCGCTTTTCAAAAGGATATCCCCGACTGATCAATATTATTTGCGATCTGGCCCTGGTGAGCGGTTTCGTCGAGGAGGCGAAAACGATTCGGCGCGGCATTATTACCGAATGTGCCGGCAATCTTCAGATCCATACTGATTTGGGTACCCATCCCGTTGATAGCCAATCGGAAGCCAGCACACAGGAGACAGCCCAACCGGAGGCAAGCATGTCAGTGGCAACACAGCCGGAAGCCAGCCCGCCGGGCCCACTCCCCCCCGGACAGCCGGAAGCCGGCGCCCCGCCGCGAGAAAAGCGGTCAGCATCCTGGGCCCTTGCCTTTGCCGGGCTGTTTATCCTGACCGTGGCGGCCGTCGGGTTTATCGTTTACTGGAAATAAAGCTGCGCAACTGAATTGATATAGGAATTTTAACACCCCAAACGTAAAATTATTCCAAAAGGTCTGTGTTATGCAAAAAAAGCCGGTCAACATCACGCCCGAATATATCATCGATGTCATTTTACGACGACGCTGGTATATCATTATCCCTTTCTGCCTCGCTATGGTGGCGGGCATATTTTATTCAATCTGGGCGCCAAAAGTCTATCAGGCTTCGACCCTGATTTTAATTGAACCCCAGCGGGTGCCGCAAAATTATGTGCGCTCCATCGTTACAACGAGTCCAGGGGCGAGAATTGCAACGATTTCAGAACAGATCAACAGCCGGACCAATCTGGATAGAATTGTTAACGAATTCCATCTGTTTTCCGGGCCGGAATACGACAAGCTGTATCCGGAAGACAAGCTTGAAATCCTTCGAAAACGGATCGACGTTAAAATCACCCATGGTCGGGGGGGCAACGACGCCTTTTCCATTTCCTACCGGGGCGGCAATCCTGAAAAAACCATGAATATCGCCAACACCCTGGCATCCTATTTCATCAATGAAAATCTAAAATCGAGGGAATCTCAGGCCCTGGGCACCAGCGATTTTTTAAATGAAGAACTGTCGACAATGCGAACGCGCCTGGTGGCCGTTGAAAAGAAGCTGAAAAATCATCGAAAAAAATACATGGGCGAACTGCCCGAGCAATTGCAGAGCAATCTGGCCATTTTGGAACGGCTCCAGACGCAACTCACTGACCGTCGCCAGAGCTTGAGAGAAGAAAAGAGCCGGCTGGCCCTGGTCCAGCAGCAGATTGCCACGCCGCCACCGCCACCGCCAAGCGTTCGCCAGGCGCCGACCGGAACCGCAGGGGCCGATGTCGGCAGATCATCCAGCCTGGAAGTTTTAAAAGAACAGCTGGCGGTGTTGAGTGCCCGCTATACATCAAAGCATCCCGATGTTGTAAAAGTGAAAAAGATGATCGCCGATCTTGAGAAAGAAGCCCGGCAATCGAAACCGGCAACTGCTGCAGCGTCGACGTCCACCGGTGCGGGACCGGCGCCCGCCCCCAGCGTCCGTCCGGCGATAAATCCAGCGCTGGTCACCCAGAGAGAAGAAAGCCGCATGGCGATTAGCCGACTGGAAGCTGAAGTAGCAGAAACCCAGGCACAGATCGCGATTTACCAGAGCCGGGTTGAAGGGACGCCGAAAAGGGAACAGGAGCTGGCGTCCCTGCGGCGGGACTATGAAAATATCCAGACGGCTTATAACTCTCTGCTGGCCAGAAAACTGGAAGCGGATATTGCCGTTAACATGGAAAGAAAGCAAAAAGGAGAGCAGTTTCATATTCTGGATACGGCTTCCCTGCCCCAGCGGCCGGTCAAACCGGATATGCGCAAACTGTTTATCCTGTTCCTTGCGGCAGGTCTGGGTATTGGCGGGGGAATCATTTTTCTTCTCGAGTATCTTGATACATCTTTTCGACGACCCGAGGATGTGGAATCACTGGGGGTCAGCCTGCTGGCAACCATCCCCGTTGTGGCCACGGGGAAAGACCGACTGCTCAAAAGGGCCAATCAATTGTTGAGCGTGGTATCGCTGGCCATTTCCCTGACACTGCTGACGGGGTTTGCATTGATCTCGTTTAAGGGACAGGATGCCATGCTCAAAATAATAAGCAGATATATTCAAATCTGATTTTTCGCCTGGTAAGGAGGGATACGCCCCTTGGGAAAATTATACGACGCACTGGAAAAATCGCAGCACTATGCAGTGGATCCATCCCCTCGCTCTGAAGAGATGGATTTTGAATCGGCGGAGAGCACGGAAAGAAAGACGAATGTTTCGCCGCTCTCCCTGTCGATAAGCCCGACAGCCCATCATCTTGACCGCAGTCTGGTATCTTATTTCAATCCCCAGTCAGTTGAAGCGGAACAGTTCCGAAAACTGGCGGCAACCCTTCTTTTCCAGAATCCGGGAAACAGCAGCAAGTGCATCCTGGTGACCAGTGTCAACAAGGGCGAAGGGAAATCATTCTTAACTTCCAATCTGGCTGTCAGCCTGGCCAGGAGCCTGGAAGAGCCGGTTTTATTGATGGACTGTGATCTGAGGCGATCATCCCTGCATACCCGGTTTGGGTTTCGGGAGGTACCCGGCCTGAGCGATCATCTTATCAAGGGCATGGAGATCTATTCTCTGATCCAGAGAACGGCTGTCAAAAGGCTCAGCCTGCTGCCGGCCGGCAGCAAATCGTTTCATTCAGCCGAGCTGCTCTCGTCCAAGCGGATGGCCAGGCTTCTCAAGACGCTTAAAAATACAAATAGAGACCGGATCATACTCATCGATTCACCGCCGCCATCCGCCACGGCGGAACCGGTGGCGATTGCCAGTCAGGTGGATGGCATTATCCTCGTGGTTCAATGTGAAAGCACCCCGCGGGAGATGGTGGAAGAACTGGTTAAAAAACTGGGCAGGGAAAAGATACTGGGGGTCGTCCTCAACCGTTTTAACCGGCCCTTTTCCGCCTATAAGAAATACGAGATGTACCAGTGAACCGGATGCCATGATGCTGAGGATTCTCCAACAATACTATCCGGTGCGAAATATTGCCTTTATGCTCGGTGAAGGTTTTTTTATTTTTTTTTCCGTGGTCCTTTCCAACTGGCTGTTGACTGGCAACTCTGTATCGGTTTATCTTTTGTTCAGCCGCAAGGCCATCTTGATCACAGTGGTCTGTATCGCCTGCCTCTACTATAATGATCTTTACGATCTGCAGGTCATTGACACTTATTCCGAACTCATTATCCGGCTGCTCCAGGCGCTGGGGTTTTCTTCGATCATTCTGGCGGTTATATTCTTTTCTTTTCCCGGCCTGATTATCAGCCGCTGGGCGTATATTTTCAGCGTTGTTCTGGCGATATTTTTAATATTTGCCTGGCGGATAGCTTATACGTTTATTCTGGACCGGGGTGTTTTCAATCAGAAAATTATTATCATGGGCTCCGGCGATCTGGCCCAAAATATCTATGACGAAATCACCGACAAAAAAGACTGCGGGTATGAAATTGCCATGGTCGTGACGGAAGCCGGCGCGCCTTCCCTCCAGAAACCGGAAAAAATCCCCGCCCTTCCCCTGGCCGACTGTGATCACCTGCTTGAATCCACCCGGCGGCTGGATATTAAAAAAATCATCGTTGCCCTGAAAGAAAAGAGGAACAGATTTCCTTTAAAAGTGCTGCTTGACTGCCGTGTCCGGGGGATTGATGTTATCGAGGGAAACAGTTTTTATGAGACATTAACGGGAAAACTGTCGGTTGAGCAACTCAACCCGGGCTGGCTGATCTTTTCGGAAGGGTTCCGCCATTCGCACGTGAAACGATATTTAAAGCGGTTGCTGGATCTGGCCATATCCGCCGGGATGATCATTGTACTTTTTCCATTGATTGTTTTCCTTGCTATCATCATAAAGCTCGAGTCCAGGGGCCCGGTCCTGTTTTCCCAGGAACGGGTTGGAGAGAAAAGAAAACCCTATCGGGTCTATAAATTCCGGTCGATGGTCAATGACGCCGAAAAGCTCAGTGGCCCGAAATGGGCGGAAGATGATGATCCGCGGATAACGCGTGTGGGAAAATTTATCCGGAAATGGCGTCTGGACGAGCTTCCGCAGCTTTGGAACGTGCTCAAAGGCGACATGAGTTTTGTCGGCCCGCGGCCGGAACGGGAATTTTTTGTTAAAAAACTGGAGAAAGATATCCCGTATTATGGTAAACGGTTTACTGTAAAGCCGGGGCTGACCGGATGGGCACAGGTCAGCTACGGGTATGGCGCCTCTGTGGCGGATGCCGTCGAAAAATTGAATTATGAGCTTTTTTATATTAAAAACATGTCTCTCCTGATGGATATCGTTATTGTTTTTCGTACCGTTAAAACAGTGCTCTTTGGCAGGGGCGCTCGATAAAAGACAACCGGACAGGCAGCATTTTGCAGCTGTTATCTAACCCTCCGGTAGGTATGGTCATTACCGCATGAAGGAGATAGGGGTATGAAAAGGACACCTTGTTTAAGCTTCGTTTACATGTTTTTGGTTTTACTTTTGCTGACGCCGCGTGTGTCGATCAGCCAGGAGAAACCGGCCCCCCCGCCCTATAAGATCGAATCCGGCAATATTCTCGAGATTGTGACCTGGAAAGAGCCGGATTTTTCCAGACCGGAGGTGCTGGTGCGTAGCGACGGCATGATCACCGTTCCTCTTTTAAACGATGTTCAGGCGGCCGGCCGGACCACGATGGAAGTAAAAGCGGATATTGAGAAGCGGCTGAAGGACTATGTCAGCAACCCGGTGGTAACGGTGACGGTCCGGACACCGACGGTTAAAAAGTTTTATATCCTGGGTGAAGTCGTCAATACCGGGGAATACAACCTGGTCCGGGATCTGACCGTCCTGCAGGCATTCGCACTGGCCGGCGGATTTACCCAGTGGGCATCAAAAAAAGAGATCATCCTGCTGCGAAACGAAAATGGAAAAGAGAAGATGATCCGGGTGAATTATAAAAATATTGTCAAAGGCAGGGATTTCAGCCAGAATATCAAATTGAAAGATAACGATACGATCATCGTCCCCTGATCTTTAAAGCCGGCCGGTAACTTGCATGGCGGCTAAGCAGCGCGTTCGCGTCCTCTGCCGGTAGTATCCCGGTCGCGTGCATATTCCTTCCACCCCACGTTTTTGCGGAGGTATCAATGAGATCAAAATTATTTATTTTTCAAATGGCTGCCTGCGTATGGCTGCTTGCCACAACGTCGGCCTTTGGGTATCAGATCACTTTTACACCTACCGTATCGATATCGGAAGAATACAACGACAATCTCTTTTTAGCATCGGATAACAAAGTAGACGATTTCATTACAACGGTGTCTCCCGGCTTTACCCTCGCGGTAACCCAGCGGGAAAACGGTATCTCTGTTTCGTACAATCCGGGATACAGTTTTTATGCCGACCACTCTGATTTTAACTCCTGGCAACATGAAGCCGTATTAAGCGCCTGGGTCGCCGCTTCCAGGAATACGAGAATCGAAGTGGAAGATGCATTTTTGTATACCGAAGACCCGGCCCCGGAATCAGAAATCGTCAGTTCGATTTCTCACGACCCCCTGATCCAGGCAGACCCGACCCATCGAACGGGGCGTGAGCCTTATTATACCAATACGGCATCGGTTCGCATGACCCGGCAGTTCGGTGCGTCCGATTCATTTTATGTTCAATACGCCTATGCCCTGTTGAGAAATGATGACCCGGCGGTTGAAGATACCGATCAGCACACGCCGTCCCTGGGCATCACTTACTGGTATCTGCCCCGATGGGGCATTGAGGCGGATCTTTCCCTGACGGCAACCGATCTGGAAGATTCCGATAATTTCAATCAATGGGCCGGGCGGATCACCCAGCGGTATCGCAAAGACCAGCAGTTCGAAGCATTTATCCAGTATGAACATACCCTGGTTAAATATCGGGACCATCAGGACGAAGGGAGTATTGATTACCAGGTATTTGAGCCATCCGTGGGCATCACGTATCATCTGCGGACGGATCTGATAATGTCCCTGCGCATCGGCTATTTTAAAGAAGATCGTGATGAAGGCGAAAATACTGACGGGCCGTCGGGGGATATCGAACTGACGAAAACGCTGAGGAACGGCTCGATCTCTCTGACCGGCGAAGCCGGACAGGAAAATACGGTTGTGGCTGCAGAGCAGCTCGGGTTCACCAAATACTACCAGACCGGCATTGAGGCCGAGTATCGTTTTTTAAGAAATCTGGCCGGTGAGATTCTCGGCAGTTATCGTAATGCCAAATTTGAAGAAACGGAAACCAGCCGGGAAGATGATGTCTATGAAGCCGGTGTGGGCCTAACCTATGAAGCAACGACCTGGCTGGCCGTCCGGCTCGGATATACATACCGAAAACGCAAATCCACCCTGCCTGAGGATGAATATGACGAAAACAGAATACTTTTCCAGATGACATTTACCCCGCGTCCGTATCAGTGGGTGAAATAAAGTTTGTTGAATTGATTGGGTTTATTGAGTTGGTTGAGTTGGTCAATTGAAATGAAGATAACGCGTTTTGAAGAAATCGAAGCATGGAAAGAAGCGAGAATCTTGGTAAATTGTATTTATGACTGCATCAACTCAAACAATATTTTTAAGAAAGACTTTCATCTTTCAAACCAAATCCAAGGGGCCGCAGTTTCATCAATGTCAAACATTGCTGAGGGATTTTCACGGAAAAGCAATAAAGAATTTATCCAATATTTTTTTATCGCAAAAAGCTCGGCAGCGGAAGTTCAGAGTTAACTCTATGTTGCGCTTGATCAAAAATATATCACTCCAAAAGCATTTAACAAGATCTACGCCCAAGCTGAAAAGGTAGCAAAAATGAGTTCCGGATTCATCAAATACCTACGCACCCACCTCAGTAAACCCAAGCAACCCAATAAACTCAACCAACCCAAATAACCCAATAAACTCAACCAACCCAAGGAACCTAAAAATCCCATGTGCGGCATCGCCGGAATCATTAATTTTAACACTCCTGAAGACATGCGGACAACGTTGACACGCATGGTCGGATTTCTGCATCATCGGGGCCCGGACGCGTCCGGACTCTATCTGAACGGTCCGGCCGGCTTGGCCCACGCCCGGTTGAGTATTATCGATTTAAGCGGCGGCGATCAGCCTATTCATAATGAAGACCGGTCCGTCTGGATTGTGTTTAACGGTGAAATATTCAACTACCCCGAGCTGCGGAATGGCCTGATTGAAAGGGGCCACCGGTTTTATACGCAGTCGGATACGGAAGTACTGGTTCATCTATACGAAGAACATGGAGCCGGATTGTTTGAATACCTCAACGGCCAGTTTGCGCTGGCCATCTGGGATCAAAACCGCCAGTCACTGCTGCTTGGCCGCGACCGCATGGGGATCCGCCCTCTTTTTTACTATCATAACAACAACCGCCTTGTGTTTGGTTCGGAAATAAAAGCATTGTTTGCCGATAAAAGCGTTCCCAGATCCCTTGATACGCAGACATTGTCGGATATCTTCACCTGCTGGTCTCCGCTGGGAGACAGCACCCCGTTTAAGGACATCCGCCAGATTCCGCCGGGACAGTATGCTGAATTTACAAAAACCGGTTTGACTATGGCACCGTATTGGCAACTATCGTTCCAGCCCTGTAACGGCTCTATTCAAAATCGTTCTTTGAATGAATGGACGGAAGAAGTCCGCAGCCTTTTATACGACGCCACCCGGATCCGCCTGCGGGCCGATGTGCCGGTGGGCGCATATTTGAGCGGCGGACTGGACAGCACCTACACCAGCGCTCTGGTCAAACAAAATTTTAATAACCGGCTCCGGACGTTTTCGGTCCGTTTTACCGATAAACGCTTTGACGAGACCGGTTTTCAGCAAAAAGCCGTTGAATCCCTTCAAACCGATCACCAGGCCATTCACTGCTCGGAAGAAGACATCGGCCGGATTTTTCCCCAGGTCATCTGGCATACCGAATCGCCGATTTTAAGAACCGCGCCCGCTCCCCTTTTCCGGCTGTCACGGCTGGTCAGAGAAAATAATTTCAAGGTCGTCCTCACCGGAGAGGGCGCCGATGAAATTTTTGCCGGGTATAATATTTTCCGAGAAGACAAAGTGCGACGCTTCTGGGCCAAAAACCCGGCGTCAACCATGCGCCCCCGTCTGCTTGGAAAGCTTTACCCGTATATTTTCTCCCAAGGCAATGGAAAGGCCCGTGTTTTTCTGGAAAATTTCTTTAAAAAAGACCTTCAGCGCATCGATTCACCGGTCTATTCCCATCTTCTCAGATGGCGCAATACCGCGCAGCTCCAGTCCTTTTTCACCGATGACCTTCGGGCGCACAACACAAGCCGCAACAAATTTATTGGCAGATATCAATCACAACTGCCATCGGATTTCATGTCCTGGGACCCTCTATCCCGGGCCCAGTATACAGAGAGCAAAATTTTTCTTTCCAACTATCTGCTCTGCTCCCAGGGAGACCGCATGGCCATGGCGCACTCCATTGAGGGGCGATACCCGTTTTTAGATCACCGCGTTGTTGAACTGGCCGCGCAGATGCCGGCACAATATCGGATGAACGGGCTCAACGAAAAATTCGTGCTGAAAAAAGCCGCTCAGGGAATTATTCCCGATGACATCGTCAACCGGTCAAAGCAGCCGTACCGCGCGCCCATTTCCCGGTGCTTCTTTGGCAGGGGCGCGCCGGATTACGTCGATGATCTCCTTTCCGAGGCATCCCTCACCGGGGCGGGCTTTTTCAATCCCCAAAAAGTGCGGCGATTGATTGCGAAGTGCCGACGCCAGGAAGGCCGTATTTTAAGCGAACGCGAAAACATGGCCGTGGTCGGCGTGTTGTCGGCCCAGCTTTTAGACAGACAGTTTGTCCGGGATTTTCCGGCCCATCCAGGTGAAATCCCGAAAAACGTAAACATACATGGGCAAAAATTGGATGCGGGGAGTCCGGAAGGGACGGGAAACGTAAATGCTGGTTCATAATTTTTTGGAAAATTCCGCGAGACGATTGCCGGACAAGACGGCGCTGATCTGCGGCGACCGGCGCTTAACCTATCGTCAAATCAACGCGTCCGCTGATCGGCTGGCCGCAGCGCTGATCGACATGGGCGTTCGCAAACAGGATCGCGTCCTGATTCTGATGGACAATTGCGTTGAGTCGATTATTTCATTATTCGGTATCCTAAAAGCCGGCGGTATTTTTGTGATGCTCACCGCGACGATGAAACCCAGAAAAATACATTTTATTCTAAAGGACACGGGCGCAAGCGTATTAATCACACATAAAAACAAATTGAGAGTCCTCCGTGAGGTCGTCAACAACTCGGCAGCTCTGAGACAGATCGTCTGGGCAGGGACGCCGGCGAAAGGATCGCTGCCGGACACAACAACCAGTCATATGTTTGAAGAGATAACGGCCGGCACGGAATCGCCTTCTTCTTTCGGTGCCAATGCGGTCATCGATGTGGACCTGGCCACCTTGATTTATACATCCGGGTCAACGGGAGACCCCAAAGGAATCATGTCGGCCCATTATAATATGGCTTCGGCAGTCAAAAGCATTACGCATTATCTCGAAAATGTCGAAGATGACATTATCTTAAATGTTCTGCCGCTTTCTTTTGATTATGGCCTCTATCAGATCTTAATGGCCTTTTTCATGGGGAGCACCGTGGTCCTGGAAAAATCGTTTGTTTACCCGTATAAAATTCTGGAAATCCTGGTGAAAGAGCACGTCACCGGATTTCCGATTGTACCGACCATGGTGGCTATTCTGCTCCAAATGGAAGAAATTAACCGGTTTGATTTTACCTCGCTCCGATATATATCCAATACGGCGGCTGCATTACCGGTGACCTATATTCGCAACCTGGAACAGATTTTTCCGCAAACCAAAATTTTCTCCATGTACGGGCTGACGGAATGCAAACGGGTGTCCTACCTGCCCCCCGATCTGATCCATTCCAAACCGGAATCGGTCGGGATTCCGATTCCCAATGAAGATGTGTTTATCATGGATGCCGGGGGCAACGAACTCGGCCCGGGGGAAATTGGAGAGCTGGTGGTCCGGGGGTCCAATGTCATGCAGGGATATTGGAACGCCCCTGAAGAAACGGCCCGTACGTTCCGGCCGGGCCGGTATCGGGGAGAAACGCTTCTGTATACCGGAGATCTGTTTAAAAAAGACGAGGATGGCCTTTTATATTTTGTTTCCCGAAAAGACGACATGATCAAAACAAAGGGGGAACGCGTCAGCCCCAAGGAAGTCGAAAACGTCCTCTGCGAAATGGCGGGCGTGCTGGAAGCGGCCGTGATCGGCATACCGGATGATATTTTCGGGCAGGCGATTAAGGCCTTTATCGTCGGAGACCAGAAAATCCGTCTCACGGAAAAACTGGTCATGAAGTATTGTACCCGGAATCTCGAACCCTTCATGGTCCCCAAGTATATCGAATTCCGGGACAGTTTCATCAAGTCAAACAGCGGCAAAATCGATAAGAAAGTGTTGACGCCCTGAAATTCATACGGCCGGAGATCAGCATGTATACGGATCTGATTGCGATATACGATAAATTAAAGAAAACCGGAGTCGAAGACCCCCTGGCAGAAATGTTATATCTGGTCGATATCCTGTCCCGACGGGCGGTGCGCCAGACAGACCTGTCCGGTTTGACGCAAAACGGGATGACGTACGGTGGCGCCGCGCAGAAAAGAAAGGAAGGCGTCCCCTGGGAATATATTATCGGTGAGGCGCCGTTTTTCGGCCGGATGTTTTATTGTTCCCCCGACACCCTTATCCCCAGAGAAGAAACCGAGCTGCTGACCCGTGTGGCTCTTGACCTTATCAAAGCGAAACAGGCGGCCGGCAAAAAACTAACGCTGATCGACATGGGAACAGGATGTGGCAATATTGCGGTCTCTCTTGCCCTGGGGTGCCGAAAGGCCCATGTCCTGGCCTCGGACCTCAGTCCGGAAACGATTGCGGTGGCCCGAAAAAATGTGGAAAGGCACCAGGTGAAAAACCGTGTGACGCTTTTCCATGGGGACTTATTCTCGCCACTGGGCGAAACTGCATATCAGGAAAAGATAGACATGGTGGTATGTAATCCGCCCTATATTCCAACCGGCTCCCTCCAGAAACTGGCGCCTGAGATCATCGGACATGAGCCCCGGGAAGCGTTTGATGCCGGGGCATTCGGGATCAATATCTTCAGCCGGTTGATCAGGGGCGCGCTGCTGTTTCTAAAACCCGGAGGCATCCTGGTTTTTGAAATCGGGGCGGGCCAGGAAAAGCTGGTCACCCGGTTATTTGATAAATCCGGCGGATATTCACATCTGGCGTATCACCCGGACCATCTGGACCAGATACGGGTCATCAGCGCCGAAAAAAATGTCTGACCAATATACCGGTTGTTTCAATACCTATCGCAGCACAGGAAAGGGATATTTAGGATGAATACTTTTTCAAAGCAGGTGCTCGACATCGACCCGGAAAAGGAAGTGACAAAGATTATCGGCCATCTGCGCCGGCTGACGTCAAAAGAGTTCCGCCGCCGCGGTCTGATCGTCGCGCTTTCCGGCGGCATAGACAGCAGTGTCACCACGGCGCTTTCGGTAAAAGCGGTGGGAAAGAACCGGGTGCTGGCGTTGTTGATGCCCGAGCGGCATTCTTCTGATGAGACACTTGACCTCAGCAGTAAAGTAGCCGCGCATTTCGGTGTTGAAACGGTACACGAAGACATTACACACATCCTGGAGTCGCTGAACTTCTATCAAAAATACAATGCGGCTGTACAAAGGGTTATTCCTGAATATGATGACCGCTGGAAATCAAAAATTGTTTCTCCCAACGTGGTTGAAACCAAAGGGTTAAACCTGTTTTCAATCGTGGCCCAAAGTCCTGACAAACAGATTATCAAGAAACGATTACCGCTAAAGGCCTATCTTGAAATCGTGGCGGCCACCAACTTTAAACAGCGCATCCGCAAAATGCTGGAATATTATCATGCCGACCGCTTGAATTTTGCCGTTGCCGGAACGCCGAACCGGCTGGAATACGATCAGGGATTTTTTGTCAAACTTGGCGATGGCGCCGCCGATGTCAAACCCATTGCCCATCTGTATAAGTCACAGGTTTATCAGATGGCGGAATACCTGGGTGTTCCCGAAGAAATCTGCCGCCGGCCGCCGACAACGGATACCTACTCCCTTGTCCAGGGGCAGGATGAATTTTATTTTTCCCTGCCCTACGAAAAAATGGACCTGTGCCTGTACGCAAAAAACCATGACATCCCCGTTGACACCGTTGCCGAATTACTTAAGCTGACGCCGGAACAGATTCAACGGGTTTTCGACGACATTGATGCCAAACGGTCAACAACACGGTATCTTCACCTGCCCCCGCTGTTAACCGGCGATGTCCCGGAAATTTCATTTTAACCACAGAGCACGCTGAGAGCGCAGAGTGAAACACATTAATATTCTTACAGAAAAAATTATCGCATCTGCCATTGCCGTTCACAGGGAGCTGGGGCCGGGACTTCTGGAATCTGCCTATGAAGCATGTCTATTATTTGAGTTGACAGATCGGGGGCTCTTAGTGGAGCGCCAAAAAGCGCTCCCTGTTTTGTATAGAGATGTGAGATTGGATTGTGGTTACCGACTCGACTTGGTTGTAGAAGGAAAAATAATCATTGAATTAAAGGCGGTAGAAAGAATTGAACCCATTCATCAGGCGCAAATTTTATCATATCTTAAATTATCAGACTGCAAAATTGGCCTATTATTAAACTTTAACGTTAAGGTCCTAAAAAATGGTATTCGAAGATTTGTATTAAATTATGAAGAGTAATTCCTCCGCGATCTCTGCGGTTAATCATCTTAATTGGAAGGTTTCAAATGACTGAAATTAAAATGAAAATCAGGGAGTTTATCATCGAAAATTTTCTTTTCGGAGATGACAATGGCTTAAAAGACGACACCTCTTTTCTGGAAGAGGGGATCATTGATTCCACGGGTGTTCTTGAACTGGTAACGTATCTGGAAGAAGAGTTTGAAATATCAGTAGATGATGAAGAGCTCATCCCTGAAAACCTGGACTCGATAAATAATGTTGCTGCTTATCTGGAAGGGAAAATAGCATAAAGCGGTAAAAATAATTATTAGACCCGGCGACTCTGATGTACGCAAGCAATTCTTGCAAAGAAATCATTCATACGCTGAAATTCACCTCCTGACTGCGCATAGCCGTGTTCGTCTGCGGCTATAAAAATTTTTACTATCGAAAATAGCCCTGTTGAATTCTTTGCCAACCATTTTACTTACCATTGATGTAGAAGACTGGTTCCAGGTAGAAAATTTTAAATCCTGGATTCCATTTTCAAGCTGGTCCAGCCGCGACTTGCGCGTTGAAAAAAACACCCACCGGTTGTTGGACCTCTTTGATACCATTGAAACGGCCGGAAGGCTGGGAAGCGATGAGGCCAGGAAGCCAGAAAGCGGACAGGCTATAATGCGATTAGGCCAGGAGGTCGAGAAGTTAGAAATAGATAAAAACTCACAACTTCCCGGCTTCCAGGTCACCAAGCATTCAGG
>CAZNZW010000028.1:21101-42940 GCA_964577615.1 uncultured Desulfobacterales bacterium | reverse complement strand
GGTTTTTTTCTGGCATAGTCGGCAGGTCTTGGCGCGATGGCGGCTCGATTTCCGTTGCGCGAATCAGGTGGTGATGCCGCATGCCGCCAATCAGCCTGCATCGGTAGAATAAAAGAATCGGTACCCGGGTCGCCCTGTCATCATCAGCCAAGCTGATGCCGCCGGGGAGGCGCTCTTTACGATCGCCACAACAGGATTGGCAGATTGTGATATCCATCCCCCAAAAGATGTACTTCAAAATCGGTGAAGTCAGCAAGATTACCGGTCTGCCGGCCCATGTTCTCCGGTTCTGGGAAACCGAATTTGGACGGATCAAACCCAGGCGGAGCGCGTCGGGGCAACGTCTGTACCGGCGTCAGGATGTGGCCCTGGTCCTGAAAATAAAAGAATTGCTGTATGTTAAAAAATATACGATCCGGGGCGCCAGCCGGTGCCTGAGTACCGGTGATGTACCCGAACCCACGGTGACCCGTGAAGACCTGCTGGCAGACATCCGGCGAGAGCTTGAAAGCATACGGAAAATTGTATCCTAGCCGTGGGTTTGGGGCGGCGTGAAAGGTGTTGACAAACGCTGCCCGATGCCGTATTAATTAAAGATTGATTTTGGGCGGGCATAGCTCAGCTGGTAGAGTACAAGCTTCCCAAGCTTGGTGTCGCGAGTTCGAATCTCGTTGCCCGCTCCAATTATCCGCCCAATCGTCCGACAATTTGGCTGATCGGAATTGCAACGGGGCCTTTACCAGCGCCGCTGATTCCTGCCGGAAGAGGGAGTGAGTTTTTTGTTTTAACAAGTACTTTGTGCTGAACCGCTGACCGGTAGTTGGCGAACACAAAAAAAACACTGAAACGGGCGAAAAGCCCGTTTTTTATTTTTTTGGAAACGATGAAAAAACAGAAATCATCAAGGCGAAAACGAACCCGCGTCCGGCGGGCGGGCATGGGACGAAAAAGCGGAATGTCTCGGTCCCAGGTTGATGCGCTGTGTGCAGTGGCCCGGGAACTGGCTGAACCGCTCTGTATTGCGGAAGGCATGGCGCTGGTGCATGTGGAATGCGGCAGCGAACCCCAGGGCCAGGTACTGCGGATGTATATTGACAAGGCCGGCGGCGTGACGCTGGATGACTGTATTAATATCAGCCGACAGGTCGGCGACCTCATCGATGTTCATTCGGGCAATGAGCATTCCTATCGGCTGGAAGTATCCTCTCCGGGGATGGATCGGCCTTTGGGGCAACCGGCCGACTATGACCGTTTTAGCGGGCAGCGGGCAAGAATCCAGACTGATTTTCCCGTAAACGGGAAACGTAAATGGACAGGCGTACTGGCGGGCATCGTTGACGAAACCGTGACACTTCAGGTGGAAGATACTTCGATTGCCATCCCCTTTTCACAAATTACGCAAGCGCGACTTATTGGATATCAGGGAGAAAGTTGATGTATATTGCCGAAATCAAACACGTGGTTGACCAGATTAGCCGGGATAAAGGGATTGACCGGGAAATATTGATCAGGGCCGTCGAAGAAGCCATCCAGTCCGCTGCCCGCAAAAAATTCGGTAATGGGATTGATATCGAAACACAATACGATGAGAAAACCGGCGAAATTGAGGTTTTTCAGTTTAAGGAAGTTGCGGAAACCGTGACGGATCCGGATACACAGATTTCTTTTGAAGAAGGCCGGCAGCTGGACCCTGAATGCGAAGTCGGTGACAGCCTGGGCAGTAAGATGGACACTTCCAATTTTGGCCGTATTGCGGCGCAGTCGGCCAAACAGGTCATTATCCAGAAGATGAAAGATGCGGAACGTGATGCGGTGTATGCCAGTTATCTTGACCGCAAGGGAGAACTGATCAACGGCATCGTCCAGCGATTTGAAAGGGGCGACATTATCGTCAATATCGGTCAGACCGAAGGCGTTGTTCCCTTTCGCGAGCAGGTTCCCAGAGAATCATACCGGCGGGGGGAACGGATTCGGGCGTATATCCTTGATATTCTGCACGACACCAGAGGGCCGCAAATCGTCCTGTCGCGGACGCACCCGAATTTTCTGGTCCAGCTTTTCAAAACCGAGGTGCCGGAAATCAGTGAGGGGATAGTCTCTATCATGGGGGCGGTCCGGGACCCCGGCATCCGGGCAAAATTTTCCGTTTCTTCCAATGATTCGGATATTGATCCGGTCGGGGCATGTGTGGGGATGCGCGGCAGCCGGGTTCAGAATGTGGTTCAGGAACTCAGGGGCGAAAAGATCGATATTATTTCCTACCATATCGATCCGGCCAAATATGTCTGCAATGCGTTGTCGCCGGCAGAAATTTCCCGGGTGATCATCGACGAAGAAAACAGAACAATGGAGGTCATCGTACCCGACGATGCGCTTTCCATCGCCATCGGCAAGCGGGGGCAAAACGTCCGCCTGGCGGCCAAATTAACCGGATGGCGGCTTGATGTACAAAGTGAAAGTAGCTATAACGACCGCATGAAAAAAGGGCACGATTCGCTGATTGCTCTGCCCGGCATCAGCCTGAGCCTGGTGGATGCCCTTTTTGAAAATGGGTTTTTCTCTGTTGAAGAACTCAGCCGGGCCAACGTGGAAGATTTGACCCAGATCCGGGAGATTGATGATGAGATGGCCGCCGCCCTGATTGAAAATGCGGCTGTTGCCTGGAAAGAGATGATAGCGGCCGAAGCTGCGGCAAAAAAAGCGGAAGCCGAACGCGCTGAGAACGAAGAAGATGCCGAACAGGCTGTCGATGCCGCTCAGGAAATAGAACCGGAATCAACCGATCCTGCCGAAGCCGTGGATGTGTCGGCGCCGGACGGGGTGACGGATACGGCCGACACCTCAGAAGCCGCTGCTTCCCCGTCTCCGGTATCGGAAGATGTCGCTGACGCTAAAGACGAACCGGTGTCGGATAATTCGGACACGAACTAGAGGAAACCCATGTCCAAGATCAGAGTGTACGAACTTGCCAGAGACCTGAATATGACCAATAAGGCGCTGGTGGATAAACTGCAGGAAATGGATCTGCCGGTTAAAAGCCATATGAGCACCCTGGATGCCGAAATGGTCGACCGGATTAAGATGGCGGCAAGTGGCGGTAAGTCCAAAACGGTGGAATACGAGGAGACGCGTGTTCAGGCCACCGTAATCCGACGGCGTAAAAAGATTGTCCGCAGAAAAAAACCGGTTGACGCCGAGGCCGCTGGATCTGAGGACGTTCAAGATGATACTGAAAGTATTGAACTTTCCGAAACATCAGGGGATGCGCCGGATACGGCAGCTGTATCGGATGGGGATGTCCCTGATGCGCCCGTTCCGGAAGAGACGGAGGATGCGCCCAAGGCGGCGGCCGCCGTATCTGATGAGACGGCAGCCCCTTCTTCTGAACCGGCATCGAAGCCCGAACCGGCACCTCAACGCGATGATGCGGTTTCAGCGCCCGAAACGGGCACGTCCGCAGCCGAGCCACCAGCGCCGGCCGATACGGCCGAATCCGTGCCGGATGCCGAGGTGCCCACACCCGTGATCGAACAGCCGGAAGAATCGCCGGATGTGCCGGTCGAACCGCCGGTTGCCAAAACCGAACCGGGGACGGCCGCAAAAAAGAAGAAAAAAAGAAAAGATACCCCGGCCCGGATTATTAAGATGGCACCGCCGCAACCGGATCCCGTGGATACCCCTTCGGACGTTGCTGTCCCCCGGCCGGGTCCGGTACCGGGAGATCCCTTTGGCCGCAGAAAAGATAAACCCGGCAAGAAAGCCGGTGGGGATTCGTCGGATCGCCGTTTTTTCAAGCGTAAAATTTCTTTTAAACGCAAATCGGTGGTTGAAGGGGCCGATCTGTATGGAAATAAAAAACAGCGGCGAAAGGGCCGCCGGCGAAACAAGAAAAAACCGATGGTCGCCGCCCAGAAAACACAGATCACGACGGCCAAGGCCATCAAACGCCGGATTAAAATCGATGAAACGATTATTATCAGTGATCTGGCCAAGCGGATGGGCGTTAAGGTTAACGAGCTGATTGTCCAGCTGATGAATATGGGCGTGATGGCGACTGTCAATCAGAGCATCGACTTTGATACGGCCGTCCTCCTGGCGTCAGAATTTGATTATGAAGTCGAAAAAGCCGTTTTCGAAGAAGAGTCGGTGATTAAAAAAGAAATTAACGATGATCCTGCCAGCCTGAAGCCCCGGCCGCCGGTTGTGACGATTATGGGCCATGTGGATCACGGTAAAACCTCTCTGCTCGATGTGATTCGTAAAACCCGCGTAACGGCAACGGAAGCCGGCGGTATCACGCAGCATATCGGTGCCTATTGCGTGCCCACGGCCAATGGCGAAATCGTCTTTCTCGATACGCCCGGTCATGAAGCCTTTACCGCCATGCGATCCCGCGGCGCCAGCGTAACCGATCTGGTTATTCTGGTTGTTGCCGCTGACGATGGCGTGATGCCTCAGACGCAGGAGGCGATCAATCATTCCCGTGCCGCCGGTGTGCCGATTATTGTTGCCATTAATAAAATCGACAAGGCCAATGCGGATCCGGAACGCGTTCAGCGTGAATTGGCGGAAGCCGGCCTGACGCCTGAAGACTGGGGCGGGGATACCATTTTCATGCAGGTGTCGGCGAAAATGAATCAGGGGATTGATGAGCTGCTGGACATGATCCAGCTTCAGGCTGAAATGCTGGAACTGGCGGCCAATCCCGATAAGCTGGCCACCGGGCATGTCATTGAAGCCCGGCTTGACACGGGGCGGGGACCGGTGGCGACGGTTTTGGTCCGCGAAGGAACGCTGCGCGCCGGAGATCCGGTGGTCTGCGGTGTGCACTACGGAAAAGTCCGCTCCCTGCTCGACAGCCAGGGCCAGATTATCCCATCGGCCGGGCCGGCGATGCCGGTGGAAATTCTGGGACTTTCGGGCGTGCCCATGGCCGGCGATGAATTGATTTCCCTGGCTGATGAAAAAGATGCCAAGCATGTCGGCCAGCATCGGATGCAACAGCAGCGATCCAAGGAACTGGCCAAATCCAACCGGTTGTCCCTGGATAACCTGTTTGAAAAAATGCAGGCTGGAGAGACCAAGACACTTAATCTGATTATCAAGGCCGATGTGCACGGTTCCGTCGAAGCGCTGCAGGATTCCCTGGTCAAGCTGTCCAACGATGAAGTCAACATCGAAATCGCGCATGCGGCTGCCGGGACCATCATTGAATCGGATGTTTCCCTGGCGGCGGTCTCCAACGCCATCATTATCGGGTTTAACGTGCGGCCCACCCCCAAGGTTCAGGCACTGGCCAGTGAAGAACATGTGGATATGCGATTTTATAATGTCATTTATGACGTGATCAAGGACGTCAAGGGCGCGATAGTCGGCATGATGGATGCTGTTTTTAAAGAAAATATCCTTGGTAGAGCCGATGTCCGTGAAGTGTTTCAGATTTCAAAGGTCGGCGCCGTGGCCGGATGTTATATTACTGACGGCCGGGTCCAGCGGGGAAAATTGATCCGTGTCATCCGGGATGGCGTGGTGGCTTACGAGGGGAAAATTGCCAGCGTCCGGCGATTTAAAGATGATGTTAAGGAAGTCCAGAGCGGCTACGAATGCGGTATCACGGTCGAGCGTTTCAACGACATCAAGACCGGAGACGTACTCGAATGTTATGAAATGGAGGAGATTGCGCCCGAGCTCTCATAGCATGGGGATGAGACTGATTGTTGCGCCGGGCCATCAGTGACGGCAATGGTTGTTGGACTGGCTAAAATAACACTCAGACTGCATGACTGTCGGAGCCTGAAGGAAAAGCGCAGGGTCGTTAAAACCATGATCGGACGGATACGCAGCCAGTTCAATGTTTCGGCCGCAGAAATAGGTGCCAATGATATGCACCAGCGGGCGGAGATCGGGTTTTCCATGGTGGGTAATTCGGGCCGGCATGTGAATGCCCGATTGGATAAACTGCTCAATATGGCCCATCACCTGTCGCTGGCCGAGATCATTGACAGCGAAATGGAGATTATCCATTTATGAAACCGTTTGCCCGCGCCAGCCGGGTGGGGGGGGAGATCCGGAAGTTGCTTTCTGAACTGCTGCTCCGGAAAATCAAGGACCCCCGCCTGAAGATGGTGTTGATCAGCGGTGTTAAAATGACACCGGATTTAAAGCTGGCCAGGGTTTATTACACGGCGACCGGCAGGGAAGCCGATCCCGACGATATCCGGGCTGGATTAAACAGTGCCGGGGGTTTTTTAAAGCGTTCCATTGCCCGGGAACTGAACCTTCGGTATATACCGGCACTCCACTTTCACCATGACGATTCGTTTGAATACGGAGATCGGATTGACCGTCTGCTGAAGTCGGTCCGGGATGAATCGGACCAGGATAAATCGGGCCAGGATGAAGATGAAACAGATTATTGACAAGCTCAGTGACAGTCATCGAATTCTTGTAACGACGCATGCAAGTCCCGACGGTGACGCCATCGGATCGTCACTGGCCATGAGCATGGCGCTGGATGCCATCGGCAAACAAGTAGTATTGTATAACGAAAGCCCGATTCCAACGCCATACCGCTTTCTGGCCGGGATTGACCGGGTTGTTCATGACCCGGGGCGGATTGCCGGGTGCGATACGGCCGTGGTTGTCGATTGTGGAGATCTGGATCGGGTGGGGGAAGCCGCCGGGACAATCGAAAAAATACCCGTGCTGATCAATATCGATCACCATGTCACCAATTCGGAATTCGGTCAGTATCGCCTGGTCAACCCGGCGGCCTGCGCCAGTGCCGGCATCGTTTACCACATCATCCGGGAATTGGGCGTGAAGATAACAGCGCCGATTGCAACGGCGCTGTATACGGGGATATTGACGGATACGGGCTCGTTCCGGTTTGGCAACACCGGGCAGGAAACATTTTCAATCTGTGAAGCTCTCGTGGCGGCCGGTGCGGACCCCGCGGATGTGGCCCGGCATCTCTATGGCCAGTATTCCATCGGACGGCTGAAACTGCTCAACATGGCCATCGATTCCATTGAAATATCCCGCAATGGCAGACTTTCGCTGATGGCGTTGACTCAAAAGATGCTGGCCGAGACCGGGACCGTGCCCGAAGATGTCGATGGCATGATCAATTATGCCCGGCGGATAGAAAATATTGATGTGGCCGTGCTGATCCGGGAAAAACGCAATGGGGGCCGGCCGGGCGGTAACGGGCGGCGACCGTATCAGGTCAGCCTCCGGTCCAACGGTCAGGTGGATGTGGCTGCGGTTGCCGCGGCTTTCGGTGGTGGCGGCCACCCGGCGGCAGCAGGATTTCAGGTGGAAATGGGCCTGTCTGAAATAAAGTCAAAAATCTGGGCCCTGGCGGATACACTCTGACTTGACCCGAATGCGGCCCATGGAAAGCGGTATTCTGCTCATTGACAAACCGGCCGGAATGACCTCGGCCAGGGGGGTGGCCATTGTCAAACGGCTCACCGGTGCCGGCAAAGTGGGCCATACCGGTACGCTGGACCCGATGGCCACGGGTCTGTTGATCTGTTGCCTTAATCAGGCGACCAAACTGGCGCAGTTTTTGTTGAAAGGTGAAAAAACCTATGAGGCGGTGCTCCACCTCGGGGTTCAGACGGATACGCAGGATGCCACCGGACGGGTGACGGCCCGAAAGAGCGCCTCGCAGGTAATGGAATCCGACGTGGCTGAGGCAATGCAGGCCTTTACAGGCAACATTCTGCAGCAGCCGCCGGCGTATTCGGCCCTGAAACACCAGGGTAAGCCGCTTTATCACTGGGCGCGAAGTGGAAAACCGGTGGTCAAACCCCCCCGGAACGTGGTAATATCGGAACTGGTGATTAAAAAAATTGTTTGGCCCGAGGTATTTTTTCGCATCACCTGCTCGGCCGGTACCTATGTGCGCACGGTGTGTGCGGACGTGGGCGATGCCCTGGGATGCGGCGGGCATCTGTCCGCGTTGCGGCGGACGGCCAGCTGCGGGTTTTCGATTCCCCGGGCCGTAACGCCGGCACAGCTTGAAGATGCCGTGCAGGCGGGAAGCTGGAAAAAGCGGTTGATTTCACCCGCCGATGCGCTGGCGGATATACCGGCACATCCGGCAACTGATGCATTGGGAGAAAAAATAAAATTTGGACGGCCCATTGGCCCGGCCGATGGGATTCAGGTGCAATCGAAAAACGTCAAAATTATTGATGCCGACGGAAAATTGTTGGCCATTATCGATGAAACATACCGGTATTGCTGTGTGTTTCCAAATGGTATTTAGGGGCCTGTCACGAAAATATGCCGGTATGATCCGGCAAAGGCGCGAACAGAATGGTAACATATCGGACAAAATTTTTTAAAGACCCATCTAATTTCAGGAGGACGAAAATTGGTACTGACATCCACACAAAAGAAAGAATTGATTGATCAGTTTAAACTGCATGATTCGGATACGGGGTCCCCGGAGGTCCAGGTTGGATTGCTGACACACCGTATTTCATATTTAACAGAGCATTTGAAAACGCACAAAAAAGATCACCATTCCCGGCGGGGCCTGTTGATGCTGGTGGGACAGCGGCGGCGCCTGCTTAACTATGTAAAAAACAAAGATGTACAGCGATATCGCGGTATTATCAAGACGCTGGGACTGCGACGCTGAAAAACGCCCGGTCTTGTCATTTTAACGCAGCGCGGATTTGGAATAAACAACAGGGTCCCTGTTTCAGGTGGTCCTCCCTGTTTATTGTGATGTGACTGCATGGGAGAATTATATGGAAGTAGAACTAAGTACAACAATCGGCGAAAAAGTTTTAAAAATTCAAACGGGAAAACTGGCCAAGCAGGCATCCGGTTCCGTCCTGGTTCAGTACGGAGAAACCATTGTACTGGTCACGGCGGTGGGGTCCAGGGAAGAACGCAACATGGGATTTCTTCCCCTGACCGTTGAGTACATGGAGAAAATATATGCCGCCGGACGCATTCCCGGAAACTATTTTCGCCGGGAAATCGGACGGCCCAGTGAAAAGGAAACGCTGACGGCCCGTCTGATTGACCGTCCCATCCGGCCGCTTTTTCCAAAAGGGTACTCTTTTGAGATCCAGGTCATTGCCACGGTATTATCCATGGATAAGGAAAACGATCCGGACTGTCTGGCAATGATCGGCGCGTCCGCGGCTCTGGAAATCTCGGATATTCCCTTTGCCGGTCCCATTGCCTGTGTGCGGGTCTGTCGCATCGACGGCGAACTCGTCGTCAATCCGCCGATTTCACAATGGGCGGAAGCGGATCTGAATATCATGGTGGCTGGTTCAAAGACCGGTGTCGTCATGGTGGAAGGTGCCGCTAAAATCGTTGATGAAGCCGATGCGATCGAGGCGATTTTTTTCGGGCATGAGGCCATTCAGCCGATCATTGCCCTTCAGGAGGAGCTCAAGGCCAAATGTGGTAAACCCAAACGGGCCTATGAGCCGCCGGCCGTGGATCCGGACCTTTACGAGGCGGTGGCGGCGGCAGCCACAGATAAGCTGCGCGATGCCATCCTGGTGCCGGATAAAATGGCCCGCCAGACCGCTGTCAGAGAGGTCAAGGCGGACATCGTTGCCCAATTTGAGGAAAGCCATCCAGATCGGGAAGGAGAGGTGAAGGGCGTTTTTGGTGATCTCAAAAAGAAAATCTCCCGGGACCTGATCCTCAAGGATCAGCGCCGCATGGACGGACGCCAGTTTGACGAGATTCGTCCCATTGCCTGCCAGCCGGGCATTCTGCCGCGCCCCCACGGCAGTGCGCTTTTTACCCGCGGGGAAACTCAGGTGCTGGGTGTCCTGACCCTTGGATCGGGCCCGGATGAACAGCGCGTCGAGACCCTAAACGGCGAGGAATTTCGTCCTTTCATGCTCCATTACAATTTTCCGCCCTATTCCGTGGGTGAAACCCGGCGAATGGGCGGCCCCAGCCGACGGGATATCGGTCATGGCGGGTTGTCCACGCGTGCCGTGGCGCCGATCCTGCCGGACAAGGAAGATTTTGACTATACCATCCGGATTGTTTCGGAGGTATTCGAATCCAATGGATCCTCTTCCATGGGAACGGTTTGCGCGGCCACTCTGGCGTTGATGGATGGCGGTGTTCCCATCAAGGCGCCGGTGGCGGGCGTGGCCATGGGCCTTGTCAGCGAAGGCGACCAGGTGGCCATCTTGTCTGATATCCTGGGCGATGAGGATCATACCGGCGACATGGATTTCAAGGTGGCCGGGACGCGGGAAGGGATCACGGCCCTGCAGATGGATATTAAAATCCTCGAATTGTCCCGTGATATCATGGAAAAAGCACTTGTGCAGGCGCGCAAGGGGCGGCTTCATATTCTGGACCGGATGGAAACGGCCATCAGTGCGCCCCGTGAAGCGATCTCCACGTATGCGCCGGTCATTATTACCATTGAGATCAATCCGGATAAAATTCGGGACATCATCGGCCCCGGGGGAAAAATGATCCGCGCCATTCAGGCGGATACCAATACGCGGATTGAAATCGATGATTCCGGACTCGTCAAGATTGCGGCGACCAGCCAGGAAGAAGGCGATGCGGCTGTGGCGCGGGTAAAGGAAATTACCGCTGAGCCGGAAGTGGGCGCCATCTATGAGGGCAAAGTGGTTAAAATCATGGATTTTGGCGCTTTTGTTCAGATTCTGCCGGGAACGGACGGGCTGGTTCATATTTCGCAATTGGCCAATCATCGGGTCAAACAGGTTACCGACGTCGTCAAGGAAGGCGACGTGATCAAGGTGAAAGTCCTTGAAGTCGGCCGGGACGGCAAAATCCGTCTGAGCCATAAAGCGGTTTCCGAGTGATCCATCCCACCTGTTCGGGGGGCGGCCTGCCGGCCGTCCCCGCTGTTTCCCGATATAAATTCAGCGAAAGCAAGCGAAAAGAATGACCAGCGATTTCATTCGAAAAAGCGTGTTGCCGAACGGTGTCCGTGTACTGACGAAGTCCATGCCCCACATCCAGTCGGTGTCCATGGGCATCTGGGTGGACGCCGGCGCCCGCGATGAAACGCTGGCAGAGCAGGGACTGTCCCATTTCATCGAGCATATGATCTTTAAAGGCACCCGACGGCGGTCCGCCTGTCAGATTGCCAGGGAATTTGATGCGATCGGCGGCGGTACCAATGCTTTCACGTCCATGGAAAACACCTGTTATCACGCCAGGGTGATGAGCGGCCACATGGATACCATGATCGATATCCTTTCCGATATTTTTCTGAATTCAATCTTTGACCAACAGGAAATGGCGCGGGAGCGGCCGGTGATCTTTCAGGAAATCGGGATGCTGGAAGACAGTCCCGATGAGCTTGTCCACCACCTGGCCGGACAGAGTTTCTGGGGCGATCACCCCCTGGGGCGGTCGATCCTCGGGACCCGGGAAACCCTGCTTGGCATTGATTCTCCTGATCTAATCCGGTTTTTTCACAAATTGTACCAGCCGGACCGCATTATCCTTTCGGCGGCCGGCCGGATTGACCATGAAAACTTCCTGGCACGTGTACGGCCGGTATTTGACTCGCTTGCCGCCGGCGCGCCCCTGTCCCGACGGGAAAAACCGGTCAGCGATTTACAGATTAACGTTTATCCCCGACAGCAGGAGCAGGTTCACCTGTTAATCGGCTGCCCAGGCGTTTCCGTCACCAGCCCCGACCGCTACGCGCTTTCTCTGCTCAATACGATTCTGGGCGGCAACATGAGCTCCCGTCTGTTCCAGGAAATCCGGGAAACATGCGGGCTGGCGTACTCAATTTATTCTTTTTCCTCCGCATATACCGATGCGGGCATGTTTGGCGTTTACGCGGCCGTATCGCCCGGGGATGCGGTGGAAGTCGTCGAGCGGATTCTGACGGCGCTGCGGCGGCTGGCCCGGGAACCTGTAACGGCCAGTGAACTGGAAAGCGCCCGGGAATATACGAAAAGCGCGTTGTTGCTGTCTGCTGAAAGTAATGATAACCAGATGATCCGGATGGCCCAGCAGGAGATCCATTTCCAGCGGTATATCCCCCTTGACGAGATCGTGTCTCGAATCGATCGGGTGTCAGCCGATGATATCCTGGCGCTGGCCGGCCGATTTTTCGGCGGTAATCAGGCCGCCTTGACGTCTCTGGGGCCATTGTCGGACAGGAGTCTTTTCACCGGTTTGATCACCGGTTGAGTCAAAGGAGACATTTGAGCCATGTCGTCTGACCCCATTATCCAGATTCACCGCTTACATCCGGCCCAGGATGGCGATATCCCGCTGCCCCGCTACATGACGCCCCTGGCGGCGGGCATGGATATCCGTGCCGCTGTTAAGGAAACGGTTCTGATCCAGCCCCGGTCCATTGAATTGATTCCCACCGGGTTTTCCATGGCGCTTCCGGCGGGGTTCGAGGCCCAGATCCGGCCCCGGAGCGGTCTGGCCGTGCGCCATGGGATTGGTTTGGTCAATTCGCCGGGCACCATCGATGCCGACTACCGGGGGGAAGTCAAAGTGGCCCTGATCAATCTGGGCCATCAGGCCCATCCCGTCCTGCGGGGAGACCGGATTGCCCAGATGGTCATTAATCGTGTCTTTCAGGCCCGCCTGGAAGAGGTCGGCCAGCTGGATGATACTGTGCGGGGGACGGGTGGCTTCGGACACACCGGTCAGCGCTGATCCCATGCCCCGCAGACCGGCTGCCAAAAAGTTTACGCGCCCGTCCGTACCGGCGGCCCCCCTTTCGCCGGCCATCTGCATGCTGGCCAGCGGCAGCAAGGGAAATGCGATTTACCTGTCTGATGGACAGACCGGTCTTCTCATAGACGCCGGTCTGTCCGGTGTTCAGATCGAACGGCGTTTGCTGCGCCGGGGCCTTTCCCCGAGCAATCTGGATGCTATCCTTGTCTCGCACGAACACAGCGACCATATTCGTGGGGTCGGTGTTTTGGCCCGCCGGTATCATCTGCCCGTCTACATCACGTCGAAAACAGCTCAGGCATCGGCTCGGCAGCTGGGGAATATTGACAAAATAATTAATTTCACGTGTGGCAAACCGTTTAAGGTTAACACTTTGAATATACACCCCTTTTCCATCTCCCATGATGCTGTTGATCCGTCAGGATTTATATTCCAGGTCAACGGGAAGAAAGTCGGCCTGGCCACGGATCTGGGCATTGTCACCCATCTGGTCAGAAAGCATCTGTCCGGCTGTGCCGTGCTGATCCTCGAAGCCAACCATGATCCGGAGATGCTGATCAACGGCCCCTATCCCTGGCCATTGAAACAGCGGGTGCAGGGGCGCGCGGGCCATCTGTCCAATATGGACACCGGGCATTTGCTTGCCGAAGTGGCCCATGACTGTCTGCAGCATATTGTACTGGCCCATTTAAGCGAAACCAACAATACGCCTGAAAAAGTTCTCGATGCCATTTTACCGGTGGTAACGGACAGGAAAATTGCCCTGTCAGTGGCGTCTCAGTCCAGGTGTGGCCAGTTAATTGATATATGAAAGGGAACCCGGCGGGATGATCGATAAAAAAGCGGTGAAAACATCTGGTTCTCCCGATCCGGCGCTTGCCCGGCAGGTGCAGGCGCGTACCCGTGCCCTTGAGGAAAAAACCCGGCTCCTCGAAGAGATGAATACCGCTTTGAAAGTTTTACTGGAAAAGCGGGAAAACGATCGAATCGAGATCGAAAAAAGAGTCATGGTCAATATTGAACAAATGATTCATCCGTATATGGAAAAACTGGCCGCCAGCGGGCTCAATCGCGAGCAAAAAGCGTCTCTGGAGATCATCCGGACACATCTCAGCGAGATCGTATCCCCATTTACGCGTAACCTGTCAATTCGACAGCGGAATCTGACGCCCACGGAAATGAGAGTCGCGATCCTGATCAAGCAGGGGCGAACCACCGCTCAGATCGGAAAATTGCTCAACCTCTCCCCCCGCACCATCGAAGCCCACCGCCGGGGGATTCGATCCAAATTAGGCCTCTCTGGAAAAAAAACCAATTTAATGACTTATTTGCGATCTATTTAAACCATTTTGTGGCGGGTGTTGTTTTGAATCTGCCGGGTTGGGTTGAAATGAATATTTTCTCGATACCCGTGTCTAAATCAGTGAGGTGGGCGTCAATTGATTTACCGTCGCTGCCCACTTGACACGATCACCCGCTCGCCTGTATCTTCGGGCAATGTGTGATCGGCGGGGTATCGTGGCCACTATATGGATATCAACAGGAAAGGATGCCATAATGCATACAAAGCGCCTCATCCAAATCGGTTTAATCGGTTTGATCGGCATGGTTGTGATGGCTGGCCGGGCCGATGCCCTTGATACAACCACACCGGTCAACCTGGTCAAAGCCAAGCTTGACCAGGTCACCCGGGTACTGCAAGATCCCCAACTCAGTCTGGAAAAAAAACAGGCGGCGATTCTTGACACGGTTGTTCCGATTTTTGATCTTCCCCTGATGGCGAAATTGACTCTGGGGAAAAAGCACTGGTCCGCCCTGCCCGGGGATAAACGCCAGGAATATGTCTCTCTGTATTCGGAACTTTTAAAAAAGTCATACCTCGGCAAGGTGGGATTGTACACCAATGAAAAAATCAATTACAAACCGGCGTTGATTAAAAAAAGAAAAGTTTATGTACCCACCGAGATCATATCCAAAGGCAAGGCGGTACCCATCACTTTCAAGCTGTACCGGTCCAAGGCCGGATGGAAAATTTATGATGCCGATATCAGCGGGACAAGTATCGTTCTGTCGCACCGGGTCGAGTACGACGCGATTTTACGTAACGGCACCATTGATGATCTGCTGGGCAAACTGAGACAGTCGCTGAAATGATTTCTTCGCAGGAAGAACGCTTGACGGGTATGCTGCTGCGCATCCACCGGATTTACGATGGCTTTATGTTGAAATGGCCCGGATGGGTGCTGGGGGGGCTGTTTTTAGCCATCGTGTTTCTTGGCTATCATGCCAAAGATTTTACCCTCGACGCCTCATCGGAGACGCTGCTGCTCGAAAACGACCCGGACCTGCTGTACTGGCGGGATGTCACCCGGCGTTACCAGACGCAGGATTTCGTTGTGGTGACCTATACCCCTTTAACAGACGACCTCCTTTCTGACCCGGTCCTTGACCGGCTGGCCGGCCTGGCCCGTGATCTGGAGAAACTGGATCGGGTGGCATCCGTGACGTCCATCCTGACCATACCGCTTTTAGAGAGCCCCCCGATTCCGGTTAAAGAGCTGGCCAACGGGCTGCCGACCCTCCGGTCGCCCGGAGTGGATCGGGCGCTGGCCCGGATCGAACTGCAAAAAAGCCCGCTTTACAGCGATCTGATCGTCAGTCCGGATCTGAAAACCACGGCCCTGATGGTCAATTTTAAATACGATAAGGTGTTCCAGGACCTGATGTCCCGCCGGGATGCCCTGCGGGATCAGCGGGCCCGGGCACCACTGACCCGCGCCCAGACAGCTGAACTGGCGCGCCTTACCCATGCGACCAAGGAACAGTGGAATCGTCTGCGGGAGAAAAATACCCGGGATATCGCCGCTATCCGGGCGATTATGGACCGGTATCGTAATAATGCCCGCCTGTTTCTCGGCGGCGTGGCCATGATCACCACTGATCTGGTTGGATTTATAAAAAACGACCTCAAGGTGTTCGGCCTGGGCCTGATTATTTTTCTGGTAATAACGCTGGCCATTATTTTCAAGCGGTTGCGGTGGGTTCTTTTACCCATGGCCTGCTGCCTTCTTTCCGTGATTGCCATGGTGGGGATTCTGGGCCTGTTCAGCTGGAAAGTCACCGTTATCTCTTCGAACTTTATCTCTCTGCAGTTAATTATTACCATGGCCATTACGATCCACCTGGTTGTCCGGTTCCGCGGGTTGAAAGACGAACATCCCGAAGCGGATCATCGCCGGCTGGTCTTGGATACCATGGTCACCATGTTTCTGCCCTGCCTGTACGTGACCCTGACAACCATTGCCGGATTCGGTTCGCTGCTGCTGTGTAAGATCAAACCGGTGATTAATTTCGGCTGGATGATGAGCGCCGGGATAATTATCTCCCTGATCATTACGTTTATATTTCTCCCTACCGCGCTGCTTCTTCTGGAGAAGGGGCCGAGGGAGGTCATGCCCGGCAAGCGATTTGCACTGACGCTGGCCATGTCCCGGTTTACCGAGACCCGGGGGCGGCTCATTCTGGTGCTGGCTGTTCTGGTGTTTATCGTCAGCGCGATCGGTATGTCCCGCCTGATTGTTGAGAACAGTTTTATCAATTATTTCAAAAAATCCACTGAAATATACCAGGGCATGAAAACGATTGATCAGCAGCTCGGCGGTACGACGCCGCTGGATGTCATTGTCAAAATGCCTGCAGTGGAGACGGCCGCCACCGCCGAGGCCCCGGCAACCGATTCGGATCCATCGGCCGGTGACGATGAATTTGACGAATTTGATGAGTTTGACGCGCCCCAGACGGATGCCCGGTACTGGTTTACGCCGGATAAGATGGCGCATATTCAGCGGATTCATGATTATCTCGATCAGCTCGGCGCCACTGGCAAAGTGTTGTCTCTGGGCACCCTGATGAAGATTGCCACTACCCTCAACGGGGGGAAACCACTGGACAGTTTCCAGATGGCCCTGCTTTACACGGAGCTGCCGGATGAATTTAAGCATATCCTGCTGGACCCATATGTCTCGATTCCTGATAATGAACTTCGTTTTACCACGCGTATCCGGGATTCCAACCCGAACCTGCGGCGGGATGCGCTGCTGAAAAAAATTCGGCATGATTTAGCGGACAAATTAAAGATTAACGAGAAGAATTTTCGATTAACCGGCCTGATGGTTTTGTATAATAATGTGCTTCAGAGCCTGTTCAGCTCTCAGATTACCACCCTCGGCATGACTCTGGTGGCGCTGATGGTCATGTTCCTGATTCTTTTCCGATCGGTTAAAGTGGCTTTGATTGCGATTGCGCCCAATCTGCTGGCGATCTTTTTTGTCCTTGGATTCATGGGGTGGGTGAAGATCCCTCTGGACATGATGACGATCACCATCGCCGCAATCAGCATGGGCATTGCCGTGGATGATACGATTCACTATATTTATCGGTTTATCGAGGAATTCGAGAAAGACGGCAACTATATTGCCACCATGCATCGATGTCACGGCAGCATCGGGTATGCCATGTTTTATACGTCGATTACGATTATCGCCGGGTTTTCGATCCTCACCCTGTCAAGTTTTATTCCGAGCAGTTTATTTGGCATATTAACCGGTCTGGCCATGTTTGTTGCGCTGATTTCATCGCTGACGGTCCTCCCGCGGCTGATTGTGGTGTTAAAGCCTTTTGGTCCGGAAAAGATCGCGGCCGCCGGGTGATACGGAGGCGAAATGAGGAAATACATGATCTCTCTGAGCAACGGGTTAAACAGCCGGCTGGCTGTCGGGATATTTTTGATTTTCCTGATGACAGGATGCGCCCACCAGGGGCATTCCCGGATCGGCTCGGATGCGCCGCCACCGGCGAAAGCATCGGTGACGCTTTCCGCGTCACCGGCTGTTGATCCGGAAACAGGCGCGGAAGATGACTTCTTTGATGATGAGTTCGAATCAGAAAAACCGCTGGTCAACGATCCCTTTATGGCGGTTAACCGGATTATATTCAAATTTAATGATAAGCTCTATTTCTGGTGCCTGAAACCGGTGGCCCGGGGGTATCGGGCCATTGTGCCGGAGCCGATCCGCCTGAGCATTGGCAATCTGCTTACCCATGCGGGCACGCCGATTCGGCTCGCCAACGATCTGCTCCAGGGAAAATTTAAGGCGGCGGGCGCTGAATTCGGCCGGTTCTTTGTCAATTCGACGGCCGGGCTGCTGGGCCTGGGGAATCCCGCCGCCAATTATCCGGCGCTCAATCCCCCCAGGGAAGATATGGGGCAGACCCTGGGCACGTACGGCATTGGCAACGGGTTCTATCTGATGCTGCCGATTCTCGGCCCGTCAACCTTAAGGGATACCGTGGGGATGGTCGGCGACTTTGCTTTTGATCCCGTGACCTATCTGCACCCCTGGTATGTGTCGGACGGTGTACGGGCAGTGGATATTACCAATCGGTTGTCTTTCCATATCGGGGATTACGAGGCATTGAAGGGGTCGTCCATTGACCCGTACCTGATGCTTAGAAGTGCGTATATTCAACATCGCCGGAAAGCGGTCGGTGAGTAGCGATGCCTTTGGATGAACAGCTGAACGCACTGGCACGTATTTACCAGATCTTAGATGATAACCCGGGCCAAAAGACACTGGCCTGTCACCGGGGATGTACGGCCTGCTGCACCCGGGATGTCACCCTGACCACGCTGGAGGGGTATTGGATCATTTCCCGGCTGAGCCACTCGGCAGAGAAGGCACTGATGGATCATCTGGCCCGGGCCGAAGGCGGGAGTGGTTATGCGCCCGCAGTTACCCTCAACGCGGTGGCCCGGCGGTATGCAGAAGATGAAGATGCGGAGATAGACGGCCACCTGTCCGATGACGGATCCGGGCCGGGCGGCATCTGTCCGCTGCTGGTCGATGATCTTTGCTCGATTTACGCCCATCGCCCCCTGGCCTGCCGGATGATGGTGTCGACGCATGATTGCCGGACGCGTGGATACGCGCAGATCGACCCGGTTTTTCTGTCGGCAAGCAATGTTTTTCTGCAGTTTACCGAACACATTGATACCGGTGGCTTTACCGGTAACCTGGCCGATGTGTTACCCTATTTATCCAATGCCGGGAACCGGTCCGCCTATGAGGCGGGAACGGCCGCGCCGGAAGCCGGTAAACTGATTCGCAACCATCCCCTCACCATACTGATGGTTCCCCCGGAGCATCGCCAGGCCATCGCCCCGATTATCCAGAGGCTGAATCCTGCCATCGGCGATATTTCATCATCAATGGGTTAGAAAGGACACCCCCCATGCAGATTTATGTTTCAGGCTCCCTGGCCTATGACCGGATCATGGATTTCCCCGGCCGCTTTGAAGACCATATCCTGCCGGATAAAATTCACGTTCTAAACGTCAGCTTCATGGTCAATGGGTTGACGGAAAATTTTGGCGGCACGGCCGGTAATATTGCATATTCTCTGTCGCTTCTGGGCGAGGCCCCGTTGATTTTATCCGCAGTGGGCACCGATTTTGACCGGTATGCGCAATGGCTCGCCACGTGCCGGTTGTCCACGGCCGGTATCCGCAGGTGCCAGGATGTGTTTACGGCCGGGGCTTATATCACCACCGACCGGTCGGACAACCAGATTACCGCGTTTAACCCCGGCGCCATGCAGTTTTCATCGAATTTTAAATTTGAAAACGTTGACGCCGAAGACGCGCTGGCCATTGTCGGCCCAGGGAATCTTGACGATATGCGGCAATACAGCCGGCGCTACAAAACTCTTGGTGTCGATTATATTTTCGATCCCGGCCAGGCAACCCCTGCCCTGTCCGGCGAGGCGCTCATCGAGATGATCACCGGGTGCCGGATACTCATTTCAAATGACTATGAGCTGGAGCTTATTCGAAAGGCGACCGGTATGGAGGTCCGTGATATTCTGACCCGTTGCCCGGCGGTGATCACGACGCTGGGCGAAAAGGGATCGGTGGTCAGAACGACGCAAAGCGAAGATGTGATCCCTGTTGTCGCCGTCGATCATGCGGTAGATCCCACGGGCGCCGGCGATGCGTATCGAGGCGGTCTCATCAAGGGGCTTGTTGAAAACAAATCGCTTGTCGAGGCGGCCCGCATGGGTGCCGTCAGTGCCAGTTATGCCGTGGAGAAACAGGGCACGCAGGTGCATGTATTTTCGCTGGAAGAATTTGAGGCCCGCTTTCGGCACGTTTTTGAATAAGGGCATCGCCCAAAACATGCCGATGTTTGAATATTAAAGTTTTCTAAGGCAGGGTCGCCTTTTTGGCAAACATCGCCAATACCTTGGCGATCTTGTCAATGATCTTGTCCCGACCGGTGATCCCGTGCCGTTTTTCCAGATAAGCCGGATCATTGTACGACAGCCAGACCTGTCCGGTATCGTCCTGCCAGATGAGTGCCTTCTGGGGCAGATCAATGCCGACGGTCCGAGCGGCCTGCATCAGGGGCGTGCCCACCTTTGGATTGCCGAAAATAATCAATTCCGTCGGCCGCAGCGCTTTGCCAACCTCTTCAGCGCCTCTGGCATGATCGATCCGGGCAAAAACCGTCATCCCTTTTTCCCGTAACGCGGATTCCAGTCGATCGGCGGTCTGTTTGACGCTGTGGCTGCTTTTGATATGAATCATTCCCTCGCCGCCGGCCAGGACCGGTGTCGCAAGGATAAGGGACAAAAACAGGGCGGGCAGTGAACGCATGGCAGCCTCCTATGTGATATGTGTCTTGGGTGTGGATGACACAGAACCGGAAAAAAGTATCTGCTCTTATGCTAAGGCGTCTTGTGTATATTACAAGTACCGGCGGGTGGCGGGTCGAGCGGAACCGGATGCTGGATGTTCCCGGCGACGCTTTACCTGACAGTATACCCGCCTTTTTTCAGGGCCTGCCGGGCACGGAATAGGTCCTTTTTTTTAACGAGCAGATAATCCGTATCAAAGGTGGAGATGGCAAAAAGGCCGATGCCGTTTTTGGCCAGCGTCGCGGTCAGGCCGGCGAGAATCCCGGTGAGATTGAAGTCCAGCGGCCCGACCGCCTGGATAACGGACCAGGGGCCGTTGGATTTTGAATGATCGACGGCCATCGCCGTGTCACAGATAATTGACAGCTCGTCCGCCGTGCGGGTGATGGAGTAGAAAGCGCTGTCGAAGAGGGCGGCGGGAATTTTGGCGTCCGGGGGCAGCCGGTGAATGGTAACATCACCGGCCAAGACAGTCAGTGCGGGGTCTGGCATGGTATTTTTCCTTTGCATCAGCGGATCATCATCGATTATAATTCCTGCCAGTTGAAAAAGCAATTGACCCTAACTATCGGATACTTTATGCTGATTTAACGAGGCCTCGACTGCCGATGGTCTATACTGATCCAACTTGAAAAACAACGGGAGCGTGATGACGCGTTCATTTTGTACATATTTGCCGGGTATTCTGTTGCTCGGGATGATTCTGCTGATGCCGGACACGTCGATTCGGGCGGATATTTTTAAATACAGGGACAAAAACGGCGTCATTCATTTCACCAACACGCGTCCCTCTTCCCGGCAAAAGTTTAAAGTTTACATCCGGGAGCGCAGACCGCGAAGAGCCCGTTTTGTTTCAAGCAAAAAATATGATAAAATTATTTCCGAAGCCGCCCGGCGCCACGGGTTGCTGTTTTCCCTGGTTAAATCGGTTATCGCCGTGGAATCGGGGTTTGATTCCCGGTCGGTATCGAGAAAAGGGGCCAAGGGCCTGATGCAGATTATGCCGGCGAATTTTCGAGCGCTGGCCATTCGCGATCCCTTTGATCCGTATCAGAATATCATGGGAGGTACACGCTATCTCAAACAGATGGTTGACCGTTACAACGGTCGGCTCAAGCTGGCCCTGGCAGCCTATAATGCCGGTCCTGACGCGGTTGACCGCTACAAAGGGATCCCCCCTTTTCGGGAAACCCGCGAATATGTTCAGCGGGTGCTCAGGGCCTTGCGGATGTACCAGCATGGGCAGTCCACATAACCGGTCCATTTACGCATGGTGAACCGGTTTTATTTCAATCTTAAGCAATAAAGGAGTGTCTGGATGGATCCCTGTAAAAAATTATACCCAACCTGTCTGAATCCCTTATTGGTTTCTTCCTCCCGCCCGA
>CAZNZW010000028.1:16531-21001 GCA_964577615.1 uncultured Desulfobacterales bacterium | reverse complement strand
AAAAAATTATACCCAACCTGTCTGAATCCCTTATTGGTTTCTTCCTCCCGCCCGAATCCTCGCGAAATCGCCGTGATCGGCGCCGGGACCATCGGACCGGATATCGGGTATTATCTGAAAAGTGCCCTGCCGGAAATTTCTCTTTATCTGGTTGATGTGGCAGAAAAGCCGCTCCAGGCGGCGGAGAAAAAGATAAACGGCTATATGCAGAAGGCGATTGACCGCAAAAAAATGACAGCGGAAAAAGCCGGCCGGGTGGGCAAAAATATCATTTACACCACCGATTATGCAGATATTAAAAACTGTGATCTGGTGATCGAAGCGGCCACGGAAAATATCCCCTTGAAACAAAAGATATTCAGCAGCGTCGAAGCGCTGGTGGCCGACGATACGATCATCACTTCCAATACCAGCTCGATTCCCGCGGATCGCCTGTTTACCAACATGCAGCACCCCGAGCGCACCACGGTCACCCATTTTTTTGCCCCGGCCTGGCGAAGCCTGCCCGTGGAAGTGATCGCCTGGGACAAAGTCAGCCGGGAAACGCTGAATTACCTTTTTCGTTTTTTTGCGGCCACGGGAAAGGTGCCGATCATTACGGACAATGCGATCTGTTTTATGTTCGACCGGATCTTTGACAACTGGTGCAACGAAGCCGCGTGGCTGCTCGATCACGCAACGGCCGGCCAGATCGATGAGGTTATCCGGGAGTTTGTGTTTGCCGGGCCTTTTTTTGTGCTGAATATGGCGCATGGCAATCCGATTATTGTCGAGACGAATACCCTCCAGATGGAGGAAGGGGACCACTATCGCCCCGCGCCCATTCTCAATTCGGTGGATCGCTGGAAAGTGCCCGATCCCGGCGCGGCGGCGACCCTGTCCGCCGATCTCAAGGCGGTGATCCGGGACCGGCTGCTGGGGATCCTTTTTTCTCAGTCAGTGGATATCATCGATCGCGGGATCGGCACACCGGCCGATTTGAATTTCGGTTGCCAGGTCGCCCTCGGTTTCCGCCGGGGTCCGCTGGATATCATGGCCGAACTGGGAGAGACGGAAACCCGGCGGATCATGGACCGGTTTGCCGCCGATCGTCCCGGTTTTCCTCAGGCGCAGCAGCCCCTGGCCGATTACCAGCGTTTCCGGCGATTTGTCCTGGTTGATGAAATCGATGGTATCAAAGTGATCACGCTTCGCCGGCCCCAGGCAATGAATGCCCTCAACGATGATATGCTTGATGAGATTCTCGATGTGTTGAAAGAATACGCTGATGCCCCTGACGTTACCGGATTCATCATTACCGGGTACGGGATGACATCGTTTTCGGCCGGGGCCGATATCGGCAAATTTCCAGAAATGCTCGGAGATCGTCCGGCGGCAACTGATTATGCGCGGGCCTGCGCCCGGGTACAGATGTTCATGGATCAGATGGACAAACCGGTGGTGGCGGCGGTCAACGGGCTGGCCCTGGGGGGCGGTCTTGAACTGGCCATCCGGTGTCATCGGATCGTGGCCGTGGCCGGGGCGCGGTTTCAGTTTCCCGAGATTTCCCTGGGCATTCTGCCGGGGATCGGCGGATGTATTGTTCCCTACCGCAAATGGCCCGGGGGCGCCGCCCTTTTTCATGAGATGATTTGCCTGGGGCGGTCGTTGACCGTGGATGAGGCGGCCGCGATCGGGATGGTGGACCATGTGGCCGCCGATAACACCGAAATGATCACTGCGGCGTGCCGGGCCGTGGCAGCACTGCAGGGGCAGGTGACACGAATATCGGACACACCGGTGGACATACCGGCGGTTACTCTGCCGGCGGATGCTTTCACCGGCGATCGGGCGCTCAGCCGAGAAGCAGTTGATATTGCGGTTAAAACAATTGAAACCGGCGCCCGGGCGGAAAATCTGGCGGATGCGCTGGATGTCGGTTACGCCGGCTTTGGCGACATCGCCTGTACGGCGGCGGCCCGGGAGGGAATTGCGGCGTTTCTCGAAAAACGGCCGCCCCGGTTTGATAAATAGCAGATTGACCGGCAGAGGCGAAACAGCATGGATGAGAAACTGATCCGGTACGAAAAACAGGTGCGTTTGGCAGGGATCGGCGAAACCGGTCAAAGCCGGATCTCGACGGCGGCTGTGCTGATTATCGGGTGCGGGGCCCTGGGCACTCATCTGGCCAGCCATATCGTCCGTGCCGGTGTCGGTATTGTAAGGATCGTGGATCGGGATTTTGTCGAGCTGAGCAACCTCCAGCGGCAGGTGTTGTTTGACGAAACCGATGTGCGCCGGCAGCTGCCCAAAGCCGCGGCAGCGGTCGAGAAATTAAGGCGGATCAACTCCGGAATTGAAATCGAGGCAGTGATCTCCGATGTGAATTCAAGGAATATCGAAAACATGCTTGACCGTATTGATCTGGTTCTCGACGCCACTGACAATATGGAAACACGCTATCTGATCAACGATGCCTGTGTCAAGCACGGGATCCCCTGGATTTATGGCGGCGTGATCGGCACCACCGGCATGACGATGGTGATCCTTCCCGGCCAGACCGCCTGCCTGCGATGCCTGTCGGAAACCCCGCCGGCGCCGGGCGTCATGCCCACCTGCGAAACCGAGGGAGTGCTGGGCAGCGTACCAGCGGTGATTGCCGCGATCCAGGCGGCCGAAGCCCTGAAAATCATGGTCGGCCATGATCCGGCGGCGGGTGAGCTGGTCCATATTGACCTGTGGGACAATGAAATGAACCGTTTCCAGGTCCACCGGCGGGCCGACTGTCCGGCCTGTGGCCGCAGACAATTTGATTTTCTGGCCGGTGCGGCCGCCACCGAGGCATTTTCCCTCTGCGGGCGCAATGCGGTTCAGATCGCCGCCATCGCCGATGCCGGCCCGCTGGATCTGGCAGGTTTGAAGGTGCGGCTGGCGTCGCTGGGCACGGTGACGGACAATGGCTTTTTCCTGAATTTCAAGATTGATTCATATGAATTGATCATTTTCCCCGATGCCCGGACGATCATCAAGGGCACCACCGATGAAGCGACGGCACGCAGCCTGTTTGCCCGGTATGTGGGCGGGTAATGCGTCCGGAATCGAACAGGACCGGCCGGGACGCCCTGCCCGGAAATCTGGCCGCCCGATACCAGCGTCTGATGCATATTATCCGGGCCACCGGGCGGGCGGTGGTTGCTTTTTCCGGTGGAACGGACAGTACCTGTCTGCTGGCTGTCTGCGCGGACGTACTGAAAGATCAGGTGCTGGCCGTAACCGCCCAATCGGCGCTTCTGCCCCGGCATGAGCTGGCACGGGCCAGAAAAACGGCCCGGCAACTGGCGGTCCGACATCGGATTCTGGCGGCTGAAGACCTGGCCGTTGCCGGCCTTGTCGAAAACTTTTCAGAGAGGTGTTACTTCTGCAAAAAAAACCGCTTTAAAAAGATCCGGAAAATGGCCGCGGCCGAAGGGTGTAAAACGATTTTTGACGGCAGCCACCGAGATGATGACGACGATTTTCGGCCCGGTATGAAAGCCCTGCGGGAACTCGGTATTCGCAGCCCCCTGGCGGAGGCCGGGATTGGAAAAGCGGATATCCGTCGACTGTCCCGATTCTTGGGGCTGGACACTTGGGATCAGCCGTCCAATGCCTGCCTGGCCACGCGGATTCCCTATGGCACTGCCATTACCCAGGCACGCCTTTCACGGGTCGCGATGGCGGAGGATTATCTGCGCCGGCAGGGAATGCGGATCTACCGGGTGCGGGATCATGGCACGATCGCCCGCCTGGAGCTGGGGGCGGAGGAAATGCAGCGGCTCTTTGACGGGCACTTCCGGGAACGGGTTGTTCACCGTCTTGTTGCTCTGGGATATCGCAATGTGGCGCTCGACCTTAAGGAATTCCGGTCGGGCAGCATGAACGTCGGATTGCCGGAGGCGATTTGGAAATCCACATGATACCCGGAAAAAGAATCGGAGAAACTGGATAGTGGATTGATACGGAGCCGAAGCGATACGATCTGAATGATGCGCCTGAAGATTGACACGACCGGTACACAGAGGGTATGAACCTGAAGAGGTGAATTATGGAACCGCCTGAAGACACAGAAAAAGAGCTGACATTTTACACGGAAAAAGACGGCACGGCGACAATCATCTGCCCGACCTGCGGCCTTGCCAAAGAGGTGGATGCCGTAAAAACCGGCATGGCCCGGAAAAAAATAAAGGCCACCTGCCGAAAATGCAAAACAACGTTTCACTTTATCATCGAAATCCGGGCGATCTACCGCAAAAGTGTTAAATTAACGGGACAATGCGAACATGTCCGCACCCGCAAACGGGATGTTATTCAAATTGTCGACCTGTCGATGAACGGGATCGGATTTGAACATCCGTCTCCCATCGATCTTACCCTCGGAGATACTCTCAAGGTCGGTTTCCGGCTGGACGATACCCGGCACTCCAGTATTCAGGTGCGGGTGAAGGTGATGCG
>CAZNZW010000028.1:0-16431 GCA_964577615.1 uncultured Desulfobacterales bacterium | reverse complement strand
TTTTAATATCGGCAACTAAGCGATGTATAAAATTATTCGCTTAGAAGTTGATCTGCCATTTGGCGCCGAAGTACAGCATGTCACCGGCGTCTTCGCCAGCAGCGTTGTCGCCATAGTCATGAAAGCCAATTTCCGGAACGATGAAGAATCCGGGGGCCAGGGTGATGGTGGCATTGCCATAATAGGCCATTCCATCATCATCTTCCTGAACATCGCTTTCATTCTGGACATAACCAACACCGGCTTCAAAAGTAAGCATCGGAGAAGCTTTGAATGTGGCGACAAAGATACCGCCGTAGGTATTGGCATCTTCCACAGAACCGCCAGCCAGAACGGCACCGTTGGCACCGTGGCTGTACAATCCCCACTGGCCGACGTTCTGGCCGTAGAACCCGTCCATTCCCAGGGTGACCGGGCCAAAACCAAGGCTGACGCCCATACCAAGAATATAAGTATCAACGGTTTCATCCACGCCATCCGGATCGGCGGTGTAGGTCTGATAACCGGCAACAAACTTCAGAGCGGCCGGACCGGCGTTGAGGCCGTAGGACAGCTCGAGTCTCGGCAGCAGGGTCTCGGTTCCGCCGTCGGTGCCCAGATCATTGGCAGCGCCGGAAACCTGTACCAGAGCGACATTAAAGCCAGCCATGGACAGGCGGATCATCGGATGACGGCCGGAATAGACGCCACCGAAGTTCAGCAGGTCGTTGTCATCGCCGAATACCTGATTTGAATAGAACAGGTTGACCGGGGTGTAGGTCTGGCCAAGCAGAAGTTTGGCGCCGCCGAAGTCATAAGTGGCATAGAGCAGTCTCATGTTCGGTTTGGAACCATACTCAAAGCGGCCCGCGATGGCGCCATTCTTTACTTTTGCACCGATCCGGGCGTTACCCGCCAGGCGCCACTGGGTGTTCTGAACATCACCGGCTTCCTTGCTGGAATCCGTATACCAGGTGTGCATGCGGGCGCTTCCGTAAAAATCCCAGGTCGCGGCGGCCGAGGCCGGCAGAGCAAAAGCGGCGACCAGTGCAACCGCTGCCATCAATACAAGCAATTTCTTCATCTTTGTTCCTCCATAAATGGTTTTACTTACATAAAGTCTAACGGTTAAATGTCCTCAACATTTACCTCAATTGCCCCTGTGTGATGGTCCCCACCACCTCCTTTCCCGGGAAAATTTACTAATCTTTAGATATTTCATGTCGCGTTGTCAAGCGTTTTTATTACGAAAAACGAAATAATTGTCCGGAGATACCACTTCATGTCAGGCAAAAATCCTTTCGGGTTACCTAATAATACAACATATTGTATAATTTCCCTTAAATTTTAACTATATAAACGAATTTTCGCATGATGCGGTTTTTATGAAATCCGCCCGAATGATTTTTCCAATGCGGCCACTGTCCATCGAATCCAGGTGGGCCGGCCGTGGGGACAGTGGGCGGGATTGTCACAGGCCATGAGCTGATCGAGCAGGGCCCGCTGTTCGGCTTCGGAAATTTTCTGTCTGGCCCTAAGGGCGCTGTGGCAGGCCATGAGGATCAGACAGTCGTCCAGAGACTGTGCCAGGGGATGATCCGGCCGGGGGTCTGCGCCGATTTCAGCTGTTTTTTCCAGGATTTCCCGTATTAATGGTGCCGTTTCGCTCCCGCCGAGAAGGGCCGGAACGGCTTTAACGATGAAAGTGTTCTGGCCGAAAGGGGCGATCTCAAGGCCCAGCCGGGCGAGGTCGGGCCGGATCCGGTCGAGGATCGTTGCTTCGGTAAAGTTGAGCTCAATGGTTTCCGGTATTATCAGGCGCTGAACTGGCCCCTTGCCGCCATGGTATTTTTTTTTCAATTCTTCAAAGACAATCCGTTCGTGAGCCGCATGCTGATCAACGATGACCAGTTCGGCACCGCTTTCTCCCACAAACTCGCAGAGAATATACGTTCCTTTAAACTGGCCGATCATGCGCAGCCGGTGGGCGGCGGTTTCCTTTATCAGCGGCGGCTGGGCGGGGGGCCGGATCGGACCAGGCCGGTGCGGCGGGGCAAAGTCATCCGGTGCCGGGCGTTTGCCGGCTGTTTGAGAAGGGACGGGGGCCGCTGCCGGAGACGGGGCTGGTGCCGGTGGTCTGGATGACGATCGGGCCGGTTCAAAAACCGGTGGTGTTTCAGCCACCTTTTCCGGCGCCGGACGACGGGGCATCGCCTGCCAGACGGGCCGCTCGTTCTGTTTCAGCGTATCGGCCACGGTCGTGGCGATCAGATGATGCACCGCCGGCGGGCGGGCAAAACGAACCTCGTGTTTGGTGGGGTGGACGTTGACATCCACCTCGTCGTAGGGGACGGTCACAAACAGAACGGCCAGGGGATGGCGGCCCTTCATCAGGCGGCCGGCGTATCCCGAGAAAAGGGCATGGCGGATGACCCGGTCCCGGACCATGCGGCCGTTGACGTAAAGATAGGTGCCCCGCGGCGTACTGCGGAAAATATCGGGCGAACCGATCCATCCGGATAGCTGGATCCCGTTGTCCGTGGCCGACAGGGGGTAGAGACGGTGCTGGATATCCCGGCCCAGAATATCAATTACCCGGTCAACCGGGTTGCCCACGGCCGGCCAGTCTTTGAGAATCTTACCGTTGTGGCGCAGCCGGACGCGGACGGAAGGATGTCCCATGGCCATGGCCGCCACGCCGTCGGCAATGTGACCCAGTTCGGTGCTCACCGTTTTTAGGAATTTTCGCCGGGCCGGGGTGTTGAAAAAAAGCTGTTGGATGGTGATTAACGTGCCGACCGGTGCGCCGGTGTCCGTAACCTTATCGAGCCGGCCGCCGGTAACAATGATCCGGGTACCGGTGCCGGAATCCGCATCCCGGGTGATCAGCGTAAAACGGGATACGGAGGCGATACTCGGCAGAGCCTCTCCCCGGAATCCCAGGGTCCGGATGGCGAACAGATCCCGGTCGCTGGTTATTTTACTGGTGGCATAGCGTTCCAGCGCCAGCAGGGCATCGTCCCGGTTCATGCCGGTGCCGTTGTCGGCGACCTGGATCAGGGACCGCCCGCCGTTTTTGATATCAATCGTTATCCGGGTGCTTCGGGCATCCAGGGCGTTTTCCACCAGCTCTTTGACCACCGATGCCGGGCGCTCCACCACTTCTCCGGCGGCGATCTTGTTGGAGATATTCTCGGGCAGGATACGGATGCGGGGCATTTTCTATTCCAGGCTCTTTCCGTCCTTTTTTCGGACAAAGCGCAATAAAAATGCTTCGTCTTTCGGTGACAGATCAAAGTGAACACTGGCCGTTTCCACCAGCGATGACAGCCGTTGGTCGGGATTTTCCAGACGACGTTCGGCGATCCACTGGACGGCTTTTCTAAACGCGTCTCCTTCGGGCATAATGTTCATTTGGGCTCCCGGATGCTGGGATGAATTGGGTCAGTCGGGCCAATCGAATAACGTAAAAAACCGAACAAACTCAGGCAACTGATACGGCAGGTTTTTTCAGGTGGAAATCCGTTGCCTGTTCGAAATGGTATGCAGTTTTAAGCAATGTTTCTTCCGCAAAATGAGGCCCCATGAGCTGGAGTCCGATGGGAAGTCCTTCCCGGGAAAATCCACAGGGCAGCGACAGGCCGGGGACGCCGGCTAGGTTGGCTGACAAAGTAAAAATATCAGACAGATACATTGAAAGCGGATCGTCGGCCATTTCGCCGATTTTCCAGGCCGGCGTAGGTGAAACCGGTGAGGCGATAACGTCGCATTTCTCAAATGCCTGTTTGAAATCGTTGATGATCAGGGTTCGCACCTGAGAGGCTTTGCCATAATACGCATCATAGTACCCGGCGGAAAGAGCATAGGTACCGATCAGGATGCGGCGCTGTACCTCCGGCCCGAATCCAGCGGCCCGGGTATGGCGGTACATGTCGATGAGGGTATCGGCCGATTTATCCCGCCAGCCGTATTTGACGCCGTCGTACCGGGCCAGGTTTGAGCTGGCTTCGCTGGGCGCAATTACATAGTAGGCGGCAACGGCATAAGGCGTATGGGGCAGGGAAACCGGCACGACGTTGGCCCCCAGCGTCTTCAGTGTCTCAACGGCGGCGGTCACTGCCCGGGATACATCCGGGTCGAGTCCCCCGGCAGACTGATATTCCTCAACAATGCCAATGGTCAGCCCCGTTATATCCTCGGACAGATGCGCCGTGTAATCTGGAACCGGATGGGAAACCGACGTGGAGTCGGCCGGGTCGTAGCCGGCAATGGCCGACAGGAGTCTCGCGCAGTCGGTCACATTTTTGGTCAGCGGACCGATCTGATCGAGGGAAGAGGCAAAGGCTACAAGACCGAAACGGGACACGCGTCCGTAAGTGGGTTTGAGGCCCACCACGCCGCAGTGCGCGGCCGGCTGCCGGACCGAACCGCCGGTGTCCGATCCCAGCGCGCCGAGGCACATATCGGCGGCCACGGCGGCGGCCGATCCCCCGCTGGAGCCACCGGGAATGCGGGTAGCGTCCCACGGGTTGCGCGTTGGGCCAAAGGATGAATGCTCTGTGGAAGAACCCATGGCAAATTCATCCATGTTGAGCTTGCCCACGATAACCGCGCCGGCCTGGTGGAGTTTTTCAATCACCGTGGCATTGTAGGGGGGGATGAATTTTTCCAGAATGCGGGACCCGCAGGTGGTGCGGATGCCCCGGGTACAGATCAGGTCCTTGACGGCCAGCGGAATCCCGGTCAGAGAGCGGGCTTCTCCTTTGGCAAGGACGGTGTCTGCCTGGCGTGCCTGGGCCAGCGCATCATCGGCCGCCACGGAAATATAAGCGTTAAGAGAGGAGTTGACCGCTTCAATCCGTTCAAGGACGGCGCGGGTCAGGGCTTCGGCGGTAACTTCATGCTGGTCGAGAAGCGTTCGGGCCTCGTTTATGGTGATGGCATGCAGGTGGTTCACGATGGCTCTCCAATAATCCGGGGGACAATAAATGTGGCCGTGTCACTTTCCGGGGCGTTGGCCAGGGCCTCTTTCCGGTCCAGCTGCCCGGCCGGCGTATCTTCGCGCAGGGCATTGGTCAAAGAAATGGCGTGGGATGTCGGCCGGACGCCGGACGTGTCAACCTGGTTTAATGTATCGACATAGTCGAGAATATCGGCCATCTGACCGGCAAATGTTTCCACGGCCTCTGTGCTCAGTTTGAGGCGGGCCAGTTGTGCCACATGCAGGACTTCTTCTTTTGATATTTTCATTTGATTCCTCGGTATCAGGCTGTCTTCGGATCTGATTAAGCTATTTGCTCCTCAGGAGCAAACCAGTTATGCCGCTTTTTTTCAACCGGCCGAGTGCCCTGTTGGCATCGGCAGTACTTTTATATGGCCCCACCCGCACCCGATGTGTCATTCCCTTACCGGGGGTGGCGGCTGATGCCAGATAGGCCGGATAGCCCTTTTTTCTGAGTCGGATCACCATGCGCTTGGCATCGGTCAAGCTTTTCATGGCGGCTACCTGAATAGTCTGGTAGGCGTGGGGCCTCGATTTTTTAATATGGGTGACCGGCGGTGACGGAGGCGGCGGGGATTTCTTTTTTGGTTTGTCTTTTCTGTCCGGATGCGCCACCGGCGCTTTGGCGGCAGCGCCGGATTTATCTTTAACTTTGCCAGCGGTTTTTGCCCGCTTTTCAGGAGATGCCGCCGGTTTCCGCTTTATAACGGGCGCCGGTTTTTTCTTGCCTGGCGCGTTTGTTTTCCGAGGTTCCGGTGCAACCGCGCGGGGATTTTTTTTTCTGGTAGCCGGGGCTGCCGGGGCGGTTTTGCCGGCCGCATGGTCAGCCTGGGACGCCTCTGCATTCAAGGCTTCCGTGGTTTTCCGCGGGTTATACTGGAAAGAGATAGTCCCCCGACCCGCCAGAATACCGAGAATGAACATCCAGATCGAAACAATAACGGTCAATCCTACCCATGTCCGCGTTCGCCAGGAAGCGTTGCCGTCATTGGCCGGTGTCTGCTTCCCGCGTGTTTTTTTTTCTTTTGCCATGGCGGCCATTTGCTCACATTCGATCCGGGGCGGTCACGCCCAGCAGGGTGAGGCCATTTCGAATTATTTTCTGAATGGCCATCACAAGATATAATCGGCCACGGGATTTCGCTGCACTGTCCGTCAGAATACGGTGTTTATTATAATAGGTATGAAAAGCGCCGGCAAGATCCATCAGGTAAAAGGTAATATGATGAGGGGCCATCTGTTCGGCGCTGCGTAAAACAATTTCCGGAAAATTGGCCATGCGTTTCATCAGTGATACTTCTTCCTTTTCGGAAATAAAAGCCAGGTCGGATTGATTAAACGTATCCGCCTGAAGACCTCTCTCCCGGCTTTTTGATAAAATACTGGCGATGCGCGCATGTACATACTGCACGTAGTAAACCGGGTTGTCATTCGATTTCTTCTTGGCCACTTCCAGGTCGAAATCCAGGGCGCTGTCATGGTGACGGGACAAAAAGATAAAACGGGCCGCATCCCGGCCCACTTCGGAGACCACGTCTTTAAGGGTAATAAATTTACCGGCACGGGTCGACATGGCGACCGGCTCACCGTCCCTTAAAAGGTTAACCAGGCGGACGAGAACAACGTCAAACTGATCGCGTTTTTGCCCCGTGGCCTCGACAGCGGCATTCATGCGGGCAATATAGCCATGATGGTCGGCGCCCCATACATCGATTACCCGGTGAAACCCGCGCTCAAACTTTTCGTGATGATAGGCAATGTCGGAAGCCAGATAGGTGGTCTGCCCGTTTTTCCGGACAACGACACGGTCCTTTTCATCGCCGAAGTCAGTGGTTCGGAACCATGTGGCCCCGTCTTCCCGGTAAACCAGGTTCCGGTCGCGGAGGGATTCGAGGATCCGGTCGACCCGCCCGTCGTCGTACAGGGACTGTTCACTGAACCAGCGGTCAAATGTAACGCCAAACTGTTCCAGATCATCGCGGATATCGGCCAGAATTTTTTCAGTGGCAAAACGGGCGCAAAACATCACCGCATCTTCTTCCGGCATTTCAAGAAGATCGCGGTCTCTGTCTCTTTTGATTTCATCGGCGAATGTCCGGATATACTCTCCCTGATAGCAGTCGTCCGGGAAATCAATTTTTCGGCCTGTCAGGGCCAGGTAGCGTAAATAAACAGATCGCCCCAGGGTATGGATCTGCCGGCCGGAGTCGTTGATATAGTATTCGCGCTGAACGTTGTATCCACTGAAGGCAAGAATGTTGGCCAGGCTGTCGCCAACGGCTGCGCCGCGACCATGGCCGACGTGCAGGGGGCCGGTTGGATTGGAACTGACAAATTCCACCTGAATCCGGATGCCGTTGCCATGTGCGGATGCCCCGTATTGCTTGTCCTGTTCGTGAATGCGGCGTAAAACCGGTTGCCAGGCCATCGGCCTGAGATGAAAATTGATAAAGCCGGGACCGGCAATATCAATTTTTGCGATAATGTTTTCTTTGTCGATAATTCCGGCCACAATGGCACCGGCGATTTTCCGGGGGGCCATCTTCTGCTTTGCCGCGGACATCATGGCGATGTTGGTGGAATAGTCCCCGTGGGATGCCACTCTGGGAATATCGATCAGTATTTCCGGAAAATCAGTTGCCGGCAGCAAGCCCTGCTTATGGGCAGTTAACAATCCCGCCGAAATGATCGCTTTTAATTTATTTTTCATGCGCCTAATTACAGGTTAAGGTGTAGGTATGGCGTTACGCGCCGGGTTCAAATCCTTATCGCGTAACCTTCGGGCATGTAGTCAAATGCTACTCCCGAACAACACGGCCCGTTTTCAAAAGGTATTAAATAATGGCTTTCAGTCGGCAAGTCAAGGTAATGCGGCGGTCCTGTGAAAAATGTTTCGGCAGTCAATTGAAACCAAAAGCGGGTAAACAGAAAATACAATTGCTTTTCCATATGACCGCTGGCAACGGATAAGTGGCCCCTGCCAAAACAGGAAAAATAATAAAAAAAAGACTTTACAATTTATAATCGCTTATTATAATAGTTAATTAAAAATGAAATCTCTATTTATAGGAGGAAATCTCTGATGAAAGAAATTAACATTGTTCTGAAAAGCCTGTCTGACGGGTTAAAAGCAATTGCCAAAAGTATGGAAGCCGTCGCCAAACAGGTAGACTCTCTTGCAACGGCAAAACCTCAAGCAAAGGCAGCTAAAAAAGCCCCTGCCAAAAAAGCGACTTCTCCCCGCAAACCCGCTGCCCGCAAGCCTGCTGCCCGTAAACCCGCTGCCCGCAAACCGGCGTCCCGAAAATCGGCGCCCAAGAGCAAGGTTGTAAAGAAAGCACCCGCACGGGCGGCAAAAAAATCTTCTGCGGCCAAACGTGTCACTGCAGTAGATACGATTTTTGGCTTGATATCCCGTTCCAAGAAAGGCGTATCCGTTGGTACCCTGAAAAGTAAAACCAACTTTAATGACAAAAAAATTGCCAACATTGTCTATAAGCTAAAAAAGCAGGGGAAGGTCAAAAGTATTTCCAAAGGATTGTATGTGAAGTCCTGAACCCACCCGAACCTTTTTTAAATAGGCGGCCGACTATTCGAAAATGAATATTCGGCCGTTTTTTTATGCCGGCGGCCTACCGGTATGGGCGGGCCTGTTTTTCAAACAGAGATGCATATTTTCCCCGATGACTCAGCAAAAATTCATGCGATCCGCTTTCAATGATTCGGCCCTTTTCCAATACGAGAATGCGGTCAGCCATGCGGATTGTGGAGAACCTGTGGCTGATAAGAACGGCACTGCGGTGTTCAAGTAATTGATGAAATTTTTTAAAGAGAGCATATTCACTTTCGGCATCCATGGCACTGGTTGGTTCATCTAAAATAACGAGCTGTGCGTTTCGGAAGAACATTCGGGACAGGGCCATTTTCTGCCATTGGCCGACGCTCAACGCTTCGCCTTTTTCAAACCATTTTCCCAGGAGGGTATCGTAACCGCCGGGTAGACGGGAGATAAAGGTGTCGGCCCCGGCCCGGCGCGCCGCTGTGATTATTTCCGTATCTCCACAGCGGCGGTGGATGTTGCCGAGCTGGATATTCTCCCGGGCGGTGAAATGGTACTGGACGTAGTCTTGGAAAATAATGCTGATTTCACGGCGCAGCTCGGCCGGATTGAATTGACGCAGATCTGTTCCATCAATCGAAATGGCGCCGCTTTGGGGGTCGTAAAGCCGGGCAAGCAGTTTAACCAGGGTTGTTTTGCCTGAACCGTTTTCACCCACAAACGCGATGACCTCTCCCGGCGCAATGGTAAAAGATACGCTGTCGAGGACGATCCGGTTTCCAGTGGGATATTGAAAAGAGACATCACTGAATTCAATACCGGTCTGGATGGGTCGGGGGACGTTTGCCGGAAGTACAGGGCAGGTAATGGCTGGCGTCAGGTCGAGAAATTCGAAAAAATTCGAAATAAACAGATTATCTTCATATAAACTGGCCAGGCTTCCCAGAAGATTACGCAGATTACCCAGACCGAGGCGGAAGGCCTGAAAAAACATGACCATCTCGCCCACAGTAAGCATCCCTTCCACTGTCCGGTAAGCAATCCACCCAAAAGCGCTGAAAACAGCCAGTGTGGCAATGGTTTCGGCGATAACATCGGCGATTGCCCGCTGGCGGCTGATAGCCAGCTTTTCACTGCGAAGCTTCCGGCGTAATTGACGGAAGCGGTGGATGAACCGGTCCCCCAGATCAAACAGGCGGACTTCCTTGGCGTTGGCATCTCCCGATAATATCCAGCTGTAGTAGGCGGCCTTCCTCTCGTCCGGTGTCCGCTTCCGCTGCCAGCGATATGTTTGACCGGAAAAAATGATGCGTACGATCAACCCGGGCAGTGCGGCCCCAAAAAGAATCATGCCGATGACCCAGTGAAACGAAAGCAGAAGGCCGACCATGGCCACCAGGGAAAGGCTGTTTTGTCCGAGCTGGCTCAGACTGTTGACGATCCGGGTGGGGCGGTAAGGGCCTTCCTGCTGGGCGCGTCGCAGAGTATCAAAAAATTCCGGGTTTTCGTAAAATGACAGATCCATGGAAACGGATTTGGCGTGCATAATGTCGTAGATGTGGTCCGAAACGGTTATCGCCTGGGCTTCCTGGGCGTACGCGGCCGCTGATCGACAGAGAATAGTTAAAACGGCCACGACTGCGGCCAGCGCGATGAGAATTTCGACCCGGTGGAGCCCGACAGCCGCGTGAGGCACGGCCAGAGACGCTGTTACCGAGTCGATAATCAATTTCATGATATAGAGCGCCAGCAGGGGTAAAACGCCCTGAACGGCGATCAGGGCCAGACTGATCACAGTCCAGCCCGGGGCGGCCTGCCAGACAAATCTGACCGCACGATCGAGGCGCAGGTGAAGAAACATTTTTCGATTCAGCCAGGAGAAGCGGTTTACCATTCAGGATGGACCCAGCGCTTTTTTAAGGAGGCGTTTAATTTCGCGATTTGCCGGGGCGACATGCAGGGCCCGGCGATACTCGATAACGGCCTGGTCCATTTGTCCGAGACTCCTGTACAGATCAGCCAGACGAAGGCGCAGTGGGACGTTTTTCGGCAGGCGCTTCAGCGCATTTCGGAGTACTTTTCCGGCAGTGTCTAATCGGCCCCTGTGCATGTAGAACCGGTAAACAGCCTCAAAATAGGTCCATTTTACCGGCTTTTCGCCGGGGATCAGGTGCAGGGCCTGGCGAAAGATGGCGTCGGCCAGATCAACATTTCCGATCTGCACAAGATAACGTGCAAAACGAAGATACGGGACCACCCGCCGGGGTAAAGCTGTGGCCATCTCTTTTTCAGGTATCTTGTTCAGCACCATAAGGGTCAGGCTTTCTTCGGTGTGGCCGGGGTCCAGATTCATGGCTTGTTGAAGACTTGCCAGCGCATCTTCTTTTTGACCCCGGGAAAATCGCCAGGTGGCATCGGCCAGGTATCTTTCAGATGTCGCAGGGTCGTATTTTATGGCCGCACGAAACAGCCTGTCAGCCGCAGCATACTGTTGGCGGGCGGCCAGAAAGGTGGCCAGGCGCTGGAGATAGGCGCCCTTTGCCGGGTTTAACTGCACTGCCGACCGGTAGTGTTTCAGGGCAGATACTTTCCGGCGGCCGAAGGCGTCAATGTTGCCTGCCGTAAACTCGAAGCGGTCGTTGAGGGGGTCGAGGCGGCAGGCCCTGCGGCTGCGATGAGTCATCTCGGCCAAGGCGGGATGGGGGATTTTCGGTGCCAGACGGACATCTTTGATGGATGCATGGGTCCATTGGCCGATGAGTCCACAAAGGGCTGCCAGGATGACCGCACCGCACCCCACGGGCAACAGGTATCTTACCACGGTATCGCGGGAGATGTCGGATCCGGAAAGCAGGGTGGAGGTATCCGGGCAGTGGCGCCGCGTATGGGCGGCGGATACGAACAGCCCGAGTAGAAAGAAAAAATAGAGACCGTTGGCCCCGATATGCAGGTTGAAGTCGACAAGTCCGTGAAGGAGGATGGAGATGATTCCTGCCAGGGTACCGAGACAGAGGTAGATGGCATAGGTATCTTTTCTTTTTCTTAAAGCCTGGAGTGTTTTATAAACACAGGTAATCAAAAACCATGAAATGAGCAGCATGCCCGCAACGCCGCCTTCGACCAGCCATTCAAGATAGTCGTTCTCGGCGTGTTTGACGATCAGGTTGTCCGTAAAATGACCGTACCTGGGGTAGATGTCGGTAAACGTACCAAACCCGGTGCCAACAGCGGGGAAATGCCGGGCGATCGCCAGGCTGTCCTGCCAGATGGTCCATCTCTGGCCGGCCATGGCGCCGTGGATATCATGGATTTCAGCAAATCGTCTCAGAATAGGATCCCATCCCAGCGTACCCACCAGAAGGAAGATAATTATAAATATCCCCAGCGCCCTTTTGCTGCCACCCCGTTTCGGTCGCAACAGGATCACCATGAAAATAAAAATAATTGATGCCAGGCACAAGCTGATGATACCGCCTCTGGAAAGGGAAAAAAAAACGGAGCCGGCAATCAATACGGCGGCGACACCGAGAAGGATGTGTGTATTGGTACGGTTTTGAAGAAGAAAGCCGATGATTCTCTCTCGCCATGATTGGCGACCAGGTATCGGCTGGTAAAACAGGAACAGCCCGAGCACGATTGGGAAAATCATCCCCATCCACGCGGCATAATGATTGCGGTTGACAAAAGGGCCAAAAGGACTGCCGCCGTGGGCCAGCTTCCGGATCCAGAAAACCGTGCGGTTCGGATCAGCAGTGGATTTAAAAGATGCAAAGTGTTCGATGATGGAAGCAGTGGCCAGCAGGGCCGCAAAAATAACGATAATCCGGACTGTTTTTATCAGACGGTCTTTGCTGGCTAGCAGTTGAATGGTGAGCAGGTAGAATGCGGAATATGCCGTCAGGCGGAAAAATTCCAACAGCGTTGCCTGGGGGTGAATCGTCAGTGGCATCCATATCGGCATTGCCTGGGCGTCTGCTGTGTCAGTGTAAAGCGTCCAGGTTGCCGGTGAAACAAAGTGGACCAGCCCCGCGGGCAGCGGGATGAGCGTCAGAATAAGGTAGGCATTGAAACAGAGCAGCGGTCCCTTTCCGGGAACGGCATAGACGGGTTTTCCCAGGCGGGTACCTGGCAGGTAGAAAAGCAGAAAAGCCGAAAGGGATGAGATTTCCATGATGGTCAGGGACCATCGTTCGACGGCCCCAAAGGCAAGAGGGGCGAAGATTAAGGCGAAAACATATATTCCGAAGATACGTGTCTGCATGTAAGAGGTGGTTAGTTACCGTACAAGGCGGGAAGAAAGGAATTATGCATGACGGGGAAGGGCGGCAAAACGGTTTTATCTGGACGCATTGGAACGGTAATACTGCTGATAGCCGCCGTACTTGTAATACGTGTTCTTTTTAACATCCACGGCATTTAGAACGGTACCGGTGATCCGGGTTTCAATATCCGCCAGGGATTTCAAGCCGCGCTTGACGATTTCATAAGTGGATTTTCCCGATTTGATAACCACAATCGTTCCATCTGCGATCCGGCTCAATAAAAGCGCATCGGTCACCGATAACATGGGGGGAGAATCGAGAACGATAAAATCGAATTTGTCCCGCATCGAAGCGATGAAATCACGCATCCTGCCGGTGCCGATCAGTTCGGACGGGTTGGGTGGAATGGGGCCGGCCGGCATGATGAAGAGGTTCGGTACAGGGCCATCAAAAATGGCATCCTGATTGGATACACCGGCCAAATAGGTACTTAGTCCGATCGATCCATCAATGTCAAAGATGGTGTGCAGGCGGGGCTTTCTTAAATCGGCGTCGATAATGAGCACCCGGGTGTCGGCCTGGGCGGCCAGGGTGACGGCCAGGTTGACAGCGGTGATGGTTTTTCCCTCTTCCGGATTCGCACTGGTGATGAGCAGGCTTTTGGGTGATTTTTCAGCCGATGAGAGCAGGATTCCCGTTCGGATAGCCTTGTAGCTTTCGGAAAAAGCGGAAGCCGGCTCCTCGATCACCACCCTTTCGGGGCGTGTTTTCCTGCTTTTCAGCAAAGGTACCATTCCCAGCACGGCAACGCCGAATCGTCTTTCAATGTCATCCGGATTGCGGACTGTCTGGTCGAGATATTCGAGGAAAAATGCCAGCCCGATGCCGCCCAGGAGGCCGAGAAGGGTCCCCAGAATGATTCGTTGCTGTCGGGTTCGCCGGTTGGATGGATATGCCGGGGTCTTGGCGTGCTCAACCACCCATATTTTAACAGTCTGGGCCTGGTCGGTAATGCTCAGTTCTTTAATCTTTTTTATCAGGGCATCGTACAAAAGCCGGTTTGTTTCAATATCCCGCTTGAGGGCGCCAAATCGGACGTTTTTTTCATTCAACCGGGCGGCTTCCCGCTTGGCCTTATCGAAAAGCGCCCGGAGATTTCTCTCTTTGGCGCGGGCCAGGTCGAATTCATTTTTTATGGATTGAATGATGCGTTTGGTTTCTTTTCTGCGCCTTTTTTTCAGCTGGGCGACGTCTGCCCGGGCCCGTTTGATGACCGGATGTTTGGGTCCGAATTTTTTAGACAACTCAGTGATATTCTGATCAGCTTCGATCAATTGGGACCGGATCGACTGGAGGGTGGCATCGGAAGAGATGGCCCTGATGGCGTCGGCGCCAGCCAGGCTGGACGGCAGTTTACGAATCTTGTCGTTCAGGGCCTGGAGTTCCTTACGTTCGATTTCGGCCTTGGTCAGCCGGGTACTGATTTCGGTCAGTTTCTCGGGGATGATGGCGATACGGTCTGCAATGGTCACGAATTTCTCATGGCGCATGTAGTCCTGCAGCGCCTGTTCCTTCTGGTTCAGCCTGGTCATCTCCTTTTCGGATTTTTCTGTCATCCAGGCGATGGCATGCTGTGTGGCGGCCATTTTCATCTCAAAGGTCTGTTCGATGTAGGCCTTTGTGACGGCATTGACCACCCGCCGGGCAAAAATCGGGTTGGTGGCGGTGTAGCTGATGGTGACAATATCGCTGTCTTCCAGAGGTTCAATGGTGATCCCGTGGCTGATTTTATCTGCGTATTTCCCTGCGCCGGACGGAACGGCTTTCGCGGCCTGGGGGGGCATTGATGGTTTATTGCCGGAAGAGGCATTGTCGCGCGGACTTTGCACCGGAATTTTGCCAACGCCAATGGCGTTGAGCAGGGTGGCATAGAGGTTTTTAATCCACTCGACCGGTGGAAGTACTGGTTTGGGGGGATGATCGAAATAGGAGGCATAAGTATTTTTAATGTCAAGGATTTCAACCACTTTGGCGGCCACCGGCTCACTCTTGATGATCTGGGTCTGGGTAGCGAGAAATTCGGGATCATATGAAGCCCCGTAGCGATAATTTGTCAGCAGGGGGTTATTTTCATTTTTCTCGATGAGGACCTTGGCCGATGCGGTGTACAAGGGGGTATAGTTCAAACTGCCCAGAAGAGCGATGACAAAAACGACAATAAAGACCGTGGCCACCGTATACTTTCTTTTGGCAATTATTCGAAGATAATTTTTTAAATGGATTTCGTTTTGATTCATTTTTTGACCCTTGTGATCGCCATCATCGCACCTGTATCCTGTTTCTTCATTTTGACTTTAAAAAAAACTTTCCGGGATCACAATAACATCATCGGGCTGCACCAGTGCATCCATGGCGACCCGTTTCAACACTTTGTTCCCATGATCTGTTTTACGGATGATTTTTACTTTGGAACGGGCCGCATTGGCCGAAAACCCGCCGGCTTTGGTAATGGCCTGAACGACCGTTATCTCGCCGTCGAGCTTAAATTCACCCGGTTTCTTGATTTCCCCGCTGACGAAGTAAGTCGATGTGGTCGTAATGTAGATACTGTCCCCCCCCCGGATCTGAATGTTCTGGGTGGTGTTCCCGCCTTCGATGAGATCCTTGAGGTCGATGGTGATGCTCTTTTCTTTCTTGAGCCCTGACCCCGACGCCGGTTTACGCTTGATGGTCGCCTTGTTTCCCGCTTCCAGCGTCAGGCCGCCGGCCTGGGAGATTAATTCCAGCAGGGTCGTATGCTGACGGAGTTCGTAAAGGCCCGGTCGCTTGATCTGGCCTAAAATCGTGGCCTTGTTACTTTTGAACTCATGGATAAAAATATTGACCTGGGGGTTGACGATATAGCCGTCGGCCAGCAGCGTAGTGATTTTCCGGGCAATCTGGTTCAGCGTCAATCCCCGGACGTTAACATCACCGATGAGTGGCAGGGTAATGGTTCCCTCGCCGCTTACCCGCACGGTCATGGTCAGGTCGTCATGTTCGTAAACAGTCAGGTTGAGCACATCCCCTTCGCCAACAATATAATCCTGAGTGGCCGCGGAAAAAGCAGGGGCCGCGAGGAGGAACAATGCTGTTGAAATAATGAATAATCGCTGCATGTTTATTCCGGCGTTTCTATTAATGGATGAAAAAACGTAACATAAAACAATCAGGGGCGGCAAGCCCGCCTGCTGCCTGGTTTTGTTTCCATAAATGGTTAGTCTGCAGGGATACCAGACTGGCGGCGGTGCAGCGACAGGGACAGCCGGAGAAAAAACCGGTTTTCGGCAAAGTCAAAAATGTTGAAATTGGAGTTTCGTCGGGAATACATATAGGCTGCGTCTATCCTCAGCCAGCGGGTAAACGCGTACCTCAGCGATGGTCGGAAGCGGATCAGGTCGTCCTCCCGCTCCTTGGTCTCGCCGTCGAAGCTTATTTTCTCCTGGTACTGATCCCAGGCGTAGGAACAGTGGAGATGGCCGGTTAATTTTTCGGTGAATCGCTGGGTATAATCTGCCGTTACACCATGGGTAAGGACGTACCGGGTACCGGCAATGGTTGTTTCATCGGTTCTTCTGAAACCAACAAGG
>CAZNZW010000027.1:3913-43135 GCA_964577615.1 uncultured Desulfobacterales bacterium | reverse complement strand
TCAAACCAAAAGGCGATTTTTAGTCACCGGTGGCCGCTTTGTGCGTTTTGATCTCGACCTTTTCGGTCAGGCCTTCATAGTATTTGCGCAGGATGGCAACCACTTCGTCGCGGCCAAAATGGTCGGGAAGCTCTTTGCCTTCGGAAAGCATTTTCCGGAGCATGGTGCCGGACAGCAGGACACGATCATCCTTGCCGTGCGGGCAGGTCCGCAGCGATGCCATGCCGTCGCATTTATAGCAGTAGAAGGTCCAGTCGATCTTCAGCGGCGTGCAGAGCAGCGCCTTGCCCGGCTCGGACGGAGTGGGAATTTTATCAAAAATCGTCTGGGCTTCAAACATGCCGTAAAAATCACCCACGCCGGCATGATCGCGGCCGATGATCATTTTGGAGCAGCCATAGTTCTGGCGGAAGGTGGCGTGCAGGAGCCCTTCCCGGGGACCGGCATAGCGCATGTCGAGGGGATAGCCGCCCTGGACAACGTTCGCATCCACAAAATAATTTTTCACCAGGCTGTCGATGCATTTTACCCGGACATCCGCCGGGATATCGCCGGGTTTGAGGTTACCGACCAGGGAATGGATATAAACGCCATCACATACTTCCACGGCAATCTTGCACAGGTATTCATGGGACCGGTGCATGGGATTTCGCAGCTGCAGCGCGGCCACTTCGCTCCATCCCTTATCTTCGAATATTTTCCGTGATTCCGCCGGGCGGTGGTAGACGCCGGCATATTTGGTGGGATATTCCCCTTCGCTCAGCACCTTCACCGGCCCGGCCAGGTTAACGGCCTTCTGGCCCATCACCATCTGAACGCCGGGATGGTCTTCTTCGGCAATTTTCCAGAATTCTTCCGGCGTAGGCGTGCCTTCGCCCATAAAAATCTTTTCACACTCATACTTTTTCTCGGCATCCGACAGCTCAAATTTTTCGGTAACCTGCATGGTCGCCATGATTTCGGCGCCTTCGGGATCAAACAGCGCTATTTCGTCGCCGACGTTGATGGCACCGGCATCTTCCGCGGATACATCCAGGGTGACCGGCACCGGCCAGAACGTGCCATCGGCCAGCAGAAAATCGTCGCAGACGCTTTTCCAGTCCGCCTTGGTCATGAAACTGGTCAACGGGCTGAACCCGCCGATACCCATCATGATCAGATCGCCCTTGACCCGCGGCGAAATATCCACCTTTTTTAACCCTTCGGCTTTTTTTAATTCGGCATCCCGCTCGGCACCTTCCAATAAACAGCAGGTCAGGCCCTTGCCACCATGAGGAGCAACGAGTTGTGTCATGTTTTCACTCTCCTTTCACTTTGTTTGGGTGTCATTGTTTATATTTTCAAAAAATGGTGTCAGCAGGTAAGAGATGAATTTACTTAAATATATTTAATGCGCGTTGTTGTCAAGAAATATCCGGCCCCGTTTCCGGGCGCAATAATTTATCGGCGTTACCCCCGCAGACCAGACGAATTTCCTCCGGCCGCAATCCCGCTTTTTCCATTTCCTTGAAGTACCGGGAGGGGGGCAGCAATGGAAAATCAGTGCCGAAAAGAATTTTTTCCGGACCGATAATATCCGTGGCGATCCGGTACATGGCCGCATCATACAGATAGGGCGAGGCGGCCGTGTCAAAATAAACCCGGGCCAGCCGTGCTTTCATCTCTTTTTTCAGCAGCGCATAAAAGAGCAGGCCGCCCCCCCAGTGGGCCAGAACGAGGGTGTTTTCCGGAAACGCCTGAACAAGGGCATCGAGCTGGGACAGCCGCACCGGCGTTTTCCCGGGGTAAACATGGCCCACCGACTCGTTGGTATGGATCATGACCGGCACATTTTTCCGGCGACAGGCTGCCATGACCGGTTCAAGGCTGTTGATACATTCGGCGTCGATCCCGCTGTTGTAAAATCCCAGTTCGCCGATGCCGGAAAGCCCGTTTTCAAGGCACCGCCGGGTTTCGTCCCCGGCCCCGGCATGCCGCGCATCAAAACACCCGAAGCCGATCAGCCGGTCAGGATGCCGGGCCACGGCGGCCATGACATAGTCGTTGTGCTGCCTGAAATATTCTTCCGTCTGCCAGGGAAAGCCGAAAACCACCGACTTGTCCACGCCCTGTTCATCCATTTTTTCAATCAGCGTATCCGCCCCCACCATCCTGGATTTGGGGGAACGATACAACAGATCGAAGGCCGGTTCGTTGTCAAAATAGTCCGCCCGGTGCCGGCGAATGGCCGCCGGGAAAATATGTGTGTGGAAATCAATGATCATCGGAACTCCATCCTTACTCGATATGCGTTGAATCAAAATTGGCCGCTAAATAAACAAATCTTATATACCGCCGGTATATACGGGTCAACACTGTGCCTTCGTCCGGAGATCACCATATTGACTAATCCGGCAATTTCGCTAAAATACGCGTCCATACAGTATGGAATGTGCACTTACCGGAGGACATACCCCATGTATTTTGAATCAGCGGGCAGAGAGAATACGGAACAGGTGCTGGCCCTGGCCCATGAGCGGGCCACGGCCCTGGGGATCGAAGAGATCGTTGTGGCCAGCACCACCGGGGCCACGGCGCTGGAAGCGCTTAACGTATTCAAAGGCTGCCGGATAACGGGCGTGACGTACCATTGCGGGTTTAAAAAACCGTTTGAAAACCGGATGCCCGAAGATGCCCGGCGGGAACTGACCGAAAAAGGCGTCACGGTCGTCACGGCCACCCATGCCCTTTCCGGTCTGGAACGCGCCCTGGCGCAGAAAAGCCGGGGTACCTATCCGGTTCTCATTATCGCCGACACCCTGCGCCTGTTTGGCCAGGGGACCAAGGTTGCCGTGGAAGTTACCCTCATGGCCGCCGATGCCGGCGCGCTGTCCGGTAAAGATATCATTGCCATCGGTGGCACCGGCCGGGGGGCGGACACAGCCCTGGTGATAAAACCGGCGCATATGAACAATCTGTTTGATATGCGCATCCGGGAGACCATCTGCAAACCACGGCAATTTTAGCAGACCCGGCACACCGGTGCCGTCATCGACGTTTATTTCTGTTTACGAGCCATCTCACCCTGCCACGGATCTGAAAAGGAGACGCCGCGATGCCCCCCCAATCTGCTGAAAAATCAATTAAATCATTGAGCCGTCGGGAATTTATCCAGATGGCATCCTTGTCCGCGGCCGGCATTGTCACCGGCTGCGCCATCAACCCGGTGACAGGCAAATCCCAGTTGATGCTGGTATCGGAAGATCAGGAAATTGCGATAGACAGACAGCAGTCTCCCCACCAGTTTTCGAGGGACTACGGCCCGGTTCAGGATACCGGCCTGAACCGCTATCTCCAGGAAACGGGCCAGCGAATGGCCCGGCATACCCATCGCCCCGAGATGCCATATTCCTTCCGCGCGGTTAACGCCACCTATGTGAATGCATATGCTTTTCCCGGCGGCAGCATCGCCGCTACCCGGGGCATTCTCATCTCTCTGGAAAATGAAGCGGAACTGGCCGGCCTGCTGGGCCATGAAATGGGCCATGTCAACGCCCGTCATACCGCCGAGCAGATGAGCAAGGGCACGGCTACCCAACTGGTGCTTCTTGGCGCCACCATCGCGGCCAGCACTCAGGGCCAGGAATGGGGGCAGCTGGCGCAAGTGGTCAGTATGGCGGGCGGCAGCGCGTTGCTGGCCAAATACAGCCGGGACAACGAAACCGAAGCCGACGCCCTGGGCATGGCGTACATGGTTAAAAACGGGTACAGTCCCCAGGGAATGGTGGATTTAATGGCCGTGTTAAAGAAGCTGTCCAAGCACAAACCAGGTATTTCCCAGGTCCTGTTTGCCTCCCATCCCATGGCTGCCGACCGGTATGCCATTGCCGAAAAAAGGGCGCACTCGCAATACGCCGCTGCCCTGAAAAACCCGATTTACCGGGACCGCTACATGGACCACACCGTCCATCTCCGCAAATTAAAAGGGGCCATCGAAACCATGCAGAAATCCGAAGTCGCCATGGCGCGGAAAAAATTTCCGGAAGCCGAGAGCGACCTTAAACAGGCCCTGACCCAGGCGCCCGGAGATTACGCCGGGCTGCTGATGATGTCCAAATGTCTTCTCGCCCAAAACAAAAACGCCGAGGCCAGGCGATTTGCAGATGATGCCAGCCAGGTCTACCCCGAAGAAGCCCAGGCCCATCAGATCGGCGGGATTGCCGCCCTGCGGCTGAAACGTTTTAACGAAGCCTTTCACGAATTTGACCAGTACGACAGGCTGCTGCCCGGAGATCCCAACACCGTTTTTTTCAAGGGGCTGGCACTGGAAAAAATGCATCGCCGCCCGGCCGCCGCCCAGGCGTACAGCCGATATCTGCACCAGGTCAAACAGGGCAACATGGCCAGACACGCATACCAGCGGTTGCGCCAGTGGGGCTATATCCGCCAGTAACAATCAGATATGCATCTGCATCGAAACCATGACGGGGCGGCCGGCCGGAATACAATTACTTCAGCGACAGTTGTTATGACGGTTATCTTGACTTTTACTCCATGAATACCTAAAAGTAAGATAAAATACCGGCGTTTGGTCAAAAGGAGGTTTTCATGCTCAGGCGAAAAAACAAGGCGGTCAGTTTCGATGCAATGGTGAAATTTTTTTTGAAGAACTACAATATACCCACCCGTACGGACGTTGACAGGCTCAACGCCCGTCTTGACCGGCTGGAAAAGCTCATCCGGGCCAGCGCCGCATTTTCCGGCCGGCGGCCGCCGGCGGCCGGACCCGGCAGAGCGGATGCCGGACAGCGATCGGTCATCACGGCGACGGACATGGTCCTCGAAGCCATCCAGAGCCACGCAGGGGGGGCCGGATTCGGCGACATCCAGGCGATTACCGGTTTTGAGGATAAAAAAATCCGCAATATTATTTATCGCCTCGACAAAACCGGGAAAATCGCCCGCAAAAGCCGCGGTATTTACGTAACTGTTTAACAAAAACCTATAGATTCAGGAAACCATCATGACGCATGGCACAGATGCCCTCAACCCCGGCCTGACGGTCGACGGACAATTGCACGGATTTACAATCCAGCGGATCGCGGCGCTTGATATCATTGACGGCTGCCTTTACGAACTGGTTCACGGGCGCACCGGGGCCCGCTACATTCACATCAGCCGGCCGGATAAGGAAAACGTTTTCGGCGTGGCCTTTAAAACCGTCCCCGAAGATTCCACCGGGGTGGCCCACATCCTGGAGCATACCGCGCTGTGCGGATCCGCCCGCTTTCCCGTGCGGGATCCTTTCTTTTCCATGTTGAAAAGAAGCCTGAACACCTTCATGAACGCCTTTACCGCCTCGGACTGGACCATGTACCCCTTTGCCTCCCAGAACCGAAAAGATTTCAGAAACCTGATGGATGTTTACCTGGATGCGGCCTTTTTTCCCAATCTCGATGAACTGAGTTTCAAACAGGAAGGGCACCGGATCGAATTCGAACCGGATCCGGATCATCCGGACAGCGACAAACCGGTGTACAAGGGGGTGGTCTTCAACGAAATGAAAGGCGCCATGTCGTCTCCCGACCAGGTGATGGTGCGCAGTCTGCTGAACGCCCTCTATCCGGATACCACCTACCGCTTCAACTCGGGCGGCGAACCGGCGGATATCCCCCGTCTGACCCATCGGGATCTGGTGGCGTTTCACCAGCGCCACTATCACCCGAGCAATGCCTATTTTTACACTTACGGCGATCTCCCCCTGGCGGATCATCTGGCGTTTATCAACGATACCGTCCTGGCGCATTTCGAGCAGATCGATCCGGGCACCGATGTGCCCAGCCAGCCCCGCTGGGCATCTCCCCGCCAGGTACAGTACCCGTATCCGCTGGCGGAAAATGACGATCCGGAGAAAAAATACCAGGCCTGCGTGGCCTGGCTCAGTGCCGACATCCGGGATACCTTCGACGTCCTCGTATTGACCCTGCTTGAGCATATTCTGCTTGGAAATGCCGCCTCCCCCCTGCGGAAAGCCCTGATCGAGTCCGGCCTCGGTACGGCCCTGAGCGACGGCACGGGGCTGGATACGGATAACCGGGACATCTTTTTCGCCTGCGGTCTCAAGGATATCCGCAAGGACGATGCTGAAAAGGTCGAGGCCCTTATTTTTGACTGCCTGTCCGCTCTGGCGCAAGACGGCATCCCGGCCGAACTGATCGAATCGGCCATCCACCAGGTTGAATTCCATCGCCGCGAGATCACCAGCACCCCCTTCCCCTATGGCCTGAAACTGCTGATGCGGCTGGCATCCACCTGGTTTCACGGCGGAGATCCCGAACGGATTCTGCGCTTTGATGAGGACATGGATAAAATCCAGCGCGCTGTTTCCGCTGGCGGGTTCTTTGAAGAAAAACTGCGCGTCTGGTTTATCGACAACCCCCACCGGGTCCGTTTTCTGCTGACCCCGGACCAACAGCTCGCCCAGAGGGAAGCCCGGCGGGAAGCCGCCGAACTGGCCGATATCGCCCGCCGCCTGTCCAAGGCGGACAGGGAAAAAATCCGCCGGGATGCCGACGCCCTGGTCACCCGGCAGGCGGCAGAAGAGGACATCTCGGTACTGCCGACCCTGACCATCGCCGATATTCCCCCCGATATTATCCGGATCCCGCCGGCAGACACAACACTCCCCGCAGCCGCGGCCGGCTATGTGCAGCCCACCTCCGGTATCCTGTATTACATGGGCGCCGCCGGCATCGGTCATCTGTCGCCCGATCAGGTGCCGTATCTGCCTTTTTTCTGCCACGCCCTGACCCGAATGGGCACCGCGCAGCAGGATTATGTTGCCATTGCCCGCCGGATCGACCGTTATACCGGCGGGATCCATCTCAATATCCAGGCCCGGACCCGTTTCGACGATACCGGGGCCTGTCTGCCGATGGTGCATATGGGCGGTAAATGCCTGGACCGGAATCAGGCGGCCATGTTCGACATCGTGGGCGACCTGGTTCAAACCACACAATTTTCGGACCTGGCCCGGCTGAAAACGCTGCTCCTCGAGTACCGGGCGGCCCTGGAAGCCATGGTGGTGCAAAACGGGCATCAACTGGCCATATCGCTGGCAGCGCGGGCCTTTTCTCCCACGGCCGCCCTCAATGAAACGTTCAGCGGCATCCATCATCTCCGCCAGGTCAAGGCGCTTTCCACACATACGGCAGACACCGACCTGAACCATCTGGCCGACATACTATCCGGCATCAGGGCGCAGATTTTTCAGCCCGGCAATCTGAAAACCGCTCTGGTCGGGGAAGAAGCAACGGTCCCGGCGGCCGCGCACGCGCTTGACAGCCGGCTGTCGCCGATTGTCGGCACCCCGGGCACCGACCCTTTTACCGCCCCGGATATTGTCCTGCCCGACACCCTCCCCCGTGAAGGGTGGCACACGGCCACGGCGGTTTCCTTTGTGGCCCGGACTTTCAAGACCGTCCGCATGGGGCACCCTGACGCCCCGGCGCTGGCTGTTATTGCCAAAATGCTGCGCTCGCTGTACCTGCACCGGGAAATCCGGGAAAAAGGCGGCGCCTACGGCGGATTTGCCGCCTACAATCCGGAAACCGGCATGTTTGCCATGGCTTCGTACCGCGACCCGCATATTGTTGCGACCCTCACCGCTTTCGATGGTGCCGCCGCATTTATCCGGTCCGGGAAATTTGATGACGAAGATATCAAAGAAGCCATTTTGCAGGTCTGCTCGGATATCGACAAACCCGATCCGCCCGGCCCGGCGGCCCGTAAAGCCTTTTTCCGGTCGCTGGTCATGCTTACCGATGCGCGCCGGCTGCAGTTTAAAAAGGCCCTGCTGGCGATGTCCCGCAAACAGGTTATTGAAACCGCCGATGCCTATTTCAACGGCCCGGCCCGGAGTCGGGCGGTGGCCGTCATTTCCAGCCGGCGGCAGTTGGAAAAGGCCAACGCGCAGATGGGCGATCACCCGTTGCGGCTGCGGGCCATCTGAACCGATCCTCGCCACGGAAAATCGGGCCGCCCTGCCGCCCCACCGGCATTTGAAAAAACAGGCATGGCAAACGATCATTTTATACATTATCTTCGATAATTGTATTGACGAACCCGGCTGTTTTGAATATTTATACTGGTTTTGCTGCCATCGGCAGCTCATTACAATGATGGATACAGGAAATGATTCAATTAATCAGGGGATTTAAAGATATCCTGCCCGAAGAGATCGCGCTGTGGCAGAAAATCGAACAGACTGCCGCCGCTGTTTTCGAGAATTTCGGCCTGCGGGAAATCCGCATTCCCATTATGGAACGGACCGAGCTGTTCGCCCGGAGCATCGGCGAAAATACCGACATTGTCGAGAAGGAAATGTATACCTTTGCCGACCGGAAGAAAGATCTGCTCACCCTCCGGCCGGAAGCCACCGCCTCGATTGTCCGGGCCTATATCCAGCACAAGATGTACACGCCGGATCCGGTGCGCAAGCTCTACACCATCGGCCCCATGTTCCGGCGGGAACGGCCCCAGAAAGGCCGCTATCGCCAGTTTTACCAGATCGATGCCGAAGTATTCGGCGTGGCCTCGCCCTATATCGATGCCCAGCTGATCGTTATGCTGGCCGTATTTTTTGACCGGCTCAGGCTCACCGATATCAACGCGCACATCAATTCCCTGGGCTGCCCCCGGTGCCGGCCGGTCTTTAAAAAGGTACTGGATGATTTTATTTCCAGCCGGATCGACGGTCTCTGCGACGACTGCCGCCGCCGAAAAGACCGCAATCCCCTGCGTGTTCTGGACTGCAAGGTGCCCACCTGCCGGGAAGCCATGGCCGGCGCGCCGGCCCTGACCGACCACCTGTGCCCGGCATGCGGGGATCATTTCAAAACAGTCCGTACCCTTCTCGATGCCCAGGGCGTTGAATACATTCTGGATAAAAAACTCGTCCGCGGCCTCGATTATTATACCCGCACCACCTTTGAAATCCAGACCCGCGCGCTGGGCGCCCAGAGCGCGGTGGCCGGCGGTGGCCGTTACGACCTGCTGGTCAACGAACTGGGCGGCCCCGATATCCCCGCCATCGGTTTTGCCATCGGGTTTGACCGTCTCGTTGAACTGATTCAGGCGCAACCCCGCGATCCGGATCGCGGCCCCGACATATTTATCGCGGCCCTGGGCGCAAAATGCCAGCGGGCGGCGTTTGACTGGTCCTGCCAGTTGAACCGGGCGGGCATTCAGACCGAGATGGACTATGCGGACAGGAGTCTCAAGAGCCAGATGAAACGGGCCAACCGCCTGAACGCCGCCCACGTGTTGATTGCCGGAGAAAACGAGCTGGCCGCCGGAGAAATCATTTTACGGAACATGGCAACGAAGGCGCAGCGCACCGTACCGATCAAAAATATAGAAAAAACAGTGGCGGCATATATCCAGACGGACCGACAGGAGACACCACAGCCGTAACGGCTCCGCGACTTTATCAAAACCTGCGCACCCCACAACCGCGCATCAGGAGGATCAGATCATTGACAGATAAACTTGAGAATATGCGCCGCACCCACCATTGCCGGCAGCTGACAACGGATGACATCGACCGGGAAGTCGTACTGATGGGCTGGGTCCAGCGCCGACGGGATCATGGCGGGGTGATTTTTATCGATCTGCGGGACCGGGAAGGGCTCACCCAGGTGGTGTTTAATCCGCTGGTGGACGAAGCCGTGCATCAAAAGGCCCATGATCTGCGAAGCGAATACGTCATCGGCGTCCGGGGAAAAGTGGCTGCCCGGCCGGAAGGAATGATCAATAAAAACCTCGTTACCGGCGGCATCGAAATCATGGTTTCCGAACTGAGAATTTTCAACACGGCCCAGACGCCGCCGTTTTTAATCGAAGACCAGATCGATGCATCGGAGATGATCCGCCTGCAATACCGTCATCTTGACCTGCGGCGGCCCCAGTTGCAACGGAATATCATTTTGCGCCATCAGGCGGCCCGGGCCGTTCGAAATTATCTGGATGAACTCGGTTTTCTGGATATCGAGACCCCCGTTTTAACCCGCAGCACGCCTGAGGGTGCCCGGGACTACCTGGTTCCCAGCCGGGTCAATCCGGGCCAGTTTTACGCCCTGCCCCAGTCGCCACAACTCTTTAAGCAATTATTAATGATCTCCGGTTTTGACCGATACTATCAGATTGTCCGCTGTTTTCGGGACGAGGATCTGCGCGCCGACCGGCAGCCCGAGTTTACCCAGATCGATATCGAGATGTCGTTTATCGGCGAAGAAGACATTATGAAAATGGCCGAAGGGTTGATGGCCGCAATATTTCAGACCGTCCTTGGCCAGACGCTGGTCCCCCCGTTTCCCCGCCTGACCTGGCAGGAAGCCATGGACCGGTACGGCCTGGACAAGCCGGATACCCGTTTTGGCCTGGAACTGACCGATGTCAGCGATATTATTGCCAACAGCGAATTCAAGGTTTTTTCAAGCGTGGTCAAGAAAGGCGGTATCGTCAAGGCCATTAATGCCAAGGGATGCATCGATTTTTCCCGTAAACAGATTGACGATCTCACTGCCATGACCGCCGTCTACGGCGCCAGGGGGCTGGCCTGGATCAAGGTTCACGAAGATCGCTGGCAGTCCCCGATTGCCAAATTTTTCAGCGACGCGGAAAAATCCGCCCTCACGGATCGGATCGGCATGGCGCCGGGCGATCTGGTTTTTTTTGTGGCTGATATTCCCAAGATTACCAACGAAGCCCTGGGGCATCTGCGCAACCACCTTGGCCGCCTGCTGAATCTGATCGACGACAATACCTTTGCGTTCACCTGGGTTACCCACTTTCCCCTGATGGAATACGATGCCGTCCAGAAACGCTTTGAGGCTCTGCATCACCCGTTTACCGCCCCTCTGGAAGAAGACCAGGACCGGCTCGAATCCGACCCCGGAAACATTCGTTCCCGGGCCTACGACCTGGTGCTCAACGGCACTGAAATCGGCGGCGGAAGCATCCGGGTTCACGATCTGGCCGTTCAGAAAAAGATTTTCGCGGCCCTGGGCATGACCCCGGAAACCTACGAAAATAAATTCGGATTTCTGTTAAACGCGCTGGCCAGCGGCGCGCCGCCCCACGGCGGGATTGCGCTCGGTTTTGACCGCCTGGTCTCGATTCTGTGCGGCACGCCGTCCATTCGTGACGTCATCGCCTTTCCCAAAACACAAAAAGCCGCCTGCCTGCTGACCGGCGCTCCGTCCAATGTGGCCAGACGCCAGCTGGATGAGCTGTCGATTCGTGCAAAAACGGTGTAAATGATGTAAAAATTGTGCTTGACTTTTTTAACGGCGCTGACTATTTTTCCGAAATTGCCGGATCGGTATTTTTTTAATTGATTCGGCGGAAAACAGTGTCACCGTCAGATATTTCAGTATTATTCCCCAGTAGCTCAGCAGGTAGAGCAGATGGCTGTTAACCATCTTGTCCGCGGTTCGAGTCCGTGCTGGGGAGCCAGAAATATAAATCCCGGCTTTGAATAAAGCCGGGATTTTTCTGTTTTGCGGCCCTTTGCGCGGCCGGAAAAATGATAAAGTCCCCCAGACATGATTACTCACTCCGAATCGTCGAAAAAGCCTGCCTGGAATGGCGGACAGACTAAGGCCCCGGCTTGACAATTTTAACGCGGCCGTGATAGAAATATGATTGAGCGCTCGTTCGGAATTTATTGACATGTTGACCGGAATAATGATGAATGTATCGGCCCCAGGCATAAATAAACCACTTAAAAAAACCAATACCGGGCGAGGCGAAAACAGCCGGCATCGCACGGCCGACATTCCCACCCAGGTCAAAAACCAGGAACTGGTGGAAAGGCGGCGGCGGCAGATCATCGACGCGGCCGTCAAACTCTTTATCGATCGGGGGTTTCACAAAACCACCACCCGCCAGATCGCCGCCGAAGTCGGTTTTTCCATTGGTTCGCTTTACGAATATGTGGCATCCAAGGAGGATATCCTCTATCTGGTCTGTGACTCCATTCATTCCCAGGTGGAACATCTGGTGACCGGCGCCATGACCCAGGCGGCGGCGGGGCGCAATGTATTGACTGAAATTCTGCGGGAATATTTTCTCGTGTGTCACCGCATGAGCGACGTGATTCTCCTTATTTATCAGGAGACGCGCGCCCTGCCGGCCCAGTGGCAGAAACGGGTGCTTGAAAACGAATTGAGAATCACCGGGCTTTTTACCGAGGTGCTGAGCCGGCTGGCCGCGTCGGGCGATCTGGCCCACCTGGATGACCGGGACATTGAACTGGCGGCTCACAATATTTCCGTGTTCGGCCACATGTGGACATTCCGGCGATGGTTCTTCGGCCGGCACTACACCATCGAGGAATATATTGAACGCCAGACCGCATTTATTTTGAAAATACTAATGTAATCGGAGGAAGACATGACCGATATCGTTGAAGTATACCCGCCCAAGCACCCGATCCGGGTGGTCACGGCAACTTCCCTTTTCGACGGCCACGATGCCGCCATCAATATCATGCGCCGCATCCTGCAGGCCACCGGCGTTGAGGTCATCCATCTGGCCCATAACCGGTCCGTTCAGGAAATAGTTAACACCGCCATCGAGGAGGACGCTCAGGGGATCGCCATTTCAAGTTACCAGGGCGGGCACGTCGAATTTTTCAAATACATGGTTGATCTGCTGAGGGAAAATGACGCCGGACACATCAAAATTTTCGGCGGCGGCGGCGGGGTCATTGTCCCCGAGGAAATCCGTGAGCTGGAAGCCTATGGCGTGACCAAGATCTACTCGCCGGAAGACGGCGCGCGTCTGGGCCTCCAGGGTATCATCAATCATATGGTTGAGACCCTCGATTCGCAGCTGTCGCCCGTGACGGCCGCGGACTTCGACCTGGCACTCCTGACGCCGGAAAACAAATTGATGGTGGCCCGGTTGATTACGGTTATGGAAACCGCCGGTTTTCAGAACCCGGCCGACCTGGATAGTCTGAAATCCCGGCTGAAAGCCCGCCGCCCCGACCGCATCGTTCCCGTGATCGGGATTACCGGTACGGGCGGAGCGGGTAAATCCTCGCTGACCGATGAACTGATTCTGCGGCTTTTGCAGGATCAGCCATCTCTCCACCTGGCCATTATCAGCTGCGATCCCAGCCGGCGTAAAACCGGCGGCGCCCTTCTGGGCGACCGGATCCGGATGAACGCCATCGACAATGATCGGGTTTACATGCGTTCCCTGGCCACCCGCAAATCGCATACCGAGGTGCCCGAATCCCTGCCCGATGCCGTTGCCGTGGCCCGGGCGGCCGGATTTGACCTGATTATCACGGAGACCGCCGGTATCGGCCAGGGGGATTCTCTGATCGTCGATCAATCCGATGTGTCCATCTATGTCATGACCAGTGAATTCGGTTCGGCCTCCCAGCTGGAAAAGATCGACATGCTCGATTTTGCCGATCTGATCGTGGTCAACAAGTTTGAAAAGCGGGGCAGCGAGGATGCGCTGCGGGATGTCCGCAAACAGGTCCAGCGCAACCGGAACGCCTTTGACCGGCCGCCGGAAGAAATGCCGGTATACGGCACCATCGCCTCCAAATTTAACGACGACGGGGTGACGGCGCTGTACCTGGGCCTGCTCGATTTCATCCGGGACAAAACCGGCCTCGTACTTGAATCACGCCTGCCGCGGACCCGGTCCCGGCATTCGACGTCAATGACGATAGTGATTCCGCCCGAACGCACCCGGTACCTGGCCGAAATTTCGGAAACGGTCCGAACCTATCATCGACAGACAGACAAACAGGCCGCCGTGCTGCGGCAGACCTGGCATCTGAGGGAAAGCCTGGCAGCCCTTGAAAAAACAGCGGATGATGATTCCCAGACCTTGATCAACCGGCTGCGCCGGGAAATGGCGTCCGCCGAAAAGCATCTGGAGGAAGAAACCGTCCGCCTGGCCGCCGAATGGCCGGAGGTTCAAAAACGCTACGCTGGAGACGATCTGGCCTATGAGGTCCGGGGCCGGGAAATCCGGGTTCCGCTGTATACAACTTCCCTTTCCCATACCAGGGTTCCCAAGGTCTCCCTGCCCCGATTCAAAGATCCGGGCGAGACTTACCGCTGGCAGCGGTGCGAAAATCTGCCCGGATATTTTCCCTACACGGCCGGCGTTTTCCCGCTGAAAAGAGAGGGCGAGGATCCGACCCGCATGTTCGCCGGCGAGGGCGATCCGGCCCGCACCAACAAACGTTTCAAGATGCTGTCGGCGGATTATGCGGCCAAGCGGCTTTCAACGGCTTTTGACTCGGTGACCCTCTACGGCCGCGATCCCGACCCGCGCCCTGATATTTACGGCAAAATCGGGACTTCCGGCGTCAGTATCTGTACCCTCGATGATGTCAAGGTTCTGTACGACGGCTTCGACCTCTGCGCCCCGAACACCTCGGTATCCATGACCATCAACGGACCGGCCCCCATGATGCTGGCCATGTTTTTAAACACGGCCATCGATCAGCAGGTGGATGCATTCAGGGCCGAAAACAACCGGGCGCCGTCCGAAGAAGAGTACGATAAAATCCGTAAGGCTGCGCTTTCCACCGTTCGCGGGACGGTTCAGGCCGATATTCTCAAGGAGGATCAGGGGCAGAACACCTGTATTTTTTCCATTGAATTCGCCCTGAAAATGATGGGAGACATTCAGGATTATTTTATTGCCAACAAGGTCCTCAACTTTTATTCGGTCTCCATTTCCGGCTACCATATTGCCGAAGCGGGCGCCAACCCGATTTCCCAGCTGGCCTTCACCCTGGCCAATGGCTTCACGTACGTGGAATACTACCTTTCCCGGGGGATGTCGATTGATGATTTCGGCCCGAACCTCTCCTTCTTCTTCTCCAATGGAATGGACCCCGAATACACGGTCATCGGCCGGGTGGCCCGGCGGATATGGGCGGTGGCCATGCGCGATAAATACAATGCGTCGGTGCGGGCCCAGATGCTTAAATATCATATTCAGACTTCCGGCCGATCCCTGCACAGCCAGGAGATTCAGTTCAACGACATCCGTACCACGCTGCAGGCCCTATGCGCGGTTTACGATAACTGCCAGAGCCTGCACACCAACGCCTTTGACGAAGCCATCACCACCCCCAGCGCCGAATCGGTGCGCCGGGCGCTGGCGATCCAGATGATCATCAACCGGGAATGGGGCCTGGCCAAAAACGAAAATCCCCTGCAGGGCAGTTTTATCGTCGAGGATCTCACCGACCTGGTGGAAGAAGCCGTGTTGATGGAATTCGACCGGATCACCGCCCGGGGCGGCGTCCTCGGGGCCATGGAGACCGGATACCAGCGGGGAAAGATCCAGGAAGAGTCAATCTACTACGAAACCCTCAAGCATACCGGCGAGCTGCCCATCGTGGGTGTCAATATGTTTCGGGACCCCCACCGCGGAGAGGATCTGAGTGAAGACATGCTCGAGCTCGAACTGGCGCGGGCAACGCCGGAAGAGAAAGACGCCCAGCTCAGTCGACTGGCTGATTTTCATAAACGGAACGAAGAAGAAGCGCCGGCGGCCCTGGCGAAACTCCAGCAGGTCGCGTTGTCGGATGGCAATATATTTGCCGAATTAATGAATACCGTCCGGTACTGTTCCCTGGGCCAGATCACCCGGGCCCTGTATGATGTGGGCGGTAAATATCGGCGGAACATGTAAGTTACAACGGGAGAATAAGATGACACGGGAAGCAGTAATTGTCAGCGCGGTGCGAACGCCGCTGGGAAGTTTTAACGGCGGTTTGCGGTCGATGGCCGCCACGGATCTGGGGGCGCATGTAATCCGGGCCGCCGTCGAAAGGGCGGGGGTCGCCCCCGAAGCAGTGAACGAGATCATCATGGGGCAGGTGCTTCCCTGCGGCAGTGGACAGAACCCGGCCAGACAGGCCGCCGTCAAAGCCGGCATGCCCTGGGAAGCGGAATGTTTTACGGTCAACAAGGTTTGCGGTTCGGCCCTGAAAACCGTGATGCTGGCCGCCCAGGCAATCCAGGCGGGAGATGCCGATGTGGTTGTCGCCGGCGGCATGGAAAGCATGAGCCGGGCACCCTACTACCTCGAGAAAGCCCGCTTCGGCTACCGCATGGGCGCCAGTAAAATCAAGGACCACATGCTCAACGACGGTTTGTGGGATATTGTCAACGACTTCCACATGGGCATGTCCAACGAGCTCTGCTCGGAAAAATACACCATTTCCCGGGAAGATCAGGACCGTTTTGCGGCCGAATCGTATCGCCGCACCCTGGCTGCCCAGGCAGCCGGCCGTTTTGCCGATGAAATCGTCCCCGTTCAGATTCCTCAGCGGAAAAAGGACCCCATTCTGTTTGACCGGGATGAATGCCCGCGCGAAACAACTTACGAGGCCCTGGCCGGCATGCGTCCGGCTTTTAAGAAAGACGGCGTGGGCACGGCCGGAAATGCATCGATCATCAGCGACGGCGCGGCGGCCGTGGTTGTCATGGCCCGGGAAAAGGCCGAGGCGCTGGGCTGCACCATTCTGGCGACCATCGGCGCCCAGGCCGCCTATGGAATCGATATGAAATACGTGCTGGTGGCGCCGATCTGGGCCATTCCGAAGTGCCTGAAAAAAGAAGGTATCGGCATTGAAGATGTGGACCTGTTTGAAATCAACGAGGCTTTCAGCGGGTCTACGGTGGCGGTCCTGCGGGAGCTGGCCATCGATCCTGACAAAGTCAACGTCAACGGCGGCAGCGTCGCCCTGGGCCATCCCATCGGCGCCAGCGGATGCCGGGTGCTGGTGACCCTGCTGCACGAGATGATTCGCCGGGACCTTAAAACCGGTCTGGCATCCCTGTGCCTGGGCGGCGGAGAAGCCGTGGCCCTGGTGGTTAAACGCTGATCGAAAACCTGTTTAAAAAAGGAGCAAAAATGGAGATCAAGACTTTCGGCGTCATCGGCGCCGGGCAGATGGGTAACGGTATTGCCCAGGTTGCCGCCATGAACGGCCTGCAGATAATCATGAACGATATCTCCGACGAATTTGTCACCCGCGGGCTGGATACGATTAAAAAAAATCTGGCCCGCAGCGTGAGCAAGGGCAAGCTGGCCGAAAACGAAAAAGACGTCATTCTGGCACGGATTCAGCCCAGTACCGATATCAAGGACATGGCCGCGGCTGATTTTGTGGTGGAAGCGGCCACCGAGAATGAATCCCTCAAATTCGGCATTTTTAAAAACCTGGATCACGCCTGCCCGCCGGCGGCGATTCTCGCCACAAACACTTCGTCCATTCCCATCGGCCGCATCGCCGCCCAGACCGGCCGGCCGGATAAAGTGATCGGGATGCATTTCATGAATCCGGTGCCGGTGATGAAGCTGGTGGAAGTCATTCGCGGCCTGGCCACGTCGAATGAAACTTTTGAAGTCACCTGGCAGCTGGCCGAAGCCTTCGGCAAAACACCGGCCGAAGCCAGCGACTATCCCGGATTCATCGCCAACCGTATCCTGCTGCCCATGATTAACGAAGCCGTCTACTGCCTCTATCACGGCGTGGGTACCCGGGAATCGATAGACACGGTCATGAAGCTGGGCATGAACCACCCCATGGGCCCCCTGGCCCTGGCCGACCTGATCGGTCTGGACACCTGCCTGGCCATCATGGAAACCCTTTACGAAGGGTTCAAGGATTCGAAATACCGCCCCTGCCCCCTGCTCAGAAAATATGTTGAAGCCGGGTGGCTGGGCAAAAAAACAGGGAAGGGATTTTACGATTATTAAGCCGGCCGTGGCGGCAACCGGCCGGGCGGCCGATGTCGGCTAAAGAGAGGAGGAAAGATGGCACCCAGAAAAAAAGACACGATGAAACCGGTGGGGCAGAAGATCCGCCAGGCCCGGCTGGCCAGGAAGCTGACGCTGGACAATCTGGCCAACGAGACGGGATTCTCGGTCGACTATATCAAGCAGATCGAATCCGGAAAAAAAATCCCCCCCGTGGGCACCCTGCTGCAATTGTCCCGCGCCCTTCAGGTGGATTCGAGTTTACTGCTCAAGGAACAGAAAGACGCGCTGAACAAGCGGGTGAAAGCCTACACGAAAAGAACCGACAACTACGCCTACAATACGCTGACACCCGGCGCCGAAAACAAGCATTTGAAAGCGTTCCGGGTTACCATCGATCCCAAATCGGAGCATTCCGGGGTTGGATTCCGTCATGAAGGCGAAGAATTTGCTTATGTTCTCAGGGGCAAGGTTGAAATTACCGTTGGCGAACATGTCAACAGATTAAAGGCGAACGACTCCCTGCACTTTAATTCGGGCATTCAGCACAACTTATATAACATTGGTGAAGAAGAAGCCGAACTGATCGTGGTGATATATAATCCCTGATTCCATGTTTTCGCAAAGATTTCGAGCCGCCGATGAAAGGAAAAACGGATGTTATTTGAACTGACCGCCGAACAATTGATGATTCAATCCATGGTCCGTGAATTTGCCCGTAAAGAAGTGGCGGCGACGGCCGCGGAACGGGACCGGACCAAGGAATTTCCGGCCGAGAATCTACGCAAAATGGGCGAACTCGGGTTCCTGGGCATGATGGCGCCGGCCGAGTACGACGGCGAAGGCGCGGATGCCATCAGTTACGTCCTGGCCCTTTCGGAAATCGCCTACGCCTGTGCGTCCACGGCCGTGGTCATGTCCGTTCACAACTCCATCGTCTGCGAAAGTATTAATCGCTACGGCACGGAAGATCAAAAACGGAAGTATCTGGGCGCGCTTGCCCGGGGAGAATATATCGGCGCTTTTGCCCTGACCGAGCCTCACGCCGGTTCCGATCCCGTCATGCAGAATACCACTGCCGTCCGGGACGGCGATGTCTATGTCCTCAACGGCACCAAACGGTTTATCACCTCGGGCCGCAATTCCGGGCTGGTGATCGTAACGGCGAAAACCGCCCCGGAAATGCGGCACAAAGGGATCAGCGCCTTTCTTGTGGAAAAATCCTTTCCCGGAATTATCGTGGGCCGGGAGGAAGACAAAATGGGATTGCGGGCATCGGACACGACCGACCTGATTTTTGAAGACTGCCAGGTACCGGTGGAAAACCGGCTGGGTGAGGAAGGCATGGGATTTAAAATTGCCATGACGGCGCTGGATGGCGGGCGGATCGGCATCGCCGCCCAGTCTCTGGGCGTGGCCCAGGCCGCTTTTGATGCCGCCGTGAAATATGCCAAATCCCGGGACCAGTTTGGGCGGAAAGTCTCCAAGTTTCAGGGGCTGCGCTGGATCATCGCCGACATGGCCACCCAGATCGAAGCCGCCCGGCAGCTGACCCTTTCCGCCGCCGCCATGAAAGCCCGCCACGAAAATTTCACGGCCCAGGCGTCCATGGCCAAGCTCTTTGCATCGGAAATGGTGAACACCGTCACCGCCAAAGCCCTCCAGATCCACGGCGGGTACGGGTATACCAAGGAGTATCCTGTGGAACGTTATTACCGGGACGCCCGCGTGTTTACCATCTACGAGGGCACATCGGAAATCCAGCGCGTGGTCATCTCCAATCACATCCTGAAGGACAAACGCAAACAGCACTGACGGCCCGGCGATTGACAACCTGGCGGAAATTGGTTATTTTCGATTACATATTTTCTGAGCAGAAAGGATCCCGGCCAATGTTTTCCGCGACGCAATCACCCTATCTGGTTCCATTTGATAAAAAATTTCACCTTTCCGATTTTTCGTCCCGTCCCCCGAAAAATGTGGCCGGCAAGAAAAAACTGCAAAAAAATCTGGCTGCGCGCGTAGACGAACTGGCCGAACTGCAGCGGGTTCTCTATGCCCATGACCGCTATGCCCTTCTGCTGGTTTTTCAGGCCATGGATGCCGGCGGCAAGGACAGCACGATCCGCTCGGTCATGAGCGGGGTGAATCCGGCCGGATGTCAGGTCTTTTCATTCAAGCAGCCGAGCACCGAAGAACTGGACCATGATTTTTTATGGCGCAGCAGCAAGCGACTGCCCGAACGCGGGCGGATCGGTATTTTCAACCGCAGCTATTACGAAGAAGTGCTGGTATTACGCGTTCATCCGGAACTGCTCGAAAACGAAAAGCTGCCAGGCAAAAAACACACCGGCTCGCTCTGGCGGGCCCGGTATAAATCGATCTGCGACCACGAAAAGCATCTGGCCCGCAACGGCACGGTGATCCTCAAATTCTGGCTGAACGTTTCTCCCGAAGCGCAGCGCCAGCGGTTTCTGTCCCGCCTGAACGAACCGGAGAAAAACTGGAAATTTTCATCGGCCGACATGAAGGAGCGGCGCCTGTGGTCCAGATACATGGCCGCTTACGAAGGGGCCTTAAAGGCCACCTCGAAGCCATGGGCCCCCTGGTATGCCATTCCGGCCGACAACAAACCCTTCATGCGGCTCACTGTGGCTGAAATTATTGTGAGCACATTGAAATCCCTGAAACTGAAATATCCGCGGGTCAGCAAAAGAGAACGGGCCCGCTTTGATGAGATGCGCCGGATCCTGATGAAAAACGATCCGCTTTCCTGATGACCTGTTGCTTGAAACATCGGACCGGCCGCTTTAAACTGAGCGAATACCGGCAATACTGAAAACCGGAGCCAAATGAAGCAGCTCTATCTGGTTCGCCACGCCAAATCCAGCTGGAAGTACTCCCGGCTGGACGATTTTGAGCGGCCCCTCAATCATCGTGGCCGAAAAGATGCCCCGGCCATGGGGACTGTTTTGAAAAAGCGGAAAGTATCGCCGGATCTGATCCTGTCGAGCCCGGCCAGCCGGGCGGCAATGACAACACGAATCCTGGCCGCCCGGATGGGGCATCCGCTAGAAAAAGTTGTTTACCCGGCGGCGCTGTATGAAACGGATAAGTCCGGAATAATCGATATCATTCATCGGGTCGGCCCCGATGTTGATCGTCTGATGATCGTGGGACACAACCCGGACATCACCCGGCTGGCCAATCACTGCGGCAGCAATCCGGTGAACCATTTCCCCACCTGCGGGGTCTATGCGATTCGCCTGGATGTGACGTCCTGGAAAAAAATCGGGCGTCGCCGGGGGAAGACCGAATTTTTCGATTTTCCCAAAAAATACAGATCCGGTGCCGGCGGGTGACCCGCCGTCACTGATTTTTTAACCCCACCACCAAAGGAGGCACCGATGGGAAAAAAGAAGAAAGCCAAGGAAAAGAAAAAAGACAAGGCCAAGCTGAAAGCGAAAATGAAAAAGGCCGAAAAGAAGAATAAAAAGAAAAAAAAGGGAAAGAAGAAAAAGAAAAAGGGAAAAAAGTAATCCGGTATTCTCCCGGATAAATCCCGGACAGCCCCTGGCAAAAGCGGGGTAAAACCGGGACAAAGATAAGACGGGCGCTCCGGGCCAGATGGCCGGAGCGCCCGTTTTTTTCGGTTCACCCAGCCGGACACCCCCGGGAAACCGGGCAAATCCGGGCCATTTTATTCAGGGGACCCGGCGGCCGGCCGCATTTTTTGTTGAACCGCCCGCATGCGTTCGTGAAGGCGGCGGGCCTGGAGGCAGAAGGCTTCCAGTTTCGCATGGATGAGCTGGGGGAACGGTGAGCCGTCAGATTCGATGGCCAGAAACGGCAGGTCGTCCAGATCAGTCAGAATCGTCTTCAGGTTCACGTTGTCGGGAGATGCCGCCAGTTTTCCGGTCCGGGTCATGGCCTCGTTTAAAATCGATTCGGAAAGGCGGTTGGGCATGCAGCCGAATGGGCCAATGGCGATCACACCGCAGGCCGCCGAGGCGACTTCGGCCAGAGAACCACCGATGGTGAGAACCGCTTCGCCGGCCAGTTCATGCGAAATATACGGCGCGGACTGGTTCATGATCGCCTGGATATCAATGGGCTCGGCATGAACCAGACCACTGCGGTTCATCAAATCCTTAATCCGTTTTTCATAGCGGACCATAAATTTCTGGCGGATGAAGAAACGGATCCGCTCCAGACCTTTAAGGTCGTGCTCGGACAATCCGTTTTCGGCGCAATAATCGGTGTAGCGGACCCATTCGGCAATGGGCGTACAGGTCGTCGCAAACCCCTGTCTGGCCAGGTATTCGGTAATATACTGGCGGGACAGATCATCGCGGCGTACAAATATTTCGCCGGTCAGGGAAATGACGGGTACCTCTTCCACCGGCCGTTTCAGCGCAATCGATTGAAACTGCCGGGTGGTTGCTTCGAGTTGTTTTTCCAGCCCGTTGAAATCCCCTTCGCCCAGCGCTTGGCAGATATTCTCCCATTCCTTTTCAAATATCGCCAGAGCGGTATCGGTCTGACTGGCATTGGCTAAAAGCATGGCCCGGATATCTTCCATGATGTCCGAAACGATGACCGCAAACCATCCCCACCGGTTGAAATCACTTGACATCCCCAGGTAGGAATTTTCCGCGGACAGAGACAGCATGGCCACATCCGGGATTTCCATGCGGGCAATCAGGTCTTCCATGAAGACATAGTACTGCCCGAACCGGCAGGGCCCGGAGCCGGTGGGCATGAAGTAAACCAGTACCTCGTCGTCTTTTTTATCGTTTTGAATGTAGGACAGCAGCGTGCCTGTCGTTAAGATCAGGGGGAGACATTCCTTGCAGGTGGTATTGGCCCGGCCGAGCTTAAGGACCGCTTCATCCGAAGGATCATGAACCTTGGTATGATAGCCCAGCCGGGTAAAAACGGGAACAATCGATTCCGAGGAAAGCCGCCCCATGGACGGGACAAGCAGCGTGACCCGCGGGTTGGTCAGGGGCAGGTGCTCTCCGGCCGAGGTGATAACATACGGTTCGCCATTTTCCAGGGTCGCCCGGGCGGACGTGAATGCCTGCTCGCGCGCAGTAAATTTCCCCCCGGTTTCGAGTTTGCGGTAGGCGGTCACAATATCGAGAAACGCCTCGATGCGGGTTTCCAGCCCCGCATCAGCGGTATGACTGTCCAGCTCCAGGGTCAGCGAAGGTTTACGTCCCATCAGAGAACGGAAATAGCCGATCACAAACGAATCCGGACCGCAGGAAAAATTGGTGATATACGTACCGAAAAGCTGGGGATGCCGTTTGATGACTTTCCCGGCCATCAGGATCATCTGCCCCATGCCCCAGTACATATGGCGTCGGCCGGATTCTTTCTCATAATCGATAAAATCCAGCGGAAGCACCATGATGCCCCGGGAAGCGAACTTATGGGGAATCCCCATGTGGGCTTCCTTGGCAAAGGCATTGTATGGCCGTCCAAGGGTAACGACCGCGATTTTTTCCGGATCCGCATCCAGCTCGGTCAGCGCCTGGCGACCGATGGCTTTCATTTCAGCACGGCAATTCTGCTGCTGCGTCACTGCCTGGTCAAAGGCCCGTTTTGCCTCCCGGCGGCCGATTCCCATATCCCGGGCCGTTTCGATAAGCACCTTCTCCGACGCAGCCAGTCCGCCGGTTAAATCCAGCAGTGGCGCCAGAACCCGGCTGCCGGCGGCGGCAAGCGCGTCGAGTTCTTTTTTAAACGTTGTTGTCAGGTAAAAGGTTTCTCCCTGAACCAGCGGACACAGCTGGGCGCTGGCATTGCCGTTCTGGACCGGAACGGCCTTGAAATGGGGCAGAAAAATATAGTCCGGGGCGGTATCCGCGGTAATGAGCGCATGAAAAAAGCCGTGGGCCAGCTCCACCGGGTAGCAGAAGGGCGCGTTGCGACGATCAATCCCTTCCTGGTCGGGATGATCGGGCAAAAGCAGGTCGAAACCCAGTTTGGAAAAAAAGGTCGAATAGAGCGGATAATAGGTGTTGACTAAAAAACTGCGGTTAAGCCCCACGGTAGGGCGGGCGCCGGCGGTTGTCACGGGCGGAACGCCGTATTTTTCAAAAATCAGATGTTCCCGGATCCGCACCAGATCCAGCTTGGCCACATCAAAGCGGACATTGCGGCGCAGATTATAATACCGGTTACAGGCCCCGCCAAAGGGATACTTCTGGCCATCCATGTGAATCATGGCGATTTTACAGCGGCGGTCACATTTTTCCTGACCGCCGCCACAGATAAACGATTTCCCGTATTCAACCTCCCGCGCGACCAGTGCCTTCAGATCGAACCGCTCTTCGGCCATCAGGCCGACATCCAGCCTTTTTTTAACCTCCAGTGCCACGCCGAAGGCCCCCATCAGCCCGGGTTCAGGCGGTACAATGATCGCTTTGCCCAGCAGGGATGCCATGGCCATGGGCACGGCGCGGTTATAACAGACCCCCCCCTGCATGAAGACCTTGGCGCCCATGGGGCGATTGCCCTTGACGCGGTTGGCGTAGTTCATGCAGATCGAATAAACGAGGCCCGCCACAATATCTTCGTGGGCGATGCCTTCATGAATGGCGTTTTTAATGTCAGAACCGATAAAAGCCGCGCACTGGTCGTTAAAATTCGGCGGATATTTGCCCCGGATTGCGACGTCGGCAATATCCGCCATCTCGACGCCCAGGGTTTCCAGGGCGGACTCTTCCAGAAATGAACCGGTACCGGCCGAGCAGGCTTCGTTCATGGCGTAATCCGAGGCCACGCCATTGGTGATATATGTATATTTGGCGTCCTGGCCCCCGATTTCAAAAATTGTATCGACTTCGGGGTCAAAATAGATGGCGGCAGCGGCGTGGGCAATGATTTCATTGATCACACCGTCGGTAAGCGCATGCAGTCCGGCAATCTGCCGGCCGGAGCCGCAGACGCCGAGACCGGTAATGGTGATCTCCGCCGGGTCGACCGCTTTGGAGACATCTTCCAGAATGGCCTGGTAGCAGCGCCGGGAAGCGCCCACCGGATCCCCATTGGTCCTCAGGTAAATTGAGGCCAGAATGGCATTGTCTTCGGTGCGCAGCAGAACCGCCTTGGTCGTGGTTGATCCCACGTCAAGACCGAGAATGCATCGATCCCCCGTCTGAATGGTGGCCCGGGGAATGGATTTAAAATCCACTTCTGCTTCAAAATCGGCCAGCGGGGGCAGGGCATCAAACGTGGCCTGTTCGGCCAGAAAAAGCTGATCTGTCCCGGGGAAAGCCCGGGTGTCGTTTTCCAGGGCCCAGAGCGCGGCCCCCAGGGCTTCAAAATAGGGGGCCTCTTCAGGAACAATCAGGTTCGAAATTTCTTCTTTCAGATAAGCGATCATCATCTGGTTCCGGGCGGTTCCCCCGGTGACCATGATGTTCTGCCGGTCAATTTTTTTTAACAGTTCCAAAACCTTGTTAGCCATCATCCGGCACAGGCCGGCGGTTACTTTTTCACGGGGGACACCGGCATTGGTGGCATGTGTGCAGTCGGATTTGCAGAAAACAGAGCAGCGGCCCGATACCTGATGCGGTGTTTCGGTCGCCGACCAGGTGGCCGCTTCATCCAGAGATACGTCCATCCGGCGCAGCTGCTGAAGGAAAAATTCCCCGGTGCCGGACGCACATTTATTACCCGTCTGGACGCCGGTAATCCGGCCCATCCGGTTGAGCGCATACACCATGAAGGTTTCGCCACCAGCCGAAACAATGGCCGGGCAGGCAATATCCACCGGTTTAACATGGGTATATGCCAGCTCCACGGCATCCGGCTCGGAAACGGTGGAGAGGTTTAATATTTTTCGAAACCGCCGCCCGGTGGCCGCCACCCGGGAAAAAGTTCCCATATCAAGGGCGGCCAGTGCGCTCAAAAGTGTCTGCTTGGGGTTCCCGTCGTGAGGGTAAACGGCTGTGGTCACGATTTGGGGTGGGCCCGGTGTCCGGGTGTCCCGAGCTGTTGACCCGGTCGGCTGGGCCAGATGAACGATGGATACGGTAGAGGCCCCCACACAGATTCCCAGTGCATGCCGGGAGTGGCCATCTGCTTCCGAACGATTCAAAGTGCTTTTTTTCATTAACTTATCATCTACACGATTTGTTCGTTGTCAATAACGCTGCCGGCACGAACAGTCATTGGTGTTTTCATACTATTTTTAATTATCACCCGCCCCCTGATGACCACATCGGCCTCAAAGGACACATCTCCTTCAACGGTCAGAGACTCGCATTCTATCAAAGACGGTGCCCCATGGCCAAACCGGGCCTCGAAATCGTCAATACGCCGGAAAAAATGTTCATCCAGAGAGATCCGGATGCCCAGCTGGCGGCAGCCGGAGACCGGGTACAGGTGGAAATCCGGATCGAGCTGATACCGGTCTGAACGAACGGCCAGCAGATCGTTGCATGTTTTTACCGGGATAAAGCGATCACGCGGTACCCGAACGGCCACGGAATCGTCAAAAAGCGAAATGGCCGCCCCCATGGCGGTTTCGATCTGATAAACAGGCTGGCTGGCGGCCTGGCGGGGATCGATGGGCTTGGCATTAACGATGATCGGCAGGTGGATGCTGCCTTCATTTTTAAAGAATGACTGCAACACGCCCAGATTCACCCAGATATTATTCGTATTGAAATACCGATATTGACCGATATCCCGAAAGGTATCCATTTCGTTTGCCGGGCACTGAGCCGCTTCCCGTAAAATCAGCCGGCCGTCGAGCCGCCGGGCCAGATGGCCGCCTTTGATATCCGACGGGGTTTTATCCGCCACTTCCATCATGAAAGGGAACCGGCTGGCGGCAAAATAGCCCAGCAGACCCGGATCCATGGTCGCCCCCAGATTATCCGCGTTGGCAATAAAGGCGTATTGAATCCCCTGCCGGATCAGCTCGTCGAGCATTCCGGAAGCCGAAAGGGCGGTAAAAACATCCCCGTGCCCCGGCGGGTTCCATTCAAGATCCGGATGATCGGGCGACTGGGCCGGACTTAAATCAGCCTGTTGAATTTTTGGAAATTTGTTCTGCACGAACAGGCGGGGTTTCTGCACGGCGTCCAGTGACGCCAGGGCGCGCCGGGTGGCATCGTGGGTGCTGAAGCTGTTCATCAGGGCCAGGGAAATATCCTGTCTGTGCGCCTGGCCGATGATGATATCTAAAAATGAGCGGCCGTTTTTGACGGGAAGGAGCGATTTGGGACCCGTCAGTCCCATGCTGGTGCCCAGGCCGCCGTTGAGCCGAATCATGATCGCCGCGCGGGACAGGTCTCTGCCCTGTGGTATCCATTGCGCCATATCCGCATACGAAGCAATTTCGTCCGGCTGAACCGGCTGAATGTCCCGGTTGCTGATCAGGCCCGTCTCACCGGTGGCGACCTGACGGTAATAATAGGCAAAGGTATCAATGACCACCGGTGCCAGGGCCTGCGCAGTCATTTTTTCCCGAAACAATGCCAGATTCTGTTCCCAGTCTGCAGTCATTGGAGATGCCTGTATCTGAATAAATGGAAATAAAATCTATCCGGCCGTGTTTCAGGGAACCGGCTCGATCCACCCCGGTGAATCTTCGATCCGGCCATATTGAATGTCCGTGATCGTCTGGTAGAATTTCCGGGCCACGGGTCCGACTTTGCCGTCGGTAACCGTGATCACCTGATCGCCGTATTTCAGCTCTCCCACGGGAGAAATAACAGCGGCCGTGCCTGAACCGAAAATTTCCTGGAGCCGGCCGGCAGTATTGGCGGATATGACATCATCGATGCTGATCCGGCCCTCGGTGACTTTCATGCCCCAGGAGCGGGCCAGCTGCAGCACGGAATCCCGGGTAATACCGGGCAGGATGCTGCCATTTAACGCCGGTGTCACCAGTTCATCATCAATGACAAAGAAGATATTCATCGATCCGACTTCCTCGATGTTTTTCCGGGTGATGCCGTCCAGCCACAGCACCTGGGTATATCCTTTTTTGTGTGCAATTTCACCGGCCAGCAGGCTGGCGGCGTAATTGCCGGCGGTCTTGGCTTCCCCCACCCCGCCCTTTACCGCCCGGACATGGTCGTCGGAAACCCATATTTTGACTGGATCAAATCCTTCGGGGTAGTACGCGCCCACCGGCGACAGAATGATGAAGAACCGATAGGTAAACGACGCCCGCACGCCGAGATACGGGTCCATGGCAATGATCGTGGGGCGAATATACAGCGAGGTTTCGTCAGCCGCCGGCACCCATTTTTTTTCAATTGATATCAGCTGCTTGAGTGAGTCAAGCACGGCCTTTTCGTCAACTTCGGGGATACACAGCATCCGGCAGGAGCGGTTAAGCCGCTTGAAATTTTCCCGGGGGCGAAAAAGCTGGATATCACCGGCGGCCGTGCGGTACGCCTTCATTCCTTCAAAAATGGCCTGCCCGTAATGGAGGACCATGGCGGACGGATCCATTGCAATCGGGGCATATGGCTCGATGCGGGGGGCATGCCAGCCTTTCTCCGGATTGTAATCCATATTAAACATGTGATCGGTAAACAGCGTACCAAATCCGAGTTTGGACGGATCGGGCAGTGGCTTGAGTTGATCGGCTTGGTGAATTGCAATGGCCATTTTCGACTCCTTCGATAAGACGTTTTTTTACAGGCGGTTTAATTGTCCTTTATTCTGTAACAATTATCGCATCCGCTGAAAGAAAATCAAGTCCAAAATCCCGCATGGATGCTTTGTTATTCCGGTTTTAACACAATGGCTGTCACCGATCCGGCCGACATGCCCTTCTGTCAACTGATTTTTTTCCGGACAGCGGCGGAAACGAATTCGCTGATGATGACCACGCCGAAAACGGCCAGAAGAATCAGCGCCACCGATTGCCACTGGAACTGATTGATGGAGGAATAGAGCAGAATGCCGATGCCGCCGGCGCCCACAAATCCCAGCACCGTTGATTCGCGGATATTGATATCCCAGCGGTAAACAATGGTTCCGTAAATAACGGGCAATACCTGGGGCAGAATCCCGTACCAGAGTACCTGCAGGCGGGACGCCCCGGTGGCCTCAACAGCTTCCACCACCCCTTCATCGATCTCTTCCACCGCCTCGGCCACGAGCTTTCCCATGAACCCGATGGACCGGAAGGCAATCGCCCAGATACCGGCCAGGGGGCCGGGGCCGAAAATCGCGACGAACAAAAGTCCCCAGACAACGGTGTTTACCGACCGGGACGCCACCAGGATGAACCGGCCGATAAACCAGGTGACGCTGTTAAAAGTCGTATTGCGCGCAGCCAGAAACGCCACGGGAAAGGCAAGCAGAATGGTGATGATTGTTCCCAGGGTCGCAATGTGGATGGTTTCAATCAGCGGGCCGAGGAGGGTGTCGAGATAGTCAAAATCGGGGGGCCACATGCGGATGGCCAGATCCTTGACTTGAACATGGGCGTCCAGAAAATAAAACCAGGGAATATCGAGTTTACGGACGGACCAGGCCGTGATAGCGGCGATCGCCAGCATCCATAAATACCGGGTCAATGTCTGACGCGGTGTAAACCGTCGCCAGATATCGGGATAGCGTGCGCCGGAATCCGTCATATTCATCGCAGGTATCCCCGTACCCAGGTGGATAGAATTTCGCCCAGAAACACCAGGGAAATAATCGTCAACAGAATCGCCAGACTGAAATCATAATCGTACCGGCTGAAAGTGGCCGCCAGCACCTGTCCGATGCCGCCGGCGCCCACAATGCCCACGACTGTAGAATGACGGACATTGGCATCCAGGCGATAGATGGAGACGCCGAGATAGCGCGGCAGGGTGCTGGGAGAAATGCAGTAAATCAGTAACTTGGGGAAGCTGGCCCCGGTCGCCCGGATCGCTTCCAGTTTTCCGGGCGGCAGGTTTTCAATATCTTCGGCGATCATTTTGGAAATAAAACTCGTGCTGGCAACGATGAGCGTCAACACCCCGGCCAGCGGGCCGAAACCGAAAATCTTAACAAAGAAAATCGCTATAATGATCTCGTGAAACGTCCGTGACAGAACAATCAGGGCACGGGCAGTCAGATATACCGGCTTGGGAACCAGGTTGACCGCCCCGCAGATTCCCAGGGGAATGGCGAGGATCATTCCGAAGAAGCTGGCGGCAATGGCCATTTCGACGCTTTCCAGGACCCCTTTGGTGAGCAGCTGCCAGCGGCTGAAATCGGGCGGAATCATCCGGGAAAACATATTCATCGCCCGGGGAATCCCCGTGGCAATACGGGTCCAGTTGATTCCCAGAGAGCCGATCGACCAGAATAAATAGATGATTATACCGATGGCCAGCCCAAAACGCACGGCCGGCGACTGGACCATTCGAATCCGGTGCCATCGCGGCACGGCAGTCGTTGTTTCGGTCATACCGGTCATCCCGTCACGGCCTCACGGACAATTTTATCTTTCCCCGCCAGTTGTTTTCCCGGACTCGTCGACGGCGCCTGTTTTTTTTTCCGGATTGTCAGGCTCCAGTCTTCTTCCCCGTAAATCTGAGTCAATACATCTTCGGTGACCTCATCGGTGGTCCCTTCGAAAACAATCGCGCCGTCGCGCAGGCCGATGATGCGGTCGGAAAAAGACTGGGCCAGCGCCACATCGTGAATATTTATCAGGGCGGGGGTGCCCCGCTCGCGGACCAGTTCGGTGAGAAGCCGCATGATCTGGCGGGATGTTTTCGGGTCCAGACTGGCCGTGGGCTCATCAACCAGCAGAAGATCCGGCGCCTGCATCAGCGCCCGGGCAATGCCGACCCGCTGGCGCTGGCCTCCGGACAGTGCATCGGCCCGGGTATCCTGGTAGCCCTTGAGCCCGACGCGATCCAGAAGACCGAACGCCGCCGTAACATCTTCGGGTGGAAATTTGCGCCGATACGCCCGCCAGAAAGATACATATCCCAGTCGGCCGGATAAAAGATTTTCCATGACCGTCAACCGGTCCACCAGGTTGTATTCCTGAAAAATCATCCCCATTCGACGCCGGATTTTCCGCAGCTCCCGGCGGTTCAGTGAGATGACGTCTGTTTCATCCAGTATGATTTTGCCCGATGTGGGCTCCACCAGCCGGTTGATGCAGCGGATCAATGTACTCTTGCCGGCGCCGGACGGCCCGATGATGGCAATCACCTGGGGCTGATCAACGGTAAAACTGACGCTGTTCAGCGCTTTTGCGCCCGTTGGATAGATTTTATTCAGATCGGTAATGGTCAGCATGGCATATTGTTATTCATGGGTTGACAAAATCACGGGACCACCACCGGTTTGATATACCGGCGGCAATCCCGGAAACGCATTCCATCGACGCAATTATTTTTTCTTCTTTTTTTTCTTTTTAACTTTAAGTTTTTTAAGCGCATCCTGGCTGTAAACGATATTATTAAACTTTTGAATCGTTCGGATGACCGCCCACTGGTCTTTGTAAGTAATGGGAATAAATTTGTTGAATGCGTTGGCCTTGAATTCCTTTTCCAGCGCTGTCCCGGTCCAGTCGAAGGTCAAGAAGGCGTCTACGATCTTCTTGGCCAGTTCCGGTTTAAGATTGTAGACATACCCGTAGGACGTGGTCGGGAAGGGATCCGATTCCCAGATAATCCGCAGATCATCCTTGTTGACAACACCTTTTTCGGCCATCCGGTCGAGGACACTGGACGCGACCGGTGCGGCGTCATAATCACCGTTGGCCACGCCAAGGATCGAATTGTCGTGTTTACCCGAGTAAATCACCTTGTAATCCTCATCTGGAATAACGCCCAGATCCTTGAACAGGGCGCGGGGAGCCTGGTTGCCCGAGTTGGATGACGGGGTCACATGCGCGATTTTTTTACCTTTAAGGTCCGTCATTTTTGTAATGCCGCTGTCCTTACGGGTGATCACCTGCAGCTTATAGCCGTATCCCTTGGGGCCGCTCATGATGGCAAAGGGGACATATCCGGCCAGATTAACGCCAAAACAGGTTGGTCCGGTGGAAATACCGGCAATGTGCAGCCGTCCCGACCGCATGGCCTCCACCTGGGCCGCATACGATTCGGCGCCGTACCATTTGACTCTTTTGCCCGTTTTCTTGGACAGGTAGGCCATAAATTCGGTGAAGACATTCTCGTATACCGACGGGTCCTCCACCGGCGTGTACGAAAAAACCAGCACAGACGGATCCAGATACTGGCTGGCATCCTGCGGTGGATCGGCCACCAGGTCGCCATTCTCATCGCAATAACGCACGTCAAGATCTCCCCGGTTTTTACATTCGGCCGAAACAGTGGCCACGGTAAGGCCGCAAAGCAGGGCCACGATCAGGAGCGTGCCAATACTCAAGATTGCCGCATGTTGAATCAATCGTTTCTTTTTCATTATCTGTCCTCCTTTTTGATTAACGCCGTCTTTTCCGGCAGTCGGCAGGCAGGGTCTGGATACCCATCCAATGTGGCATGTCCGGGCCGGTGATGTCAATCCACAGCCGGCTGTGATACCCGGTAGTTATTCGATATTGTGTCGCTTAATGCGGCCCTCTGACAACGGCAGGCGACGAAAAAAAGGTCCATACTCACCGGCCGGCACCCAGCAGTCCGTCCACCATTTCGGCAAACCCGCGGCCGCCCCGGTGTCTGGTTATCCACGCCGGGATATGGGACATTTGATCGATAAACGGATGAATATTGGCCACCCCTACCCCGTGGGGAAAGGCGGCAAACATCGGGGCGTCGTTGGGGGAATCGCCGACATAGATTGCCTCGGCGGCCAGCCGGGCGGTATCGATCCGGTAGAGATCTTCAAATAACCGCCGGGCCATCGACAGTTTGTCATATCCGCCGAACCAGCCATTAACGTGGATTGAACTGACCTTGGCCCGGGCACCGGCCTGGTGAAAAAGGGCCACGATCCGATCAACGGCCGACCGGGGCAATGGCGGCACATCCTCGCAGAAATCAATCGCCAGATCGGCCTCCCGGTACGCCTGGTCGGCCGATACCCGGCAGCCGGGCACCGCTTCCAGTATTGTTTTTTGCAGGACGTCGAGTTTTTCCCGGTCTTCGGCGCGCCGGGCGGCGGACCGCCAGTAGCGTCGGATCATTTTTTTCTGTTTATCATCGTAACGGAAATAAAACGCGCCGTTTTCCCCCACCACCGCGGCCACGGGCCACATCCGGGCAATATGATCGCACCAGCCGGCCGGCCGGCCGGTAACCGGAATAATGATCATGCCCGCCGCCGCCAGCCGCTCCATGGCAGCCAGGGATACGGCCGGCAACCGGCCGTCAAGGGTCAGGGTATCGTCGATGTCGGTCAAAACAAACCGGATTCGCTTTTTTTCAGACGCGGGAAATTGATCAAACGGGACCATCGGAGACATATCCTTGTTGAACATCGATTGTGGCCGCAATTCGTACCACGATTCCCACCCGTTGGGAAGAAGGAAAACCCGCCCGACCCGTCGGATTTAGCTTGTAACTGCGCAAATATTACGCATATAATAGTCCCTTCCGGCGGCCCGGGCAGGCAAACGACCACGATCGGCCCGAGGCGTCATCCTTGTCTGGGAAATGGACACGATGAAATCACACGCCAACACCGGCACCCTTTATAAACCGGCCCTGACAATCATCGCCATGGTCCTGGTTCTTCTGGCGGTTATCGTTGTTTCCACCTACCGGAACCTCCAGCGGGAAGAAAACAATGCCTTGACGTCGGTCCACCGCCTGGGCCGCGTGATCCTGAAATCGATCGAAACCGGCGCCCGTTCGGGGATGATGATGCACGGCATGGGGCAGGCGGATATCACCCATCTGGTCACGGCCCTGGCCGGCGATCCGAATATCGCCTATTTTTATATCCTCGGCGACCGGGACGCCATCGTGGCCGGCAGCCGCTCTGCGCCGCCGGAGATTCCTGCCGACTGGCACACCCGCCTCAAGGGCGACACCATTTTGGCCCGGATCAAAAAAGAGCCGGACGGCACCCGCATCTACGAAATGGCCAAGCCGTTTACGCCCCGCCCGCCACAGAGAATGATGCGTATGATGCCGATGGACAGCCGGATGCCGGCCCGGATGCAGAAGATGATGCGCCGGCACATGGCCGGCGACCTCCGTGCCGGCAGCCTGGTGGTCATCGGACTTAAAATGGACAGCTACGAAGCCGGCCGGCGGGCCGATCTGCGCCATGCGTTTCTGATGGGCGGCATTCTGCTGGCACTGGGTTCCAGCGCAATATTTTTTCTTTTTGTGATCCAAAACTACTATATTACCAAACGCCACCTCAAACAATCACAGGATTTCAGCCATCTGGTGACCAACAGCATGGCCGACGGCCTTGTGAGCATCAACCGCCGGGGCGATATTGTCTATTCCAACCGGCAGGCCCGGGATATGCTCGGACTGGATAAATCCGGCCCTTCCCACCGTAATTTGAAGGATATCATCGATCTGACGGCGGTCGGTATTGATGCGACCCTGGTCGATGGTCGGCCGGTCACTCACCGCGAAGTCCGGCTGCCACGCCCGGACGGCGATGATATGGTGCTTGGGATCACGGCCTCGCCCCTCAAGGGGACCGACCAGGAAGGGGCCGTGATCGTGTTCAGGGATCTGACCCGCATCCGGGCGCTGGAAAGCAAGGTGATCCGCGCTGAAAAACTGGCCGCCGTGGGGACGCTGGCCGCCGGTGTCGCCCATGAAATCCGCAACCCGCTGAGCTCGATCCGGGGATTTGCCCGTTTTCTGCATCACAGACTCCAGGACCGGCCCCGGGAAATGGAAGCGGCCGGGGTCATGGTCGAAGAGATTGACCGGATCAACAAGGTGGTCACCCATCTGCTTGACCTGGCCCGCCCCATGTCCCTTGAAAAAACGGCCACCGACATCGCGGCTTTGCTCAGCCATGTTGTCACGCTCACCCGGCCCGATACCCGGGAAAAAGACATTACCGTCAAACTCAACCCGGCCGACGCAGGGCCGCCAGTGCTGCTGGACAGAAACAAAATGGTACAGACCCTGCTCAATCTTATTCTCAATTCCGTCCATGCTGTAGACAATGGCGGCGTTATCCGCATCGGCGCCCGGCACCTGCCGGAAGAGCGGCAGCTGCGGATATGGGTCGAGGACAATGGCGGGGGAATCGCCAGGACCGAGGCCGACCGGATTTTCGATCCATACTATACGACCCGGGCCGGGGGCACCGGGCTGGGGCTGGCCATTGTCGGCAAAATCGTTGCAGCCCACGGTGGACAGGTCCGGATCGACAGTCCGGTGCCGGACGGGGAAACAGGGTGCCGGGTGACCTTGCTGCTTCCCGTCAATCCCGCCACCACCGGTCTCCCCACCCCCGAAACGCAAGGAGAAGCTGATGTTGCCGCAGATACTCGTCGTTGATGATGACCGTGCCCACCGTCAGATGCTGACCACCGTGCTGACCGATGCGGGGTATGCCGTGATCTCGGCGCCTGACGGCCGGGAAGCCGTGGCCACGGTGAAAGCCGGTTATTTTGACCTGATCCTGATGGATATCCGCATGGCCGAAATGGACGGCCTGGCCGCCCAGCAGGCGATAGCCGCCATCAACCCCAACATTCCCATCATCATGATGACGGCCTATGCCTCGGTCAAAACAGCCATCAAAGCCATGAAACGCGGGGCCTTTGACTACCTGACCAAACCGCTCGATATCGATGAACTCAAATTGCTGACACAGCGGGCGCTGGCGCATTACCGGCTCGAAACGGAAAACCGCCAGCTGCAGCAGCAGGTCAGCCGGCGGGAAATGGGCGGGGACTTCATCGGCCGCAGCAAGGCCATGCAGGCGGTTTTTGAGAAAGTGGCGACAGTGGCCGAATTTACCGCCACCGTTCTGATTACCGGTGAAAGCGGCACCGGCAAAGAGCTGGTTGCCGCAGCCATCCATCGCCTCAGCCCGCGCCGGGACAGATCCATGGTCACGATCAACTGCGCCGCCCTGTCCGAAACGCTTCTGGAAAGCGAGCTGTTCGGGCACGAAAAAGGGGCCTTTACCGGCGCGGCCGCCCGGCGGGCGGGCCTGTTTCAACGGGCCGCCGGGTCGACGCTCTTTCTCGACGAAGTCGGCGAGATGGCCCTGTCCACCCAGGCCAAAGTATTGCGCGCTGTCCAGGAGAAAGAAGTCCTTCCCGTGGGCGGCAGCGATCCGGTGGCCGTGGACGTCCGGATGATTGCGGCGACCAATAAGGATCTGATGGCCGAAGTACGCCGGGGCCGCTTCCGGGAAGACCTTTTTTACCGGCTCAACGTTTTTCAGATCGACGTCCCGCCGCTGCGGCAGCGCCGCGAGGATATTCCGCTGCTGGCCGATTTCTTTCTCAAACGATACACGGAAGAAAACCGCACCCGGATCAAGGCGATCAGCCCCCGGGCCCTGGATATGCTGATACGCTACGACTGGCCGGGGAATGTCCGCGAGCTAGAAAACTGCATCGAGCGATCGGTCATCATATGCCGGGGAGACACGCTCACTCCGGAAACGCTGCCCGCCGGGCTGAACACCGGCCCGCCGGATTCAAAAACCGCTGGAGAAGCGCGCCGCTCGGGCCGCTCCCTTAAAGACGTGGAAAGGGAAATGATCCTCCAGACCCTGGAAGACACCGGCGGCAACCGGACCCGGGCGGCAGTTATTCTCGGCATCAGCCGCCGGACCCTGCAGTTGAAGTTAAAGCAGTACGGCGTCACCCGGCCTCCCGGACCGGATCGCGGCAAAAAGCACGCCTGAAGCGGAAACAGAACAGGAAAGCAGCGATGACCGATCTTCCCACAGACGAACTGATTCTTGTTTTCGATGCCGGCACGCAATCGATCCGCGCCGTTTTGATCGATCCGAGGGGTACCATTTTCCGCATCGTCAAAATCCCGATTAACCCCTATTTTTCTACACAGCCGGGCTGGGCCGAACAGGCGCCGGATCTGTACTGGCAAACCCTTGCCGAAGCTTCCCGGAAACTGCTCAGCGATCCGGATATCGATCAAAGCCGGATCGCCGGCGTGACGCTCACCTGTCAGCGCGCCACTGTCGTCAATCTCGACCGGCACGGCAATCCCCTGCGCCCGGCCATCCTCTGGCTGGACCAGCGCAAGGCCCGGCCGGATATCGGCATGTCTCCTTTTCTGCGAAGTACCCTGAAGCTGCTTCGCCGCTACGACACCGCCGAAAAAGCCGTCCGGGAATGCAAATCGAACTGGATCCGTCAACACCAGCCCGGGATCTGGGACCGGACCGCCAGATTCCTTCTGCTCTCCGGGTTTTTGATCCATCGCCTGACCGGTCAGTACCGGGAGTCCACGGGCAGCATCGTCGGCTACCTGCCCTTTGACTATAAACGGCACCGCTGGGCCCGGTCACGGGATCTGAAATGGCAGCTGTTTCCCATGGATCGCGCGATGTTGCCGGAGCTCGTACCGCCGGCCGGCCGGCTCGGTCAGATTACCCGCCGCGCCGCCGCTGTCACCGGCATTCCGGAAGGATTGCCCGTTATCGCCGCGGCCACAGACAAAGCCTGCGAGGTGCTCGGCGCCGGATGCCGGTCACCCGAAACGGCCTGCCTCAGCTACGGCACCACGGCCACGGTCAACACGGCCAACACAAAATACGTGGAGATCAAACCGCTGATACCACCGTTTCCCGGCGCCCTGCCCGGCACCTACAACACCGAGGCAATGGTCTACCGGGGGTTCTGGATGATCAGCTGGTTCAAGAAGGAATTCGGGCTGCGGGAATGTCATCTGGCCCGGCAGCGCGGCGTGGCGCCGGAGGCGGTTTTCGATGAACTGATCGCCGATATTCCACCCGGTGCCATGGGCCTGACCCTGCAGCCCTACTGGTCGCCGGGCCTTAACACCGATGCGGACGCCAAGGGCGCCATCATCGGTTTCGGAGATGTGCATACGCGGGCCCACATTTACCGGGCAATCCTGGAAGGGCTGGCTTACGGCCTCAAAGACGGGCTGCAGATACTGCAGAAACGGAACCGGTGCCCCGTACAGGAACTGCGGATCTCCGGCGGCGGATCCCAGAGCGATGCCGTCATGCAGATTACAGCCGATATTTTCGGCCGGCCCGCCCGGCGGCCGCATACCTTTGAAACGGCCGCGCTCGGCGCCGCCATTGATGCGGCCGTGGGCCTCAAACTTCATCCCGACTTTAACAGCGCGATCCGGGCCATGACCCGTTTTACCGATGCCTTTATCCCGATTCCCGCCAACCGGGACCGCTACCATGAATTGTATGAACGGGTCTATCGAAAGATGTATGCCCGCCTCAAACCCATCTACAACGAAATCCGGGCCATCACCGGATATCCGGCCACCTGATCTTGTCGCCGGGTTTCCCGCTGCCTGTTTTTTTGATTGGACACTGAGTTTTTTTTCACCGGCAGTGTCTATGTCAGTGAAAAGCAACCCCACAGGAGGCCATCATGAAAAAGATGTTGATCACACTTGCAGCCATTTTAATGATTATTCCGCTGCTGGCCGGACCGGCCGCGGCAAATACGCATCGCCTCAACGGACATACGGTTTCCGTCAGTATTTCGGACGACAACGGCCGAAGTTTCAACATGTTTTACCCGCTCAATACCGAATATTCACACCGCAACCGCCGGCGGGTCTGGGTGCAGCGCCGATACCTTCAGGTGACAAACGGCAGCCGTTACAATATCAATATCAGAAACATGACCGGCGAACGGATCGGCGTCGTGGTTGCCGTGGATGGCCGGAATATCATTTCCGGGAAAAAATCCCGCCTGAGACGCAACGAGCGGATGTATATCATCGGCCCGTACGAAACGGAAAATTTCAACGGCTGGCGGACCGCCCGGGACGTGGTCAACCGCTTCTATTTTACCAATGCCGGAAACTCCTATGCCCACGCCTGGCACGATGATACGGCCATGGGGGTGATCGCTCTGGCCGTGTACAGAGAGCGGCCGGTCTACCGGGACAAACGGCAGCAGATCGGCAAAATGCAGCCGGAAATGATGAAACAGGGCCGATCCAGCGCGCCGGGGACCGGATTTGGCGAAGAGGAATACTCGCCTTCCGTGCGGGTTCCGTTCCGCACCCACCGGCGGCCGGTGGAAAAAATATTCATCAAATACGAATGGCGGCAAACCCTCTGCCGTATCGGCGTGATCGACTGCCGTCCCCCCAGAACGCCGCTCAACCGTTTCTGGGATGATGAGGACAGATGCCGGAGCGGCTACTACCATCGCGGCCCGTGCCAGGATTATGACGATGAATATGCGCCCTATCCGCCGTACCGGTCCCGTATGCGACGGCTCGAAAAAGGCACGCGAATCGACTGACCCCTAACTGAACGCCCGCCCCGGCCGCTGTTTCGACAACCGACCGG
>CAZNZW010000027.1:0-3813 GCA_964577615.1 uncultured Desulfobacterales bacterium | reverse complement strand
TCGACTGACCCCTAACTGAACGCCCGCCCCGGCCGCTGTTTCGACAACCGACCGGGCCATAAAAGCGAAACCGACCGGCCCCCCAGGGGCCGGTCGGCTGTTTTTCCCTCACTTTCCAGATCCCGTTAACGATACAGGCAACATGTTCAGGGTTGAAATCCCCGGCGGCCATGATACGGTTCCCGTGCAGTCGGTGACGGCAGACGGATCAAAAGCTCTGATCCGGCTTGACACCCGATGATGTATTCTTACGTTTTCAAACTGTTCGGCAACCGGCCGAAAGGGTGTATTGCCGCCCGCCGGGCCGTCCGGCGCCCGGCGCACCGCCGCTCCGGCCCGTACAGGCGGGTCAGCTGACCGAAGAGGCGTAAGCTATGGACGATATTCAGCAGGAAAAAAATATTCGCGGCCTGGGGCTCTGCTCCGGGGGCCTGGACAGCATCCTGTCGGCTCTGGTGTTAAAGGATCAGGGGATCGATGTGACCTGGATCTGCTTTGAAACACCGTTTTTTTCGGCTGACAAGGCCCGCCAGGCTGCGCGGGTCACGGGCATCCCCCTGATTGTCCGGCCGATTTTTCCCCGCTATCTGGAAATGCTCAAAGATCCGCCGGCCGGATACGGCCAGCACATGAACCCCTGCATGGACTGCCATGCCCTGATGTTTAAACTGGCCGGTGAAACCATGCGGACCGAGGGGTTTGATTTTCTATTCAGCGGCGAGGTGCTCGGCCAGCGGCCCATGTCCCAGACCTATCCATCGCTGCGTTACGTGGCCAAAAAATCGGGTATGGACGGGTATATTGTCCGGCCGCTGAGCGCCCGGCGGCTGCCCGAAAGCATCCCCGAAAAAGCGGGTCGGATCGACCGGGACCGGCTGCTGGATCTGTCGGGCCGATCCCGAAAGCCACAGATGCAGATGGCCGCCCGGTACGGCATTACCACCTACCCGGCCCCGGCGGGCGGGTGCCTGCTCACCGACAAGGGCTACAGCCGGCGCCTGCGGGATATTTTCGACCACCAGGCCGATTATACCGAGGCCGAGCTGCACCTGCTCAAATACGGCCGGCACCTGCGCTTGAGCCCCCGGACCAAACTCATCGTCGGGCGCACCCGGACCGAAAACGAACAGATCGAATCGCTCGTGGATCCCCGCCGGCATACCATGCTCAAAACAATGGGCTGGCCGGGTCCCACGGCAGTTATTCCCGCCGGCCACGATACCGAAGCATCTGTTCTGGACCGGGCGGCCGCCATTTGCGCGGGGTACAGCAAGGCGCCCGGGGATACGCGCGTCGATGTACGGATAACCGGGCTTGAGGGGCATCGTATAATAAAGGTGCTGCCGGTTGCGCCGGCAGAGATCAGGGATTTATTGATTCATTGACGCGGCCGCCCGGACGCGCAGCTGGCCGCAGGCCGCGGAAATATCGCCGCCCTTGCTGGCGCGCACAACGGTGACAAACTGCCGGCGATGCAGAATATCCATAAATCGGTCGATGATATCTGCTTCGGGGCGGGCAAACGTGCTTTCCGCAAATTCGTTAAATGGAATCAGGTTGATCTTGGCCCATGACGGGGAAAGCAGCCGTGTCAGCCGCTTTGCATCTTCGGGGGAATCATTAACCCCTTTGATCAAAATATACTCGAAGGTAATTTTTCGGCGTCTTTTCAGGGGATAATTTTGACAGGCATCGATGAGCGCTTCAAGCGGATAGCGGCGATTGATCGGCATGATCCGGTTTCGTGTCCGGTTATCTGCCGCATTGAGGCTCACCGCCAGGCTGATGTCGGTGTCCTGTCCCAGACGGGCGATATGGGGCACGATCCCCGCCGTTGATACGGTGACCCGCTGTCTGGAAAAAGCCATGCCACACCGGTTGTCGGTGAGGGTGGCCAGGGCGGAAATCACGTTGTCGTAGTTTGCCAGCGGTTCGCCCATGCCCATGAAAACCAGGTTGGTCAGTTTTTCCGGGGCGGGCAGGTCCTGGCGCACATCACGCACCTGGGCCAGAATCTCCCCTCTGGAAAGATGACGGATAAAGCCGCCCCGGCCGGTGAGGCAGAAACGACAGCCCTGGGCGCATCCGACCTGGCTGGAAATGCACAGGGTCAGGCGTTTTTTTTCGGGAATAAGAACGCTTTCGATAAAATTGCCGTCGGCCATCCCGAACAGGTATTTACAGGTACCATCCGCCGCTTTTTCCACCGCCGCTTTCTTGAGCCGGGTGACGGCAAACCGGTCGATCAGGCGACCCCGCAGCGGTTTGGCCAGATCGGTCATTTCGTTGAAATCATCCACCTGGTGGATGTAGATCCACTTGAAGATCTGGCCGGCATGGAACGGTTTGGCCCCTGTGGCCGCGACCCAGTCTGTCAACATGGGCAGGGAAAGATCCTTGATATCCACACCGGCGGGCATGGCTCCGCTATTGTTCGAATCATATCTTGACATAATCACCATAATAAACTATATTATTCTGTTTAGCAATATAGCTATTTTTCAGCACTGCCGGTGAATGAATGTTTGATGCATTAACAGATAAATTAGGCGGGATTTTCAAGCAGCTCAAGGGCCAGGGAAAGCTGTCTGAAAAAAACATCGAAGACGGCCTTAAGCAGGTGCGGATGGCCCTGCTCGAGGCAGACGTCCACTTCCGCGTGGTTAAAAAATTTATTGCCGGCATCCGGCAGCGGGCCATGGGCCAGGAGGTGATGGCCAGTCTGACGCCCGGTCAGCAGGTGGTCAAGATCGTCAATGAAGAGCTGACCCGCCTCATGGGTGAGCACCACGAAGACCTGCGGCTGGGCGGTACCCAGCCAGTGGCCGTGATGCTGGTGGGCCTGCAGGGGTCGGGGAAAACCACCACGGCAGGCAAGCTCAGCGTTTTTCTGCGCAACAAGGGAAAAAAACCCTATCTGGTACCGGCGGACGTCTATCGACCGGCGGCCATCGACCAGCTCAAAAAGCTGGGCAGCCAGCTGGACGTCCCCGTTTTTGCTTCCCGGACGGACATGGACCCGGTGGGCATCTGCCAGGCCGCGCGCACGGCAGCCCACCACCAGGGCTGCGATGTGGTGATACTCGATACCGCCGGCCGCCTGCATGTCGACGAAGCCTTGATGGACGAGCTGCGGCGGATCAAGGAATCGGTCCACCCGGCCGATATCCTCTTCGTGGCCGACGCCATGACCGGCCAGGATGCCGTTAACAGCGCCAAAGCGTTCAACGACGCCCTGGATGTCGGGGGCGTGGTGCTCAGCAAGATGGACGGCGACGCCCGGGGCGGGGCGGCAATTTCCATCAAATCCGTGACCGGCAAGCCGATCAAGTTCATTGGTGTGGGTGAAAAATCAACCGATCTGGAGCCATTCCATCCCGAGCGAATGGCGTCCCGGATCCTCGGCATGGGTGACGTCCTCACCATGATCGAGAAGGCCCAGTCGATCGTTGACGAGAAAAAAGCGATAGAACTGGAAAAAAAGCTGCGCAAAAGCCAGTTTACACTGGAGGATTTTCGGGATCAGATGGTACAGATCCGAAAAATGGGATCGCTCACCGATCTCCTCGGCATGATTCCCGGACTCGGCCGGAAACAATTGAAAAAGCTGAACGTTGATGACCGGGAACTGGTCAAGGTTGAAGCCATCATCAACTCCATGACGCCCGGCGAACGGCAAAAACATGGGATTATCAACGGCAGCCGTCGAAAAAGAATTGCCAAGGGGAGCGGAACCAGTGTACAGGAAGTAAATAAATTATTGAAAAACTATGCCCAAGTCATGAAAATGATGAAAAAGCTCAATAAAGGGGG
>CAZNZW010000026.1:11639-43182 GCA_964577615.1 uncultured Desulfobacterales bacterium | reverse complement strand
CGTTCGAAAAACAGTGCTTGACTTTTTCGCAAATATAATAAATTATTAATTATATATTATTATATTTATTGTTTCAGTTTTATATACGAAGGGTTACAGAGTTGAAACTTCGCAGATCCACCTATCATGTACAGGTTGCCGACATGCTTCGGGACCTGATTATGACCGGAAAATTGAAAGAGGGAGATAAGGTAAACGAGGCCGGGCTATGCGATACAATGGGGATCAGCAAGACACCGCTGAGAGAAGCCCTGAGAGTGTTAAGCGTGGAAGGCCTCATTGAACTTGTCCCGAACCGGGGAGCCTTTGTCACCCAGCCGATGCTGGATGAGATCACTGAAATGTTTGATGTCATGGAGCTGCTTGAGGGATTCTGTGCCCGGTCGGCCTGTGAAAAACTAGACGATACATCCTTTGCCCGTCTGGAAAAACTGCATCTGGAGCTGGAAAAGTATTACCGACTTTGTAATCAGGCGGAATATGTCCGGATCAATAACCAGTATCATACATTCCTGCAGGAACTTGCCGGAAATCGGGCATTGAACCAGATTGTCACCGGGCTGCGGAAAAAAATTCTGCTGTATCGGTTTCAATCGCTCAATCAGCCGCATCGTTTTGAGGAATCGATACGGGAACACCGGCACCTGATCGAGGCTTTCCGGAAAAGGGAACCCGAAAAAGCCGAGGCGCTGATGCAGATGCACATGAAGAACCAGTGCCAGGCGATGGTATCTCTGGCGCAGAAAGCGAAATCCGGGCCGGTATCTTTGGCTGCATCCGCGAAATCATAGCACGCTGCACTTTTGGCATGGATCAACACCACAAAAAGGAGGCGACATGCAGACACAATGGGAAAAATGGGTAATCATGGCAGGCGTACTGATTGGACTGATGGGGTATTATCCGGGCATGGCGCATGCGGGAAAGATGACGCTGAAGGTGTCCCATCAGTTTTCCGCCGGAGATGTGCGGGACCAGATGGCGCATGTTTTCGGTGATATGGTGACGAAAAAAACCAATGGAGACATCAAATTTCGCTACTACCCGGCAAAATCCCTGTATAAACCCAAGGCCCAGTGGGATGCGCTCAGAAACGGCGCGCTGGACATGGCGGTTTTCCCTCTGGACTATGCTTCCGGAAAGGTGCCGCAATTGTCAATTACCCTCATGCCCTGTTCGGTATCCAGCATTAAACAGGGGCTGAGCTGGCGTAACAAGCCGATTGGTAAAAAAGTTGAGGCCCTCATGGAGAAAAAGGGCGTCAAGAACCTGGTCTGGGCCTGGTTTGACGGCGGCATCGGAAGCAAAATCCGTCAGATTAAGGTGCCGGCCGATGTCAAGGGGACCAAGCTGCGGGCCGCCGGCAAAAAATTTGAATTCATGATGCGCGAGGCCGGGGCGTCCATCACCAGCATGCCGTCGTCAGAGACCTACCATGCGCTGTCCACCGGTGTTCTGGATACGATGATGACTTCCTCGGCTTCCTTCGTATCGTATCGGCTGTATGAGGTATTAAAATACATCAATGCGCCGCGGGACTACTCAATCTGGTACATGGCCGAAAATCTGATCATTTCCCAGAAAACATGGGACCGGCTGTCACCGGAACAACAGAAGGTTTTTAAAGAAGTCGCCGACTGGATGCATGAAAACTGGGTGGCGCAGAATTTTAAATCCCTGGTCGACAAGCTCATTGCCGCCTATACCAAAGCGGGCGTTGAGATTCACTATATGAACAAACAGGAATTTGATCAATGGCTCGACTTTGCCAAGAAAACGGCATGGAAGGAATATGCCAGGAATGTAAAGGGTGGTCAGGAACTGCTCGATCTTGCGCTGGATGCCATGAAATAGGCAATCGCTGTCTGTCTTGTTACGCTAGCGGCAATATCGCCGGAAAAGAATCGGCCCGAATACCGTAAAATAAACGGGTTCAGCTGAACACGGGGTATTTTCGGGCCGCACCTTTTCAGCCCTAACGGAAGGGCGTGCCAGAGGTGGATTGAAATGAAAAAGGCATTTTTAATTTTTGCCCGGATTACCGATGGTATCACCGACATCGCCGGATGGATGGCGGCTCTAAGCCTGGTGGCGGCCGCCGTGATTGTGACGGAAGCGGTTCTCGTTCGAAAAATATTTGGCATTTCAACTATCTGGCAGATCGAAGCATCGGTCTTTCTACTGATCTTTACCGTGTTTGTCGGTGCAGCCTATGTCCAGAAAAACGAACATCATCTCAATGTGGACCTGGTCATCATTCACCTGTCGCCACGAACCCGTGCGCTGACAATAATCGTTGCTTCGATTGCTTCCTGTATTCTATGTGCCGTGATTGCCTGGTATGCCTGGCCCATGTGGTGGGAAACCGTGGTCAGCAACGAACACTCTGAGTCACTATGGGGGCCGCCTTTATGGATCCCCTATCTGTTCCTCCCTCTGGGAATGACGATCCTTTTCCTCCAGTATATTGTCTACATAGCGCGTAAAATATCCGGCCTGAAACAGATAGACAGTGAGGAAACGAAAGCCACCGGACGTCAGGATCGGGCATGCGCGGCAGGGGAAAATATCCGCCGGAAAACAATACCAACCGGCCATGGAAGAGACAGATCAAATGAATGAATACACCCTGGCCCTTCTTCTTTTCGGAAGCGCATTTCTACTGCTCATATCCGGAATTCCCATCTGGTCGGGGCTGGCGGGGATTGCGGTTATATTTATCCTGTTTTTTTCGCCACACCTGCTGCCTACGCTGCCGGTTGTTCTATACGGCAGCATGGACAGCTTTGCCCTGTTGGCGATTCCTCTGTTTATCCTTTTAAGCGCCCCCATCGCAGAATCCAACGCCAGCAAAGATCTTTACGAAACGCTTCACAAATGGCTTCACAAGATTCCCGGGGGGCTGGGGATCGCCAATATGGTCGGGTGCGGGATTTTTGCGGCCCTGTGCGGATCGAGCCCGGCGACAGCGGCGGCCATCGGCGGTATCGGTATTCCCGAGATGCGCCGGCGCGGATATTCTCCCGCCCTGGCCACCGGTCTGATCGCCCATGCCGGTACTTTCGGGATCCTCATTCCCCCCAGCGTGACGATGATCCTGTATGGTGTGGCCACGGAAACATCGATCGGGAAATGCTTTATCGCCGGTATCATTCCCGGTATTCTGCTCGTTGTTCTCAGCTGCCTGTGGGTAGCCATCATATTTTTCTACCATCGTCTGGTGCCTGCCAAAGAAGGCGCGGTTTACTACATTGAAAATATCCGGTCGGATGAACCCGCGGAAAAATTCAGCTGGACCGAACGCTTTCTGTCCCTGATAAAAATCCTTCCTTTCGTCCTGATCATCGTTGGCATCATGGGATCGCTTTACGGCGGATGGGCGACCCCGAGCGAAGCCGGCGGTTTGGGGGCGGTCCTGTCCCTGGTGCTTGTCATGACAATCTACCGGGTGTATCACCCCCGGCAGTTGTGGCGGATATTTTTAAAGGCGCTCAATGAAAGCAGTATGATCCTGATGATCATGGCGGCCGCCCTGGTTTTTTCCTGGATTTCATCCGACCTGTATGCCACCCAGGCGCTGGGTGAACTGATTTTAAAGCTGCCGGTGGGGAAATGGGGAATTATTTTCTTTATCAATATCCTCCTGCTCGTCCTGGGATGTTTTATCCCGCCCGCGGCCGCGATTCTGATGGTCGCCCCCCTGCTGCTGCCGATCATTCAGGGACTCGGATTTGATCCGGTCTGGTTTGCCGTTATCATGACGGTTAACCTTGAAATCGGCCTGGTGACGCCGCCGGTCGGATTGAATCTCTATGTTGTAAAAAATATTGCCCCCGATATTCCCATGTCCAGCGTCCTGATCGGGGTGATGCCATTTGTGCTGATCGACTGTCTGGTCATTGTCATGCTGTGTATCTGGCCGAGCCTTGCCCTGTGGCTGCCGAATATGATGATTGGCTGAACAGGACATCGCCATTGTTTGCGGGCAGTGGAAAACAATTTGATAATTACTGACATATTGAGGAGAGGGCAGAAAGATCAATGAAACCGAAATCTATTTCAGACTGGTTTGAACAAACGGCGGCAACACGGGCATTTGATACCGCTGTTACTTTTTTTCGTGATGGGCAGGTGGAGACCGTTCTGTCTTATGAACAGCTCAATGCCGATGCGGACGCCTTTGCCGCCTGGCTGCAGGCCGATGGTATCCATCCGGGCGACCGGGTGGTTCTCCTGCTCGACAAATCACTCATCGCCGTGACCGCTTACCTGGCCCTGCAGAAGCTTGGGGTCACCGTTGTGCCGCTTAATCCCGGATTTAAAAAGAGCGAGCTGGAGTACCTGCTCACCGATGCGTCGGCCAGTATGATCATCCTCAGCCCCGAAAAGGAGATCATGGTCCGGGACCTGATACCCGGCCTTCGCCGGCTGGCCGTTTCCACGACGGTCCCGTATCAGTCCATCGAATTTTTTAAAACAGCGCCGGCCGGCTTTGATCCGCCGATAATCCATCCGGCGGACCCGGCACTGATCATCTATACGTCGGGAACCACGGGAAACCCCAAAGGGGCGGTGCTGACCCAGGCCAATCTCTTGCGCGATGCGGAAAATGTGATTTCGATCTGGGAGATCAGCGCCCAGGATATCCTCTGTCATGCCCTGCCGCTGTTTCATGTTCACGGTCTCTGTTTCGCTCTGCACACGCTGCTTTTCAGCGGGGGGCATCTGATCATGCTCGACGCCTTCAGGCCTGAACGGGTGGTTCGGATACTGGCCGGCAGGGCCGATGTCGAAACATGTACGCTCTTCATGGCGGTTCCGGCCATGTATACGAAGCTGTTGTCCGTCATCGATGACACGCCTTTCGATTTCAGTCGTCTGCGCCTGATCACTTCCGGGTCGGCCCCCCTGCCGGAGCCGGTGTTTGTCAGAATAGAAAAAACCTTCGGTATTGCGCCTGTGGAGCGTGAAGGGATGTCCGAAACCGGCATGAACTTCTCCAACCCGGTCCATGGCCGGCGTAAGCCCGGGTCGATCGGGCGCCCTCTGCCGGGGCTTGAGGTACGTATTGTCGATCCCGCCACGCATCTGGATGTGGCGCCGGGAAGTGTGGGTGAGCTGTGGCTCAAGAGTCCGGCGATCACACCCGGTTATTTTCGTAAACCTGTGGAAACAGAAGCCACGTTTGAAGGCGGATGGTTTAAAACCGGAGATCTGGGAAAAATCGATGATGACGGCTACTACTACATCACCGACCGGATCAAGCACATCATCATTACCGGCGGCGAGAATGTATCTGCCAAGGAAGTGGAAACGGTGATCAACCGGGTGGATGGGGTGGTGGAATCTTCCGTGGTCGGTATTGACGATGAAAAGTGGGGGGAAAGGGTCGTTGCCGCCGTGGTTGCCGCACCAGGCGCCACACTGACTGAAGCGCAGATCATCGCCTGCTGCCGGGAGCAGCTGCACGACTGGAAATGTCCTAAAAAGATTGTGTTCATCGATGAGATTCCCCGCAACACCATGGGAAAAATGCTCAAAGAGAAGGTGAAGGCGTATTTTTAACCACGATGCCGGGCGGCGCCGTAAGCCGGGTGAGATCATGTGCCGGCCATGATCCGGGATGAGACCGGTGTGGTCAGCCGGGCAGCGAATTCTGTTCTGGTGGTTTAGATTTTACCGGATCGGCCATCGTCACATGGGTCGCCAAGGGTATCCATCCGTGCATCCTCGGCGCTGAAACCGGCTTCGCAGACGTTGAGCGGTTCATCAATCAGCATGGGCCGGCCACAGCATACCGGGACGGCTTCTGCATCTTCAGGCGCTTCCTGCACAGATCCGCATTTCTGGCATTCGTATTTTACTTTTCCGGGCATCGTTATCCCCCCATCAGGCAGTCTCTGATTGTTACCCCGTCTTTATAGCATCCCTGTTATTGGAAGATCAAGTGCACAGCCGTGTTCAGGGCGCCGGCACCAACTCTGTGAACACCGGCCAGTTTGGCTGATTGAGCCGTGAACATTGAGGATATTGCGCGCTGTTTTTTCGGTCAGGCCCGCCTGCCGGGCCAACCGGAAGTCGTCGCCGTGGCGGTGGGTGCGCCCCATTCCAGGGACATCGGCGGCCGAAACCCTTCATATGCCCGGTGTTGCCCGGTGTGAAAACGGGGTTGTTCAATTCACTCCCACCATCTTACCATTTCATAACATACAAATATCAATAGCTATTTTAATTAAAAAAACGCTTGACAAGGTAATTTACGTCCAATATATACCAAAAGTGGTAACAAGGTGGATATGAAATGGATGCTAAATCCCTAAAATTCAGAGGCACGAGTTTCCACTCGATGGATCCAAAAGGCCGTATTGCCGTACCGGCGCGGTTCAAAGATCCCATTCGGATGGCAGGTGGAAAAGTGTTTATTACCTGGTTTGAGGATAAGCTTAACGCATATCCCCCGGCAAAATGGGAAGAGATCGAACAGAAGTTTAAAGATTGTCAAGAGGATGCCGTGGACATGGACAATCTGACACAGTTTTTTATCGGCGGTATGAAGGAATGTGCGATTGACAACCAGAGCCGGATTCTGATTCCTCAGGAACTGCGGGCGCATGCGAAACTGAAACGAGATATTGTCCTGATCGGGCAGACCGATTATTTCCGGATCTGTTCCCGGAAAAAATACGATCGGGACATGAAAAAATATAATGGTGGGATCAATGAGCATGAGAAAGATCCAAGAATACTGAAAGTGAAAAATATCATTAACAAACTTGTAACCTGACCACCATGGGTTATCGACATGTCTCTGTCATGGCCGCCGAAGTTCAACGATTTCTCAACCCGGGACCGGGCGATGTTTGCGTTGACGGGACCATCGGCGGTGCGGGGCACGCCCTGGCCATCTGCCGCGCCATCAGTCCGGAAGGGGTGTTTGTCGGGCTTGACCGGGACAGGGCCGCAGTTGACCATGCCAGCCAAATACTCTCGTCCTGCAGCGCCACGGTTCGGTTGTTTAACGACAACTTTGCCAGATTACCGCGGGTTCTTTCCAAATTGGGAATTGATGCGGTGGATGCCATTATTCTGGACCTGGGGCTTTCTTTGTATCAATTGCGTCAAAGCGGTCGCGGATTCAGTTTCCACGCCGACGAACCTCTGGACATGCGTATGAATGATCATGGAGACGTTACGGCGTCTGACATTGTGAATCAATATGCGGAAAAGGAGCTGGCATCCATATTCTATAAATACGGCGAAGAGAGATGGGCCGGCCGGATTGCCGCTGCCATTGCCCGGACTCGGCAGGCGGCATCGATCACGCATAGCTGTCAGCTGGCCGATATTGTCACGGCGGCGATTCCGCAGCGGTATCGCAGAGGGCGTATCCATCCGGCTACACGGGTGTTCATGGCCCTTCGGATTGCGGTCAACCGGGAACTGGCCTGCCTGGAGACGTTTTTGTCATTCGGGCCGATGCTGCTCAAAAAGGGCGGTCGTCTGGGAATCATCGCGTTTCACAGCCTGGAGGACCGGCTGGTTAAAAAGCGCTTTGTCGAACTGGCCCGGGGGTGTGTCTGTCCACCGGAATTTCCGGTCTGTACCTGCGGCCGGAAACCGATGGTGCGTCTGCTGAGCCGGAAAGTTGTTAAACCGAGTCAAGAGGAGATCGCGGCCAACCCGATGGCGCGCAGTGCGCGGTTCCGGGGCATGGTCCGGCTATAGTCATGGCGCGCCCCAACCGCAGAAAGCCGAAAAAGATCGGTACCTGGATCCTGCTTCTGGCGATTTGTCTGGCCGAGGTTTTTGCGTATACGTGGTGCCGGGTTCAGTATGTGCGCAATGGCTACGAAATCGGAAATATCACGACCTTGACCCGGCAGTTGAAAGAAGATCGCAACCGGCTGACCGCCGAGATGGCGCGGCTGAAATCACCTGCGCGTATTGCGAAGATTGCATACGAAATGGGGCTCAAACAACCGGATCCGAACCAGGTGCACGTGATGCCATGAAAAAAACATTTCGCCAGAAAATACGTCTCCGCATGCTGGTGCTGGGGATTTGCTTTACACTGGCGCTGGCCGGGGTCCTGGCCAAGGCGGCCTATATTCAGATATGGCGGGGAGAGGCACTCACCGCAAAAGCGCAGCGGGGATATAAGGGGTCGCAGGTCTCACACGGAAAAAGAGGCGGTGTCTTTGATGTGCATTACCGGGAATTGGCCATTACCCTGGATACCGAATCCATCGGCGCGCATCCGCGGTTGATGAAAAATCGGAGCGCCGTGGCCCGTCAGCTGTCCAGGGCTCTGCACAAAAACCGTAAAAAACTGGTTCGGCAGCTGAGCACCAAACGTCCGTTTATCTGGGTGAAACGCCAGGCAACCTATCAGGAGCTGGCCAAAGTCAAAGCATTGAAACTTCCCGGCGTGGTTTTTAAACCGGCCCACAGCCGATTTTATCCAAACCAGTCCCTGGCCGGTCAGGTGATCGGTTTTACGGGAATCGACGGATCTGGCCTGGAAGGCATCGAGTTCATATATGATAAATACCTGCGGGGCCAGACGGATCGATTTACCGTTTTAAAAGACGCACACGGACATGGGTTTGATGCGGAAAAGCCGGTACTGCCGGACTATACGGGAAATGACGTTATTCTGACCATTGACGCGAATATTCAATTTGTCGCTGAACAGGCTTTGAAAAAAACGGTAAACGAATTTAATGCCCGGTCGGGCATGGCGCTGGTTATGAACCCGAAAACCGGGGCGGTTCTGGCCATGGCGCATTATCCATTTATTGATCCCAATAATTACCGAAAGGTGAAACGGGCGCGCTGGCGGAATCGCATTGTCACCGATGCCTTTGAACCGGGTTCCATCATGAAGGTTTTCACGGCGGCGGCGGCCATTGAGTCCAGGTCCTGCTCGTCCGAAAGTATTTTTTATTGTGAGAACGGCGCGTACCGCATGGGGCCCAATGTGATCCATGACACCCATCCCCACAAATGGCTGACCGTTTCGAAAATAATAAAGTATTCCAGTAATATCGGGGCCGCTAAAATTGCCGGGGCCATGGGCGGCAAGACCTTTCACCAGATACTGAAGCGGTTTAACTTCGGCGCGAAAACCGGGATCGACTGCCCCGGCGAAACATCCGGGCGGCTGTCGTCTTCCCGGCACTGGCATCAGATCGACATGGCCAATATTGCTTTCGGACAAGGCGTGGCCGCATCGGCCATTCAACTGGTAACGGCGGCGTCGGCCATTGCCAACGACGGGGTCATGATGAAACCGTATCTGGTTCAGGCGATTACCGATCCGGATGGCCGCATTATTAAAAATACGACGCCAAAGCCGATTCGGCGCGTCATCTCGGCACATACGGCCCGGGTTGTCCGGAAAATCATGGCGTCAGTGGTTGACGAAGGGGGCACCGGGACCCGGGCGGCACTGGCCAACTACACGGTGGGCGGGAAAACCGGCACGGCTCAGAAGATTGACCCCAGTGGATCTTATTCCAGAAAACGGTTTATCGCCTCGTTTATCGGTTTTGCACCGGTCGATGCGCCCAGGGTCGTTGTCCTTGTTTCCATTGATGAGCCGATGAAGCGGCATTACGGCGGCACGGTGGCCGCGCCCGCATTTAAAAAAATTACGCAGGCGACGCTGAGTTATCTGTTTTCCGCACCGCCCGATACCTCCGCATATCGTTCGGTGCCGCATCGGAAGGCGGGCATATGAAACTGTCCGAGCTGATGGCCGTATTTGCTTCTGAAACAGTAGCGCTCAAGGCTTCGGCGGCGGCATCGGAGACGGACGTTTCAGCGACAGGCCGCCATGACAGCCACCTGGCGGGAGATCCCGAAATCACCAGCCTGCATTACGATTCGCGAACGGTGGTTCCGGGCGGCCTGTTCGTGGCGCTGACCGGGTTTGTTACGGATGGGCATCAATATATTTCCATGGCCATTGACCGGGGCGCCGTGGCTGTAGTGGCCAATCATCCGGTGGCCGCACCGGTGCCCACCGTTGAAGTAGCCGATACAAGGCGGGCGCTGGCGGTACTGGCCGCCCGTTTTTACGGAAACCCGTCCCGGCGTATGACGCTCATCGGTATTACGGGTACCAACGGCAAGACCACGACGAGTTACCTGATCGAGAACATGCTGGCCGCCGCCGGGTATAAAGTCGGTGTGCTTGGAACGATCAGCTATCGGTACGGGAGTCGGCAGATGGATGCGCCGGTGACCACGCCTGAATCGGCGGATCTTCAGCGGATGCTGAAAGAAATGTGTAATCAGGGCGTCACCCATGCCGTCATGGAGGTCTCCTCCCATGCCCTGGCGCTGAACCGGTTGGAGGGGTGTGCCTTTGACGTGGGCGTTTTTACGAACTTAACCCAGGATCATCTGGATTTTCATAAGGACATGGCCGGATACTGGAACTGCAAGAAACGGCTTTTCACCGATCTGATGGCGCCGGGCCCCGATAAAACGGACGCTGTGGCGGTGATCAATCAGGATGATCCCCGGGGCACCGGGTTGGCCGGGGAGGTAACCCTGCCGGTGATTACCGTGGGGCGCGGGCCGCAGAATCAGGTGCGGCCGATGGACGTGACGGTCGGGCCGGAAGGGATTGCCGGGCGCATATGTGCGGGCCCGGACGAAATCCCGATTCATTCCGCGTTAATGGGCGAATACAATCTGGAGAACATCCTGTGTGCCGTTGGCGCCGGTATGGCCCTGAAACTCGATTCGGCGGCCATCGGCCGGGGCATTGAGGCCACCCGTTCGGTGCCCGGGCGCCTGGAGCCGGTGGCAAACACAGCGGGTATTTATGTTTTCGTCGATTATGCCCACACGCCCGATGCCCTGGAAAATGCGCTTCGGAACCTCAGGAAGATCGCGCGGGGCCGGTTGATCTGCATCGCCGGTTGTGGCGGCGACCGGGACCGGACGAAACGGCCGCTCATGGCCGGTATCACCGCGAAGCTGAGCGATCTGTCGATATTGACGTCGGATAATCCCCGGAGCGAAGACCCGCTGGCCATCATTGAAGACATGGTGGCTGGTGTCAACAACGGGTGCCGGCGGTATGACACGGATCATTTACCGGAATTACTGGATACACCCGGCTATGTGGTGGAACCGGATCGGCGCCGGGCCATCCGCCTGGGGATCGACCGGGCCCGGGCGGGAGACATTGTTTTGATCGCCGGTAAAGGGCATGAAACCTATCAGATTATTGCCGGTCGGCGCATCGATTTTGACGACCGCAGGGAAGCGGCGGCGGCGCTGATGCAGAAAGATTCCGATCCGGCGGGTCGGATGGATGTGGGCAAAAACGGATACAACGGGGAAAAAGACGGGCGATGAACACCTGCGCAGCCAGAAAAACGGATACCCGGACAGACCGCATGTCGATGTGTCCGCCACCGCCGGGGGTTGACCTGACGGTAGACGATGTCCTGGCGGCCACTGGCGGCAGCCGGTTAAGCGGACCTGGCGGGGCCGTTTTTCGGTCAGTGACGATCGATTCCCGTCGTTTTGAACCCGGCGCGCTGTTTGTGGCCATCCGGGGCGAGACCCACGACGGGCACGCATTTGTTTCCGATGTCATCCGGCAGGGCGCCGGCGGTATTGTAATCGATGCCGCCGGCCTGGCCGGGTTTCCCGCACTGCGGCAGACGGCCGGGGAAACACCCGTGATCGTCGTTGCCGATACGACCCGTGCCCTGGGAGATCTGGCGGCGTATGTGCGCCGGCGGGCCAATGTTCGGGTGGTGGCCATCACAGGATCCAACGGTAAAACCACGACGCGGCGCATGACCGCCGCCGTCTTTGGCTGCCGGCATTGCACACTGGCCAGCCAGGGCAATTTCAACAATGACATCGGGCTGCCCCTGACGCTGTTCCGCCTGACACCGGCGCATCAGTGGGCGGTCCTGGAGATGGGGATGAACCATTTCGGCGAGATCCGGCGGTTATCCGGGATCTGCCGGCCGGATGTGGGGATCATTACCAACATCGGTCCCTGCCACCTGGAAGGGGTGGGGTCCATCGAAGGGGTGGCTGCGGCCAAGGCGGAGATGCTCGAAAATATCCGTCCGGGCGGGACGGTCGTTCTCAATCGGGATGACCGCCGCCTGGCCGAGCTGGGGACTCGAACCCCTGTCAATGTCCTTTTTTTCGGAGAATCGGCGCAGGCCGATGTCCGGGCCCGGGAGATCCATGACACCGGAGACGGGATTGATTTTATTCTGGAGCTGCCCGGCGACCGGGCGCAGGTGCGCCTGCCCGTCATGGGACGGTTCATGGTGGCCAATGCCCTGGCCGCGGCGGCTGCCGGTTATCTGGCGGGAGTGCCCGCGGACGCTATTGCCGCGGGGCTGGCGCAGTATCGGTCGAAACCCGGCCGCCTGAATATCATTCGAACGGCGCGGGAGGTGACGATCATTGATGATACGTACAATGCCAATCCGGCGTCCGTTGCCGCCGCCCTGCATACGCTGATGCATCTGGCGCGGGGCCATCGGGCCGTTTTTGTCATGGGAGACATGCTGGAACTGGGAGATGCCGCCGAACAGCATCATCATCATATCGGCGAACTGGCCGCTCAGGCCGGGGTGGCGCGTCTGTACGTTACCGGCGTCCATGCCGACACCGTGTCCGCCGGGGCCCGGGCCGGCGGACTGGGGCGCAGCAGAATTATCATCGGCGATAAAGCGGCCCTTGTGGCCGATTTGAAAGCAGTGCTGGCCGCCGGGGACTGGGTCCTCGTGAAAGGGTCACGGGGCGCTGCCATGGAAACAGTGGCTAAGCCGATTGCGGCGTGGGCCGCCAGCCGGCCTGACGGGCGTTAACGATGCTTTATTACCTTTTATATCCGCTGCATACAACGTGGTCGGTATTCAACGTCTTCCGATACATTACGTTTCGGACGATTTATGCCACGGTGACCGCCTTTCTTATCTGTTTTGTTTTCGGCCCTTTTGTGATCCGAAAACTGACTGCCCTTCAGGTCGGGCAGTATATCCAGGACGACGGTCCCCGGGCGCACCATCAGAAAGCGGGCACGCCCACGATGGGCGGTACGCTGATTATTTTTTCCATTGCCGTGGCAACGCTCCTGTGGGCCGATCTGGCCAACCGGTTTGTATGGATCATGCTTTTTGTTGCCGTGGGATTCAGTGGGATCGGGTTCGCCGACGATTATCTGAAACAGGTGAAGAAACACAATCTGGGATTAACGGCGCGAACCAAATTTGCCCTGCAGTTTATTCTGGCGCTGATCGCCGGGGTCTTGATTTATGGATCTCCTGATTTTTCCACCCTGGTAACGATGCCGCTTTTCAAACAGTTTTCGCCGGATCTGGGCGCCGGCTATATTGTTTTCGCCATCCTGGTCATTGTGGGGACGTCCAATGCCGTCAACCTGACCGATGGGCTGGATGGACTGGCCATCGGGCCGGTCACCATTGCGGCCGGGACGTATATGGCGCTGGCCTATGTGGCCGGCCATGTCAATATCGCCGGTTATCTGCAGGTCCAGTATGTGGCCGGGGCCGGTGAGCTGGCCGTGTTCTGTGGCAGTGTGGCCGGGGCCGGGATCGGGTTTTTATGGTTTAACACCTATCCGGCCGAAGTGTTCATGGGAGATGTGGGATCTCTTTCGCTGGGAGCGATTCTGGGCACTGTGGCGGTAATTACGAAACAGGAAATTCTGCTGGTGCTGGTCGGTGGACTGTTTGTCATCGAGGCGCTGTCGGTCATCCTGCAGGTCGGATACTTCCGGGCCAGCAACGGACGGCGGATTTTTAAAATGGCGCCGCTGCATCACCATTACGAACTCAAAGGCTGGGCCGAGCCCAAGGTCATCGTTCGTTTCTGGATCATTGCGATCGCCCTGGCACTGATATCGCTCAGCACGTTGAAGCTCAGGTAGCGTGTTTTTTATTCCCCCGCCGGCGGTGATCGGCACCAGCCGGAAACGGATGTACCGGGATCGGGCAGATATGATGGTTACGGAAAAAAAAGTGCTGGTAGTGGGGTTGGGTATTTCCGGCGAAACCGCCGCGCGATTTTTAAAATCCCGGGGCGCCCGCGTCACAGTAAACGATGCCGGTGATACCGATCAGTTGCGAAAGATCGGGCAGCGGCTGAAAGCAGAGGGAATCGGCACGGTGTTCGGCAGTCATCCCATTGACATGTTCACACAGGCGGATCTGATCTGTCTAAGCCCGGGGGTGCCCCACACGCTGCCGGCCCTTCAAGCAGCCAGACAGAAGGGTATTCCGGTTATCGGCGAAATTGAACTGGCGTCGCGGTTTATTCAGGAGCCGATCGTGGCCATCACCGGGACCAATGGAAAAACCACGACAACGACGCTGATCGGTGAAATGCTGGCCGCATCCGGCCGGCAGGCTTTTGTGGGTGGGAACATCGGCCGGCCGCTGGTGGAGTATCCGGCCGGCCGGAAGGCGGCTGACACGATAGTGGTCGAGGTGAGCAGTTTTCAGCTGGACACCGTCGACACGTTCCATCCGCGGGTATCGGTATTGTTGAACATTACGCCGGATCATCTCAATCGCTATGCTGATTTTGACGCTTACGCGCGGGCCAAGGGACGGATCTTTGACAATCAGGGCCCCGATGACGTGGCCGTTTATCTGGCCAATGACGAGATGATTGCGCCTCTGGTGGCCGATCTTGGCTGCCGGCGGCTGCCATTCTATCGAAATGGCGAGGCGCCGCCGGATTTTAAAGAGGGCGCGGCCCTGACTGACCAGGCGATTTTGATCCGTCTGGGTGACCGGGAATACTGGATCGATCTGAACCATGTCCGTCTGATCGGGGATCATCAGCATGAAAATATGGCCGCAGCCTGTCTGGCGACTCTGGCTGCCGGCGGAACCGTGGAAGGAATCAGCCGGGCTCTCGAAAATTTTGACGGGCTGCCCCACCGCATGGAACCGATTGGCTCGGTTAACAACGTTTTGTATATCAACGATTCCAAGGGTACCAATGTCAATGCCGTGGCCCGGGCGCTGGCGTCTTTTGAAACGGTGATTCTGATCATGGGAGGGCAGGACAAGGGCGGTGGATTCAAGTCGCTGATCTCCCTGGTTTCCCGAAAAGCGAAAGCATTGATCGTCATGGGGGCGGCCGCCGCCGTGATTGCCGACGATCTGAAAGGAGCGGCAGAAATTCACCCGGCCGCTCATATGGCTGATGCGGTTAAAATTGCGTCTGGCCTGGCCGAACCCGGGGATGTGGTGCTTCTGTCGCCCGGGTGTGCCAGTTTTGATCAGTATGAAAACTATGCCGCGCGGGGCAATGATTTCCGGCGGCAGGTGGAACGGTATATATGACCCTGCCCAAGACACCTAAAAAGAAGAGTACCCGGCGATTCGTTTATGACCCGGCCCTGCTTTTTTCAGTGCTTTCCCTCGTGGGGCTGGGCGTTGTCATGGTCTACAGCGCCAGTTCGGAACTGTCGCTGAGCGCATATGGCCATGGGTATTTTTACTTGAAACGGCAGGCATTTTTTTCTCTGGTCGGCATCGGCGCCATGGTTTTCTGCGTTCATTTTCCCTACCGCTGGTATCGGTTGGCGGCTTACCCGCTGCTGCTGACAGCGATGGTGCTGCTGATTCTCGTACTGGTGCCGGGCCTGGGCAGCAAGGCCGGGGGGTCTACCCGGTGGTTGTCCATCGCCGGCGTGCGGTTTCAGCCGTCGGAGATTGCCAGGCTGGCCATGGTGATTTACCTGGCGTATTCGCTAACCAAAAAACAGGCCAAGCTCGATATTTTTGCCGTGGGCTTTGTCCCCCATGTCATTATCCTGTCTCTATTCGCCGTATTGATCGGGCTGGAACCGGATTTTGGTTCCCTGGCCATTTTAACGGCGTTGACCTGGATCATGATGTTTACCGGAGGGGTGAAAATTCGCCATCTGCTGGCACCGCTGCCGATGATTCTGGCCGGGCTGGCTTATTTCCTCATCAGCGCGCCGTACCGCATGGCCCGGCTGGTCAGTTTTTTGAATCCATGGGCCTATGCGGCTGACCAGGGATATCAGGTTGTGCATTCCCAGATGGCTTTTGGTACCGGCGGTCTGGTGGGAACGGGGCCGGGCCACGGGTACCAGAAACTGTTTTTTCTTCCCGAACCGCATACTGATTTTATTTTTTCGGTCATCGGGGAAGAATTCGGCTTCGTGGGCGTGACCGTCATCGTGATTCTTTACGGTGTCATTCTCTGGCGGGGTATCACCATCGCCAGAAATTGCAGTGACTCATTCGGCGCGCTGGTGGTTATCGGATTAACGGCCGCCATTGCGCTGCAGGTATGTATCAATATGGGGGTCACACTGGGGTTGCTGCCGCCCAAGGGGCTGCCGCTGCCGTTTTTAAGTTATGGCGGCACATCACTGGTCGTCAGCATGGCCTCAATGGGTATTTTGATGAATATCGGCGGTCCGGCCGCGGTGGTGAGACGATGAAGCACACTCAAGACGGGGACAACATGTCGTCGACGCCGGATAGATTACATCTTGTCATTGCCGGGGGAGGAACCGGGGGGCATCTGTTCCCCGGGATTGCCATTGCCGAAGCATTTATGGAGAAAATACCGGATTGTCAGGTGATGTTTATCGGCACGGACCGTCCCTTTGAAAAATCGGTTTTAACTGAAAAGGAATTCACGCATGAAGCCATATTTGTTCAGCCGCTTAAGGGCAGGAAACTATGGGCAAAACTGGCGGCTCTGGTCGTTTTTCCCTGGTCGATTTATCAGGCTGCACGAAAAATGCGGCGATTTAAAACAGATCTGGTGGTGGGGCTCGGCGGCTACTCGGCCGCGCCCGTGGCCATCGGCGCGTGGCTGATGGGCATTCGAATTGTTATTCACGAACAGAACATCCTGGCCGGGATCACCAACCGTCTGCTGGCCCGCCTGGCCTGCCGGATTTATGTGTCTTTTGAAAATACGCAGATACCGGGAGATACAAAGAAAATTGTTGTATCCGGCAACCCGGTCCGACGCGAAGTGCTGGTTGTGGCCGATCAGAACGCGGCGGCCGCCAGATCTGCGGCACACCGGCTGACCGTACTGGTACTGGGCGGGAGCCAGGGGGCGCATAGCTTGAACATGGCCGTGGCCGATGCACTGGATGAATTAAAGCGCGTTGACGGACTGTTTTTTATTCACCAGACCGGAAGTGCCGATGAAATGGATATTAAAACCACCTACGCCAAACACGATATGGCGTGCCGGGTGGCCGCATTTTTTACCGATATCGGCACCCAGTATGCCCAGGCGGATTTATTGATCTGCCGGGCCGGCGCCACCACGGTGGCCGAGGCGGCGGTTCTTGGAAAGGGATGTATCTTTGTGCCGTTCCCGTTTGCGGCGGATAACCACCAGGAATTTAATGCCCGGGCGCTGGTCAAGGCGGGCGCCGCCGGGATGATTCTGGATAAGGATCTGAACGGCCCGACGGTGGCCCGGCTGGTTCAGTATTACCTGTCGAACCCCCAGGCGGTCACCTACATGGCCGAGCAGGCCAGGCAGTTCGGCCGCCCCCATGCCGCGCAGGACATTGTTGACGATTGTCTTGTCCTGCTGCGTACCAGGCGGCTGCTGGCAACAATACTGCTTGGATTATCATCATTACGGATGCGGCGCATGCACAGGAAAAACTAATTTAACCGGAACTGGAAACCCAATTCAGATGTATCAGAAAAAATATCATATTCACTTCGTCGGCATCGGCGGTATCGGCATGAGCGGCATTGCCGAATTGCTGCTGAACCTGGGGTATCGCGTGTCCGGATCGGATCTGGCCACAACCGATATTACGGCGAATCTGGTCCGGCTGGGCGGAACGATTTACCAGGGGCATGCGGCCGGGCAGATTACCGATGCGGACGTGGTGGTCACATCGTCGGCCGTGGCTGATGATAATCCGGAAGTGATGGCTGCGCGACAGGCGGCTGTTCCGGTGATTCCACGGGCAGAGATGCTGGCCGAATTAATGCGGTTGAAATACAGCGTGGCCATTGCCGGCGCCCACGGCAAAACGTCCACAACGTCCCTGGTCGCCGCCGTACTCGGCGCCGGTCAACTGGATCCCACTGTCGTCATCGGCGGAAAACTGATGGGGCTGGGCACCAATGCCGTTCTGGGCCGCGGTGATTTCATTGTGGCCGAGGCCGATGAAAGCGATGGGTCCTTTCTCAAATATACACCGACGCTTGCAGTCGTGACCAATATCGATCGAGAACATCTTGATTTTTATAAGGATCTTGACGACATCAAGAGTGCATTTTTAACGTTTATCAACCGAGTACCTTTTTACGGGGCATCGATTATCTGTCTGGACAATGAATCTGTTCAAGATCTGATTCCGAAAATTGAAAAGCGATTCATTACCTACGGAACGAGCAACCAGGCCGATATTCAAGCCACCGATATCCGTTTTGAAGGCCTGAAAACCGGGTTTGATGTTTCCGGTCCCGATAAATCGTATGGCCGGATTCTGCTGAACTGTCCCGGACGGCACAGTGTCTTGAATGCATTGGCCAGTATTACCGTCGGGCTGGAACTGGATATTCCCTTTAACACCATTAAAACGGCACTGGAAACCGTTCCCGGCGTCGGGCGCCGTCTGGAAATCAAGGGGGTGGTGGACGATATCTCTGTTGTGGATGATTACGGGCACCACCCTTCGGAAATCCAAACGACGCTGACGGCGGTGCGAACCAGCTGGCCCCGGCACCGCGTCGTGGTGGTTTTTCAGCCCCATCGGTACAGCCGTACCCAGGCCCTTTTTGATGAGTTTGCGCGATCATTTTACGAGTCGGATGTCATGATTGTCTTACCGATTTATGCGGCCAGTGAAAAACCGATTGACGGGGTGACGGGCAAGGCGCTCTACGAGGCGATCCGGCGCCACGGGTATAAGGATATTCGTTACGCGATGAACAAGGAAGGGGCGCTGAAGCTTCTGCTGGATACGGTGAAGCCGGGAGATCTGGTCCTTACGCTGGGCGCGGGAGATGTTTACCGGGTGGGCGAGACCCTGCTCGAAAGGCTGGGCGAATGAACACGGCCGTGGCCATGACTGCAAAACCGGAAACCGCTGTCACGCTGACATCGGCGGACCGGCGCTGGCTGACCGAGCTCCTGGGCGATCAGGTCCGGTTCGACGTCCCCATGCGGGCGCATACGACGCTGGGGGTTGGCGGGCCGGCCGATGCCCTGGCAAGGCCCGGGGATGAAAAATCTCTGCGGGCGCTTGTTACCGGTGCCCGGCAGCGGGCCATCCCCTGGCTGGTGATCGGGGGGGGGAGTAACCTGCTTGTCCGGGACGGCGGCATACGGGGAATCGTCATGGTGCTGGGGACCAATTATAAAGGGATTGATGTCATGGCATCAGACGCCGCCGCAGTCACTGTGTCCGTTAAGGCTGGTACGCGCTTGAGCGCCTTGTGCCGGTATGCCCTTGAGCATGGGCTGGCCGGGTTGTCGTTTGCCGACGGCATCCCCGGTACGGTGGGGGGGGCGATTGCCATGAACGCCGGGACAGCGGCCGGATCGATTGCGGATGTGCTGACATCGGTGGGAATTCTGGATGCCGCGGGCCGGTGGAAACGGATTGAACGGAAGGATCTGTTTTTTAAGTATCGGCACCTGACACTGCCGGTCACCGGGCGCGTCAGCGCGGCCGGCGAATATCCCGGACGACAGCCTGCCGTGATTGTTGACAGCGTTTTTACGCTGAAGCGAACCGATCCCCGGCGGCTGGCAGAACAAATCCAGGCGGCAAAGGCCGCCCGGCGGAGGGGCCAGCCCCGGGGCGCGGGCAGTGCCGGGTGTTTTTTTAAAAATCCGCCCGATGGATTACCCGCCGGCCGGCTCATCGATCTGGCCGGAATGAAGGGGACGCAGGTGGGCGGGGCGCAGGTTTCGGAACAGCACGGTAACTTTATTATCAACCGGGGCCGGGCCAGTGCCGATGATATTTTGAGTGTGGCGGAAAAAGTAAAAACCCAGGTGGCTGTCCAGTTTGGCATTCAATTAAAGCCGGAAGTGATCATAGTTGGAGAATTGAATCATGCGTCGAAATCGGTTTAAACCGCGTCACCGTCGCCGGGGTACAAAAAACCGGCATTTTCGAAAGTATTTAATCCAGGGTTTCCGCATCGGCGCCGGTCTGGGCGGTGTGTTCATTTTGAGCCTGGCGTTGATGACCGGCTATCATTTTATGACGCACTGCCGCTATTTCAGTGCGGCGACGATTCGGATCAACGGGTTGAAACGGCTGAGTGCGGCCAGTGTCCTGGAACAGGCGCAGATCTGTCAGGGGGAGAATATTCTCGCTGTGAATCTGGCGCTGGCCCGCAAGCGGTTGCTGGCACACCCCTGGGTTGCCGATGTTGATCTGCAGCGCCGGTTGCCGGACGTGCTTGAACTGACCGTTACCGAGCAGACACCCCTGGCGGTGGTCGATCTGGGCCGTCCCTTTGTAATTAATACCCGTGGAGAGATTTTTAAAAAGGCCAGCGACCAGGATGTCCGGGCGTTGCCGATGATTACCGGGCTGACCTATGCGGATCTAAACTTTTCCGCGGATCAGACAGAAACGCCCTTTAAAGCGGCGCTGGCGGTATTGCGCATCGGTCGCCAGCCGAACAGTGTCATTCCCAACCCCATGCTCAAAGAGCTTCATGTGGATCGGGAAATGGGCCTGACGCTGGTGGCTTTTGACAATCCCCTGGCCATTCGGATTGGCTATGCGAATTATCCGGCCAAGTACAAGGCGCTGTCACGGGTCCTGTCTTATTTGAAGCGAGAACCGGAAGCCTGCCAGGTGGGCTGGATTGATGTGAATAATCCGGCGAGAATTGTTTTGAATGTAAAAGCAGGTGAACGAAGCCAGAAGGCCGAGAAGGAGATTTAATATGCAGGGGCGCGGAGATGTCATTGTCGGTCTGGATATCGGGACCACCAAAATCTGCTGCGTGGTGGGCGAGTCTCTGCCGGGAGAGGTCAATATCATCGGTATCGGCACCCATCCGTCGGAGGGATTGCGCAAAGGCGTGGTGGTCAATATTGAGTCGACGGTGGAATCCATCAAAAAGGCCGTGGATGAGGCCGAGCAGATGGCCGGCTGTGATATTTCCTCTGTGTATACCGGTATTGCCGGAGGTCATATTACCGGGTTTAACAGCCGGGGCATCGTTGCCGTCAAGGGGCGGGAAATTACCCAGGAAGATGTGGACCGGGTCATTGAAGCGGCCCGGGCCGTGGCGATTCCCCTGGAACGGGAAGTCATTCATGTTCTGCCCCAGGAATATATCGTCGATAATCAGAAGGGGATCCAGAATCCCCTGGGCATGTCCGGTGTTCGGCTCGAGGCCCGGATTCATATTGTCACCGGCGCCGTGACGTCGGCCCGCAATATCGTTAAATGCGCCAATCGCGCCGGGCTGGATGTGGGCGAAATCGTTCTGGAATCTCTGGCGTCGGGCCGGGCAGTATTGTCCGAAGAGGAAAAAGAACTGGGCGTGGCCCTGGTCGATATCGGCGGGGGCACCACCGATCTGGCGATCTTCAAGGGGAAAAACATTATCCATACGTTTGTACTGGCGCTGGGAGGCGATAATTTTACCAACGATATCGCCATCGGGTTGCGGGCGCCCATAGCCGAGGCCGCAAGAATAAAAGAAAAATTCGGCTGCTGCATTGCGCAGAATATCGGCCCTGAAGAGATGCTTGAAGTTCCGGGCCTGGGTGGCCGGCCGCCCAGACGGCTTCCCCGCCAGATCCTTGGAGAAATCATTGAACCCCGGATGGAGGAGATTTTCAGACTGGTTCAACGGGAAATCGACGGGCGTGAATTGTCCCATTGTCTCAATGCCGGCATGGTTCTCACCGGTGGCGGATCCCTGGTGGAGGGGTCCAACGAGGTGGCTGAGTCGGTCTTTAATGTGCCCGCGCGCATCGGTAAACCGGCGGGTGTGACCGGACTGACGGACATGATCAACAATCCGATCTATGCCACGGGGGTCGGGCTGGTGCTTTTCGGTGCCGGGCAATCCCCGAAAAAAGCGGGATTCAGGATTCGGGATAAGAATATTTTTAAAAAAGTAATGGCGCAGATGAAGCGCTGGTTCAAGGATGTCATCTGATTTTGAAATGAATGGAAACAGATTTTACAGCGAAATGATTCGAGTTAATTTGAATACCAACGCAGACAAACGGTGACAGGGGCAACCAAACAAGGGAGGTGGAATCCGATGTTTAAGTATGTGGAAAAAGAATCCGGAGCAAAAATAAAAGTGATTGGCGTGGGTGGCGCAGGGGGAAATGCGATCAATAACATGATCGATTCCAATCTGGCCGGGGTTCAGTTTATCGCGGCCAATACCGATGCCCAGGCATTGGAAGTGTCCAAGGCTTCCATCAAGATCCAGCTGGGCCAGGAGCTGACCGAAGGGCTGGGGGCAGGTGCCAATCCCCAGCAGGGGCGCGAGGCCGCCCTGGAATCACATGAAGCCCTGACCCAGGTGCTCGATGACAGCCACATGGTGTTTATTACCGCCGGATTCGGCGGTGGCACCGGTACTGGTGCGGCACCGATTGTGGCTGAAATCTGTAAATCCCTGGGGGCGTTGACCGTGGCGGTGATCACCCGGCCGTTCTCATTTGAGGGGAAAAAACGGAACGATATGGCCGAAACCGGTATCGAGGAATTAAAGAAAGTCGCCGATACGGTGATTACCATTCCCAATGATCGGTTACGGGGGCTGGCGCCCCGCAATGCCCGGCTGATTGACATGTTTAAAAAAGCGGATGAAATTCTGCTCCATTCGGTCAAAGGCATTACCGACCTGATCATGATGCCCGGACTGGTCAACCTTGATTTTGCCGATATCAAGACCACCATGTCCAAGGCCGGCATGGCGATTATGGGAATCGGGATGGCCAGCGGCGAGAATCGGGCCATGGAAGCGGCCAGCAAGGCGATTTCGCATCCGCTCCTGGAAGACATCTCCATTTCCGGCGCCCGGGGCGTGTTAATGAATATTACCAGCAACAGTGATTTGACCATGGAAGAAATGACCGAAGCCTCTGAACGGATCTATGAAGAGGTTGGTGAGGAGGCCGAAATCATCTGGGGTGCGGTGATTGACGATCAGGTGGGCGATGAAATACGGGTCACCGTGATTGCCACGGGTATCGGGGATGAGAATGCCGTTGAAACACCCCCCGTTGAAGAAGACCTTCCGGTCAATGTGGTTAAGGAATTTAAGCCGCGCGGTAAAGTTCGGGATATTACGCCCGAGGATCTGCACCGAAAAGCGCACATGAACCCCAATGGCGATCTCGAACCCCAGGAAATCGTCACCGAAAAAGAAAGCGGGAAAATCCGCCGGAATTACGGTCTGGTCATCGATCCGGATGACCTGGAGATCCCGACTTTCCTGAGGCGGAGCGCCGATTAACCGCTGGATTGACCGGGTGCTCCTGAGCGGGTGTGAGCACGGAAGGCATTATGGCATTAAAAACCGGTAGCCGCGCCCGGCCAAACGCGCATCGGCACGAAATCGGCGCGATTCATAAATCCTGGCATGGCCGGATCAGCGTGGCCCTGGTCTTCCCCAATTTGTATGCCGTGGGCAGCACCAATCTGGGATTTCAAACCGTTTACCGGTTGCTGAACGAAATAGAGTCGGTGGTCTGTGAGCGGGTCTTCCTGCCCGCGGCAGACCGGAAAAGCCAGGGCCGGGAAAAATCCAGCCGCGGCAAGTCGGATCGAAACGGGGACGCTTCCGGTCAGGCAGGCCCGGCGCCGTATAGTGAAGAGTCCGGAAAACCCCTGTCCGCGTTTGATATGATCGCGTTTTCCGTATCGTTTGAGAACGACTACCTCAACATCCTGACCATTCTTAATCTGGCAGGCCTCCCCCTGCGATCGAAACAAAGAAAAATCCACCCCCTTGTGATCGCAGGCGGGGTGGCCTGCTGGCTCAATCCTGAACCGCTGGCCCCCTTTATTGATCTGTTTCTCATTGGAGAAGCCGAAGTTCTGTTGGCGCCGTTTATCCGGATATACAAGAAAAAGATCCCCCGCGCCGCCTTTCTTGAAACCGTCGCCCGGAAAATTCCCGGTGTTTATGTGCCCGGTTTTTTTCAGCCCCGTTATCATTCGGACGGGAAATTACAGTCTTTTGTACCAACGATTGACGGACTCGCTGCCCGGGTTCGGCGGATGATTGCGCCCGATCTGTCCACGCAGGAGACGCATACGACGGTTGTCTCGCATCAGACGGCGTTTGACAGCCCCTTTCTGGTTGAGATCGGTCGCGGCTGCACGCGTGGCTGTCGATTCTGCAGCGCCGGTTTTATCTACCGGCCGCCGCGGTTTCGCAACATAGCCTCGCTGATGGCGGAACTTGAGAAAGGACGGCAGCTGGCCGACCGGATTGGTCTGGTGGGGGCGGCGGTATCCGATCTGCCGGGGCTGCCGTCATTGTGCCGGCAGGCGTCACGGGCCGGGATTTCCCTGGCGTTCAGTTCCCTGCGGGCCGATGCTCTTACCGAAACCTTTATTCAGACCCTGGTGGACAGTGGCGTCCACACAGCCACCATCGCGCCGGATGCGGGTTCGGAAAGGCTGCGCCGGGTGATCAACAAGGGGTTGACGGAGGCGGATATCCTTACCGCTGCCCGTTCCCTGGTTGCCGCCGGCATAGCCAATCTGAAACTCTACTTCATGGTAGGGTTGCCCACGGAAACCGCATCGGATGTCGATGCCATTGTCACATTGACGGCGGCCGTGAAAAAAATATTCCTGCAGGAGAGCCGCCGCCTGGGCCGGATCGGAAAAATGACTGTCAGCCTGAACTGCTTTGTCCCCAAACCTTTTACCCCGTTTCAGTGGGCGGCCATGGACAGCGTCCCGCGGTTGAAAAAGAAAATCATGACCGTCCGGAAAGGGCTGGGGCGAATGGCCAATGTGTCTTTGCGCAGCGAAAGCCCGCACGAGGCCTATTTTCAAGCCCTGCTGGCGCGGGGCGATCGGCGGCTTGCCCCGCTTCTTGAAAGCGCCTGCCATCGCCATGAAAACGGCGCGAAAGCACTGGCCGGCGTTGACGTCGATCCGGATTTTTATGTCTGCCGGACACGGCAGCCCGACGAGATTTTTCCGTGGGATTTTATCGATGCAGGCGTTAATAAATCGTTTCTGAAAAAAGAATTTGACAAGGCCAATCGTGAAGCTTCCTCCCGCCCCTGTCCCATTGTCGACTGCCTGCGCTGTGGCGCCTGTCCACCGGCAGAAAACACTTGAAAATCGATAGGACCTTATGTTAGCTAATACTCTGCCTAAATGTGAGGGGGCTGTCTGCGGGCCGGGCGCGGCATGTGCCGTCATTTTAAAAGAGCGCCCCGCTGCGGCAGTGTTTCCAAACAAAAACAGGTTGCCCGGATCGGGTTTTTCCCCGGCCGGGAGCGCCTTTGATGCGTCGGGCTTTTGATGGCCGGAAAGAGGAATCAAAATCTGATGGGCTTAAAAACGGAAATTAAAATCGCGTACGGCGTGGCCATTTGTTTCCTTTTTGTCGGTATCCTCAGCTATACTGTCTTTTCGGCCGACACGCCGGAAACGCCGGTCCGGGTGATGTATCACAGCGCCACGGGCAAAGTGCTTTTCGACCACCAGACCCATGCCGGTGACAGCGGCTACGGGTTGTCCTGCAAGGATTGTCACCATCATCCCATGGAAGATGATATGGACTCAAGGGCCTGCGGCCAGTGTCATATTAAAGGAAAAGCGGAATCCTTGCCGACATCCTGTACCGAGTGTCATGATGCGGACGAAATCGAGGATACCGAAATGCTCAATCGCGGTGATGCGTATCATGGGCAGTGCATCGGGTGCCACAAGGATTTCGGCCGGGGGCCGGTGGACTGTGCCGAATGCCACGTGAAGTAATCCATACGGTAACCCTTTCAAGGAAAGCCGATCGATGTTGAAAAAATCTTTCTTCGCTTTAAACCGGTCCTGGCTCAAATATGAACGGCTGGCGTCATTTCCGCAGCGCGTCCGCCGTATCCCGGTGCCCGGGCAGGTGACATACCTGTTTAACACCCCTTTTGAAAAAACGACTGACCTGAAGCTGACGGTTGGCGCCGAAGTTACGCGCGGACAGCCGATTGTACTGAAAGAAGGTCGTGGAGGGCGACGGGCCAGTACGGTCACCGGCGTTGTGGCCGCCATTGCATCCCACGACGGCAATTTCGGTCGGCGTTACACGGCGGTGACCGTGACAACAACGCATCCGGAAACACAGGAAGCCGCGGATGGCGGTTTTGCCGCCCATGCGGCGGCACCCGACCTCGACACGGCCCGGACGTACCTGACCAGTGCGCCGGGTAACCCGCCTCTGGACTGTCTGGCCGATGACCGGCGGCCCATTGATACCATCGTGATTTCCGCCATGGAAGAGGATATCCTCATCGGGACGCGCCAGTATATCCTTAAAAATGATTTTACCGCCGTGGCCAGGGGGATTGATGTCCTGCGCCAGATATCCGGCGAAATGCGGATCGTGCTGGTGGTCCCCCGGGACAGCGTGCAGGGATTTGGCCATATCGGAGCGGAAGTGATGGCGGCCGATGTGGATTATCCGTCCGGCCATTCTCTGCTCATCATGAATAATCTGCTGGGGAAACCGGTTCCCACCGGCGCGTCTCCGGAAGACTGCGGCGTCTGTTTTTTCAGTATCGAAGCGGTGGCCACGCTGGGCCGGGCCTATACGGACGGTACCGTACCGGTTCGCAAAACGATTACTTTTATCGATAAGGCCGGCGCCCAGTCACTGGCAACGGTACGCGTGGGCACGCCGGTGGCGGCAGTTCTGTCCGCCTTCGGCATTGTCTTGAACGATCGCGACCGGTTGATTTTTGGCGGCCCCATGACCGGCCAGGCTGTTCATGATGCCAACCATCCGATCCTGGCCGATACCGATGCCGTTCTGGTCCAGGACCGGGACAGCATCCCTTATTCGTCGGACTATCCCTGCATCAATTGCGGCGAGTGTATCCGGATCTGTCCGGTCCACATTCCCATCGATATGCTTGTTCGCCTGTTGGAAGTGGGGCAGTATCAGGAATCCGCCGATCAATATGCCCTGGAATCCTGTATTGAATGCGGCCTGTGCGGCTATGTCTGTGTGGCCAAGATTCCGATCTTCCAATATATTCGATTGGGCAAGTACGAGCTTGCCAAAGAGCGTGCGGTGGAGGCAGCCGATGATTGATCAGAAAAAACTTGTCGTGTCCCATGCCCCTTTTTGGCATATTGGCAGCAGCGTTGCCGAGCGGTATTACAATATCCTTTTTGCCGCCATTCCGGCGGCGGTTCTGGGATGTATCCGCTATGGCATGCCGGCCGTGGGCGTGGTGTCGTTCTCCATCGCCTTCTGTATTATCTGGGAACGGCTGATGAACCTGGTCACCCGGCAGCCAGCGACGATCGGCGACGGCAGTGCCGCCCTGACCGGGCTTTTGCTGGCCCTGGTTCTGCCGGCCACGGTGCCCTGGTGGCTGGTCATTGTCGGTACCTTTCTGGCCATGATTGTCGGCAAGCATATCTTCGGCGGCATCGGCAGCAATCCGGTGAATATTGTGGCCCTGACATTTGCAATCCTGTCCCTGTCGTGGGCCGGACATCTGGATTTTAACGAAGCCCTGGTCAATTATGATTTCGGGTTTCCCATGGTCTACCCCCTTTCGCAGGTCAAGCATTTCGGAACAGCGGCCATCGGTTCTTTTTCATATATGGACCTGCTTCTCGGGCGTCAGATCGGCGGTATCGGCGCCCCCTTCGGCCTGGCCCTGATCGTCGGTGGGGTTTATCTGATCCTGCGCGGGTTTATCCGCTGGGAAATCGTTCTGTCTTTTCTGGCCGGCGTGTTTATTACGGCCATGATTTTTTACAGCGCCAATGCCGAAAAGTTCGCCGATCCGCTCTTTCACCTGCTGACCGGCTATACGCTGATCGGTGCCATTTTTCTGGCTACGGATGATTCGTCTTCGCCGGTAGGGTTCATTCCCATGCTGATTTACGGCGCCGTTGGCGGCTTTATGACCGTCCTGATCCGGAATATCGGTATCTGGGTCGACGGCGTGGTTCTGGGAATCCTGATTGCCAATGTGGTCAGCCCGCTGTTGGATAAGATACGACCCAAAGTAGTGGGAAAGGTGAGCTGAAAATGAACGAAATGATCAAAATGGTCGTGGTCCTGACGGTGCTGACCGCTTTTTCCGGCGGTCTGCTGGCGGCAGTTAAAGACGGTACCAGGGAAAAGATCGAAATGCAGGAACTCAAGTTCGTCAAGGGGCCGGCCATCAAGGCGATCCTGAACGGCGCCGAGAACGACCCGTTGACGGATCGGTTCAAAATCAAGGACGGCGACACCGAATACAGTATTTTTGTCGGGAAATTCGGCGGCAAGGCCAATACCATTGCTCTGGAAAGTGCGGCTACGGGATTCGGCGGTCCGGTCGGCGTCATGGTCGGGATCAACATGGATAAAGATGAGGTTGTTGGCGTGGGCGTGACCACGTCATCGGAAACACCCGGGCTGGGCGCCCGCGCCAAAAGTGATCCGGGTTTTGTGGCCCAGTTTGCCGGTAAAACGATCAAGAAACCGTTTAAAGTTTCCAAGGATGGCGGTGAGATCAATGCCCTTTCCGGCGCCACGATTACGTCCCGGGCGGTGTGTCTGGCGACGACCAATGTGGGCGCGCTGTATGAGAAACTGAAACCGGAAATCAAGAAAAATATAGCCACGATTAAATAAGGTGTCTGTAACCCGAAGGCGGAAATAGAAAATGGCCAAATCGATTGCACAGGAATTTGTCAAAGGGCTGTGGGCCGAAGTCCCGCCGTTTCGGCTGGTGCTGGGCCTCTGCCCGACGCTGGCCGTGACCAAGTCGGTTGAAAACGGTTTGGGAATGGGGGCGGCCACGACCTTTGTGCTGGTATGTTCCAATATCCTTGTATCGCTGCTGCGCAATGTTATCCCCGATAAAGTCCGGATAGCCTGCTTTATCATTATTATTGCCACGTTTGTCACTGTTGTTGAACTGCTGATGCAGGCCTTTACATATCCGCTTTTTCTGAAGCTGGGTATTTTCATCCCGCTGATCGTGGTCAATTGCATTGTCCTGGGCCGTGCCGAGGCCTTTGCCGCTAAAAACCCGGTGGTTCATTCCCTGGCCGACGGGCTTGGGATCGGGATCGGATATACCCTGGCCCTGGGATCACTCGGCGCCGTCCGGGAAATCCTGGGAAACGGCACCTTCTACGGTATTTCGCTGTTTGGCGCGTCTTTTGAACCGTTTGCCTTCATGGTACAGGCGCCCGGCGCTTTTATGGGACTGGGTCTGATGCTGTGCCTGATGAATATGATGGAAAAAAAGTAGGAGGACGGTGTGGGTGATTTAATCGTTTTAGCGATCAGTTGCATCCTGGTCAACAATATCCTCCTGGCCCAGTATCTGGGGAACTGCCCGTTTCTCGGTACATCCAAAAAGATGGAAACAGCCACCGGCATGGCTTTTGCCGTTGTGTTTGTTCTGGTCATGGCCGGAATCATGACCTGGCTTCTGAATCGGTTTGTTCTCGTCACGTTTAATATCGAATACCTGCGAACGATTTCATTTATTCTGGTGATCGCCTTTCTGGTCCAGTTCGTGGAAATGTTCCTCAAAAAGAGTATCCCGACCCTTTACGCCGGGCTGGGTATTTTTCTACCCCTGATCACGACCAATTGCGCGGTCATGGGGGTGTGCCTGATCAATATCAAGGAAGAGTACAACTTCCTCCAGGCGCTGGTGGCCTCCTTCAGCTACGCGGTGGGGTTCGGCCTGGCGCTGGTCCTTTTTGCCGGCGTCCGGGAGCGGATTCTCCTGGCCCGGGTCCCCAGGCCGCTCCAGGATACGTCGATCGCCCTGGTCACCGCCGGTATCATGTCGCTGGCTTTTTACGCATTTAAAGGCATGGTCTGATTCATCGAAAAATCATTTCTTCGCGTTGAAATAGTTCGGTTTCATCCTTACGTTGGGTTCGGCGCATACCGTACGCCTTTTTCCGTATCGGGTAATATATCCAAAAAAGTGAGGCGACCATGGCCACCACTGTTGATACCCGGGGATTATTTTGTCCGTTGCCGATCACCTTTGTTTCCAGAAAGTTAAGGCATATGCAGGAAGGGGCGCATGCCGAAATCCTGGCAGATGACCGGTCCTTCAGGCGTGAGCTGGAATCCTGGTGTTTTGAAACAGGTAACCGCCTGGTCGATTTTAAGGAGATTGAGGGGTGCTATCAGGCCCTTATTCAGCGGGGAAGCGGATTCCATGGCGATTCCCTCCGGGAAAAAATCGGCTTTATACGGTTGGGGATCAAGGTTCATATCTCGCAGATTATCACCCGTCTGATCCCCATAGCCACCCCCGGATATCTGATTACGTTTGTCTCCATTGGCGAGGGCCAGCGGGCGCACCGGTTCCTGAAAGCCCAGGGGTTCGGCGGTTATTGTCTCCTGCCGGTTCCCCATGAAATCTATCCCCATTGCGGACTGGTTTTCGGCTTTGCCAAAAAAGAAAGGGCCTTGCGGAATTTCAGGGTCCTGCGGGATGCCAGTTATGCCGTTGAAGACATCCACCGGATCGATGCCGCTAAAACGTATCCGAAACTCGCCATCGCTGAAGATGCATAATCCGGATCTCCTCCGGGTTCATTGAAAAGGGGCCGGGGGCGGGACGCGGCCCCGGACAGGGCATTTGGCGCTCTGGTGATCGTCGGCGAATCCGGTTTCCCCTTTCATAAAATCATCGATAATTCCAGAATCCCCCCTCTCGGTCGACCTGTCGCCTGGGTGTCTTTTAATCGGGTCCGGGAAGTGCCGGATCAGCCACGCCGGGGCGGGTATCTCCATTGGATTGACATGTATGCATAATTCGTTGTATTTATGCATAAGGAGGCGGCGCTATGAGAACGACATTGGATTTGCCTGAAGATTTATTACATGAAGCGATGAAGGCAGCAAACATTAAAACGAAAACGAGGGTCATTACTGTTGCGCTGAAGGGGTTGATTCGAAAGCATCGGATTGCCGGTCTCAAGGACTTTAAAGGAAAAGTGGACCTTGATATGGACCTGGATGATATCCGGGGGCGAAAATGCAGGTGATTGTCGACAGCTCCATCTGGATTGATTACTTCCGGGATGGCGGAAAATCAAAGCGCCTTGATTTTTTAATTGACGAAAACCTTGTGATGATCAACGATTTGATTCTGGCGGAACTGATTCCTTTCCTGAAAATCAGAAATCAGATCCAAATCATCAGCCTGCTGAAATCCATTGATCGACTCGACATGGACATCCAGTGGGACCAGATTATTGACTATCAGCACCGGTGCCTGAAAAACGGCATCAATGGTATCGGACTCCCCGACCTGATGA
>CAZNZW010000026.1:0-11539 GCA_964577615.1 uncultured Desulfobacterales bacterium | reverse complement strand
CAGCACCGGTGCCTGAAAAACGGCATCAATGGTATCGGACTCCCCGACCTGATGACCGTCCAGAATGCAATCCAGAATCACTGCAGTATTTATTCGCTTGATCAGCATTTTAAAATGATGGAAAAGGTGATTGACATCAAGCTGATTACATAACAGATTTTTCGGAGGTTGTGGTTAGCAGATATTTTTTACCCCGCGAGAGGGGAAAAATGGATCATCGTTTAAATAATTTGCTTTTAAAGGCGGCCAAGGCGCCTGCAGGTCACCGGATCGGCCTATGCCCAACTGGCGCCATACTGGGCATCGAAGATGGAAGGTTGATATTGACAGATATCGTTAATCCAAATGAGACGATACAAAAACAGGGAAATAAACGGAAAGCGAAATGAATAATCAATGAACCATCGTAATATTCTGATTACCAACGACGACGGCATTCACTCGCCCGGTCTTCTGGCGGCCGTGAAGGCGGTCATGGACATCGGCGAGGTTACGGTTATCGCCCCCAGCCGTCAGCAGACGGGGATGGGGCGGAGTATCACCGGAGACCCGGACGCCCGGCTGACGCCGATCGATTATCCCATAAACGGGCTGAAGATCCATGCGTATCACTGTGAATGTTCACCCGCTTTAATCATTCGACACAGTATGAATACCCTTTATGTCGGGGAAAAACCGGATCTGCTGATTTCCGGTATTAATTACGGCGAAAATCTGGGCGTTAATATCACGGCTTCCGGCACGGTCGGCGCGGCTTTGGAAGGGGCCGGTTTTGGTATCCCCGCGATTGCCATTTCAAAACAGACGGACATTGAATCGCACCACCAATATACGGATCAGGACTGGCAGGCGGCATCTCATTTCCTCAAGTATTTTTCCGGTATCCTGCTGGATAAGAAGATGCCCGTGGATGTGGAAGTCCTGAAAATAGATGTGCCGGCCGGTGCCGATCCGTCAACCCCATGGCAATTGACCCGGCTGGCCCGGACAGGCTACTACGCAAAAGTATATCACGATCCGACAAAGCACAGCCGGATCGGCGATGCCAGAACAGAAATCGCTTTTGACGAAAAGGCCCTTGAGCCGGACACGGATGTATATGCCTTTTCCATTGACAGGGCGGTTTCCGTGACGCCGTTGAGTCTGGACAATACGTCAAAAACAGATTTTACGTCACTTCATGAGATGCTTGAAATATAAAAATAGATCCTGTCGATCAGGAGGAGGAAAAGATGCGGACACTCAAATTAGATAATGGTGACCCGATGCCGATGCTGGGGCTGGGCACCTGGAAATCGGCCCCTGAAGAAACGTACCAGGCCGTTAAAGCAGCCATTCATCTTGGCTATCGGCACATCGATTGTGCGTTGATCTACGGCAATGAGGCCGAGGTGGGAAAGGCGTTGTCCGAGTCTTTTAAGGAAGGCGTTGTGGCCCGGAAAGAGATGTGGGTTACCGGTAAATTGTGGAATAACGCCCATGCACCGGAAGATGTTTTGTCGGGCGTGGAAAAAACACTGGCCGATCTAAAACTGGACTATCTGGATCTCTACCTGATTCACTGGCCCGTGGCGCTGAGCAACCGGGTTCGCTATGCCCGGTCTCCGGCGGACTTTATCGCGCTGGACGATTGTCCAATATCCGAAACCTGGGCGGCCATGGAGGCCTTGGTGGACAGGGGGCTCTGCCGCCATATCGGTGTCAGTAATTTCAGCGCTTTCAAACTGAAATCACTGCTGGATGGGGCCCGGATCAAACCCGAAATGAACCAGATCGAACTGCACCCCTACCTCCAGCAGCCGGGGATGATCGATTTTTGCAGAAAAAAGGGGATCCACCTGACCGCATATGCTCCCCTGGGATCGGGCGACCGTCCCGCCGGTCTGAAAGCGGCGGATGAACCGGTACTGCTGGCCGATGAGACCATTATCACCATTGCCGAGCGGCACAACGCCACACCCGCCCAGGTCCTCATCGGCTGGGCCATTCACCGGGGGACGGCCGTGATTCCCAAGTCGGTGCACCCGGAGCGGCTAAAGGAGAACCTGGCCGGGGCCGAGTTGTCGCTTTCCAAAGCGGATATACAGGCGATATCCGGGCTGGACCGGAACCGCCGCTATGTGGGGGGCGCATTCTGGACAGTCAAGGGCAGCCCGTATACGCTGGCCAATCTCTGGGATGAATGAGGGCAAGGCCGGCCGCTGCCACAAATGCACTGACCGGATCAGTTATGCAAGCAGAGCGGTTATCCGTTCCAGGCCCTTGAGGGCATCACTTCCCAGATGCAGCCGGATCACTTTGCGCCGCCCGTCAAGCAATGCCTGGCGGTCGCCCATGGCCTGAGCCGCCAATAACGTACCGAATGACATCGTCGAGCGCCTGTCGCCGGGGGCGTCGGGGATCGCAATATCCACGCACGGATCGTCGGTGAGCTGGATGAACCGGCCGTGCCCCCCGTCGCCCTTGTGGAGCTGGCCGGTGGAGTGGAGAAAACGGGGACCGTAACCGACCGTTGTGGCGGATTTCATCCGGGTCTGAATCCGGGTCCGAAGCTGCCGCAGGGCATCATCCGTTTCCGGTGAGGGGTGGAGATAGGCCTGGATGGCGACATAGCCGCGCGGGCCATTCCTCCCCGGCGGTTCCAGAAAATGGTCAAGTACAGCGGCCACGGTATCGCCGGGTGTATCGGTATAAACGGCAATGGATCCATCGGAGAAAGCCGGGACCGCTTCGGGCAGCTTTCCTGATTTTTGATAATCGGCCAGCACCTGCCGGGCCGATACCTTGGCTGATTCCACATTGGGCTGATTAAATGGATTGATGCCCAGTTGATGACCGGCAACGACGGTGGCCATTTCCCAGCGGAAAAACTCACCACCGAGATCGTAAAGGTCGGCCAGCGGAATGGTCACCACCGGATGGCCGGCCTGTTTGAGCGCTTTAAATTTTTCGTCGTATGTATTATCGCCGTTCAACCGCAAATATACAAAAAGGCGGTCATTGGCATACATGCCGGGAGAAAGCAGCGGTTCTCCATCTACAGGCAGGATTCCCCTGCCCTCCTTGCCGGTGCTTTCCGCGACCAGTTGTTCGACCCAGGAACCGAACCGGGAAATCGCCGGAGACAGAATCAGGGTCAGCTTGTCCCGGCCGGCCAGGGCCAGCGCGCCCATCACGGCGCCGAGGTGAAACCCGGCTTCTCGATCCGGTGCGGCCATGTTTATGGCCCGGTCCAGCAGCTTTTCCAGATCCATGCCGATTAGACCGGCGGGTACCAGGCCGAAATACGATAGCGCTGAATAGCGGCCGCCGATGTCCGGATCGTTTAAAAATATTTTTCGAAAGCCGAGTTTTTCTCCCAGTGCCGCCAGGCGGCTGCCCGGATCCGTGATGGCAATGAAATGGGCGCCTGCTTTTTCCAGGCCGACTTTTTTGACGGTTTCATTGTAAAAGTATTTGAAAAACGACAGGGTTTCGACGGTGCCGCCGGATTTGGTGGCCACGATATAGACCGTTCGCCGGGGGTCCAGGCGGCGCGCATAATCTCCTACCGTACGGGGATCGGTACTGTCTATCACGTCCAGATCGAGATGTCCGTCTTTCACGCCGAAAGTAAAGCGGAAGACTTCCGGCGCCAGGCTCGATCCGCCCATGCCCATGAGCAGGGCATGGGTAATGCCCGCATGCCGCAGATCGTCCACCAGGGATGTAATATCCGACAAAGCGGCTTTCATGTTTACCGGACTTGTCAGCCATCCCAGGCGATTGGCAATATCCGCCGGATCCGGTTTCCATACGGTAAAGTCGCCGGATCGGATGCGCTGTATGATGTGATCATCCGCCATCTGGGACAGGGCCCGTGCCACGAGTGGCTGCAGGGATCCGACTCGGTAGTTAATCGCGTCTGGCCGCATTTAATCCTCACCCTTGAATTTTTTGATGATTTTAGGAATGAAAAATGAAAAAATAAACAACCCGATGGAGAAGAAGACTTTAAACGAAATCAGTTCTCCCCAGTTTCCCGATGCCCACACCTCTTTTAAGGTGCCGATGAAAAACGTGAATATAAATGTCCCGACGATAATTCCCAGCCCGGTTCCGACAATATAATCTTGGAAGCGAACCCGGGTCAATCCCATCCCGAAATTCATCAAAGAAAAGGGGAAATAGACCAGCCGCAGGTACAATACCGTGGCAAACCCGTTTCGGGCAATGGCATCGTCGTATTTTTTCAGTTTATCGCCGACCAGGGAAGACGCAAATTCCCTGCCCAGTGTCCGGCTGATAATGAAGGCCGCGCTGGCGCCGGCCATGGCCCCGATCCAGACATATAGAAATCCCCAGTACGGGCCGAAAATCGCTCCGCCCAGGCCGGTGAGCAGGATCCCGGGCAAAAAGAGACAGACCCCCACGGCATAGAAGAGCATGTAGACAAATGGTGCCCAGAAACCGGCCGATTCAAGAAATCGCCCCATCGCATCGACAGCCAGGTATTTTTTGACCGGTGTGAATTGCATCACGCCGATGGCGACAACGATGAAAAATACCAGGATACCGGCTTTTACCATCGCTTTTCGGCGACCAGTTGTCTGTTGCTGAGCAGTTGTCATACGGTTTCTCCCTATTTGCCGTTCAGGGACCAGTCATAGTTAAGGTATTGGATGTTTACATCATTGCCGATGGCATGCAAGCGTGATTTTAATTCATTCTGGCTGTATTTGAGAAAAAAATCGACAATGCCGTCCTTAAAATCGGTTTCAAACCATTTAAATATGGCGCTGACATACAGGGTCTGGCCCTTGAGATAGTTGCTCTTCGGGTTGTTGATAAAGGCGCGGGCCCGGCTGTCCAGCTGCGCATCCAGCTGATCACCGCTGAATGGCCTGCTGGCCAGCGGCGGGCAGCTTTTGGCGGCGCAATTGATGGCAAAATGCACCCGTGGATCTTGAAATTGCGGGCGGAGAATATCGTGCTCGATGTGATCCAGCGTCATGATCGTACCGCCAATTCGGGCAATTTTTTTCTTCCACGGGCTTTTGAAAAACGTTCCCAGATCCTTGATGGACCGGACCTCCGGGTATCCGCTTAAAATGAGTTTGATGGTCCAGGCATTGTAGGCATTGACATAAAAGGCAAACCGTTCATCGCGGGACAACGATTTGGAATCGACTTTTTCAAGAACGGCTAAATAGGTGTCCAATATTGATTCCTTTGCTTTTAAACCGGCATAATCAACCTTTCCAGCGGACACATATTTTTCAAGCAGCCCGGCAAAAAGGGAGTTGTCGACACTCCCGGCGGCCATTGCCGGAGACGCGGCGCTGATACCGGCAGAAAAAAAAAGGATGCCCAATAGCAGCAGTCCCGGTTTCTGTAATGGACATTTCGATGCTTGGGGAGTGAAGATCATTGATATTTTCCTCCTGTGAAAACGCTACGACCCTTATTTTTCGCATCTGGCGCCATCTGCGAGCGACACGGTTTTATCATCAGGGTCTTTGTCGGCAGGATAAGCCAATGCTTACAGTCGGGTCGTGTTGATATTGATTTCGGTAAATGCCGGCTCATTGCCAGATCCATCTGTTGAAATCATTGCCAGGGGAAAAATACCTGGCCGGGTGGCGGTCGGCATATTGATGATTATGGTGTGGGGAGCCATAACGAAAAAATATCGGTAACTATTCGAGGACGCGTAATGAGCGATCGTCTGGAACAGGGCAGCGTGGGCCGGGTACAGACTCCTGCCGATGCCTGTCATGGCCTGCAGACCTGGCGGGAGACGGATAATTTTGTTTTCAGCGGTCAGTGGCCGCCCGCCGAAAGGGTTGACCGGCTGTCCGGGCCGACGGAGCAATCCGGCACATGACGTTCCCGGGAATTATCTTTATTGCCGTGGCCCTGGCCATGGATGCCTTTGCCGTTTCCATTGCCGCCGGCGTCTGCCTGGGAGCCGTCAGCCGTCGCCAGTGGTTTCGTCTCTGGTGGCATTTCGGGTTTTTTCAGGCCCTGATGCTTGTCACCGGCTGGGAACTGGGCCTGACCATCCGGGGTCTGATCGACCACTTTGATCACTGGGTGGCTTTCGGCCTGCTGGCTGTTGTCGGCGCCAATATGCTTCGCGGTGCTCTGGCCGCCGATGATGGCACCTGTATTCACAGAGATCCGACACGGGGTACCCTGCTGATCATGCTGTCGCTGGCCACCAGCATCGATGCCCTGGCCGTGGGGCTCAGCCTCTCCATTTTAAACACTCATATCTGGATACCGGCATTGATTGTGGGGATCATTGCGTCGCTTTTTACGGCAGTGGGAACGATTATCGGAACCCGGGTTGCCCGTGTGAGCTGGCTGAAAAAATACGCCGAAATTGCCGGGGCGTTCGTCCTTTTTGCCATCGGATTCCATATTCTTCAGACACATGGCGCGCTGGGGTGGATCGGGCTTTAGCCGGAGGGGGAGAGTTTATGCCGGTCGTGCGTCCGACAACAAGCGGGCCACCCGGTCAAGGTCTTCGGGGCGGTCAACCCCATGACTTTGATATTTGGTAACCACGACAGAGATGGGAATACCGTTTTCCAGCAGCCGCAGCTGTTCGAGCTTTTCGATCTGTTCGAGCGGGCTGGGTCCCCATTGGACAAATTGTTCGAGGGCCTTTTTTCGATAGGCATACAGACCCACGTGGCCGTAGTAATTTGGCGTCACGCGCGGGTCCCGCTGCCGGGGAATCGGTGCCCGGGAGAAGTAAAGAGCCGCGCCGTTTGTCGCGAAGACGACTTTGACGATATTGGGATTTCTGGCCGTTTCCGCGCTGATTTTTCGGGCAAGGGTGGTCACCTGGACGGCCGGATCTGAAAAGGGATCAACCAGCTGACTCAGCATGGGCGGCGAAAGGGCCGGTTCGTCCCCCTGAATATTCACCAGGATGCAGTCGTCCGGTACGGGAATCAAGCGGGCGGCTTCCAGAATCCGGTCGGATCCACTGGGATGATCGGGGTTTGTCATAACAACGGGCACGTCGAGTGCTTCGGCCGCCTGCCGGATCCGCGTGTCATCGGTGGCCAGCAGAACCCGGTCCAGATCGGGGCATTGACAGGCCCGGTGATACACATGCCAGAACATGGGGCGGCCCAGGAGAGGGGCCAGTGGTTTGCCCGGAAATCGCCTGGAGGCATAACGTGCCGGAATAATGCCGATGCATGGAGTAGAAAATTTCATGTGGCTGGGTATCCTTTTTGTTGAGCGCCGTCTCGGACCCGGAACAGTTCAGGCTCTATTTCTTCCCGGCGGCTAAATACGTTTCAATCATCCGGCAGGATTGACGCGTTCCCCCGGCATGATCGCCGGCGTAGCGCCGGACCCGCGCCAGTACTTCAGGCCGGGAAAACGGCCGGGTCAGGGCGGCTATCATGTTATCGGCGGCGGTTTCCCATCCAGTGGCCCGGCATACCAGCCTGGCCGAGAAAATTTCTTCTCCCACCCAGGTAAAATTATGCCAGGATGGGCCGATAACCGGGACGACGCCGCATCCCAGCGGTTCGAGAAAATTCTGCCCGCCCAGATCCGCCAGACTGCCGCCCACGAATGCAGTGGCGGCCAGACCGTAGGCGTCGCGCAATTCCCCGAAGGTATCCCATAAAACGATCTGTCCCGGGGGGACAGGGCCGGTCAGTTTTGAACGCAGACATCCGGGAAGTTTCGTGTCGGTCAGGTAACGTGTCCAGTGGGACAGACGCGCCATGTGCCGGGGAAAAACGGCGATGATGGTTTCAGGCCGGTGGTCATGGATACGGGAGATCATCTTCTGGACCCGGGACTCTTCTTCCTGCCGGATCGATCCGAAAACCGCCAGGGGGCGACTGGATGCAAAAAGGGGCGCCAGTGCGTCGGCCGGGCGGGTATCGATCTGCCGCATCCACAGGTCGAATTTGATGTTTGGCATTGTCCGCACAGGTGTGTCCGGAAACAGACAGCCGAAACGGCCGGCATCCTGCCGGGAAGTGGCCAGGATCCGGCCAGGCGAAAGAGCCTGCCACAGGCCCGGCCAGATACGGTAGCGGGTGAGGCTGGACAGATTGATCCGGCCGTTGACAATGACAACCGGTGTTTGCGTGGCCCGGCAGGCGGCCAGAAGGCCCGGCCATAATTCGGTTTCCAGCAGGCATACCAGCCGGGGGCGGACGGCGGCAACGGCCGATGTCATGAGACGGGGATGGTCAAAAGGAAAGTAGCGGACCGTCATCTCAAGTCCTGGCCGGGAAACAGTATCATCATCCCGGGCAACGGTTAAAATATCCAGCCCCTGACGGGTGTGGGTGGTCACCAGTACCCGGCGGGCTGCCAGCGGATCAAGGGTGCGGATGATTTCGACGGCCAGATAGGCCTCTCCGGCGGATGCGGCCTGAATCCACAGTTCGGCCCGGGGCAATGGCGGCCTCAGCAGACGCTGGTTCCAGCCGTCGGCCAGCCGCTGGTTGCGTTGCAGAAAAGGGCGGGCGATCCGCCAGGCGAGGCGATAAAAACCCATGGCCGCGCGAATGGCGGGTGAAAAGGGAGCGTGCGGTGGGTAATGCGTTTGCAAGCGCCTCGGGTTTCCTTGAATTCGATGTGCGGAACGGATGACGCGTTCAGGGTCGCGCCCGGACCCGGTCAAATCCGGCGGGGTCCGGTATTCGGAGATCCCGCCGGTGTGATGTCAGACCCGGTTTTAATCGGTCTCGCTGGCCGACTGCAGCATGGCGTGCAGCAGGACGTTGGCGCCGGCTTCGCAGTCTTCCCAGGTGGTTTTCTCCACTTCCACATGGCTCCGGCCGCCGATGCTGGGGACGAAAACCATTGCCGTGGGGCAGACCTGGTTCATGTAGCTGGCATCATGCCCCGCACCGCTGACCATGCGGAGGCTTGAATAGCCCAGCATATCGGCGCAATCAAGAACCCGCTGGACGAGTTTTTCATCAAAGGGCGAATGCTCCACCCGCCAGGTCTCTTCGATCCGGATGGGGCATCCCCGGCGTTCTGCAATGGCTTCAAAATCGGCCCGGACCTTTTCCCAGGCGCGAATCCCGAGGTCATCGTCCCAGGAACGGATGTCCACGGTAAAGTGAACCTTGTCCGGGATGATGTTGCGGGAATTGGGGCCGTTTTGAATTTCGCCGACCGTGGCCACCATGTTGCCGCCCATACGCTCGGGCAGTTCGTTGACCTTCAAAATCATTTCCGCCGCCGCGCACAGCGCGTCATGGCGGCCGGCCATGGGGGTGGGGCCCACCTGGTTGGCTTCGCCGGTCAGGTAGATGTCGTACCAGTGCAGGCAGAGAATCCCCTTGGGCGCGCCGATGGTTTTTCCCTCGCGTTCGAGCATCGGCCCCTGCTCGATGTGGTATTCATAATAGCAGTGAACCGGGAATTTTTTACAGGGGACTTCGGTTTTGTAGCCGATGCGGATCAGTTCGTCTTCAAATCGCTTGCCGTTAATATCGGTCCGGTCGTAGATCCAGTCCCGGTCGAGGGCGCCGGCCCAGACGCCGGAAGACATCATGGCCGGGGCAAAACGCGACCCTTCTTCGTTGGTCCAGTCCACGATAACAATCGGCCGTTCGGTTTCAATATTGTTTTCGTTGAGCGTGCGGAGGACCTCCAGCGGTCCCATGACGCCGAGGATGCCGTCAAACCGCCCGCCCTTGGGCTGGGAATCCACATGTGAACCGCTCATGACCGGTGGCAGATCATTGTTCTTTCCGGGTCGACGGCCGAAGATATTGCCCATCTCGTCGATGGTAATCTCCAGATTGAGTTCCTTCAGCCAGGAGACGAAAAGATCCCGGGCCTGTTTATCTTCATCAGATAAGGTCAGGCGTTGAACCCCGCCCGCCGGCGTACCCCCGATTTTTGCCATATCTTCCAGTGTACTTTGAAGCCGTTTCCCATTTACTCGTAATGCGTTGACATCCATTTTTCCCTCCATAAATATTTTCTAGAACCATCGAATTAAAATAACACCGCCGAAAAGCATGATGACGCCCACCAGACGCAAGGTACTGATGGGGTGCACCGGATAACCAATAAAACCAAAATGATCAAGCACCATGGATGCCAGCATCTGGCCGGCCACCACGCTGGCCACCATGGCGCCGGCGCCCAGCCGGGGGGCCAGAATAATGGTGGAAACCACAAAGAAAGCGCCGATAATCCCCCCGATCCAGATCCACCACGGGGACCGGCTGATGCTTTCGGCCGCCGGCAGCGGGGTTTTTAAAATCAAGGCGTAGATTACCAATACGATCGTTCCCACCGCAAAGGAAATGGCCGCGCTTAAAATCGATGAGCGCGTCAGCAGGTTCAAATTGGCGTTGACGCCCGCCTGCGTCGGCAGGCAAAAGCCAGCGGCAATCGCCAGAAAAAGTAATGGAATATATGTTCCCATTGATCATCCACGGCTGTTTTATTTGAGAATTCCGGCCATCCTTTTGCACGAAACAGCAAAATAAGAAAGCGGGTCGCCGCCCGCCGGTCGAGACTCACTTCGTTAGAGGGAATGCTGATTTTAGGTAAAATCGGTTCCCATGTCAAATAGAAATTCCATGCCTGATATCGGGCAATATGGTGCTCACCCGTTTTCTCCAATATAGTAAAAACCATTGGACTGGTGGCCGTTCATGGTCGGGAAAACACGCTTTTCAAACATAATAGTGCGAAAACCGGAAATGATACGGGCAATATGGTCCGGGTGGTGGTGCCGCAGTACGGCGCCATCGGGTAATTCAAAGACCCCGTAGCAGCCGTATTGTTCATCGAACCGCCGATACCGGTCGATATTGCGGCGGTCGGTATTGAGAAGGAAATCGCTGAAGTAGATAATTCCACCGGGCTTGAGCACGCGCTTGATTTCCCCCATCAGCGCCAATTGGGCCGCATCGGTTTCAATACAGGTCATAACCGCAATGAGCAGGACGGCATCAACAGCGTTGTCTTTAAGCGCAAGATGGCCGGCCGTGATGGGGAAAAAGGCCAGGCGGGGAAAATGCTTTCGTCCTGTATTGATCATCCGGGAGGACATGTCCACACCGGTCAGCCGGGTGAAACCCGCCGAATTGAGCTGGCCGAGGACCCGTCCGTAACCACATCCCACGTCGAGGATATCGGCAGATCGGGATACGTATTGGCCGAAATGGTCGATTTCAAACGGAACGGTAAACGATTTTTCCCCGGCCATACGGTCCCAGTATTTTTCCTGTGCGACAGGGCGTGCCATATCAGCCGTTCAAGGCTTTCATCAGCTCGGGCACGGTCTTTTTGGGGCTGATCTTATACCAGGCCTGGATGATTTTCCCCTTTTCGTCGATTAAAAAGGCCGAGCGGACAATCCCCATATACTTTTTTCCAAACATCGATTTTTCGGTCCAGACGCCGTATTTTCCGGCTACAATATGACCCGGATCGGACAAGAGGGGAAAACCGAGCGAATACTTGGTGTCAAATTTTTTCTGTCTGGCCGGTGTATCCGGGCTGATGCCCAGGGCCACCGTGTTTTTTTTCTCAAGTT
>CAZNZW010000025.1:0-43560 GCA_964577615.1 uncultured Desulfobacterales bacterium | reverse complement strand
CGATAAAGCTGTCAAGATTGACCATTGGACCAACCTGTTTGGCCTGTTTTTCCATTAGAAAGAAATTCGGCTAAAAGTCGATTTGCCCCTTCAGCTGTGATTAATTTTCTGTCTTTACCATCTACCACAGCAAAACACTTCCCAGGTTGCTCATTAGGAGCATGATAACAATAAGTAGTATCAATTTTCTCGTGTTTCAAATGATTCCAAAAATTACGGCCTCCTGCTTTCGCACCTGCAACACCTACAAAAGCTGTTTTAAGACCCAAATCTAGGGCATTTATTGCTTGAATTGTATTAAATGCGGACCCACCATACATAGTTTCATAATTATCAGAACCTACAGCCTCAATGAATTCATCAACTACTGCCATAGAACGAAATCGTTCCGACTGATTTTCAATATTTCTATCGAATGAAATTTGAAAATCTTTTGATAGTTTTTTGATAGTTGCAAAAAAATCAATATTTAATGCACCAATACCTATTATATCTACTTTATTCATATATTTTTGTATAACAATCCGCATACACATCCATCAAATTACACCATATTGACTCACATATATGGACAAATCAGACATGTATGCCTATAATAATAAATTAAAGCGGAATATGAGGCTGGGTATACCTGTCGGGTTTTCAGAATTTTCATCTCGCATCGCATATTCCACATAACAACGTAATCAGACAATAATATGGAAAACTATCCGCTGTTCACACCCGACCCGAAATTGAAATTAATGGATCAGAGTTCACAGATGTTGTTAACAAAGCACACAAACCACTAAACTTCTAATAAAATAATGACGTGACCGTCTCCACTCACGCCCCTTTTCCACTGATTCCCAAAGCGCACCCTTTCGGGAATAAATTTTTCCAATCCATCAAAAACTGAATTCCATTTATCAAAAACCGATACCATTGTCAATACAAATAGTTGAGAAAAACAGCACCCCTTTCCCGATACCGGAAAACAAGGAAAACCGGCACATCCCTCCCCCGCATCAGGGCGAAATGTGGCGCTGACAGTGCCCGGCCCCGCACAGCGGGCGGCCCGTCAGGGCCATGTTACGCCGGTGTGATTTCTTTTGGTTCGTTTTCTTTTTCGCAAAAAAAATGGACGGAAAGGGAAAGGACCCGTTTGCCCGGATATTCCTTTTCAGTTCTCAACGGACAGGAGGCCCGCCGCCGGATTAACGGTCGCGCCAGACCGGCGGCCGTTTTTCCATGAAGGCCGCAATGCCTTCCTTTGCATCCTCGGCCATCATATTCTCGACCATCACCCGGCTGCAATGCGCGTAGGCCCCCTGGAGGTCTTTTGTGATCTGGTCGTGGAAGGCGCGCTTCCCAATCTTGAGCGCGAAGGGCGATCTGGACGCAATCCGGGCGGCCAGTTCATGGGTGACCGCGTCCAGTTGATCCTGTGGCGCAACCCGGTTGACCAGCCCCATGTCATAGGCGCGATCCGCCGATATCATGTCGCCCAGCAGCAGCATCTCCATGGCATGCTTTCTGGCCACGCTTCTGGACAAAGCCACCATGGGCGTGGCGCAGAACAGGCCGATGTTGACGCCCGGCGTCGCAAACTTTGTTTTTTCTTCCGCCACGGCCAGATCACAGGTGGCCACCAGCTGACAGCCGGCCGCCGTGGCAATGCCGTGCACTTTTGCAATCACCGGTATCGGCAGCCGCGTGATGGCCAGCATCATTTCGGTGCACGTATCGAATATTTTTGCGTAAAATTCCCGATCCGGACAGCTGCGCATTTCCTTCAGGTCGTGCCCGGCGCAAAACCCCTTTCCCGATCCGGCCAGGATAACCACCTTTACGGACGGGTCGGCGGCAATATCGGCCAGCGCCCGGGTCAATGCCGCCATGCAGGCGGTCGACAGGGCATTGTAGGCTCTGGGGCGGTTCAATGTCAGGTGGCAGATGCCGTTTTCATCCCTGCGCAGGACGGGCGCTTGTGAAACTGTTTGATTTTCAGACATGGCAATGGTCCCCTGTATCAGGTTTTTTCCGGGAACAGCCCCAGAATATCGCTCCGGGTGGCGCGGCAGATTCCCCGCTCGGTGATTAAACCGGTCACCAGACGGGACGGCGTTACGTCAAAGGCGAAATTGGCCGCCGGGCTGCCGTCGGGGGTGAGCTGGACGGTGACGATTTCACCGTTGTGCCGCCCCTGGACAGATCTCACTTCTTCCGGATCGCGGTTTTCGATGGGGATTTCCCGGACGCCGTCCGTCATCGACCAGTCAAAGGTGGAAGACGGCAGCGCCACGTAGAAGGGAACGCCATTGTCCCGGGCGGCCAGCGCTTTCAGGTACGTACCGATCTTGTTGGCCACATCGCCGGTGACCGTGGTGCGGTCCGTGCCGGTAATCACCAGATCGACCTGTCCATGCTGCATCAGGTGGCCGCCGGCATTGTCCACGATGACGGTGTGCGGTACGCCGTGCCGGCCCAGCTCCCAGGCCGTCAGCCCGGCGCCCTGATTCCGGGGCCGGGTTTCATCCACCCAGACATGGACCTGGATTCCCCGGTCAAAGGCGGCGTAGATCGGCGCCGTGGCCGAACCAAAATCGACAAACGCCAGCCAGCCGGCATTGCAGTGGGTGAGGATATTCACCACCCCGCCCGATTTCCGGCGGCTGATGGCCTCGATGAGCTTCACGCCGTGCCGGCCGATCCGGCGGCAGAAACCGGCATCTTCGTCGGCAATGGTCTGCGCCGTTTGACGGGCGGCCGCAATGCGGGCGTCAATGCCGCCGCCGGCGGCTGTCACGGCGGCCAGCTGCCGGTCCACGGCAAAGGCCAGGTTGACCGCCGTCGGCCGCGTGGCCTTGAGCTGTTCTCCCTTTGCCGACAGGCAGTCCAGGAACGCCGGCACCGATCCGTGATCGGCGGCCAGGGCGGCCAGATACATGCCGAACCCGGCCGCGGCCCCGATGAGACCGGCGCCCCGCACGTGCATATCGGCAATGGCGCGGGCCACCGCATCAACGCCGGTTAAATCCTCGATGACAAACCGGTGGGGCAGGAAACGCTGGTCAATAATCCGTACGACCGCGGGGTCCTTTTTGCTGAGCCAGATGGTCCGGTAATGCCGGCCGGATACTTTCATGTATGATGCTCCTCATTTTACGCGATTGTTCATTTTTTTTTGTAACTATCCAGCCGTGGATCTGCGCTGATCATCACGGATATTTTTTTATTACCACATACAAATTTTTTGAATGACCCCGGAAATCCATCGCCAGGCGCATTATCAATTTCATAACTGTTATTAAGTAATATCCGTCTTTTTTTTGTGTTTAAACCTATCTGGGTTTATCTGTGTGAATCTGTGGCTGAATAGTTACGTTTTTTTACGACCTGCTGCCGGCCGATTCGAGCCGGACGTCATCCGGCTAAAAAATATCCTTTCAGACCGGCCCGTCCAGTTCCCAGACGCCGCGCCGGGTCGGGTGTTTCAGGCTCCCGGCCAGTTCGGCTAAAAAGCGCCGCCGGGGAATTTCCCGGGCGCCCAGACGGATCAGATGATCCGTGGTCACCTGGCAGTCGACCAGATCAAAATCCCAGGCGGCCAGCTGCCGCACCAGGGTGACCAGGGCCACGGTCGAGGCATCACTGACCCGGTGGAACATCGATTCGCCGAAAAAACAGCGCCCCAGCGATACGCCGTACAGCCCGCCGGTCAGCCGCCCGTCCCGCCAGGTTTCAACGGAGTGGGCATATCCGGCTTCGTGCAGCGCAATATAGGCGGCAATCATGTCGGCCGTTATCCAGGTGCCGTCCTGCGCTGCGCGGGGCGTTTTCGCGCAGGCGCGGATCACCCGGCCAAAGGCCCGGTCAAGGGTTATCCGGAACCGGCGCCCGCGCAATGTGCGCTCAAGCCGCCGGGAAACGTTCAGTGCATCGGGATACAGGACCAGGCGGGGATCGGGGGACCACCAGAGAATCGGTTCTCCCTCGGAATACCAGGGAAAGATTCCCCGGGCGTAGGCCGCCCGCAGGCGCGGCAGGCTCAGGTCGCCGCCCACGGCCAGCAGCCCTTCGGGCACGGCCAGACGGGCCGGTGGAAACGTGAGGTCGGCCGACAGGCGATACACAGGCATCAGGGCGCGGCCATCCGGCGTGCCGGATTATTTATATTCAAATACCGGGTGATCGGCATCGATGTCGACAAAAACCACCCCGCCCTTCTGAAGCGCGCCAAAGAGAATTTCATCGGCCAGGGCCTCCTTGATTTCCGTCTGGATCACCCGGCCCAGCGGACGGGCGCCGTAGGCCGGATCGTGGCCCTTTCTGGCCAGCCACAACCGGGCGGCCGGCGACAGAACAAGGGATACTTTTTTCGCGGACAGCTGATCGTTCAGTTCGGCCATGAACTTGTCCACGATCAATTCCATGATCTCTTCATTCAGTGAACCGAAAGTGACGATGTCATCCAGCCGGTTGCGAAATTCCGGGCTGAATAGCTTTTTGACCGCCGCCCGGCTTTTTTCGCCGGCATCCCTGCGCTGGTCTCCAAACCCGATGGCGCGGGCGTTCATCTCCCGGGACCCGGCATTGGATGTCATGATCACGATGACGTTTCGAAAATCCGCTTTCCGGCCGCTGTTATCGGTCAGCGTGGCGTGATCGAGGATCTGAAGAAGGATATTGAACAGGTCGGGGTGCGCTTTTTCGATCTCGTCGAGCAGCAGCACGCTGTGGGGGTGTTTGCGGATGCCATCGGTGAGCAGCCCGCCCTGGTCAAACCCGATATATCCCGGCGGCGCGCCGATCAGCCGCGCCACGGCGTGCTTTTCCATGTATTCGCTCATGTCAAAGCGCAGGAAATGGATATCGAGCAGGCGGGCAATCTGCCGGGCCACTTCGGTTTTGCCCACCCCGGTCGGGCCGGTAAACAGAAACGATCCCACGGGGTGGCCGGCGGTGCGCAACCCGGCCCGGGAACGCTTGATCGCCGTCACCAGGGCGTTCAGCGCCGGGTCCTGGCCGAAGATCACGGCCTGCAGGCGTTCTTCCAGGCGACCGAGTTTTTCTTTGTCGCTGGCCGAAACATTTACCGCCGGGATGCGGGCCATTTTGGCCACAATTTTTTCAATATCGCCGGGGTTGATCTTCCGGCGCCGCGATCCACCGGATATGCGGATATAGGCCCCGGCCTCGTCGATCACATCGATGGCTTTATCGGGCAGGTAGCGATCGTTCAGGTATTTGCTGGAAAGCGCCACCGCCGCCTTCAGGGCCGCGTCGGTGTACAGGATCCCGTGATGCTCCTCGTAGCGGGATTTCAGTCCTTTCAGGATACGGATCGATTCCGCCTCGGTCGGTTCGGCAATATCGATTTTTTCAAACCGCCGGGACAGGGCCCGGTCTTTCTCAAAATGGTTTTTGTATTCCTCGTGGGTCGTCGAGCCGATCACCCGGATATCTCCCGAGGAAAGCGCGGGTTTCAAAATATTGGACGCATCCATGGAGCCGCCGCTGGTGGCCCCCGCGCCGACGATGGTGTGGATTTCGTCGATAAACAACACGGCGTTTTCTTTGTCAGCCAGCGCGGCGATGACCGATTTCAGTCGCTGTTCAAAATCCCCCCGGAATTTGGTGCCGGCCAGCAGGGCGCCCAGGTCAAGGGCATAAATCTTGACATCGGCAAACATTTCGGGAACTTTTCCCTCGTGGATCTTGAGGGCAAACCCCTCTGCCATGGCGGTTTTGCCCACGCCCGGATCACCGACAAAAACGGGATTGTTTTTCCGCCGGCGGCAGAGCACCTGAACGGTTCGCTCCAGTTCCGCCTGCCGCCCGATGAGGGGGTCGAGCCGGCCGGCCGCCGCCTGCGCCACCAGTTCCGTCGTATATTCAGCCAGGGGGTCGTTCTTTTTCCGCCCCCCGCCCTTCCGGCCGCCATCCGGAGACGCCGATTCCCCGGCCTGATATTGACCCGCCGATGTCCCCGGCACCTGATGGGTAATCGCATTGAGCACATCAAGACGGGTAATGCCCTGGGCATTTAAAACATACCGGGCATGGGATTCCTTTTCATTAAAAATAGCGGCAATAATATCTCCCACGGACACTTCGTGTTTTTCGGCGGACCGGACATGGTCGACCGCCCGTTGAATCACCCGCTGAAATCCCATGGTCTGCTGCAGCACATATTCCTGATCCTTGGGAATAAAGGTGATATGCGCATCAAAAAAAGATTCCAGCTCGGTCTTGATGTCCGCCACATTGCCGCCGCAGGTCTCGATGATATCGATGCCTGTCTGGTTGAACAGGATGGCAAAGAGAACATGTTCGACACTGACATATTCATGCCGCCGTTTCTTCGCTTCCCGGACGGCCATTGAGAGCGTCTCGCCCAGCTCTTTACTGATCATGATTCATCCTTCTCCATGATGCATTTTAAGGGAAAACCGTTTTCCCGGGCCAGATGGTGCACCGTATCCACCTTGGTTTCGGCAATCTCAAACGGGTACACGCCGCACAGCCCGGCACCTTCCCGGTGTACCTTCAACATGATATCTTCGGCCGCCGTCCGGGATTTCCCAAAGACAACCACCAGGATTTCCACCACAAAGGCCATGGTGGTGTAATCGTCGTTGAGCAACAGCACCCGGTATAAGGGCGGCCGGCGGACGTCATCTTCTGATTCGGTATCAATACCGTTTTCCAGCTCAGGGGTGTATGGACTCATGTCTTATCGCTGCCAAAATGTTTCTTGCCCGGCCGGACGGACCCTGTCTAGTAATATAGTATGTCGTTGCCCGGCCTTGTAAAGGGGGAAACAGGTTACCGGCCGCAGCATTTTTTGTATTTTTTCCCGCTGCCGCAGGGACAGGGGGCGTTCCGGCCGATTTTTTCCGATTTCCGTTTAACTGGCTTGCGCTTGGCCGGTTCGGCGTCTCCGCCGCCGGAAAAGACCAGATCCTGCTCACCGGCCTGCTGCATCTGATCAATTTCCTGGGGCGCGGCAATCTCGATCCGGAAAAGGATCCCCAGTGTTTCTTCCGAGATGCGGTCCATCATGTCGGCAAACATCTCGTAGCCTTCTTTTTTATATGTAATCAGCGGGTCCTGCTGGCCATATCCCCTCAGGCCGATACCTTCCTTGAGGTGATCCATGGAGAGCAGATGGTCTTTCCACATGCTGTCGATATTCTGAAGCAGTACGTAACGTTCCAGGTTTCTGAAATCCGTTTCGCCGATTTCCGCTTCTTTCCGCCGGTACGCATCCATCACCGCCGTGTCGAGCAGTTCGATCAGCCGCTCCCGGTCCAGATCGTCCAGCGATTCATCGGCCGGAATCCGGAAATGGATATTGAACTGTTTGAAAACCGCCTTGTCCAGTGCGTCAAAATCCCATTCTTCCGCCGGTACTTTCGCCTCTGCGACACCATCGGCCAGCATTTCGATCCGGTCAGCCATGATGTCGAGGATATCATCTTTCAAGTCTTTCCCGGTGAGGATGTCGCGCCGCCGCTTATAAATCACTTCCCGCTGCTGGTTCATCACATCATCGTATTCGAGAAGCTGCTTCCGAATCTCGAAGTTCTGCCCCTCCACCTTGCTCTGGGCGTTTTCAATGGCCTTGCTGAGGAGCTTGTGCTCGATGGGCTCGCCTTCCCGCATGCCGAGCTTTTCCATGATGCCGGTCATCCGTTCGCCCCCGAAAATGCGGAGCAGGTCGTCTTCCAGGGCCAGGTAAAACCGGGAGGACCCCGGATCGCCCTGGCGGCCGGCACGCCCCCGGAGCTGGTTGTCGATCCGCCGGCTCTCGTGCCTTTCCGTGCCGAGAATGCGCAGGCCGCCCAGCTCGACCACGCCCTCGCCGAGGACAATATCGGTCCCCCGCCCGGCCATATTGGTGGAAATGGTCACGGCCTTGTACTGCCCGGCCTGGGAGATGATTTCGGCTTCCTTGCCATGATTTTTGGCGTTGAGGACATTGTGCTTGACACCTCTTTTTTTCAGCTGCCGGCTGATATCTTCAGACACATCGATCGATACCGTTCCCACCAGAACCGGCTGGCCTTTTTTGTTCAGCTCAATGATCTCGTTGATGGCGGCGTCGTATTTTTCCCGTTTTGTCTTGAATATCATGTCCGGGTCATCCTGCCGGATCATCGGCTGGTTGGTGGGGATGACCACAACGTCGAGCTGGTAAATTTTTTCGAATTCGGCCGCCTCGGTATCGGCCGTCCCCGTCATGCCGGACAATTTGTCGTACATCCGGAAAAAGTTCTGAAACGTAATGGTTGCCAGGGTCTGGTTCTCGTTCTCGATCTTGACCCCTTCCTTGGCCTCCAGCGCCTGGTGCAGCCCGTCGCTGTACCGCCGGCCGGGCATCAGCCGCCCGGTAAATTCATCGACGATGATCACTTCGCCGTTCTTGACGATGTAGTCCACATCCCGCTTGAAAAGCGTATGGGCTTTCAGGGCCTGATTGATGTGATGCAGCAGGTCTATATATTTCGGGTCGTAGAGGTTGTCGATTTTAAGCAGTTTCTCGGCCCGGGCCACGCCGTCTTCGGTGAGAACCACATTGCGGTCTTTTTCATCAATGGTATAGTCGGCGTCGCGTTTCAGCTTTGGAATGATCCCGTCAACCTGAAAGTACAGATGGGTCGCTTTTTCCGCCGGCCCGGAGATAATGAGCGGGGTCCGGGATTCATCGATGAGGATACTGTCCACCTCGTCCACGATGGCAAAGTTCAGCTCCCTTTGTACCAGCGCCTCCCGGTCAAATTTCATGTTGTCGCGCAGATAATCAAAACCGAACTCGTTATTGGTGCCGTAGGTGATATCCGCATGATACGCCTGCTGGCGTTCGTCTTCATCCATGCCATGGACAATCGTGCCAACGGTGAGGCCGAGAAACCGGTGGATCTGGCCCATCCATTCCATATCCCGCGAAGCCAGGTAATCGTTGACCGTAATGATATGAACGCCCTTGCCCGTCAGCGCATTCAGATACGCCGGCAGGGTGGCCACCAGGGTTTTTCCCTCACCGGTCTTCATCTCGGCGATTTTTCCTTCATGCAGGACAATGCCGCCGAGGATCTGAACGTCGAAATGACGCATTTTAAGGGTTCGTATCGATGCTTCCCGAACGGTGGCAAAGGCTTCGGGCAACAGATCATCGAGGGGTTCCCCCTGGCCGAGCCGCTCTTTGAACCGGACCGTCTGCGCTTTCAGATCCGCGTCGCTTAAAGCATGGATTTTTTCCTCAAAGGCATTGACCTGTTCGACAATCGGCCCCATCCGCTTCAGTCCACGTTCATTCTTACTGCCAAATACCTTGGTTAGCAGGCTGCTGATCATCTATGGGATACTCCTTGGATTAAATGTAAAAAGACGCGCATCCGTCCACGCGTTCCGGAAACTGACTGGACACAGATATTTATATTAAGACATAATGGTCAAAAAACCAGGGAGAATCAACCGAAATTATTCTTTCCGGTTTTCAGGATAAGGAAGGGGCCCCTTTAAATGCGGGCAAAAAAAACACTAAGAGTGGCGGGCAGCCACCCGCTGGACTAGATATTTGTGCGGGTTCACCTGGACACCGTTTTTGAGAACCTCGAAATGGACATGGGGGCCGGTACTGCGGCCGGTGCTGCCAACCCGGGCGATGACTTCCCCTTTTGTTACCCACTGCCCCTTTTTTTTCAATAACTTGGAGATATGCGCATAGCGTGTCCGATACCCGCGGCCATGGTCGATTTCAATGACATTGCCATACGAGCTGCGCCGGCCGGAAAACGTCACCATCCCGTCCGCCGCCGCCATGATGGGCGTCCCTTTGGGCGCGCCAATATCACAGCCTTTGTGGAATTCCCTTTTCCCGGTAAAATCAGACCGGCGGTATCCGAACTTCGACGTGATCTGGCCCCTCACCGGCCAGATCGACGGGGTGCAGGCCATTTTTCTCTTTTTCTTGACAAGCGCGCTGAGCAGCTCTTTTATCTGTTCCGCCTGTTCCTGGGACGCCCTGGTCAACAGATCCGCCTGCACATGCATCTCATCTATCAGGCAGCTGTGGTTATTATCTATCACCAGGCGGCTATTGACATCTTCGGGCAACGGCCCGCCCACGCCAAATTCGGTTTTTACCGCCGCATGGCCGCCGGTCCGGGCCTTGGTTTCTTTGTCGGTATCTTTAATTCTTGAAATTTTCCGGACCCGGGTTTCCAGCTCTTTCAGCGCAATCAGTTCGTCCTTCAGCGTATTGATTTTTAAAGCAAATGATTGAATTCTCTGATGCTGATCGGCCAGCGCCGTCTGCTGACTGGCAATCCGTTCCTTCAGCAGGGGCATGCCGGCAACGGTTTTCTGCAATTCCCGGTAATCGTGAACAAAATAGGCCCCCACAACCACGCAGGCAAGCAGCAGCCCCGCCACGGAAAGAAACAGCAGGCTGATCGTTTTTTTGGAGGTGACAAATTGCCGGGTGTGTGATCCCTGGTGAGTCAAAATAAGAAAAGATATTTTTTCGCGCATCCCTGGCTTATATCTCCCTGTAAATTTTTTTCCGTTTGTATTTAATCTGTTGCCGCCGGTTTTTTACCCCGAAAACCAGACATCGGATTACACCACCGGCCACGGCCATATCGGTATCGATACGTGCCGCGGCCGGGTTGTCTGTTTCGCCTGCCCGATGGCGGGCAGATCACACGCAATCGATCAGGCGATCCCCAGTCTGAATTTCAGCGATTTCAGCGTATTTTTCATCAACATGGTAATCGTCATGGGACCGACGCCGCCGGGAACCGGAGTGATGGCGCCCGCAATTTCCCTGGCTTTGTCAAAATCGACATCGCCTTTGAGTATCGCGATTTTTTTGCCGGTTTTTTCGCTGATTTTTTCACCCACCCGGTTCACCCCCACATCGATGACACAGGCGCCGGGTTTGATCCATTCCGGTTTCACCAGATCGGGAACGCCCGCCGCCACAATGAGGATATCGGCGCGCTTGCAGTGCGCGGCCAGATCCCGGGTGCGTGTGTGAACCACGGTAACGGTTGAATTGGCGCCCGGCCCTTTCTGGACCATCATATTGGCAATGGGTTTGCCGACAATGTTCGACCGCCCGACCACCACAACTTCCGCGCCGCTGGTCTCGACACCGGCCCGGACAATCATTTCCTGAATACCGGCCGGCGTACAGGGCGGAAACTTGACCTCATCCCCGCCGATCATCAGCCGGCCCACGTTGACCGGATGAAATCCATCCACATCCTTATCCGGATCGATGGCGTTGAGTACTTTTTTCTCGTCAATGTGCTTGGGCAGCGGCAGCTGCACCAGGATGCCGTTAATGCCATCGTCGTTGTTGTATTTATCGATCAGGGCCAGCAGATCATCCTCGGAAATTGTTTCCGGCTGGCTGTCCTGGATTTCGTTAAATCCGACCCGATGCGCTGTTTTAATTTTCAATGTCACATACGAAATCGAGGCGGGGCTTTCTCCCACCAGGATCGTCACCAGCCCCGGCACCACGCCATGTTTGGCCTTGATCTCTTTTACTTCCGCGGTGATTTCCTCCAGAATTTCCTCCCGGATCACGGTTCCCTTAATCAGTTTTGCCGCCATTGCCTTTCTCCTTTTCCACACAATTGTTTATCGTTATTCATAAATATATCGAAGCACCCGCCCCATGCAGGAAACGGGCAGATGCGCTCCGCAGATGAGCGTCACACCCCGTCACCCATACCGGGCCGGCGCTCACGCGGGTCCAGATCGCGGGCAGCCCACTCGGATTTTCAATACGAATCATGCGATATCAGATGGATGAAGTTTGCGCGTTCAGATTTTATATCGCCACCTATCTATGCGAAAGATGAGCGGATGTCAAGCCAGCCGGGAAAAAAACCGACTGTTTTAACGAATGCATCCTAGAATTTCAACGGGCGGGGATGCAGGGCTTCGGGGCATTGCCGCAGAAAATAACGATCGGTCATGCCGGAAATAAAATCGCGCACCATTTCCGCCGGAACATGCCGCGCCATGTATGCATCGGACATGCCTTCCAGAAAATGGGAGAAAATAGCCGATTGACGATTGTCTTTCTCAAGATCCCGCAGATATTTTTCAAACAGAAAGGTAAACAGGCGCCCGATTTCCTTCTTCCGGGATTTAAGCATCGGGTTCAGGTAGATCCGTTGATAGTTAAACCGTTTCAATGCCAGCAGCGCGTCTGATTTTTCAGGACTGAAGGCGATGTGCGCACTGTTCCAGCTGTTTTCAATGAGATCGGTGACCAGACGGTAAACAATATCCCCATTGGTATTCCCAAGCTGTTCGGCACAGTCGGCGGGCAGTTCATCCCGCCGGATCAGATTCAGGCGGATGGCATCTTCGATATCCCGGCCAATGTAACTGATTGTATCGGCCAGCCGCATCACGCAGCCTTCCAGGGTCATGGGAACCAGGGGAAAGGCCGGCGCTGTTTTTTTTCCCTGGATCTGGGCGTCGAGTACCGCGAAGGTTTTATCGGTTTCAGGAACGAGCATCCGGTCGTGCACCTCGCCGTCATGGCAGAGAATGCCGTCCAGCGTCTGCAGACAGAGGTTCCAGCCGGATCCCTTGCGCTCCACACGGTCGAGGAACTGGATGCCCTGGACATTGTGATGAAAGGCGCCGATCCCGCTGCCCCGGCACAGGCCCGACAGAAAACGCTCGCCATCATGGCCGAAAGGCACGTGACCGATATCGTGGCCCAGCGCAATGGCCTCGATCAAATCCTCGTTCAGCCCCAGGCAGCGGCCGATGGTGCGGGCGATCTTGGCGACCAGCTGCACATGGAGCACCCGGTGGGTGATATGGTCATTGTCGACCAGATAAAACACCTGGGTTTTATCGATGTAACGGGAGTACGCCCGGGAGTAGAGGATGCGGTCCGTGTCCACGGCAAACGCCTGCCGGTAGTCGGCTTCAAGCTTCGATTCCGGCCGCCGCCGCAGGGCTGCCCGACTGGGCGTGGCACTGGCGGACAGGATTTCCGCCTCCCGCGCGGCAAGTTTTTCCTTCAAGTGAATAAAAAAAGAATCCTTGGGAGATGCCATCAACGCCTGTCCATCCTGTTGAAAAAGTGAGTGCCGCCGGACATGCCGGATATCAGGGGTAGGGATTTCGCAGCGTAAAAATCGCCGGAGACAATTCCGCGTCGGGCCATACCCGGTCGGTGCGGATTGTCAGACCGGTGCCGTCGCCGTTGTGGAACGACAGTTTCCGGAAAAAGGCATGCCCTTCCCGCTGAAGGCGGTCGCCGAAATCCACCTGATAGGCAAAAAGACCGGCGGCGGTATACATGATCATCCGCACCGGCGCCCGGGTGGCCGCATCAAACCAGATCTCTTCCAGGCGGCGGTTCCATTTGTCTTTTAAAACCAGCACCGGGCCGGGTGTCTCATCCGCCGACGGCCCGCGGGATCCGACATCCGCCGCCTGCCAGGCATGGACGGGGACCCGGCCGCTTAAAAGCGTTGCCATCTCTTCAACGGTTGCCGGCAGGCCGGCCACATGTTTGAACAGCGCCCGGGTACCGGATTTTTTATAGAATTTTTTTTCCGCCTTGAGGTCGGCATAAAGCCATCGGCCGTCACTGGCGACAGTGGTGAAGGGGCGGCCGGTGAGATCGAGAATTTCAGCCCGGAACCGGTCCGGCCGGATAACCGCCCAGGCCATTCGGCCGGAAAACGTCCCATCGGCTGTCTTGAGGCGATACCGGCCGCAGCCTTTGAATCGGACGGGAGCGGCAGATTGCCCGGCCAGTGTCCCCAGCCATTTTTCCGCCGCCGGGGAAATCCGCCTTTCTCCGGGCGCCGGTATTCGGCCGGCACAACCGCAGATAATCCATCCGGCCACCAGCGCCCGGACAACGAGCGGCCACCCGCCCCGCCAGGTGGCCCGAAAGCGTGGACATCGATTCAGGGTCATTCTTTGGTTAGATCTTGTATTTTCTTCCGGATCGCCATGGTATCATCTTTTTTGGACCGCAGTGAGCGGCGATAATATTCCAGCGCTTTCCGGCGCTTCCGGGTTTTGAGATAGGCGTCGCCGATATGTTCCAGAATGGTGGGATCATCCGGTTCCAGACGGATCGCTTTCAACAATACCTTTAATGCTTCGTCATACCGCCCGCTTTTAAAGTAGACCCACCCCAGGCTGTCGGTAATAAACCCGTCTTCCGGTTTCAGGGCGATGGCCGCCTTGACCAGTTTTTCGGCCTCGGGCAGTTTTTTCCCGAGATCGGCATAGGTATAGCCCAGATAATTGAGGGCATTGGCGTGTCTGGGATCCAGCTGAATCACTTTGTTCATGGTATCGATGCAGGCATCCTTGCGGCCCATTTTATCAAACACCACCCCCAGCCGGAAGAGAAGATGGGTATTGTCGGGCGCGACCGCCAGCCCTTTTTTGAGTGCATCCCGCGCGGCGGCGTATTGCTTGAGATCCTCATGAAAAATCCCCAGATAGAGATACGCTTCCGGGTCATCGGGAACCTGGCTGATCAGCGCCCGCACCTGTGAAATCGCCGCTTCGGTTTTACCCTGATCGTGCAGGATGAACGCTATTTGAAGCGCGGCGTTCGCATAAAACTTGTTGTCGGGCGGCACCTGCCTGAAATGACGCAGCTCCATGTCGGGATTATCTTTTTCAGCGTATGCCATCCCGGCCAGATAGTGCAGGGCAATGCTTTCCGGCGCCCCCTTGAGCATCCCCTCCGTCAAAATAATCGTGTCGCCAAATTTTTTCTTTTCGATATACCGGTCTATCAGGGTGGAAACGACATTTCGATCGGCCAGCGACAACCGCCCCAGGTCTTTGAACCGGGCGGCGGCGGCCTTTTTATGCTTCTGGCGGTAATCCAGAAGCCCCAGCCCCATGGCGGCCCGGATATTATGCGGGTTCCGGGAAAGAATTTCCTGATAGTATTTCCTGGCTTTTCCGCTCTGTCCGCCGGACAGGTAAAGGTCGATCAGCTGGAACCGCGGCGCTTCCAGATCCGACGCCAGTGTCAGCGTCTTTTTAAACGCTTTTTCCGCGTCGGCCGGGCGGTCCAGGTCGGTATAGATCTTTCCCAGATAAAAATAACCGACAAAGGATTCCGGATGTTTTTTGACCAGCCGGCGATAAATCCCTTCGGCGTTTTTCAGATCTTTTTTCTGATAATAGGTATTGCCCAGGGTCAGATAAATTTCTTCCCGGGCGTCATCTTTGGCGAGCGCCTTTTTAAAGGTTTCGATGGCGTCGTCATTCTGTTTTAGTTCCAGTTGCGCTCGGCCCGCCATGAGCAGCGCATCAACATCATTCGGGTCCTGCCGGATAATTTCCTCGAAAACATCCAGGGCCTTCCGGGTTTCCTTGGCCGCCATCCACAGCGCCGCCAGCTGCTTTTTCAGATACGTGGCAGCGCCATCCAGCTGGATGGCTTTCTGCAGATGCGAAATGGCATCGTTCAGATGGCCGCCGGCCTGCGCCTGCTGCGCCCTGAGAAAATGATAATAGGCGTTGTCCGCGGAAACAACCGGCGCCGACGGTGGCGCCGGCGCCGGCGTGGCAACGGGCCGGGGAGGCGCAAAACATCCGTAAATCGCTGCCGCCACAAGGGCCATCGCCGCCCCCCTGGAAAAAAGCCGCCCCATCACCCGACGGGCCGGCGTATGGTGCTGCCGTTTGGGATCAATCATTTTTTTCCGAAAATATCCCGAAATCTGGGATCTCCTGTTTAAAATAAACTTGTAACTTCTTAATCACGTTCTTTTCCACCTGCCGGACACGTTCGCGGGAAATCCCGTATTTGTCGCCAATTTTCTGGAGGGTCGCCGGGTTTTCCGAAAAAATCCGTTCTTCAAAGATATAGATTTCCCGCGGCGTCATCTTTTTCTTGAACAGATTAATTTTTTTATGGAGCAGAGACTCCATTTCTTTCTGGGCCACCTGGTCTTCCACGGATTCGTCTTCCACATTGAGCAGATCAATTTTCTCGGTATCCGAATCGTCTTTCACCGGCGCATCCAGGGACAGATCCCAGCTGTTGAGACGCTGGTCCATGTGCACGATCTCTTTTTCCGTCACACCGAGCCGCTGCGACAAAAGCTTGGGCTTCGGGTCAAACCCTTCGTCAATCAGTTTCTGTTTCTCTTTTTTCAGTTTAAAGAAAAGTTTGCGCTGGCCCTGGGTGGTGCCGATTTTAACCAGCCGCCAGTTGTCCATGATAAATTTCAATATATAGGCTTTTATCCAGAAAGAGGCGTAGTAGGAAAATTTGACATTTTTGTACGGATCGAATTTTTTCACCGCCTGCATCAGACCGATATTTCCTTCCTGAATCAAGTCCAACAGGTTTTGCATCCAAACCCTTTGAAATTCCAACGCAATTTTAACAACAAGGCGAAGATTGGACGTCACCATTTCATACGCGGCATCCGGATCTCCTTCTTCCTGAATCAGGATACCGAGCTCCACTTCCCGTTCCCGGGTTAACAACGAATGCCGGCTGATTTCAGCCAGGTATCGCTGGAGCGGGTCGAATTTGACAACCGCCCTGCTGGCGGTCGTTTTTTTTGCCGGTACCTTTTTCGCGACCGATGCCTTTTTTACTACGGCTTTCTTATTTGAGGCCTTGGTTTTTACCGTCTTTTTCGGCTCATTTTTTCTTTTCGGTTGCTTTACTTTCATAAATTCCTTAAAGGGTGATCTCGTTTGGTTATCCGGTCTTTTCCGTATTTGCCGGGGGGTGCGATATCGGCCGGCCGCCGCCGGAATCCCTGACAAAATGGCGACAGCCACCCGGTTTAAGGATGGACATAACGCCGGTTTAATGTTACGGAGACGGCATCAATATTGTTTCAGTGTGCGCCTGTAGCTCAGCTGGATAGAGCAACGGACTTCTAATCCGTAGGTCGCAGGTTCGAATCCTGCCAGGCGTACCAGCCTCCTTTTTCAACAACCGCCCATACCTGACCGCCTATCTATCTGTCGCCGGCCGACGCCCCGGCTTACACGGCCGCTTCGCTTTATTATCTTACGGGGTTTTGGGGCTTCAAGTCAAGCTGGTTGACGCAAAACCAGCGCGAACCGGGAACGCCGCCGCCATCGTTATCCGCTTAGACGAACCTTTATCACCGTGCGGCAATCGTTTAGAAACGGTAACGGAAACGGATAGCTGTCAAGATCGTAATCCATTCCATCCGCATCGGCCGCCCGACGGTTCAACCACTGGCGAAGCGCCGATATCTCCCCGTCGCCAACATGGCCCCTCAACGCCACGATCGTACCGCCGGTCCGTTTGATCAGCGGGCATGCCAGCTGAACGCATTGCTGCAGACTGGACAGCGCCCGGGATATAACGACATCAAAGAGATCTGCCGAATTGTCCCCCATCTGTTCGGCCCGCTGATGACGGGCGGAAAGGCCGTCTAAACCCAACTGCCGGATCACGTGCTTTAAAAAACTGACCTTGCGGGCCACGGCGTCGATCAGAACAACGGTGGACAGCGGGCGGACTATTTTAAGCGGTATGCCGGGGAATCCGGCGCCGGAGCCAATATCCAGCAGACGGGCATCGGCGGGAACATGGGGCGCGGCGGCCAGGGAATCGATGACATGCTTGACCGCAACCGAAAACGGATCCGTAATGGCGGTCAGGTTGATCCGGCGATTAAATTTTATCATTTCGACGGCATGCACCGCAAACCCATGCAGCGCCGCATCATCCACGGCCACCCCGACCTCTTCGGCGCCCTGCCGGATAACCGCCTGCCATTGCCTAGACCCTATCTGCATATCCATCTGAATCATATAGCATGTTTCCGCCGTTGCCTAAAGCGGTTTGCCTGTTGAATTACAATAAATTGTAATCCCGGTGCAAGAATTGGACAATAATCGATCCATTCACCTGTCGGTTTTATATACGCTGTCGCCCGGGACCCCAGCGGCCATTTCCTGTAAAATTTTTTTTTAAATTTTAACATACTGTTATATTTAATTTTTAATAATATTTTCCATATTATTAAGCCTCCGTTTAATATTCTGGCGCGTTACTTGCTTTGAATAATATTCAGTTTCATACCTCCTCCTTTCTCCTCAAGGGTGACTCAATGGTGAGTCACCCTTGTCATTTTGGGACACCCGAAAGGCATCTGGCGATGGCCACCGATCCCATCAAGATCGCCGCCAATCGCAAACATGATTGACAAACAATCGTTTCGTCGCTATTTTTCTTCCCCACCACTGCCTCAGACAGGATTTTTCATGCGACAAATACATACCCGCGAAAAAGAACAGTTTCGCAAATTATTTCAACAGGAAAACATAGATCGTTTCGAGGATCGCTTTAAGATATTGGAGGTCTTTTTAACCACCGAAAAGCACCTAACGGTGGAAGAAATATCCGGGCTTTTAAACCAGCACGGGCAATCCCATCCACCGGCGTTTATTATCGAAACCCTCAAGCTGCTGTGTGATTACGGTTTTGCGCAGAAAAACAGTTTCCAGAACGGGGCCGTCCGTTACGAACACCGCCACCCGTGTCAGCACCACGACCATATGATCTGCACCAAATGCGGCAAAATCATCGAATTTGAAAACCGGCAGATGGAACAGCTTCAGCACCAAATCGCCACCGATTACAATTTTCACATGCTCCAGCACAAAATGGAAATTTACGGCATCTGCGGGGACTGCATGCACGTCCGGGAGCAGGGCATGCCATTGACCGATGCCCGACCCGGGGAACATGTGGTTATCGATGCCTTTAAAAGCGGCATGATGGCCAAAACACGCCTTTTGTCCATGGGGCTCCGCACGGGAGATATCGTTGAAATCATTACCCGCCGCTCCCACGGCCAGATGGTGGTCTCGTCCGACTGCAAACGATTTGTTCTCGGGCACGGGCTGGCCAATAAAATCATGGTGCACCCCACGGATAAGGTTCCTGAAAATCCGGACGACACCTGTACGGAGACTTTTGATGAACCGGCCTGACATGTAGAGATCGGGTCCCATGCCGACCGGAGCCAATCAAAAAACCGGGGAGAAAAAATTGTGAATCAGCGTCTGCAGACCCGCATTGCCCGTATCCGGGAAAAGATGGCCGCCAGCGGCATGGATACCTTTTTGGTAAGCATCGGCGAAAACCGCCGCTATCTGAGCGGGTTTACCGGCGAAGACGGCCAGTTCGACGAAACCGCCGGCGTTTTGCTGATCACTGACACCGCACTCGTTCTGGCCACGGACGGGCGCTACACGGTCCAGGCGGCCACCGAGGCGCCCGATTATGAAGTCGTCACCTATGAAAAGGGTCTGGCGCCGGCCCTGCCGGATATGCTTGCCGGCTTCAACACGCGGCGACTCGGGTTCGAATCCCTGCGAATGTCTTTTTCCCTGCATCAATCCATTGCCAGTCTGATCAGTTCGTCCCCTTTGAAGGTGGAAATGATCCCGACAACCGACTGGGTGGAGTCTCTGCGTATCGTCAAAGACCCCGCTGAAATCGATTGGACCCGCAAGGCATCCGCCCTGGCCGAGGCCGCTTTTCTGGAAGTGATCCGCCACCTGGCACCGGGACTGACCGAAAAAGCCGTTGCCTGGGCACTGGAAAAAGCGATGCGGGAAGCCGGCGCCGACAGCCTGTCGTTTCCCGTCATCGTGGCCAGCGGCCCCAACAGCGCCCTGCCCCATGCGATTCCGGGCAACCGGCGCATCCAGGCATCCGAGCCGATTCTTTTTGACTGGGGCGCCCGGCTGAAAGGCTATTGCTCGGACACCTCCCGCACCGTTATTATCGGAAAACCGGATGACCGGTTCCTGACCGTCTACGATACTGTCCGGCAGGCCCAGGAAACCGCCATCCGGGCCATTGCCCCCGGCGCCCACGGCCGGCAGATCGACGCCCTGGCCCGGGACCGGATCGCCGCGGCCGGATTCGGTGATCGATTCACCCACGGCCTGGGGCATGGCACCGGCCTGGCCATTCACGAACCTCCCCGGCTCAGTCCAACCAGCGACACGGTTCTGGCCCCGGGAATGATCTGCACAGTGGAACCGGGTATTTACATTCCCGGCTGGGGCGGCGTTCGGCTGGAAAACCAGGTAATCGTCACATCGGACGGGGCTGACGTCCTGACCCGGCTGGGACTTGACGATTACGTCATCACGGTCTGATCCCTGCGGCGGCACGCGCCAGATCCCCGCCTGCCTGCCGCCAATAACCAATAGCCAATGGTCAATGGTCAATTATAACCATGTCCCCATTCGATCCACTCATCAACCGCTATCTGGACTACCTGATTACTGAAAAGGGCCTGTCCCGAAACACCATCGCGTCCTATTCCAGGGATCTTGTCCGGTTCAGTGGTTATCTCAGGGACCAGGGCACAGACCGCTTCGAGACCGTTGATACCACGACTGTTTTACAATATATCATCACCTTGCGAAACAGCGGCTTATCCGCCCGGACCCGGGCCCGGCACCTGGTATCACTGCGGGGATTTTTTAAATTTCTCGTCCAGGCCGGCGTCATGGCGGCCGACCCGACCCATACGGTGGCCCTGCCCAAAACCGCCCTGCATCTGCCCGACGTGCTTACCGTTGACGAAGTCCGCCGGCTGCTCGGCACGGCAGACCTGTCCCGGCCAGCCGGTCTGCGCAACGCCGCCATGCTGGAAACCCTGTACGCCGCGGGCCTGCGGGTATCCGAGCTGGTTCAATTAAAACTGGGAAATGTCAATCTCGAGGCAGGGTTTGTCCGCGTCATGGGCAAGGGCGCCAAGGAACGTATCGTCCCCATCGGCACCCAGGCGCAAAACAGCATTGCCCGCTACCTGTCCACGGCCCGGCCCCTGCTGCTTAAATCGTATATCAGCGATTATCTTTTCGTTGTCCGCGCCGGGAAACCGATGACGCGCCAGGGCTTTTGGAAACTGTTGCGACGCCATGCCAGACAATGCGGCCTGTTTAAAAAAGTCACCCCCCACAGCCTGCGCCACAGCTTTGCCAGCCACCTCCTTGAAGGCGGCGCGGACCTGCGGGCGGTTCAGATCATGCTGGGGCATACCGATATTTCCACCACCCAGATTTACACCCATGTCGCCCGGGAGCACCTTATCAAAATCCACCGCCGCTATCACCCCCGGGCCTGAATCCCCTTCCCCGGGCCCGCCTCCGGGCAGGCGGGAATGCCGGCATAAAGCCCGGGCCGTCCTGCTGGCCACCCGGCGCTTACCGGTCCCGTGAACAAAAACAGGCGCCGGGTTTTCAAAATCTCTTGACAATAAAGGTATCATGGTATTATTTTTTATGGTTTACGGGTATTGATGGTTTCATATACCCGCTTATTTTTCCTTGCTCCAGCGGAATGGTCTGCGGGGCTTGACATCCAAAAGGAGGTTCAATGAGACGGTACGAAACAATTGTCATCATCGATCCGGATCTGGGTAAAGACGCGCGTGAGACGCTGTTTGGCCAGGTCAGGGATCAGATCGACCAGTACAGCGGTCGACTAATCAAATTTGACGAGTGGGGCAATCGCCAGCTGGCTTACAAGATCAGAAAGAAACCCCGGGGACATTATGTCCGCCTGGACTATTGCGGAACGATCGCGCTGGTTGATGAAATGGAAAGACGATTCAAGATCAACGATTCATTCATGAAGTTCATGACGGTTCTCCTTGACAAGGAAGTCGATCTGGCGGCCATTGAGGCTGAAATTGCCGAAATTGCCGAGCAGGAAAAGGCGGCCGCGTCGGCCCGGGAAAAAGCACGGGCCGCGGCAGAACAGGCAGCCGCCAAAAACGCCAAGGATGTGGAAAAAGACGCGGCGCCGGCCGATGATGCATCGACAGACGAATCATCGACAGATTCCGACACGGCCCCGGCACCCGACGCACCGGATTCACCTGAACCCGAAGCAGCGGTTTCCGCCCCCTCTCAGACGACCGAGACATCAGACGACGCCCCTGAAAGCAACGAAAAGGAGTAACCATGTCCCCGATTTCATCCGGCCGAAAACCGGCCTTTAAAAAAAGACGATTCTATCGACGTAAAGTCTGCCGATTCTGTGCCGATGCCAATCTGGCAATTGACTACAAAGACCCCGGCCAGCTGAAATACTATATTACCGAACGCGGCCGGATCATTCCCCGACGGATCTCCGGCACGTGCGCCACCCACCAGCGGCAGCTGACCCGTGCCATTAAACGCGCCCGATCCATCGCCCTGCTGCCGTATGTGGGCAAATATCGGGGAAAATAACCGTAGCGGCCAGGCACGCCATTCATGTCCGGGCACCACATTTCGCACGTGTGCCGCCATTTGAATCCAGTGCCTCCGGCCTATCAGGGAGAACGGGGCCATGACTGACATATCCAGTGCAGAGGTAAAGCACATTGCCGGCGGCGTGGCCCTGATTCTGCTGTTGTTCGGCATGGCCGTGGCGCTGCCGGTTTTCGGGTTCTTTTTTTCTCTGTTTATCCCGTTACCGGTCTGGTTTTACCATCGCAAGCTCGGCTACAAGCCGGGACTGCTCATTGCCGCCATTGCCGGGGTCATTGTTTTTTTCGTTATCGGCCGGCTGGGTTTTGATCTGATCTTTTTCACCGAACTGCTGATTATCGGCATTTTACTGAGCCGGCTTTTCAGGCTGAACCTGCCCGTGGAAATCGTCGTGGGCATCACCTGCCTGGCCGTCCTGAGTACTGGCGCGGCCGGTCTGGTGGCATACAGCCTGACGTTAAACCGGGGAATCGGATCGATCATATCGGCCTATGTCACGCAGAACCTGAAACTGACCATGGCTCTTTACCAGAATGCGGGTATTTCGGAAGACACGGTCCGCATCCTTGCCGATGCAATGCCGCGGATACATTATATTCTGGCCAGAATCACACCCGCCGTCGCCATGTCCATGACTCTGCTGATCATCTGGATTAATCTCCTTGCGGCCAGGCCTCTTTTTGCCCTGGGGAATCAACCTTTTCCGACAACGGAGCCACTGAACCGATGGCGGGCGCCCAACTTTCTGATCTGGCTGGTCATCGCATGCGGCGGGGCGCTGATGCTGCCGGCCGGGGCGCTGAACATGATCGGACTCAATGGCCTGATCGTACTGGTAACGATCTATTTTTTTCAGGGGATTGCCATTGTCTCCTATTATTTTAACAAGAAAAATTTTTCAAAGGCGGCCAAATTTCTGTTTTACGGTCTGATTGTCCTGCAGCAGTTGTTAATTTTCGTCATTATCGGCCTCGGACTTTTCGACGTCTGGCTCGACTTCAGAAAACTGGATAAGCCGGCTGGATAACGGACCTGCGGAAAACCGGAGAACATTGACCGCAAGGAGCTAATTTTTTTATAATATTGATACGCGTGACTGTTTCTGCGGCACTTGAACACCGGAGGGAACCGCCGGCCGCCGCAGGCATCCATCAGTCAACGCCTGATACCTGACACCAAATCTGCTGGACGGGAGGATAAAAAATGAAAGTTATTTTAAACGAAACAATTGAATCTCTGGGCATTATCGGCAGTGAAGTGGTCGTTGCCAATGGCTACGCCCGGAACTACCTGCTGCCCCAGGGCAAAGCGGTAGCGGCCACATTGCAGAATCGCAAAAGAATGAAAGACCAGCGCAAGAAAATTGATCTGCAGATTGCCAAGGAACGAAAACTGGCCGAAGAAATGGCTGCGCAGCTCAAGGACGTGGTCTGTACGATCCCGGCCAAGGTCAGCAACGAAAACAACAAGCTGTATGGCTCGATCACCGTCCGGGACATCATCGGCAGGCTGGCCGAACAGGATATCAAGGTGGAAAAACGGATGGTGCTTCTACAGGCCCCGATCAAGGAAGTGGGCAGTTTTAAAGTGCCCATCCGGGTATATACCGAAGTCGAACCGGAAATCACCGTTGAGATCATACCGGAAGATTGATCTGTCGTGTTTCCGGTGTGCCGGCGGGCCAGGAACTGGCCGCCGGCCGGCATGCCCGGCCCGAAGATGAAATGGCGGGAAGACTTAAACATGCACAGCGGCATCTGGCTTAAGTCTTCTCCCGGCCCGGGATATTGCCCGCGTTCTGCCTGTCCACAACCTTTTTGCCCGCTTGAGTAATCGGCCATGCCCCCAAAATCCAGACCCCAGGATGACCCGTCTCTGCATCATTTACCGCCCCAGAGCCTCGAGGCGGAAGAATCCCTGATCAGCGCCATACTGCTTGACAGCGATACCTTTCTTGAAATCGTCGAGACCCTTTCTCCGGAAGACTTTTACCGCAAGGCCCACAAAGCCATCTTTGAAGTCATTGAGAAACTGTTTGACAATAACGACCCCATCGATCTTGTGACCGTCACCAATGCCCTGCGCGATGCCGGCCGGCTTGAAGAGGTCGGCGGCGCCACCTATCTGGCCTCGATTGTCGATACTGTTCCCGTCGCGCCCAACGTTCATTATTACGCCAAAATCGTCCACGACAAAGCCCGGCTCCGGCGTCTGATTACCAAGGCCAATGCCATCACCAAACGCTGCTATGAAGATCCGGGACCGGTTGATGAAATCGTGGATTTTGCCGAAGCCGCCATTTTTGAAATCGCCGGGGATCAGGCCCGGCCGGCATTCCGGACGCTGGGCAAGGTCCTCGAACATAATTTCGATACCCTTGAAAAACGCCGGGAAGACAAAGCCCTGATCACCGGCGTTCCCTGCGGGTATGACGCTTTTGACAAGATGACCTCGGGCCTGCAGGGGTCGGACCTGATCATTCTTGCCGCCCGGCCCAGTATGGGTAAAACAGCGCTGGCGCTCAATTTTGCCAGAAACGCGGCCGTGGACTTCGGTATTCCCGTGGCTTTTTTTTCCCTGGAAATGTCCATCGAGCAGCTTTCCATGCGGATGCTCTGTTCTGAAGCCCGGGTCGATTCCTTCAAACTGCGCAGCGGATTTTCCAGCCAGTCCGACTGGCAGGATCTGACCGATGCCGCCAGCGTATTGTCGCCGGCGCCGATATTTATCGACGATTCACCGGATCTGTCCGCCATGGAAATCCGCGCCAAAGCGCGTCGGCTCAAAATGGACAAGGGGCTGGGGCTGGTCATTATCGACTATCTCCAGCTGATGCGTACCCGGGGCCAGTCCGAGCGCCGGGACCTGGAGATATCGGAAATCTCCCGATCCCTGAAAATTCTGGCCAAGGAAATCAACGTGCCGGTCATGGCGCTGTCCCAGCTCAACCGAAAACTCGAAGAACGCAGCGACAAGCGGCCCCAGCTGTCCGATCTGCGTGAATCCGGGGCCCTCGAACAGGATGCGGATGTCGTTGCCTTTATCTATCGGGATGAAGTCTACCACCAGGACAAAGAGGACAATAAGGGGAAGGCCGAACTCATCATCGCCAAACAACGAAACGGCCCCGTGGGGAGGGTTCCGCTGACTTTTCTGCACGCCTATACCCGCTTTGAAGATGCGGCGGACCCCCGGTATGCCAGTACGCCTCCCGAATAAATCCCGGCAGGAAACAGGCCGATGAAAAAAGTATCTGGCCGCATGACCGGCCTGAAGACCGGACAGATCCGGCGGATCGAGAATCTCTATCGCCGCAAGATACCACCGCGCCTGATCGCATCCCCGTCGCTCGTCCGGGAATTGAGCCGGCTTTCCCGTGAAATCCGGCGCCAGATGGGCGTCCTGATCACCCGCCGGGGCAAAATTGCTTTCGTCATTGTCGGTACCCGCCGTCAGATCGTGATTCCGGACACGCGCGAATATCGAACGGCGCCCGACCGGCTCAAAGGGCTGCGGTGCATCCACACCCACCTGGACGGCCAACCGCTCACCACCGACGATCTCACCGATCTGGCGATTCTCCGCCTCGACCTCATGGCCGTCATCGACGTGGCCCCCGACGGAACGCCGCGACAGGTATATGCGGCCCACATCCTTCCCGGACAGACAGACCGGCCCTGCCGGCTTCTCGACCCGCTGCCGCCGCATGACCTTGATATTGACTGCGACGCCTTTGTCCGCGCCCTGGAAACGGAAATGGCCGGCGCGCCGGCCGCCCGGGACACCCGGCCTGGACGGGAAACCGCCCTGCTCGTCAGCGTTTCCACGGCCCCCCGCAGAATGGCCCGCAATGCCCTGGCCGAGTTACGCGAGCTGGCGCAATCCAGCGATATCGATGTCATTGATACGGTTCTGCAGATACGGAAAAAAGTGGACCCCCGGTTCCTGATCGGCCGGGACAAGCTCCTCGACCTCGCCATCCGGGCCCTGCAGGCCGGCACATCCCTGCTGATATTCGACCAGGAACTGAGCCCGTCCCAGATCCGATCGATCACCAACCTGATCGACCTCAAAGTCATCGACCGGACCCAGCTGATCCTCGATATTTTCGCCCGCCGCGCCCGGACCCGGGAAGGCAAGCTCCAGGTCGAACTGGCCCAGCTTAAATACCTGCTGCCACGCCTGGTCACCAAAAACACGGCCATGTCCCGGCTGACCGGCGGCATCGGGGGCCGCGGTCCGGGTGAAACCAAGCTGGAGATCAACCGGCGCCGCGCGCGCCAGCGGATACGGGCGCTTGAAAAATCCCTGGCCAATGTCCGCAAGCACCGCCAGCAGCAACGGATCCGGCGGCGGCGCAACCGGCTCCCCGTCATCTCCATTATCGGCTATACCAACGCCGGCAAATCCACCCTGCTGAACACCCTGACCCAGAGCCGGGTCCATACCGAAAAACGGCTGTTTGCCACGCTGGATCCATCGAGCCGCCGGCTCCGCTTCCCCCAGGACGTGGAGGTCATCATCACCGATACAGTGGGATTTATCCGGGATCTTCCGGCCGATCTGATGGTGGCTTTCCGGGCCACCCTGGAAGAGCTGGAAAGCGCCGACCTGCTGCTGCACGTTATCGACGTCAGTGCGCCGCAGTATGAAGCACACATTCAGGCCGTGGAAAAAATCCTCTCCGATCTGGCCCTGGACGCCAAGCCGGTGATCCGGATACTCAACAAGGTCGACCGGATCTCCCCGGACCGGGCCGCCCGCTATGCCGACACCCTCGGCGGGATCTGCATCTCCGCCCGCGACCGCCGGAGCCTGCTGCCGCTGGCCACCCGAATCATCAACACCTTTCGCCGGGACCGGTGATCCGTTGTTTTTATTTGACATATTCAATACGCGTTGCTACCATTAAAATACAGGATCAATTTACCTGAAAATCATGCAATGGTTCCTGATTTCCGGGACAAAAGAAATCGTTCCGTTTGCCACTGATCCGACTTGATCGTTATCCCTGATCGCTAAAATATACCCGTACCTGCATTCTATTACTGATTTCGACAACAGATAAATCTTATTACTGGAGCCCGGCCAACGATGAGAATCGTACTGGTTATGACCTGTCTGGGGTTACTCGTTCACAGCGCTGCCGCTGAAGAGTTTGTGGGGATGGTTAAATCCATCAGGGGGAACGCCACGATTGAACGAAGCTCAGAAACCATCAAGGCAGCGCCCGGCATGACCCTCAAACAGGGGGATATTGTCAAGACGCGCCCGGACAGCACCATCGCTCTTGTTTTTTCCGATGATACCCGCATCTCCCTGGGGCCGACAACAAAAGTGGCCATCGACGAATACATTTTCAAGCCGGTGGAAAAACGGATGGCATTCGTCACCCGGATCATTCACGGGACAATTTCATTTCTCTCCGGTCAAATCGAAAAAATCCGCCCCAAATCGGTAAAACTGATTCTGCCAACGGCAACCATCGGCGTCCGCGGCACCCATGTGTTAATCAAGGTGGATTGATTTTTCACAATACCGGTGCGTCGCCTGAAAAGGCGGGGTGCCGGTGTATGAAAGGTAAAATAAATATGCGTCACCGGATGTGGATTCTGGTGTGGGTGGCGGCAATGGTGCTGGCGGAAGCATGCAGCCACCCGAACATGGTGGTGCTCATACCGGACCCGGACGGGTCCGTGGGTAAAATAGAGGTGACCAATGCGGCCGGATCCGTTCAGATCAACACGGCGGACCAGGCCACAATCGTGACCAGCCAGCAGTCGCCGCCCGGCCGGCCGGTACCTGTTGACCCGGGGAAAATAAAGTCTCTGTTCGGGGACGTTCTGGCCATTGAACCCCTTCCCCCGGTGCATGTCATCCTCTATTTCAAATCCAACTCGACCCGGTTACAGCCGGAATCGCTTCCGCGCCTGGATCATGCGCTCACCCTGATCCAGCAGCGGCATGCCCGCCATGTTTCCGTTGTGGGACATAGCGATACAAAAGGCGACCGTGCCGCAAACTTCAAGCTTTCCCTGCGCCGGGCACTGTCGGTTAAAAACCGGCTGATAAAAAACAAAATACCCGAGGCCACCATTGACGTGACCTGTCACGGTGAAGCCAACCCCCTGGTGAAGACAGCGGACAACGTGTCAAACGCCAGAAACAGACGGGTGGAGATTATCATCCGGTAGTGGATAATCACTCTCCCGGCGGGAATGACAATGCACAGACAGATATAACTCACACTATCTACCCATGGCCCGACAATCACCACCCGGCTGTTGACGTCAGCGATATGGGATTTTGACGATTTGCGACTGGACATATATGGAGCTGGCCTGATTTGGATACCCGTGGCGTACCTGCTGAAAAAATCACCCCGTCTTTCAAGCTGATTCTATCGCTCAGCATCGCTCTGACCACCGCCTGTATTTTCGTTTATCTGCTTCACCCCGTTTTCCTTGACTATCTCCACTATAAAATCACCGACGCCATTGTTGCCAGCGACACCGCCTATCCCGTCAGCAATAGAATCGCTGTCGTTGATATTGACGAAAATTCCATGACAACGTATGGCCAGTGGCCCTGGTCGCGCGCTGTCCTGTCTGAATTGCTGGACGAAATCACCCGCCTGGGCGCCCGGCGGATCGCCCTCGATCTCATTCTGGCCGAACCCGACCGCACCCCTGCCAACGACGCAGTCCTGGCCACAACACTTGCCCACACACCGGTCGTTCTCGGATACGAATTCCTTTTTAATGGTCCGAAATCCCCGCTTCCCCGGCAACATCATCCCCCGCATGCGTTGAAAGCTGTCCAGATCTGGCGCCCGGCATCGGATGGGGCCTTCGCCGGTTTTTACCCGGCCAGCCATGTTTTATGCAATCTCCCCCGGTTCAACGAAGCCGCATCATCTTCCGGTTTTTTAAACGGCAAGCCGGATTCGGACGGCCTGCTGCGACGACTGCCGATTCTCATTCGTTACGAAAATGCCCTTTACCCCAACCTTGCCCTGGCGGCCCTTTTACCGGCTTCCGGGAGTCAAAAGATTACCCTGAAGCATCTCAAGGGCACACAGGCGTATCTGACAGTCGGCCCCACGGCGATTCCCATGGATGCCAACGGAAACGTCCGCATCCGTTTTCCGGCCACGGGCCACACGCTCCAGCATATATCCGCGGCGGCCATTCTGGCAGGTGCCGTGCCGGACAGGGCATTGAAGGATCGGATTGTTTTCGTGGGGCTGCAGGCCTCCGGCCTCATGGCCGCCTATCAGACCCCTGCCGGCGGATTGCTGTCGGCTGTTGACATTCAGGCGCAACTGGCCGAAACAATCGTTTCCGGAAAATTTATCCGGCGCCCGCCCGGCGTCCTTTACGGTGAAATTCTTCTGGCCATTGTCCTGGCAGTGATCTGCGCCGTCTTTATCGCCCGGCTGGGATTTATCCCGGCCGCGATCATCAGCCTGATCGGCATTGGCGGGCTCTGGGAAACGGCAACGGGGATCTTCCTCAACCGCCAGATTCTCTTTTCGCCGTTGCTGCCGACCGCCGTTCTGGCGGTCAACGGCTCGTTCGTGATGCTTTTCAAATACTGGATCCAGCAGAAATCCGCCCGTGTCCAGATGCGCGACGCGCTGACAATGGCAAAAAAGAGTGAAAAAAACCTTAATTCCATTATTAAGACCATCCCCAACATCGTTTTCCGGCTGGATCCCGAAGGAAAAGTCACCTTCATCAGTCCGGCGGCCGGAAAATACCACCCTCACCCCGAAAAGATGATCGGCATGCCCATTCAGGATCTGATTCATCCGGATGATCAGGCAGCGGCCGCCAAACGCCTGACCGAACGCATCGCCGGAAAATCCACCGATCGTGATTTTGAAATCCGTCTGCTGATACCGTCAACGCCCGGCAGCCAAACCGGGAAAGGCACCTATTTCAGTGTTTCGGCCCAGGGGCTTTACGACGAAAAAGAGGCGGGGCAAAGAGTTTTCCTCGGCACCCAGGGAATCGCCCGGGATATTACCCGCAGGAAGCAGCTTGAAAGCCGGCTGGCGCAATCCAAAAAAATGGAGGCCGTGGGCAGTCTGGCCGCCGGCGTGGCCCACGATCTGAATAATATTTTGAGCGTACTGGTCAGCTACCCGGAACTGATTCTGCTTGACCTGCCGGCCGACAGCCCGCTCCGGGAACCGATCCAGACCATTCAGGAATCCGGTTTCCGGGCCGCCGCCATTGTCCAGGACATGCTGACCATTGCGCGGCGAGGCGTCAAGACCGACACGATTCTCAACCTGAACGAAATCGTTACCACCTACCTGGACGCACCGGAAATCAAAAAGATCCTGGAAAATCATCCCGACATCCGGACAAGGGCCGATCTGGCCGCCGACCTGATGAATATCAGGGGATCGGCCATTCATCTCTCTAAAATCATTATCAACCTGGTGGCCAATGCCGCCGAAGCCATGCCCGCCGGGGGGGAGATAGCGATTATCACCCGTAACCGCTATCTGGACCATCCGCTGGAGGCATATGAAATCATTCCGGAAGGAGAATTCGTCTGCCTGAGTATCCGCGACACCGGCATCGGTATTGCCTCAGATGATCTGACGCGTATTTTTGAGCCTTTTTACAGCAAGAAAAAGATGGGGCGCAGCGGATCCGGCCTGGGCATGACCGTTGTCTGGAGCGCGATCAAGGACCACTCCGGCTACGTCAACATCACCAGCCGGGAGGGTGAAGGCACCCGGTTTGACATTTACCTGCCGGCCACCCGGGACGATCTGGAAGAAACCGGCAGCCGGGTGGTTCTCGAGGATTATCTGGGAACGGAACGCATCCTCGTTGTCGACGATGTGCCCGAACAACGGACCATTGCCGTTCGCATGCTCGGCAAACTGGGATACACCGTGACTGCTGTCGGCAGCGGCGAGGCGGCCGTTGCCTGGGTGAAAGATCATCCGGTGGACCTCATTGTGCTGGACATGATCATGCCGCCGGGGATCGACGGGCTGGAGACTTTTCAACGGATTCGGGCCACCCGTCCCGGCCAGAAAGCGATTATCGCCAGCGGTTACGCGGAATCCGAACGGGTCCGCCGGATGCAGGACATGGGGGCTGCCGACTTTGTTCACAAACCATATACGCTGGAGAAGATCGGCCTGGCCGTTCGAAAAGCACTTGACCAGCAACCGGATCACTGAGAAATATCCCACCAGTCACTGTACCGGCAACTGACCGCCCGCCCGTTCAGCCGGGTCCGGCCAGGGCGGAAAGCGTAAACAGCGCCAGATTCCCGAGGATATGGACGGTCAACGGCGCCATCAGACTCCGCGATTTCTCGTAGACAACGGCAAACACCCCGCCGCCCACCCACTGAACCAGACCGGCGTCCGGGAAATGGGCACCGGCAAAAAACGCGGTACTGATCATCATCGCCGGCCAGAATCCCCATCGGCGGAAAAAACCAAATACCACTCCCCGGAAAAAAAGTTCTTCCGCTGCCGGCCCGATGATCCCGCCCGCAAGGTAAAAGGCCAGCAGCCCCGCCCGTCCGTCCGGCAGCGGCATCATTACCCACTTAAGTGGATCGACACCCGCCGCAAACCCGGCGGCCAGGCCCATGGCGGCGACAGCGCCAAATCCCGCCGACCAGAAAAGGCCCTGTGTCAGCCCGGCCGGAATGAGTGCCGGGGTCAATCCGACCGGTGCCCAGCTACCCTCATGCCACCGGACCGCCAGCAGGATCACCCCGATTTCGATTCCCCGGACCCCGCAAAGAACCCCCAGCGCCGCCGTTGGATCGGAAACCGCTGCCAGGCGGGCCAGCGTCTCCACCAGCCCCACCGCCACCACACCGATCAGAAAAATAGTCAGTCGGATACGTGTTGTCGCCATCCAAGCCTTCGCAATGCGCTGTAGGCATGCCATTGGACATACCAGTGATTGGACGTTTTGATCAGATCGAGAAGACGGGAAGTCACCCGGCCGTTCCCCCGCGTTCCCAGGGAATCGAGCGCCATGCAGACCACATTGGGACTGGGATCTTCCAGCATCCCGATCAACACCTGCCCGGCTTTTTCCGCCCGGCCATGGGCCAGGGCGCGGGCCAGCCAGTACCGCTCGATCATCGATCGATGCCGGAAAAAATCAATATCCACCGAAAACCGGAACGGGTCGAGCCGCATTTTTTCCATCATTTTCAGGGCCGCAACCCGCTGCCGGCCATCTTCGGCCGCCAGGTAACCGGGAATCGTCCGGGTCGTGAGATTGTCCGGCCGGCCGGCGGTCAGCGCCCAGATAATCGCCAGCCCGCCCAGCAGACAGACCAGTGCGCTCAAACCACATGCCCATCGTCCGGGCATCATCCATCCGGCCAGCCACCGGATCCCGCTGAAGAAGATGATATAGACCAGCAGCGGGAACCCCGCAAGAAGCGAGATATAGGTAAACCGGCGCATCATCCGCCCGGTATCCAGGCCATCGGAAACCCGCCGCAGGCTTTTTCCGGGATATGTCGTCAGATCAGAAAGTTTCACCGTCACCTGACGCCCGCCCCTGTCAAATATCACCCGCCGGCCGCCGGTTCCGGCCAGCCGGAGGGTGACATCCGGCTGGGTATCGGCGGGAACAGGAAAATAGTCCCGGGCGATCAGAATATCTGTCACTGGCCGTATCTGTTTTTTATCCCCCCGGCCCTGGAAGCAGAAAGTCCGCATCTGTTTCTGTCCCAGAGATTTGAACGTTTCGGCGGGAAACAGGGTATACCGGTAATAAAAATCATTCACCCATCGACCGGCGGCGGTCGGCAGCAGCAGACGATCGCGCACATCGAAAAAAATGCCGGAATGGCAGACCGGCCGCGCCGCGCCGGCCAGAATAATCAGGGGCAGCAGGAACCAGAGGGCACACACGCGGAAAATCCGGGGGTTTTTCGCCGGCAGCCGGCGCCGGTCGGCCAGACAGACGGCCAGAGGGACAAAAAAAAGGTAGGCCATCACCCAGCCTCCGCTGCCCTGAACAAAGGCCGCTGCCGCCGCCGCGCCGCCGATACCGGCCAGCCACCACCTGCCCGCCGCCGGGCGCAGCCCCCCAGCGTCCCACAACCGCAGCCAGCCGATGGCAAAAACAGAAACCAGCGCACCGATGGTCAGGGTAAAAAACAGGCCGCCGGCCAGGGCGGCCCGCATGGATACCAGCCCCGGAACGATACGCCCGGTGGGTACGGCCATCCCCCCCGACGCCGTTATGGCCTGCAGGTGCCGGAAGAGCCCCCGGCTGGCCGCCCCGGTCTGAAGGGCGGCAATCACCTGGGCCATTGTCAGGCCGGCCAGCAGCGCCAGGGCCACCGATTCCGGCCGGTCTTTTTTTCTCTCGTGATCCAGCAATACATCCCCTCCGGGACTGTCCATTTCGGGTCGTGTATGGTACTCAGTATTTCAAGTTCGGAGGGAAAAGCAAGGGACGAACCGAACCGAATATGCTTGACACCCTTTTTTCGTATATTGTATACAAAAAAATCATCGGATTTGCCGTGCTCGCGGTAATCTGGCAGACAATCACTACAGGAGGAGAAATGATGAAAAGAAAAACAACTGCACTGCTGACCCTGATGGTTGTGGGCATGGTCGCCCTGATCGCGCTGCCCAGCCCGGCCACAGCCAAAGATCCCATCAAAATTGGCGTGGTGCTGCCACTCAGCGGCGGATTTGAAATTTATGGTAATCTGGGGGTACGGGGCGCCAAAATGGCCGTGGCCGAAATCAACGCCGCCGGTGGCGTATTGGGCCGCAACCTTGAACTCGTCGTGGAAGACAATAAAACCGACCCGAAAACCGCCGTTGAGAAAGCCAAAAAACTCATCCTTAAAGATAAAGTCATCGCCGTCATGGGGCCGGTCAGCAGCGCGGCCCGGGATGCCATGACCCCGGTGGCCAACAAATACAAAACCCCCCTGCTTTACGGGATTGACTATGAAGGCGGCGTCTGTAACCGCTACGTTTTTCTGTACAGCGCCATTCCCGATCACGACATGGATAAGCTGATCCCCTATATGGCGGAACAATACGGCAAGAGCTTTTACATTTTCGGTTATGATTACGTATGGCCCCATAAAATGACCGAGGCCATTAAACGCAACGCGGACAGAATCGGCGCCAAGATCGCCGCTGTCGAATATACGCCCTTCGGCGTCAAGGACTATGCGCCGACCATCCAGAAAATCGCCAAATCCGGCGCCAAAGTCCTTATCCTGATCGTCCCGGGCGCCGACGGATTTACCTTTATCAAACAGTTTACCGAATTCGGTCTTAAGGACAAGGTCAAGATTGTGGCCCTGGCAGCTGACGAGAATTATCTCGGCGCGCTGACGCAGAATCAGTCCGAAGGCATTTTTACCGCCCTGCCCTTTCTTGCCAGCCTCGACAAACCGGAAGCCAAAGATTTCGTGGCCCGTCAGAAGAAGATGTTCGGGAAAGACACCGTTGTCACCTGGGCCACCTGTTCCCACTACGGCCTGGTTAAGCTGCTGGCCAACGCGATTGAAAAAGCCGGCAGCCTGGACAAGGAAAAGATTGTTGACGCCATGGGCGACCAGACCATTACGGTGGGCAACGGCCCCGAAACCATGCGGGCCTCTGACCATCACGTTGTTTTGAATATGCTCATCGGCGAATTCACCGGCGGCAAGCTGGTTGTTAAAAAAGATCTGGGCAGAATAGAGCCATCGGATCAATGCGCCGGAAAAAAGATGTAACTTGGCCCGGCCGGCATTGACGGCCGGTGAACTATCCGCCGCAGTCGCCGGACAATCGGAGGCTGCGGCGATCAGACCCAGGCCATTTTTCCGGTTTTACATCGGATCCGAAATTGTATCGAGGCGTACCCATGCGATGGTATATTCTACTCGCACATCCGAATCCCGATTCCTTTAATCACGCTGTCTGCCGGGCCTTTGCCGAAGGTCTGGCCGAAGCCGGCGCTGAAGCGGACATCAACGATCTGTATGCCTCCCGATTCAATCCGGTCATGGCCGATGAGGATTTCAACCAGTTCAGCGGGGCCGGGCCGATGCCGGCGGATGTCCGGGCCGAGCAGGCCCGGGTGGATCGCGCCGATGGCCTGGCCCTGATTTATCCGATCTGGTGGAACGACGCCCCGGCGATTCTCAAGGGCTGGATCGACCGGGTGCTGTCCAGGGGATGGGCCTACGATATCACGCCGGACGGCGGGTTTGACCCCCTGCTCACGCTGGCGAAGGTCTTTATCTTCAACACGGCGGACAATCCCACGGCCCTGCTCGAAGACACGGGGCTCAACGCCGCGACCCGGCTGACCAAAGACGCGGGAACTTTCGGTTTTTGCGGCGTGCAGGCTGTCTCGCATTATATCCTCGGTAACGTGGGGACCGATGAAACCGGCCGTCATGCTTTCCTGGAACAGGCAAGAAATCTGGGCCGCAGCAACGGAATAATCCAAGGAGAAAAAACATGAGCCATCAAACTGATCAACCGGACCGGCGTGCCGTCCTGCTGGTGGACTTTCAGGCGGATTTTACCGAAGCGCACAACGGCGCGCTGGCCGTGGCCGGTACGGACATGGCTTATATCAATACCGTTATCACGGCCACCGAGGCCTTTGCCGCCCAGGGACTCCCAATCTATGCGACCCAGGACTGGCATCCTTCCAGCCACATGAGCTTTGTCACCCGCCACCCCGGGGCCAATCTGTTTGACACCATTGAAATTAACGGCCGCTCCCAGATCCTGTGGCCGGTACACTGCGTTCAGGAAAGCGCCGGCGCTGATATCCTTATGGATGATACCCGCTTTGCCGCCATCATCCGCAAGGGGGCTGATCCTGACTTTGATTCGTACTCCGGGTTTGCAGATGATGGCGGAAAAAAGACCGAACTGGACACCACCCTTAAACAGGCCGGGATCACCGAGCTCCTCATCTATGGTCTGGCAACGGATTTCTGCGTCAAATTCACGGCGCTCGATGCCATCGCGGCCGGTTACCGGGTCCAGCTCCTCCTCGATCTCTGCCGGGGCGTCACTCCGGACGCCACCCGCGCGGCCACCATTTACATGGAGGAGCAGGGGGCTGTCATCACCAAATCCGCACCATTATCAGCCAGCATCGGATAACCCATGACCCTCTTGCTGGAAACAAAGGCCCTCACTAAAAAATTCGGCGGGCTGACGGCGGTGGACCATGTGGACCTGTCCCTGGAAACCGGTGAACTGCGGTGTATTCTCGGGCCCAATGGCTGCGGAAAATCGACCTTCTTTAATCTGATTACCGGCACCTTCCCCCCCACCAGCGGCCAGGTCATCTTCGAACGCAACGACATCACCGGCCGGCCCGCGCACATCATCGGCCGCCTGGGGATCGGCCGCAAATTTCAGGTGCCCGGTATTTTCGGCGAGCTCTCCGTGTATGACAATATCCGGGTGCCCTTTTTTCGTGATCAACGGCGGTCCCTCTTCTTCAGGCCCCGCAGGGCCAGCGGCATTGACACCAAAATCATGACCCTGCTTGAAAAAATCAACCTGGCCGACAAAGCCGATATTCCGGCCATCCATCTGGCCCATGGTGAAAAGCAGTGGCTCGAGATCGGCATGGTTCTGGCCCGGCGCCCCCGGCTGATGCTGCTCGATGAGCCCACTGCCGGCATGACGGTGGCCGAGACCCATAAGACCGCCCGGTTGATCCGGGATATTGCCCGGGAAGCAAACATAACGATTCTCGTCATCGAACACGACATCGGTTTCGTCCGCGAAATTGCCAGCCGGATTACCGTTTTATACAAAGGCGCCGTCTTCAAGGAAGGCAGCTACGAAAAGATCCAGGCCGATGAATCGGTGCGCCGGATCTATCTGGGCCGGAGTGAATAATGCTCAAGATTACTGACCTGCATGCGTCCTATGGCGGCAGCCTCATTCTACAGGGCATTGACCTGACAGTGGCGGCGGGAAAAATAACCGCGATCATGGGCCGCAACGGCATGGGGAAAACGACCCTGATGAAAACCATTGTCGGACTTCTGCCGGCCCTGTCAGGAAGCATCCATTTAAACGATGCCCCCATCACCAATCTGCCGCCCCACAAAATAGCCGCCGAAGGCGTGGGGTACGTCCCCCAGGGGCGGGAGATCTTCAGCGATTTTTCCGTCTGGGAAAACCTGAAGCTGGCGACCCTGCGGTTTCCCCGGCAGAAACGGCAGGTACCGTCACAATTATTTGATTATTTTCCGATTCTCGAAGAACGGAAGAATCAGCGGGCCGGTTCTTTTTCCGGCGGCGAACAGCAGATGCTGGCCATGGCCCGGGCGCTCGTGGCGGATCCCGGCCTGCTTCTGCTCGACGAACCTTCCGAAGGCATCCAGCCGTCCATTGTCCAGGAGATCGCGCGGATCCTGCGGGAGATCAACCGGAAAACGGGCCTGACCGTTGTTGTTGTTGAACAGAATGTAGACATGATCCTCGACATGGCGGATTCCTGCGCCTTCCTCGAAAAGGGCCGCATCGTTGAAACGTGTCCGGCGGACGCCCTCCGGCAGGACGATACGCTGATCACCAAATACATGGCGGTATAAACGTGGCAGATTTAACAATTCAATTATTCAACGGGCTTAATTATGTTCTGGTGCTGATTATGGTGGCCCTGGGACTGATGATTATTTTCGGTCTGATGAATGTCATCAACATGGCCCACGGCGAATTTTTCCTGCTCGGGGCCTACACGGTCGTGGTCACCAACCAGATCGGCCTGGGGTTCTGGCCGGCACTGGTGCTGGCGCCCCTTGGCGTGGGACTGATCGGCATGTTTATCGAATATGTATGCATCCGTCATCTTTACCATCGCCCGCTGGATACGATTCTGGCGACCTGGGGGGTTTCTCTGGCCATCAAACAGCTGATCATCATCATTTTTGGTCCGGCGGGGCTGACCGTTTCCCCGCCGCTGCCCTGGATGATCCATGTGGCCGGCATTAACTATCCGGCCTACCGGCTGTTCATCATGATCATTGCTCTGGTCATGATTGCCTTCACTTTTTTTATTTTCCTTAAAACCGACTTCGGGCTGGGGGCCCGGGCCGTCATCGCCAACCGGGACATGGCCGCCACTTTAGGAATCAACACCCGGCAGATGTACCGCACCACGTTCACCTTCGGCGCGGCCCTGGCCGGGCTGGCCGGCGCGGTCATGGCACCGGTAATGAGCTGTGATCCCCAGATGGGCCTTGGATTTTTCATCCCCGCTTTTCTATCAATCCTGGTGGGCGGCACCGGTACCCTGTATGGCGTACTGGCCGGCGGCGCCATTGTCGGCGGCGGTGACAGCCTTTTCAGCTATCATTACTCGCCGGTACTGGCCCAGGTCGTCATCTTCTCTCTGGCGATTGTGCTTATCCGTATCCGTCCCCAGGGACTGCTGGGGGCCAGACAACATGAATAACGCCCTGCCCGCCGCCATACCGCCTGACCGCCCGCCCGCTCAAAATCCTCCGCGGACCGGGACGGGTTTTTCCCGGACAGCCTGGATCGCCCTGGCCGTCATGGTGATCTTCCTGCTTTTTCCGATGACGAAGAACGACTACTGGGTGGTCAACCTGACCCAGCTGATGGTCTACGGCATCTTTGCCATGAGTCTGTCACTGGTCTGGGGATACGGCGGAATTCTCTGCTTCGGCCACGCTGTCTATTTCGGGCTGGGTGCGTATATTTATACCCTTATTGTCAAAGGGATGATTCCCGGATTTACGGGTATTTTGGGCACCAGCATCGTGGGGCTTATCGCGGCTGTTTCCGGCGTGGCGATCTTTGCCGCCGTGATCGGATACTTTTTATTCTACGGCCGCCTGTCGGGACCCTATCTGGGGATCGTCACCCTGGCCATGGCCGTTATTGTGGAACGGATCGCCGTGGACTGGTACTATATCGGCGGATTTAACGGCCTGTTCAGCATTCCGCCCCTGTCTGTGGCCGGCTGCGAAATCACTGATCCCGTGGCACTTTTCTATGTGGTCCTGGCGGCGGTCATTACCGTCTATCTGCTGCTGGCCCACATTGTCAGCTCTCCCTTCGGCATCGTTTTACGCGCCATAAGGGACAACGAGACCCGGGCTGAATCGTTCGGGTACAACAGCGCCCGGCACAAAATCATCACCTTCGTCATTGGAGCGGCCATCGCCGCCCTGTCCGGCGTACTTTTTGCCGTGGTGACTGAATTCGTTTCCCCCACGCTCATCGGCTTCAGCCTCTCGACCGAGGTCCTCATCTGGGTGGCCCTGGGCGGAAAAGACATCATACTGGCCGCCTTTCTGGGCGCCCTTCTCGTCCGGACACTGGAGTCGTATCTCTCCGAGCTGATGGCGTACTACTGGCTGCTGTTTCTGGGGATCTTTTTTGTCATCGCCGTGATCTATTTTCCAAAAGGGATTTTCGGCAAATGGCTGGCCAGCCGGAGCCCCCGCCGGCCGGCGGGGGAAGTATAATGAAAATCGAATCTCTCGTCGACATCGCCCGGCGCCACATCCAGCTGTGGATCATCAAAGGCGAATATCAGCCGGGGCAGAAGCTGACCGAAGAAGAGATATCCAGCCGTCTGGAGATCAGCCGGATGCCGATCCGGGAGGCCTTCAAGGCGCTGGAAATCGAAGGGCTCGTTATCCGCAAGCCGCGCCGGGGGGTTTTTGTCACGGCCATGACGGAAAAGGACGTCTGGGAAGTCTATACGCTCAAAGCACAGCTTTACGAGCTGGCCACCGAACTGGCCATCACCCGGATCACCACCGAGGAGCTCGACGCCCTGGGGGAAAAAGTGTCCTGCATGACGCGGTGTATCGAAGCGGATCCGGTCGATCTGCTCCAGTACCAGGACGATCACTGGCATTTCCACGATCAGATCATGAATATATCCACCAACCGGCGCCTGAAAAAAATATCCGCCAGCCTCCACAACCAGGTGACGCGCTTCAGCTACCTCTCCCTGCAGGACCGGGCGCACCTCGACTCGTCAATCGAATATCACCGTCTGATTTACGCGGCGATCAAAAAAAAAGATTCGGCCCGGGCGTGCCGCCTGATGCGCGAGCATGTCCTGATGGCCCTGGATGTGCTGCGACAGAGAATCGATTTCGACGCCCCTGATTCGGAATACATGACCGTTGACACCCGGCCGGAAATACCTGCTGCCGGTTTGCATTAAAAAAACAAAGGAGAAAATAGATGGCTGTATTAAAGGAAGTTGCGGAACATTACGGAAAGCTGAAGCTTTACATTAATGGCGAATGGGTTGCGTCGCACTCTGACCGGGTCTACGACGACATCAACCCGGCCACCGGCGAGGTCATGGCCGAAATTCCTTCGGCCACGGATGACGAGATCGAGGCTGCCATTCAGGCAGCTCAGGATGCCATGTCCGTCTGGCGGGGCGTCCCGCTGCGGGACAAGGCCCGGTATCTGTTTGACCTGCGGGGAAAGTTTGAGGAACACTTTGACCGTCTGGTCCGGATACTCATCCAGGACCATGGCCGTACCATCGGCGAGGCGACCGGCACCATTCGACGTTGTATTGAAAACATCGAATCGGCCTGTTCCGCGCTGTTGCTGCTGACCAAGGGGGAATATGTGACCGATCTGGCCAAGGGGCTGGACCAGGCCCTGATCTGGGAACCCCGGGGCGTGTTTCTGATCGTGACGCCCAATAATATTCCCATGCACGCCTGGTCGTCGTTTGTTCCCTATGCCATTGCCAGCGGATGCCCGGTGGTGGTCAGCCCCAGCAAGGTCGATCCGGTCTGCATGGATGCCGTATTCAAGGTCACCGAAGAAGTGGCCGGGTTTCCCCCGGGACTGGTCAACCTGATCCACGGCGGCGGTGATGTGAATCAAAAGATTCTGGCCCATCCGGCGGTCAAGGGCGTCGGGTTCATCGGCTCGACCTCCGTGGGCCGGATGCTGTTTGATCAGGCCGGAAAACTGGGCAAGGAAGCCTCGATTAACGGCAACGGTAAAAACCACGTGGTCATCATGCCCGACTGCGATGTTGACGCAGTGGTCGACGGCCTCAAGCGGGGATGCTATGGCATGGCCGGCCAACGCTGCCTGGGGTCGGACAATCTCCTCTTTGTGGGCGATGCCTATGATGCGGTCAAAGATAAACTCATTGCCGCTTCCAGCCAGATGAAACTCGGTTACGGGCTCGATGAATCCACCCAGCTGGGGCCCATGGTCTCGGCCAGGGGCCGGGATAAAGTGCTCCGTTTCGTCGAAACAGGCATTTCCGAGGGCGCCAGGGTCGTCCTCGACGGGCGCAACCCGGATGTGCCCGGCGGTGAAAAGGGCTTCTTTCTGGCCCCCACCATTTTGGATGACGTCGATATTGACATGCAGATCGCCCGGGAAGAGGCTTTCGGCCCGGTGGTCAACCTGATCCGCGCCCAGGACCTTGACCAGGCCCTGGACTGGATCAATAATAAGGATGATTATGGCCATTCCGGATGTATTTTCACCCAGAGCGGCACCGTGGCCCGAAAATTCACCCAGGAAGCCGATGTGGGCAATATCGGCATCAATGTGCCGGTTCCCCAACCCTATGCGTTCTTCCCCCTGGGATCGAAAAATGCCTCGGCCCAGGGCGTGGCCAAATCGCGCATCGACTCGATGCGGTTGTTCCTTGACCAGAAAACAATTACCGCAAGATGGGCCTGATTCAGACCCGGTGTTTTTTATCGAATATCTTCAATGAAAGGAGAAGATAATGAGCGATACTCCCCAGATTCGAAAAATTTACACGGTTGTTGAAGAAACCCATGCCGACGGCAAAGCGCCCATGACGGCACCGACCCGCAAGGCCGCGGCGGCAGTGGTATTTAAAAACCCGTATGCCGGTACCTATCAGGAAGATCTCAGTCTGCTCTATAATTGGAGCGAGACCCTGGGAACCATGCTCACGAAAAAAGCCGTGGCCGCCCTGGGCATTGCCCCGGAAGCCGTTCACAGTTACGGCAAGGGGGCCGTGGTCGGGGCTCAGGGCGAGCTGGAACACTGCGCCGCCATGATGCATCCGGCCCTGGGTAAACCCATGCGCGACAATGTGGGCGGCGGCAAGGCCCTGATCCCTTCGGCCAAAAAACGGGGCTATCCGGGCGTTGCCATTGACGTGCCGGTCCACTTCAAGGACGCCGCCTTTGTGCGTTCCCATTTTGACGCCATGGAAGTCCGGCTGCCCGACGCACCGCTGGACGATGAACTGGTATTGATCGTCGTCGTCACCGATGCCGGCCGGCCGGCGGCCCGGGTCGGCGGACTGAAAAAGGAAGACGCCAAATGTGAAGACGGGTTAAGATAAGATGGATCTCCATTTTACCTTAAACGGCGAAAAGGTCGATCTTGAGATTTCCCCGGGAATATCCGCCCTGGAATTGCTTCGTGATCAATTGGGGCTGAAGGGGACCAAGGAGGGGTGCGGCATCGGAGAATGCGGTGCCTGTGCCATCGAGGTGGACGGCAGGGCGGTCAATGCCTGCCTGATGTTCGCCGCCCAGCTCGATGGCCGCAACGTCCTCACGGTGGAAGGCCTGGAAACACCGGCCGGGCTGCACCCGATCCAGGAAGCCTTTCGGGACCATCATGCGGTCCAGTGCGGCTATTGCACCCCCGGTCTTTTGATGAGTACCCATGCCCTGCTCACGGAGAACCCGCATCCCGATCCTGACGATATAAATACCGCTATCTCCGGGCACCTGTGCCGCTGTACCGGATATAAGAATATTGTGTCGGCCATTGAGGCGGCGGGGAAAGATACGACCCGAAAATGATTGGATGCCGGATATTGAGGCGGAACGAGCCGTCCTGGTATCCGGTTTGGACATGAATTAAAATACTGGAGTCAACCGAATCCATGTCAGATATTGAATATTATCGACCGCGGGATCTGGATGAAGCGGTCGCGTTCCTCGCCCGTACCGGACCGGCCGTGCGGATACTGGCCGGCGGCACCGACCTGATGATCGATATGCGGACCGGATCCCTGAATGCCGACCGCCTTTGCGATATCAGCCGGCTGCCCGAACTGAAACAGATCGAAGTAGTCGGCGACCGGCTGGAAATCGGGGCCGGGGTCACGATGAATGAGATCGTAAACTCCAAAACCATCGCCCGCTTTGCACCGGCCTTGCAAATCGCGGCCTCGCAGTTTGCCGGAAACCAGATCCGCAATGTCGCCACCATCGGCGGCAACGTGG
>CAZNZW010000024.1:41385-44059 GCA_964577615.1 uncultured Desulfobacterales bacterium | reverse complement strand
CAGAAGGAAGGTTTTGCCCGGGTCCGGGTGGATGGCCAGGTGCGGGCGATTGAAGACGTCGGCCGGCTGCCGAAACACAAAAAGCATACAATCGAGCTGGTCGTTGACCGGCTGGTAATGAAAAAGGGACCGGGATTTCGTAAACGGTTGACCGATTCGGTGGAGGCGGCGCTGAGAATGGGACAGGGCGTCATCATCGTCCACGTGGAAGGCCGCGAGGATCTGAAATTGAGCGAAGCCCGCTCCTGCTGCGGGATCGCCTATCCGGAACTCGATCCGCCGCTCTTTTCCTTTAATTCGCCCCAGGGCATGTGCCCGGCATGTAACGGGCTTGGCATCCGCATGGCCATTGACGAAAAAAAACTTATTCCCGACCCCGCCCTGACCATCCGTCAGGGGGCGGTGGTACCCTGGCGCAACTACTTCCTCCATCCGGATCGCGAGAACGGTTCCTGGGGCGGCCGGCAGCTGGCGGCCATGGCGGACCAGTGGCAGGTCGATTTTGATATCCCGTGGAAAAAATTACCGGCCAGACATCGCCGACTGATACTTAAAGGTTCCGCCGGCCGGGAAATGACGGTCAACTGGCAGTCGGAAAAAATCCACGGCGAGTTCACAACCACCTGGGAAGGGCTGATGAACAGTATGATGCGCCGCTATCGACAGACCCGGTCCGAAAGCCAGAAGAAGTATTATGCGGGATTCATGTCTTCCCGCACCTGTACCGTCTGCGGCGGGAAACGACTCAAACCCGAGGTCCTCAATGTTCGTGTGGGCAGGCAGTCGATTATCGATGTCACCTTGATGAGTATCGCCGAAGCCCATCGTTTCCTGGTGTCCCTTCGTCTGACCGGTAATCGCCAACGGATTGCCATTGAACTGATCAAGGAAATCGTCAACCGCCTCGGTTTTCTCATCAATGTGGGGCTGGACTATCTGACTCTGGATCGCAAGGGACCAACCCTGTCCGGCGGTGAATCCCAGCGGATCCGGCTGGCCTCCCAGGTGGGGGCCGAACTGACCGGGGTTTTGTATATCCTCGACGAACCCTCCATCGGGCTTCACCAGCGGGACAATATCCGGCTGCTTGAAACGCTGAGCCACCTGCGGGATATCGGCAATACCCTCATCGTCATCGAACACGACCGGGAAACCATGGCGGCTTCGGACTGGATTGTCGATATCGGTCCGGGGGCGGGGCTGCTGGGTGGCCAGATTGTCGCCTGCGGTTCGCCCCGGGATATTCGTGCCAATCGGGCCTCTTTAACCGGTCGTTATCTCAGCGGGAAAGAACGGATCGATGTGCCGCCAAACCGGGTGACGCCCCGCCAAACCGGTAATCGCTGGGTCACGATCGCCCGGGCCGCGGAGAATAACCTGAAGAATATCACTGTCAGGATTCCCCTCGGGTTGATGGTGGCGGTGACCGGGGTTTCCGGGGCGGGCAAGTCGACGCTGATCAATCAGATTCTTTACCCGGCACTGGCGCATCGGCTGAATGGCGCTTCTCTATCCGAGGGAAAAAACAGCGGTGTGACCGGGCTGTCGGCACTGGACAAGGTAATCAATATCGACCAGCGGCCCATTGGCCGGACCCCCCGCAGCAATCCAGCCACTTATACCAAGGTGTTCGATCTCATCCGGGAGCTGTTCAGCCTGCTGCCCGAAGCCCGGGCGCGGGGATACAAAAAAGGGCGTTTTTCGTTCAATGTTAAAGGCGGACGCTGTGAATCCTGCCGGGGGGATGGCACCATCCGCGTGGAAATGCATTTTCTGGCCGATGTCTATGTGCCCTGTGAGGTCTGCCGGGGACGACGCTTTAACGAGGCCACTCTCCAGATACAATACAAGGATCACACGATTGCCGATGTGCTCAACCTGTCGGTGCGTCAGGCCCGGAATCTGTTTACCCATCACCCCCGCATCCGGTCGATTCTCGACACGCTGCTGGATGTGGGACTGGGATATATCAAGCTGGGACAACCGGCCACCACCCTGTCCGGTGGCGAAGCCCAGCGGATTAAACTTTCCCGGGAACTTGCCAAACGCGATACTGGCAACACATTGTATATTCTGGATGAGCCGACAACCGGACTTCATTTCGAGGACATCAAAATGTTGCTCATCGTGTTGCGGCGGCTGGTGGATAACGGCAACACGGTCGTAGTGATCGAACACAATCTGGATGTCATCAAAACAGCGGACTGGATTATCGATCTGGGGCCTGAAGGGGGCGATAAGGGCGGCCGGATCGTGGCAACGGGAGCACCGGAAAAAATCGCACGGATGGACAAAAGCCACACAGGAAGATTTTTACGTGACGTGCTGGCTGAACAGCGGATTTGATTTTAACCTGAAAACCGGCAAGGGGTCGAGTTGTTAAATAGGTGATGCCTGTTTAAAATATCTTAATTTCTACCGGGTATCAGGCCACTTTTCGCAACTCCGGGCTCATTTCCAGTGCCTGGAGCCGTTTTATGGACATTTCCTTGAAATATGTAAATTCAATGCCAACCCGATAGTATTGGGTATTATCCCTGCCGATAAACGGCTGGTTCCAGACGATGCTCCCCTTGGTTGATATCGGGCGGCGAAAGGCAGGGGTCTGGATAAGAATGTCATATTTTCGGCGGTGGTTGAGTTTCTGGCTGGAAATCACCTGGATACCGGTTGT
>CAZNZW010000024.1:0-41285 GCA_964577615.1 uncultured Desulfobacterales bacterium | reverse complement strand
CATATTTTCGGCGGTGGTTGAGTTTCTGGCTGGAAATCACCTGGATACCGGTTGTACTTAAATCGATCAGTGATAAGTGGTAGAATTTTTTACCGAACAGTCCCATAATCTTCTTTGCCTTGAGTTGAACCCGGCAATTGAGGACCGGAAAACGATTATTTATTCTTTTGCCGATGACAGGTGGCGTTGTGTCTAATTTGGGGTTTTCCATAAGTGTAAGCGTCCTTTAAGCGTGCCATTTGTCTTCATTCGGTTCTTAGAAAATCAGAATGGGGATTTCGGTCAACAGCGAGGGGGATCCCCAAACTTGTTTTTTGATGAAGAATGAACACATAGATATCACCACTGTATGTATTGCATCCAATGTCTCAGTTAAAATGCAATATAGATGCCAAATTATATTTTAAAATTATAGTGACACGGGTAGTGTAATTTGATAAATATATAAGATACTTAATAAGAGGTACCTGGAAGGCGCAGGCGGGCGGAGAAATAAAACCAATTCATATTGTAATTCGAATAACAATTACTATCCGGACAAGGCTGCTATTCACCCTCCTGAAAAATCACCGGATATACCATACTTGTCGAGACGGTAGCGCAGGGTCGGGCGCGTCAGACGCAGAAGCCGGGCCGCCTTGGAGACATTGTAACCGGATTGACGAATGGAATGGCGCAGCAGCCGAATTTCCAGATCTTTGATATCCACACCGCCCGCATCAATGAGCGCATCGGCCAGAGCGTCGAGATCCGACGGGTCAAACGCAGGCTGGGCGGATTGCTGCAGGACCAGATGCGAGGAGGTGATCTGGTCCCCTTTGCAGAGAATCATGGCGCGTTCAATTACATTTTTTAATTCGCGGACATTGCCGTGCCACGGGTGGGCCCGCATCATTTTTATTCCTGCCTGGCTGATCGCCGGCGTTTTTTTTCCAAGCGCGGTGGCAAATTGATTCGCGTAATAATCACACAGCACGGGGATGTCATCTTTGTGTTCCCGCAGTGGCGGGATGTGGATAGGGAAAACATTCAGGCGATAGAAAAGATCCTCACGGAACCGGCCCGATGCCACGCTTTTGTTCAGGTCCTTATTGGTCGCCGATATAATCCGGACATCCACATCAATACTGCGGGTGCCGCCAAGGCGAAAAAACTGCCGGGATTCAATCACCCGCAACAGCCGGGCCTGTACGTCCAGGCCCATATCCCCGATTTCATCAAGAAACAGGGTCCCGCCGGAGGCCAGCTCAAATTTTCCTTTTTTACGATGGCTGGCGCCGGTAAACGCGCCGGGTTCGTATCCAAAGAGTTCCGCCTCCAGCAGGGTGGGCGGAATGGCGGCACAGTTGATGGGTAAAAAGGGGTCATCGACCCGGTGGCTGTTGAAATGGATGGCTTTGGCGAGCAATTCCTTGCCGGTACCGCTTTCACCGGTAATCAGCACAGTCGTGTTGGTACCGGCAACTTCTCCGGCCAGATTGAGTACACGGCAGATTTCGGGGGATGCGCCCTGGATGTTATCGAAGTGGTATTTTCCCTCGATCTCTTCGCGCAAATACCGAACCTGGGACATCAGCCGGCTGATTTTAAGCGCCTTTTTAACACACCCCCGGAGCCGTTCCTCTTCAAAGGGTTTGGTCACATAGTCAAAGGCACCCTGGCGAATGGCCTGGACGGCGTTCTCTATGGAGCCGTAGGCGGTTATAACGATGACCGGCAGCTCGGGCGTCTGATTTTTAATATGGTTGAGCAGATCCATTCCGTTGACCTGTGGCAGTTTCAGGTCGGTAATCACCAGGCTGAAATCATCCTGATCGAGTCGGTTCAGGGCCTGCTGACCGGTGCCGGCTTCAACGAAGGACAGGGGAAGATCGCTCAGCTGCATCATGATAACCTGCCGCATGCGGGCCTCGTCTTCAACTAGAAGTACTTTATGCGCCATTGATATCCTCTCGAATTTTACAGGGAAACGTCAATGTAAAGGTTGTGCCGTGATCCGGGCGGCTGTGGACGTCAATGGTGGCCTGGTGATGCTTTACAATCTGTTTGACCACGGCCAGCCCCAGACCGGTGCCCTCATCTTTATAGCTGATAAATGGCTCGAAAACAGTCTTCAAATGTTCCGGGGCGATGCCCGTGCCGCTGTCGGAGATCGAAACGGCCAGGCGGGGCGGCTCGGGGCGGTGAGGATCACTTTGGATTTCCGTGCCAAGGGTCAACTGTCCGCCATCGGGCATGGCGTCGATCGCGTTTAAAATCAGATTGATAAAAATCTGGTGTATCTGGTCGGGATCGACCCGGCAGCGGGCCGTATCCGCGGCGAACGTTTTTTTGACCGTAATATCTTTCTGCCGCAGCGCTTCGGCGCAGATTGCCAGGGTGTCGGTCAGGATACTCTGCAGATCGGCGGATTCAAATCGGGGCGGGGCGGGTTTGGCAAAAGCGAGAAATCCTTTCAGGGTTTTGTCGAGCCGCATGACTTCGTCGATGATGAACTGGGTGGCCTTTTCCCGCATTTCAATGGGACGGGTGGTATTGGCGGCCACTTCGGCGGACCCGAGAATGATGCCAAGCGGGTTTTTAATTTCGTGAGCGATACCGGCGGTGAGCTGGCCCAATGCGGCCATTTTCTCTTTTTCCGCCAAAGCCGCCAGTGTGCTTTTAAGCTCTTCCCGGCTGTTTTTCAACGACAAGGCCATCTGGTTATAAGCGCTGGCCAGAGCGCCGACCACGTCGGGAGATTGTACCGGTACCTGATAGTCGAGGTGGCCCTGGCTGACGGTTTCGATTCCTTTCTGCAGATTTTTCAAAGGCGTTGTGATGGTCCGTGACAAAAGATAACTGACAATCGATGCCAGCAGAATAGCCGCCAGGACAATGGCCAGCGTGGTTTTTTTAATGACGTTCATCTGCTGCAGGTAGCTGGAGACGGGCAGTGTGATCCCAAGGGTCCAGTCATTATCCGGATAATCGGTATAGGCCGTGAAATATTGTTGATTATTGTACATTGTTGTGCCGAATCGTTTTTTATTTTTTCTCAGATCCGTCAGGCATGCGCTGAGCAACTTGATCTGATCCGGATCCCATCGGGGCTTGATAAGATCCGGATGGGCGATCACATGGCCGGAACTGTTTTCGATAATATATGCGGAACCATTTCGGGCGATGCGAAGACGTGTTAAAAATCGGGAAAACGTGGAAAGATCAAGATCAATGCCGCAGACGCCGACCAGGCGACCGTCGGGGGCCATGATCGGAATCGAAGCTGTGATACCCGGTTGATGCGTGGATGCAAACATGTATACCGATGTCCAGAATACGTCATTTTTCTTGACGGCGCCCACATACCAGGGGCGCACCCGCGGATCAAAGAGCTCATGAACTTCCGGTGGCTGCGGCGGCACCATGATAAACCGACCGAATCGGTCGCCAAAACTGATATTGACAAAATCCGGGTGGTCCTGCCTGAGCAGATGGAAGTAGCGGATCAGGGCACGGGAATCCATTGAATCGATGAACTGATGTTCGAAGATGGTTTTAATCAGGCGGACATTGGAGGTGTGGTGGGACAGATAGGCCTGCACCCGGGCGGCGATCTGGGTGGCCGTGCTGAGCGCGTATTGTTCGATCTGGGCTTCGGCCACTTTTTTTCCCTGAAGATAGGAAAGATATCCCAGAATGGGAATAAAGGTAAAAACCATCAAAGCCAGGGCGGCGAACAATCGAAATTGAAAAGAATGGATAAACCGGACAAACCGGTCGAATCGTATTTTTTTCACTTTGAGATTTCCCCGGATCGGCAGCGATTCAGGGCGGATTCAATATCCCGGATCAGTACACTGCGGGAAAAATCATGCTGAATATATGCGTGGGCCATGCGCAAGGCGTCTGCGTCGGTATTTGACGAGGTGGATCTCAACACAGACAGAATGGCCCGCCCGGTTGCCGGACCTGATTTTTCCAGACCCCAGAGTTCCAGCAGTGCCCGGCTGCGCTGAACGGTATTTTCCGTATTTTTGACAATTTCGAGCAGCGCCAGAGCGGCCCATGAAAATCGCTGCTGGTCGGGAGATGACAGGGATTTATCAGGCCGGTTCGGGTACATGAGTTTTAACCAGGAAACCGGCGATTCACCGGCCGTCTGTTCGGAAGGATAGCGGTCGGCAACAATGCGGTACATGGCCATGCCGTTATTTTTGTCACCGAGCAGGGCGGTGTATATCCAGCCCATGTACCAGTAGGCATGGGCGCATACGCCAGACAGGTCGTCATAGGTGCGGATAATCTGCCTGTAACGGGCCAGGGCTTCCCGGCACATGGCAGGATCCGCCAGCCGATAGTCGGCCCCCAGAGTCAGGTAGGCCAGGTTGAGCCGGGCCTGGGTACACGCATACCTGTCCTGGGGAAAGCGGTCGAGCACCAGCCGCAGCGCGGTTTCTTTTTCCCGCAGATTGTTGATCCGGGACTGGGCGTAGACCAGCTGTTCGGCAGCGGATGAATAAACAGGAATGGTGAAGCCGTTTACTTCGGCCTTTTTCGTATTGTCAGTCCTCGGTGCGGGCTCCCGGGGCGCCTCCGGGCGACATCCATTGAGAATGATCAGCCAGACCAGAACCAGACAGGGCAGGACACGAAAAAAATGCCGCACAGGCCGTGGCAGCTGGGTTTCGATTAAAACCATTTGTCGTATATTTTACGAAGTTCACCACTTTTTTTCATGGCAATAATGTCGATATTGAACATTTCTTTGTAATTTTCGTTTCGATGTTCGGGGAAAACGACTCCGTATTGCTGCTCGTCAAAAAGATCGCCCACCACTTTGATGGATGAATCGGTTTTAGACAGATACATCAGTGCCGGCGCATCGTAAATGATTGCTTCGACCCGGCTGGTTTTAAGGTGGGAAACCAGCTCATCGAACGAATGCGCCAGCGACATCTTGACATTATACCGGCGTACAAACGCCTCGCTGGTCGTCCCCTCGATTACGGCGACCCGTTTGTTTTCAAGATCGGATAATTCCTCAATATCCCCATGATTGATACGATCCACCGTTAAAGCGGAAGAAAGCGTTGCCGTGAATCCGGCGAACCAGATAACGCCGATCAGCATCCAAACAGTGGCAATCATCCGGCCGATAATTTTCTTGGGGCACTTGTCGCCATACCCTACCGTGGTCATGGTGACGATGGCCCACCAGTACGCATCCACAATGCCATGACGATAGGTTGTTGAAAAGCTGTGCGCGTCTCCATCATCTTTTTCAACCAGCCAGATACAATGCGCCACGATGCTCAGGCCGATAAAAAAGATCACGACTGAGAACCCGATGACTTTAACTAACAAGGCAACCAAATGCGTCGTCTGATTACCCGGTTTTGCCCGAACGGCAATCATCAGTCCGGAATCGAAAAACGGGTATGAAAAATCAACTTTTTTTTCCCGTTGGGCGGTGATTGTGATTCCCGAAAATGCGAGATCGCATTTGCCCGACTCCACAGCCTCAAGAACTTCCGGGACGCTGTTATAGCGAATAAATCTGGGAATCAGGTTGTGCCGGGCGCAGATATCATTGGCCATGTCAATGCAGAAACCCTTTAACTCATCTTTAAAAACCAGCGGGGGAAATTGTTTAATGGCAATTCTGATTTCTGATGCCCGGGCATGATTGGCGGCAAGCACCGAAAACAGGATCAGGCCTATAAAAATGGAAAGGTGCTGTCTCATTCTCATATCATATCATTCGAAGAACGGCTTCTGTTGTTACCGAAATATTGTCAACAGCATGGCGTCACGATACTCGATTAATGGTAAATCTGTCAAGGCATCGTCACGGGCGGGCCAGGGCGGGCCAGGACGTGACAACGGCGACTCGGACGGATTGCTTATATCAGCCAGTATTTGATGATATGCTCAATATTGTTCGGTGCATTTATCCGATTAACAGCGGGTATATAAAAATTGATACGAGGTGATACGATGTTACAGGCGGGCCAGCCGGTTTTATCTGAAGGTTACAAATGTCTGTATAATCACAAAAAACATGGAATACAATCGACCTCATCCGCATCCGTACATATCATTGTCTGGCCGGCTTTGCCCTGCGGCCTGTCGCCGGCAATTTCGCGGAACGATCCTTGCACAATATTTACCAGTTGCATCGTCGTGTTTGGAATATTCTCAGTAAGCGATACCACTCTGTCCGCATTGCCAAAGGAGGTGATAATTCAATACATCAAGTTCGAACAATCGAATCATTATTTAAATGAAGGAAAGGAGGATTTAGACGATGAATTTATTTACAGCACCAAAACGGGTTCTTCGCATTTTCGCTTTCATCGCGATAACGCTGCTGTTTATGCCCCTTGCAGGCGCTCAGGAGGTTATCACGGGAGACTCCCCGGTGTTAGATCGGATCATGTCCACCGGTGTTTTAAAGGTCGGCGTCAACCCGCTTTTCAAACCCTTTTCATTTTTTCAGGAAGATAAAAATGAAAAGCAGTTCTCTTCTTTAATTGAAACCAAAGATGATTCCAAAAAAAAACGGATGGGCGTTGACATCGATATTGCCCGGCTGCTGGCCATGGGACTCGGCGTCAAGCTTCAGATTGTCGTTCCGGATTCATTCTCCGATCTGATCCCCATGGTTCAGGACGACAAGGTGGATATTGTTATGGCGGGCATGACGATCAATTTCAAGCGGGCCAAGAAAGTGGACTTCACCAGTCCTTATTATGATACCGGCCTGTCGATCATGCTGAACAAGGGCATGGGGGGGCCGCTGGGACTCACCGGCGTCAAATCCTACGAAATGATGATGAATACGTTACGGGCACGGGGCCAGGAACAGAACCTCATCATTGCCGTCACCAAGGGAAAATCTCCGGCGCGATCCGTTCCTCTGTATTTTCCCAAAGCACAGGTGAAAGAGTTCCCGACCAACGAAGAAGCAGCCAACGCTGTCGCCGAAGGCAAGGCTCATATCATGGTTCATGACGAAATTTTTCTGAAAATGTGGGTGGCGGATCACAAAGACAAAGCCCTTTACAAGCTGGAAGTATTCCCCAAGCCCTTTAAGCCCGATTATTACGGTTTTGCCGTTAAAAGGGGCAACCGGGACTTTGTCAACATGCTGAATATTTTTATTCGCGAACTGTACGTTGAGGGATATTTCAAACAGATTATGCAGCAGTATCTCTCCGCTTATAAAATTCCGGCCAAATGGAATGTCGGAGAAGGCGAGCTCTAAAATAATTCGGTCGCTTATAAGCGTTTTTTAGTGATTGTCAGCTGCTAAAAGGAGGGAACTATGTCGGAAACCAAAGCAAAAAAAGGGCTCGACCTGCAATGGAAAATACTGATCGGCATCGTCGCCGGGATTGTGCTGGGCATGATATTGAACACCACTTTCGGTGCAGGCGTATCATCGGGGCCGATATATATGATGAAAATGATATTTAAATATGGAGGAGACATTTTTGTTCGGTTGCTCCGGATGATGATCGTCCCCCTGGTGTTTGCTTCTATTTTCATGGCCGTGGTCAACCTGGGAGATCCCCGGGATCTGGGCAAAATCGGCGGTAAAACCATTGCCTATTACATGGCCACCACCGGCCTCGCCGTTCTTACCGGCGTTATCCTGGTTAATCTGATTCATCCGGGGATGGGTATTGACAAAGCGGCGCTGGATGCCCTGCATATCGGGGCGGGCGTTCCCGACAAGGTCAGCAATCAGGGCGTTGGGGACAAAAGCTCAGTCGTTATTATTATCGATACACTTGTGAACATGATTCCCAAAAACCCGGCTGCGGCTCTGGCCAAGGGAAATGTTCTGCAGATCATCTTTTTTACGATTTTTATCGCGGTTATTGCCGCCATGGTCGGCCGGGAGACAGAAACACTGAAACAGACAATCAATGCCATCGACTTGATTATGCAGAAAGCCGTCATGGCAGTCATGGAAATTGCGCCGTATTGTATTTTCTTCCTGGTTACGGCGTTATTCATGGATCTGGGATTCCCTGCGCTGAAAGCCCTGGCAAAATACGGCTTTACGGTGCTGCTGGGCCTGATTATCCACGCCGCGATCACCTTGAGTCTGCTGGTGTGGATTATCGGACGTTACAGCCCGATACGGCTCTTTAAGGCCGTATTGCCGGCGGTTATGACGGCCTGGTCGACGGCCTCCAGTGCGGCCACGTTGCCGCTGACCATGGATTGCCTGCATCGGCGGGCCGGTGTGGATCGCAGAATCGGCAATTTTGTTCTGCCGCTGGGCGCCACGGTCAACATGGACGGCACGGCGCTTTACGAATCGATTGCCGTAATTTTCATTGCCGAACTCATGGGAATTCACCTCACCATCGGTATGCAGGTGGTTATTTTTATCACGGCGACGCTGGCTGCCGTTGGTGCGGCGGCCATTCCCGGCGCCGGCCTGGTGACCATGGGAATCGTGTTGACCGCCGCCGGTCTGCCTCTGGACGGTATCGGCCTGATTCTGGCCATTGACCGGATTCTTGACCAGTTTCGTACCGCCGTCAACGTGTGGGGCGATACCACGGCCGCCATCGTGGTGGGTCGATTGGAAAACGCCATTACCGACGTTGATGAAATGGTGGATATCCGGCCCGAGTCCGGAACGCCGGCGACCACCGGCGCCTGATACAACAGGAGCTCAAAACCAATTCCGTCTGGTTGCTGGCAGTCACGCTGAAAAACGCCTGTCGCTGCGCAATATTTTTCAAACGGCCTTTGACTACCTGCTCATGGCTGTCAGCAACCAGCGTAATTGTTCCTGATCGGTGTTACCGGAAAAAAGGGTGTCTCGGGATAAACAATTTCCCAAAGGCTACCGTACACCCACACAAATAACCAGCACAAAGGAGTCACACATGGATTTTCCAAAACAGATACAAAATTTTGTTTTGCATGATGTCATGGGAAAATGGCAGTACAAAGGGAATGAACTGGCCAGTGCCCATTACATTCGCATAGGCAGCCGGATGGACCTGTTCATTCGCACCATTGCCGATAAAGCAGGTGATCAGAAGTTCGAGATCCAATTGCGGGACAGCTATATCTGCGGTATTGAAACGCTGGCCGAGGCGCTTACCATCGCCGAAGCGGTTATTGAAGAGAACAAGCAGTTCATCGAAGGCTGATCCTTCCAGCGATTCCCTATCTCGGAAAAATACGCCGGGGCTGAATCCTTCCTCTCTAAATCCCCCTCACAGCCCCGGCGACTCCGATAGCATCATCCATCAAAAGTAAAAAATAACCAAAAAATCGTTTCTGCCTCGACAAACTGGAAGATATGCTTAAATTTTTACCCAGGTTGAGGCGTTTTTTGTCTCGCCTTTCATTTTCAAATAATCAATTGATTGAAAGGGAGTACAATTATGACTGAAGAAACTTTTTCAATTCCCAATATTTCCTGCGGGCACTGTACCCATGCAATTGAAACCGAGCTGGCCGACCTTGAAGGCGTGACCCGGGTTGATGGCCGGATTGAAGCCAGATCCGTCACCGTCAGCTGGGATTCACCCGCCTCAAGGGAGCAGATTATCGACACCCTCAAAGAAATCAATTATCCTGCTGACGTGTGACCGACGACGATGTCTTTGGATACAATCACTTTCCCGGTATCGGGCATGACCTGCGCCAATTGCGCCATGAATATCGAACGCGGTGTAAATAAACTCGATGGCGTTGATACGGCCAATGTGAATTTTGCCTCGGAACAGGTCACCGTTGCCTATGATGCCCGGGCGGTTTCTCCGGACCAGATAGTGGACCGGGTTCATCAAAGCGGGTTCACCGTCACCACGGCCACCGCGGAATTTCCCGTCACCGGCATGACCTGTGCCAATTGCGCCATGAATATCGAGCGGACACTGAATAAAAAAGTGCCGGGGGTGCTGTCTGCCGGGGTTAATTTTGCTTCCGAGCATGCAACCGTAGAATATTTACCGGCACTGACCTCTCTGGATGAGATGGCGGCAGCCATCCGCAAGGCCGGATTCGATGCCATCTTGCCCGATGACTCGACTGATGCGGAAGATATTGAACAGCAGGCGCGTGACGCGGAAATCAGGGACCAGACCCGAAAATTCCTTGTCGGCGTGGCGTGCGTGGTGCCGCTGTTTTTCCTGAGCATGGGCCGGGATTTCGGACTGACCGGCGCCTGGAGTCACGCCCCCTGGGTGAACTGGATGTTTCTGCTGCTGGCCACACCGGTTCAATTTTACACGGGTTGGGACTATTACGTGGGGGGCTTCAAAAGCCTGCGTAATAAAACAGCCAACATGGACGTGCTGGTGGCCATGGGATCGTCGGTGGCCTATTTCTATTCGGTATGCCTGCTGATATTTCCACTGCTCGGCAAACATGTCTATTTCGAAACATCGGCGCTGATTATTACCCTGATCAAGCTGGGCAAGCTGCTCGAATCCCGTGCCAAGGGACGCACCGGCGCGGCGATCCGCAAGCTCATGGATCTGAGCCCGAAAACCGCAGTGGTCATCCGGGACGGCGAAGAGCGGGAAATTGCCCTGTCCAGAGTCGTCAAGGGAGATATTGTTCTCGTACGCCCTGGCCAGAGTATTCCCGTGGATGGCCGGGTGCTGGAAGGCGAGTCGGCCGTGGATGAGTCGATGCTGACCGGCGAGCCGATCCCCGTGGACAAACAGCCCGGAGACAAGGTGGTCGGTGGCGCATTGAACCAGCAGGGCGTGTTGAAATTCGAGGCCACCCGGGTGGGGAAAGAAACGGCCCTGGCCCAGATTATCCACCTGGTGCAGCAGGCCCAGGGAAGCAAGGCGCCGGTCCAGGCCCTGGCCGACCGGGTGGCGGCGATTTTTGTTCCCGCGGTAATCGGCATTGCCTTTCTGACCTTTTTTCTGTGGTGGGCCATCGGTGGGCAGTTTGTTCCGGCTATGATTCGGCTGGTAGCGGTCCTCGTTATTGCCTGCCCGTGTGCGCTGGGTCTGGCCACCCCCACGGCCATCATGGCCGGTACCGGCAAGGGGGCCGAGCAGGGGGTGCTGTTTAAAAACAGCGAAGCCCTGGAAACCGCCACCCGGGTTGATACGGTGGTGCTTGACAAAACCGGCACCATTACCGCCGGACGACCCGAGGTAACCCATGTGGTGTCCGCCGGCGAGAGATTTAAAGACGAAAATGACCTGTTGCAAGCCGCCGCTTCGGTGGAGAGCGGTTCCGAGCATCCCGTGGGCAAAGCCATTGTCCGGGAAGCCAAAACAAGAAAAATCACACTGAAGGCACCCCGGCGGTTTCGTGCCGTTGGCGGGCTGGGGGTGGAAGCGGAACTAGACGGCGCTACCACGCGGGTCGGAAAACCCGGCTGGTTTGATGAACTGGGTATCGATCTGGGCGATTTAGGCGAAAAGATCAACGCCATGCAGTCAGAAGGACGGACGGTGATGGCGGTGGCCGTTGATGACGTACCCGCCGGTCTGCTGGCTGTGGCGGATGTGATCAAACCCGACTCGGCGGACGCCATTGACGCCCTGCACCGGCAGCATATCCAGGTGGTGATGTTGACCGGGGATAACCCGGAAACCGCCAGGGTCATCGCCCGGGAGGTGGGCATTGATACGATCATCGCCGAGGTTCGTCCCGGGGAGAAATCGGAGAAAGTAGCCTCGCTTCAATCGGAAGGGAAGAAAGTGGCCATGGTGGGAGACGGCATCAACGATGCCCCGGCCCTGGCCCAGGCGGATGTGGGGATGGCCATCGGTACCGGTACGGACGTGGCCATCGAGACCGCTGATGTCATTCTATCCAGTGGCAGCCTGAAAGGGGTGGCACGGGCCATTGACCTCAGCCGCGCCACCATGCGCACGATCCGCCAAAACCTGTTCTGGGCCTTTATTTACAACATCATCCTTATTCCGCTGGCCGCCGGTGCATTTTATTCTTTCGAATTTCTGCCGACCTTTTTACGCCAGCTTCATCCCATCCTGGCCGCTCTGGCCATGTCTATCAGCAGTGTGACCGTTGTCAGTAACAGCCTGCGGTTATATCGATCCAAATCGCGGATAGAATAACTTGATCTTATCTTTTGTTTGTCTATTTGATCTTTTGTGATATGAAATAGCCTGGGCGGCCGGGAAGTTTTCATGCTGGGAAGCGATACGGAGATAAAGCTCCGTGCAATAGATGGAAGCGCTTCCCCTCATCCAGGCTTTATGGCCTAATCGCTTTCCAGCTTCCCGGCTCATTTGCCTTTCAAATGGAGATTTATCATGACAAATCAGGTATTTCCGAACCTGCTCTCGCCGCTTGACCTTGGTTTTACAACCCTTAAAAACAGAATATTGATGGGATCCATGCATACCGGGCTGGAGGAAGCGCCAGACGGATTTGAGCGCTTGGCCGCGTTTTATCGTGAGCGGGCAGCCGGAGATGTCGGATTGATTGTGACCGGCGGTGTGGCACCCAATGAAACAGGCGCCATCATGGAAAACGGAGCCAGATTGACTTCCGACCGGGATGTCCGGCGGCATCGGATTGTCACCGAGGCGGTTCATGCAGCCGGCGGGCGGATTGCCATGCAGATTCTGCATACCGGCCGCTACGGATATCACGACAAGATTGTGGCGCCATCAGCAATCAAAGCCCCCATTAACATGTTTAAACCTCACGAGCTGACCGACACAGAGATCGAAAATCTCATCAACGATTTTGCCGATTGCGCGTTATTGGCCCGTTCCGCCGGATATGACGGGGTTGAGATCATGGGATCGGAAGGATACCTGATCAACGAATTTATCGTCCCCAAAACCAATCACCGGACCGATCGGTGGGGGGATGGATTCGAGCAGCGGGTCCGATTTCCCGTGGAGATTGTCCAACGGGTCCGGAAAGCGGTGGGAGCCGACTTTATTCTGATTTACCGTTTGTCCATGCTCGATCTGGTTAAAAACGGAAGCACCTGGGAAGAAGTCGTTTCACTGGCCAAGGCCGTTGAAACCGCCGGCGCCACCCTGATCAATACGGGTATCGGCTGGCACGAAGCCCGGATTCCGACCATTGCCGGCGTGGTTCCCCATGCCGCCTTTACCTGGATTACCGCCCGGCTGAAGTCCGAGGTGTCGATCCCCCTGATCACCAGCAACCGGATTAATTCCCCTGAAACAGCGGAAACGGTCCTGTCCCGGGGGGACGCCGACATGGTTTCCATGGCCCGGCCGCTGCTGGCCGACCCGATGTTTGTCAAAAAGGCCGCCGACAACCGGCCTGATGAGATCAATACCTGCATTGCCTGCAACCAGGCCTGTCTCGATCATATTTTTCAGATGAAGATTGCCTCCTGCCTCGTTAACCCCAGGGCCTGCCACGAAACCGAGCTGAAAATGGAACCGGCCGTACAGAAGAAAAAAATCGCCGTGGTGGGCGCCGGGCCGGCAGGATTATCCTTTGCCGTCACCGCCGCGGAACGGGGCCATGCGGTCACCTTGTTCGAGCAGACGGATCGAATCGGCGGGCAGCTCAATATGGCGGTTCAGGTGCCCGGAAAGGCCGACTTTAACGAAACCCTGCGGTATTTCGGTCGAAAAATTGAACAAAACGGTGTGGCGCTGCGATTGAGTTTTCAACCAGATGCCGGCCTTATTTTATCTGAGAATTATGATGATATTATCATTGCCACGGGCGTGGTGCCCCGCGCTGTCGATGTGCCCGGCAATGATCATCCCATGGTGATGACCTATATTGATGTGCTGGCCCGGAAAAAGAAGGCAGGCCAACGGGTGGCCATCATCGGCGCGGGCGGTATCGGCTTTGACGTGGCGGAATATCTGTCCCACCCGGAAACCGGAGATGATCCGGCCAGCGATACTTTTTTCGAACAATGGGGTATCGACCGGGCGTATCAGTCGCGGGGCGGCGTTTCCGCCGACGGGATTCAGATTCCGCTGTCCCAACGGCAGATTTATCTGCTCCAGCGCAGTCCGGATAAGATGGGGGAACGGCTGGGGAAAACCACTGGCTGGATTCTCCGGTTGGCGCTTAAATATCGAGGCGTCCAGATGATCAATGGGGTGACCTATCGCCGCATCGATGACCAGGGAATCCATATTACCGTCAAAAATGACAATCGCGTACTGGAGGTGGAAAATATCATCGTCTGCGCGGGGCAGGAATCCCGGCGTCGTCTGTATGACGATCTGGCGGGGAAACAGATCCCCGTTCACTTGATTGGCGGGGCTGACCGGGCTGGAGGGCTTGATGCCCAGCGGGCCATTGACCAGGGTGTCCGGCTGGCGGCGAAGATCTGATAGAGGACATACAGGCGCAGGATCACGAAATATAAAGAAACCGGCTGATTGCTAAAATACTGGCAAAAGCGGTTCTATTCAAAAAATCAGGGAGATTGGCCTGAGACAGGGCTAAAAGAGAGCAGCCAGGGCGCACTGACGTTCCAGATCAATGAATCGGGCATCTACCGATTCTTCCCGGATTTCGAGAATGGCCAGGGACGCCGGAAAGGGACGACGGGGATGGGTGGCACTGCCCGGATTCAGATACATGACTCCCGAACGGTGCGACAGATGGGGCCGGTGGGTATGGCCGGAGACGACGACGCTGAATCCCGCGGCTTCCGGAACCAGATCAAGATTATTCAGGTCGTGAAGCACATGGATCCACTTGCCGCCCGCCCGGGTCGTCTCGGTCATCGACAGGCCGGATGTCCATTTTCCCCTGTCCATGTTGCCCTGCACAGCCACCACCGGGGCGATACGGGCCAGAACGGGCAGAATATCCGGCGTATCGATGTCTCCGGCATGAATGATCAGGTCGACATCCCGAAGCTGGTTGACGACAGCCTGAGGAAGGTGGCCATGCGTGTCGGACAGGACACCCGCTCTGCAGGTCGTTTTTCGGGGCAGCTGAAAAGGCATGTGTGTCCTTCCTGATCCGTGTCGGTGCCGGACTCTTGATAATGCGGATGTGATTGCAGTTGTATCTATTACAGAAATTGCGCCGATGCAAGCCGTGGAAAAAAAATTGCCGGTCGGGCGGCCGGCGAATTAATCATCCGGGTGCCCGACCGGCCGACGGCGACGCTTCAGCATGCTGCGGCGGCGTTTGGCTTCCAGCCGCCGGATTTTTGATCCTTGAGAAGGGCGGGTTTTTTTTCGGCGGGCCGGTGGATGTGCCGCCTGCCTGAGCATGGCGACTAACCGCGCGAGCGCGTCTTCCCGATTGCGGAACTGGCTGCGAAATCGTCGGGCATCAATGACCAGCGTACCGTCTGCGGCCATTCGATGGCCGGCAATCCGGCGCAGCCGCTGGCGCACATCCGGCGGCAGGCCGGCCTGATCAACCTGAAACCGCAGCTGCACCGCGGAGGCTGTTTTATTGACATGCTGCCCGCCGGGACCCGAAGCCCGGCTGAATGCCCAGCGGATATCACCGGGATTGATGGCAATGGATGATGTAACAGGAATCATGGTCAATTAGCTTCGTTTTTCTTGGTACTTATCATTCGTGCAAAGATGTGTTAATCTATCCGGCATCATCAACCGGAACGTACGATCTTCTCAATAAATCATGGAATCTGTAAACACAATGGATAAAAAGAACAGGATTATTTTTGAGAAACCCGATCTGCCCGCTCTCACGGGTCGTTATACGGTGGTGGATATGCATTTTCACAGCCAGTATTCCGACGGCACGGATACAATAGAGGCGATTGCCGACCGGGCGCAACAGCTCGGTATCGGCGTTGCGCTTACCGATCATAACGAGGTACAGGGCGCGGTCAAACTGAATTCATATAAAAAAATCCTGAGCATCCCCGGCATTGAGATCACCTCCGTGGAAGGAACCCACCTGCTGGTCTATTTTTACGATATCAAAAGTATAGAGCGGTTTTACTATCGAGATATCGTACCCTTCATGGGCAAGGACGTCATGAGCGCCACGCTTCTGACCATGGAAACAATCATTGCGCGGGCGCGGGAATATAAAGCGGTCATCATTTTTCCGCATCCGTACAGCGCAGCCTACACGGGAATCTGCAATTCGTTTTTTTCTTCCCGGCAGATGGATGCGCTGTACCGCCAGGTTGACGGCGTGGAGGTTCTCAATGCGTCCAATCTGCATCGGTGGAATACCCGCTGCGCGCTCCTGGGCTTTAACCTCAACAAGGCGATCGTTGGTGGCAGTGATGGCCACCAGCTAAACTGCATGGGGCGGGCCGTCACTTATGCCGCCTGCAGACGTTCGCGCCGGGCATTCCTTGATGCCGTTCTGGCATCTCAAACCAAGGTGACCGGAAAAGAAATCGCCCTGCTGAAAAAAATGACAACCAACGGATCCAAAATAAAAAATAATTATCGCAATTATCCCGATCTGATGGAAAAAAACATCCGCTATGGCTATCAGGTGATTAATTTAAAATCGAGAAACCTGCGCCGCAACGTCCGTCAGCGGCTGCATGACTGGGAACGGAAAAAACAGAACTGACAATCACTTACCCTGCCCGAAACCCTCTATATGGTCAGCCCGTTACATTCACAGGACTGCCGGATCATCACGCATGGTTGACGGTCCGTGACTGTTTTGATAGCATCGTCGCCATCAACCTACAACGACTGCTGGAGCTGACTCTTGTACCGCGAAAACTACATTGATGCCCTGAGAAACGAACTGCTGGAAATGGTTGAACGGAACCTGTCGCCGGTTGCCATCAAATATGAGTACAGTGAAGTTCCCCTGGAAACAAATATCAAATGGCGGCCACAGGTTCTGGTTCTGGGGAATTATTCCTCCGGTAAATCGACTTTGATCAATGATCTGCTGGGAGGAGAAATTCAGAAAACCGGTCAGGCGCCCACGGATGATTCATTCACCGTGATCACCTGCGACACGTCGGAATCCACGGTAGACGGAGAGATCACGATCACCGAAGAGCGGGACGGAAAATACCTGCTCAACGATGCCGAATATCCGTTTGAATCCCTTAAAAAACATGGGGAACGATTTGCGGCGCATTTCCGTCTCAAAAAGGTCAATTCGCCTTTTTTAAGAAATCTGGCCATTATTGACACGCCCGGCATGCTCGACAGTATCACTGAACGGGACCGGGGGTATAACTATCAGGAAGTCATCGGTGATCTGGCGCAGATTGCCGACCTTGTCCTGATCCTTTTCGATCCTCACAAGGCCGGGACGGTTCGTGAGGCCCATACCAGCCTGCGGGACACCCTGCCGACCCGTACTTTCGAAGACCGGGTCCTGTTTGTCCTCAATCGTATTGACGAATGCAATTCCCTCACCGATCTGCTGCAGGTTTACGGCACGCTTTGCTGGAATCTGTCCCAGATGACGGGGCGTAAGGATATTCCGCCCATTCACCTGATTTACTCCAGACAGGCGGCGCTGCAGCACGAGAAAATCGAAGGGCAGCGCAATTCCTATCTGAAGTATCTGGGAAACCAGCACGAGGTCCTGAAAAAGGCCGTTCTGGATGCGCCCCAATACCGGCTGGACAATCTGGCATCCTTCGCGGAAACCCATGGCGAGAGGATCTCGCATCTGCTGGAGGCGCTGGTCAGTTACAAGCGGAAAAGAAACCGGAACCGGTGGCGGCTGGGATTTATCGGATTCCTGGGGGGCATTATACTTGGCGCAGGTGCGCTGATCGGTGCCATGGTAACTGGTGTGGCCGGTGCTGTTGACCCGCAGATGCTTTTCTACGGGGCCGGGGGAATTGCGGCCGTATTTTTTCTCATCTGGCTGATCACCGGCATGCGGTATTTTTCCAGACGCTTTCATAAAAAACAATTGAAAAACCTCGAAACCCTGACGCCGCTGAACAATCAGACCCGGCGGGATAACTGGGAATCCATTCGCGACCGGCTGGAAGCGTATCTGCGAAAACACAACGGTCTGTTCTCCCTGTCCGAGGCCAAGTCCGCCTTTGCAACCGTTCGCCGGGTGTGTGAAAAAGGAACAAAAGATGTCCGGGAAGCCCTCAACGAACTGGCGGCCATGGGCAGCGATTTCGAAGAACAGCCGGAAGGACGCATTCTGCCAAAGCTGAACCTTAATTTACCCGGGCCGGACTTGCCGGGCCGGTCATTGGCTGCGAGCGAAGAAGCGCCCATCGATACCGGGCGTCTGTGATGGATAACGCCGGCAGATAACCGTGGAATAAAATGTTTTCGAAACAGGTGCTGCATGAGGAATGACCGTTGAAATCAGCATATCCGGGATCTTTGAAAGGGCTGCTTTTGGTGGCCATGCCGGTGCTGACCGACCCGAATTTCAATAAATCTGTCACCTGCATCTGCGAACATGACGGCGGCGGCGCCCTGGGGATTATCGTCAACCGTCCTGATCCAACACTGAGAGGCCGGGATATTTTCAACGAGCTGAGCATGGCATTCACCCCGGCAACCGGGGCGATTCCCATTCACATCGGGGGACCGGTGCATGCCAATGAAGTATTTATTTTACATGGTCCGCCCTTTGACTGGGAAGGCTGCCATCTGATCACCGCCACGATGGCCTTGAGCAATACCCCCGATATTCTTCAGTCTATTGCCGCTGGAAAGGGTCCGGCAGATTATCTTGTTTCTCTGGGGTGTGCGGGCTGGGGCGGGGGGCAGCTGGAAGCCGAACTGAAGGAGAATACGTGGCTGACCAGCCGTATCTACGAAGACGCCGTGTTTAAATGGGAACCGGATAACAGGTGGAAAAAGGTATTACAGAAAAACGGGATTAATCCAACAGGTCTGTCAAGTACGGCCGGGCATGCATAAAACTAAAAATCTCCGGCGGGATTTCAAGGGGAGCTACTCGCCCTCAGGTGTGTCCGCCTTGGGGTTGGGTTTCGGTTTTTTCTTTTTCAGACACTTTTTATCGGCTTTGACAAATGCGCAGAGGGTTGGGTTGTTATACTCTTTGCAGTTATAAGGATTGTAAAGCGGGCATTCCGGATGCTTCTTGGACATTGATTTTCTTCCAGTATATTTTTGCCGGCGGATACGTTTTGTAAAGACGTTTGGCTGCCGGTTTTTACTTGAATAGCACAAAAAGGCGGCGGATACAAGGCCATCTGGCGGCGACAGTTTCAATCACTTTGACAAGGCATTGCAATTTCATTAAATATGGATACTTATCAGGATAAAAGAGACGTTATTGTTGATATCAATTCCGGATTTTACGCTTTGCTGACTCGTGCGGAAACGCTTGGCGCTGAAGGCGATGCATCCTTTTCACAATGGAAAATGGTCAGTCGTGAAATCGATTCAAAAATAAAGGGCGAAACCCTGCGAATTGCCGTTGTCGGATCGATCAAGTCGGGGAAGAGCACATTTGTCAATGCGCTTCTGGGCGGTGAATTCCTCAAGCGGGGTGCCGGCGTGATCACTTCCATCGTGACCCGGGTTCGCCGGGGAAAGGAATCGGCGGCCCGTCTCTATTTTAAATCCTGGGACGATATCAATGCCGAAATCCGTCAGGCCATCGCCATCTTGCCGGACAAAAACTGGAAAACGGACAAGGGCGCCTTTGATTTGCGCCGGGAAGCAGACCGCAACGAACTGGCACGGACCCTGGCCGCGCTCGATACCGGTCATCTCATCCGCCGGGGGCAGCTGGACGCCGACAGCGTATTGCTTTCATCTTATCTGAAAGGATATGACCGGGTCAAAGATATTGTCTCTTCGGAAAACCGGACCCAGACCTATACGGGTGATGATTTCCGTCTCCACCGGCAGTTTTCCGGCGATGATTCCCATGCTGTTTATCTGCGCGATCTTCAGCTGGATGTCGATGCCCCGATCTTGAATGATCATCTGGAAATTGCCGATTGCCAGGGCAGCGATTCTCCCAACCCCCATCACCTGGCCATGATCCAGGACTACCTGCTGACAACCAATCTCGTCATCTATGTCATCAGCTCCCGCACAGGGCTGCGCCGTGCGGATATCCGTTTCCTGTCCATGATTAAAAAGATGGGGATCATGGACAATATGCTTTTTGTCGTCAATTGCGATTTCAGCGAGCACGACAACCTTACCGGTCTTCAGCGGCTGATTGACACGACCCGCGAATCCCTGGCGATGATTTGCCCGGACCCGGCGGTTTTCACATTTTCCGCTCTTTACAACCTGTTTTCCGGCAACCGCGGCACCCTGACGAAAAAAGATCTGGCCCGCCTGGCGCAATGGGAGATTGAACCGGACCTGATCGCCTATTCAGAAGAAGAAACCCGGCGGTTCGATACCACGCTGACCGGCCAGCTGACCCGGGACCGGTACGCACTCCTGTTGAAAAATCATCTGAGCCGTATTCATCTGGCCTGTGAAGGCTTCCGTCACTGGATCGGCGTTCGTCAGGATCTGGTTTCCAGTGATACCGACCGAATCCAGGACATCCTGGCCCGCCTGTCTGACCAACAGGAAAAAAGCCGGGAAATGAGCGCCATGATCCGTTCCACCCTGGACGGGACGATCGCCAAAATCCAGAAAGAAATTCGCATGGATGTCGATCGGTTTTTCGATCCGGTTGCCGGTCAGCTGATCGAGGGCGTGGTTGCCTATATCCGGAATTACCAGGCAAAAATGGCGGACGCTTTGGAAGAGCTTGCGGCCACCGGGTTTACCACAACACTGTATACCCTTTTTCAACAGTTCAAGAACAGTATCGACCGCTATATGACCACTTCGGTGAATCCGGATATTGTCCATTTTGTACGGGAGGTGGAGCATAAAATAGCCGATACATTTGATCAGATCGCCCAGCCGTTTGAACTCATGGTGGAAGATGCTCTGGCCGAAAACAGCGCGGCCGTTGACGGATCTTTGCCGGCGACATCCGATACGGCCGCCTGGATGCGCCCGGATCTTACATCGGTGAAATCCGCGTCGGGAATAGCCATGCCTTCGGCGACCGCGGTCATGCATTATTCCGCAAAAATAAAAAGCGATGCTGTATTGCGTTACGGCGCCTATTCGCTGGTGGGATGGTTCCGGAAGGTGCTCAAGAAGCCGGATGATCCCGATTATTCCAAAGGGGGAAAAGCACTCAAAGACGGAATGCGGCGGATGAAACGGGAAACGGAAAGATCCATTAAATCACAGTTTCTCGACTTTCGCGAGCATATAAAATTTCAATATCTGTTTAAGCTGGCCAGCGTGTACGCCGATATGGTTCATACGGCATTGATTGCCCGTTTTACCAGCTATCAGGGAGAGCTTTCACAGATTTCGGCCCACATTGACAACCAGAGCGCTGATAAACAGAAAATCATCAAGACGCTGGCATCGCTTCAAATGGAATCCAGACAACTTGCCGAGCGGATCAGCCAGTTGCGACTGCAGCTCACGCCGACCGACGACGCACTAACCACGGACAGGGGAGGGTGGCATGATGGATGAAAAAAAGACCCGAATTATCGCCATAGCCAACGAAAAAGGCGGCGTCGGAAAAACCGTTACGGTTATCAATCTGGCGGCGGCCTTGTCGCGGCTGGATAAAAAGGTTCTGGTTGTTGACATGGACCCCCAGGCCAATGCCACCCGCGGACTTGGCCTCGATCCCGACGACACCGACGGTGCCCTGTCCGTTTACGATCTGATTATCAATCCCCGGACGGTTCAGGTGTCTCAGGTTCTGCGGACAACGGCCTGGCCCGGCCTGGATATCATTCCTTCGCATGTGGATCTTTCGGGTGCCGAGGTCGAACTGGTGGACCGTGCCGGACGGGAAAACAGTCTGAAGAATGTGCTGGCACCGCTTACCGGGCGATACGATTTCATCCTGGTCGATACGCCACCCAGCCTGTCTTTGCTGACCGTCAATGTGCTGGCCTACGCAGAGGAAATGATTATTCCCTGCCAGCTGCATCCCTATGCGTATCGGGCCCTGTCTGAATTATTTGACACTGTCGACGCCATTAAAGCCGAAATTAATCCAGGTTTGACGATTACCGGCATTCTGGCCACCTTTGTTGATCTTCGGACACGGGTCAGCAATCTGATTCTGCAGAAATTAAAAGAAGATGAGAACACGCGAAAATTGCTGCTCAGCACGATGATTCGCACCAACACAACCATTGCCGATAGTGCCGTGGTAGGGAAACCGGTCGTTTTTTACCGCTCCAGCGCCTTCGGGACCATTGATTATTCGCATCTGGCCGAAGAAGTGGTCGAGAGGTGAGATATAAAGAGGGGGCATGCGTGAATACGCAGCCCCCTTTGATAATTCTGGGCGGATACGAGCCGCAGCGGTTCGATCAGGCCGCCCCGATCAGGGATTTGGCCGTATCGATGGCCCCGCCGGCATCGGCGCCATAGCCATCGGCGCCGATCTGTTCGACAAATTGAGGGGTTACCGGCGCGCCGCCAGCCATGATTTTGACTTTATCCCGCAGACCGGCTTCGGTCAGGGCGTTGACCGTTTCCTTCATTTTGGGCATGGTCGTGGTCAGCAATGCGGACATGCCGATCAGAGAGGCGTCGTGTTCGGTGACCGCCGCAACGAACTGGGCGGGCTTGATGTCGACCCCCAGATCAACCACCTTGAATCCGGCGCCTTCGAGAAGCATTCCCACCAGGTTTTTGCCGATATCGTGCATGTCTCCTTCAACAGTACCGATCACCACCACGCCAATGTGCGAACTGCCACCGGCACTGACCAGTTTATCCTTTAAAACTTCCAGACCGGCCTGCATGGCCTTGGCCGAGCGCAGTACTTCCGGAATGAACATTTCACCGGTTTTCATCCGCTGCCCGACGACTTCCATGCCGGGAAAAAGGCTCTTGTCCAGAACCTCCTGGGCAGACGTGCCGCCTTCCACGGCCTTGAGACACATCGCTGGCACTTCTTCGATGTTACCGGTGATCAATTCTTCGGTAATTTTGGCAAAAACGTCTGACATGAAATCCCCCTCTTTCTTTTCATTCGGGTCAAGGTTTATTTTCGTCTAAAAACAGCATAATACAGCTCCGTAAAGCCGCCGGGATAATAGATCACGTTTTTCATTCGGGTCAAGATTTATTTACGTTTAAAAACGGTATTGTACAGCTCCGCAAAACCACCGGGATAATAGATCATGATCAGCATCAGCATCAGGCCGTAAATAATCAGATTCAGGCCCGGCAGGTTGGACAGGCCCGAACGGACCAGTTCCATTGCCAGGACAAACGGAAAAGCGATTACCGCACCGCCCCACAAACTGCCTCGGCCGCCGATGTACGCCACGGCCAGCACCTCCACTGTTTTTGACGTGTGCATCATATCCGGTGTTAATATTCCGTAATAATGGGCATAAAATCCACCCAGCCATCCGGCCAGGGCGCAGGAAATCGTAAAATTGATGAGGCGGTAATAAACCGGATTGACGCCTGATGTCCGTGCCGCCTCCATATTCTGTCCGATGGCTTTAAACGCCAGGCCCATTTTGGTGCGCACGAGCAGACGGGTAATCAGAAAAGTGACCAGCATCATGATGAGGACAATGTAATAAAACGGCATGTTGGAAGAAGTGTCAAACAGCCGGGGAACTCTCAGACCCATCGGACCGCGGGTCAGCCAGACCATTTTGGTCGCCAGCCCCATCATGGCCAGCCCCAGAAACCACGCCAGACAGGCCGCAAATATACCGCGCAGCCGCAGAGTGATCAGGCCGATGAGAAATCCCACAACAGCGGCGCTGACAGCGCCGATGCAGATGGTAATCCAGGGTGAGATGCCGGCTTTAACGACAAGAATGGCTGATGTATAAGCGCCCAGCCCCATGATGGCGCAAAATCCGAAATTAACAATATTGATGTAGCCGGCGGTAAAGTCGAAAGCGATAGCCAGTGCGGCCAGCAAGGCGGCCTGGGTCAGCCAGCGGATCATGTATTCCTGGTTAAATGGCGGGATCAAGGGCAGGAGCAACAGCAGAATAAAGGCGATCACGCCAACGGGGGTGAAACATATTTTGTCGAGCAGCAGCGACAGGCTGTTTGACCGGGGTGTTGATTGAGTGAGTTCCATCTGATTCCCTTTACTTGTCCAGAATGCCTCTGACTTCAGAGCCGAATATGCCACTCGGTTTGAAGATAAGGACGACGATAATAAGTGCCGACGGTATGACAAATTCCCATCCGGAACCGATATATTCGACGGTCAGCACTTTCAGCAGCGATACGATAAAAGCGCCGGCCACGGCCCCGAGTACGTTCCCCAGCCCGGCGAGGATGACCACGAACCAGGCCATGTAAAGCGGTTCAAGCCCCACCGTCGGGTAGGACGGGTACATGAACAGGAGGCTGGATCCGGCAATGGCGGCAATGGCACAGCTCAGCGACATGGTCAAAACCAGAATGGCATTTAGATCAACGCCCACGATCAAAGCCCCTGTTTCATCCTGGGACACAGCCCGGATAGCTCTGCCGGTCCGGGTAAACGTCATAAACGCCCAGAAAAGGGCGCAGGTCACAATCGCAATAATGAACGCCATGCACCGGTCCCGGGAGATAAATACATCCATGATGTTGATCGGTGCGCCGCGCCAGAAACCAACAATTCCCTTGAAATCCGCGCCAAAAATCAGCTGATGGGCATTAATCAAAACAACGGAGAGTCCCACGGTCAGCAGGAATGCGTTCATGACCCAGTTTTCCCGACTGCGTTTCCGCAAAGGCGTGAATACGATTTTTTCGGTGAGGATTCCCATCACGGCACCGGCCAGACCGGCACCTAAAATGGCAACCAGGGGAAGCAGGTTTGAAATGAGGGTGCCGGGATGCTGATCGATGTATCCACTCATGGGCGTAAATATGAAGTATGCCACCAGAGTGCCAATCATGAAATACTCACCGATGGCAAACATGGGGATATTCATGACCCCGAATACCAGCGCCAGGCCCATGGCCACCAGGGACAGCATGCCACCGGTAACGATTGTATTGACAATGATATAGGGGCCACTGATCCAGGTTGCCACGATTGCGGCAATAACAGAAAGGGAGATGGTGAGCCCCGTCGCTGTCTTGAACCACGAAATAATACTGCCAGAAGAGTTATTGGCCATTACGCTTTTCTCCAATTATTAACGCTACGCACCCAAAAAGACTTTACGTACATGCGGATCACTGGCCAGATCATCGCTTTTTCCGGACAGTTCGACCTTGCCGTTTTCCAGTACGTATCCCCGATCGGTCACCGCCAGGGTTTTGGTGACATTCTGTTCCACCAGCAAAATAGTAACGCCGCTTTCTCTCAAAGTCTGCAGGGATTCAAATACACTTTGCGTAAGCTGTGGCGCCAGACCGAAGGAGGGCTCATCGACCAGAATCAGTTCCGGATTCGACATCATTCCCCGGGCAATGGCCAGCATTTTACGTTCGCCGCCGCTCATGGTGCCGGCCAGCTGTGATTTCCGCTCGGCCAGGCGGGGAAACAGGTCGAAGACAAAGGCCAGCCGTTTTTCCTGAAGGGATTTGTCTTTGATAATGTAGGCGCCCATATAGAGGTTTTCCTGAACGCTCATATTGACAAAAAGATTCATTTCCTCGGAAACATAGGAAATTCCCTTGCGTGCCACCTTGTTTCCGGGCAGGGCCGTAATCGGTTCTCCTTTAAAGATGATTTCACCGGCCATCGGCCTGATCAGGCCGGCGATACATTTTAAGGTGGTACTTTTCCCGGCGCCGTTGGGACCGACCAGACAGACGTATTCTCCCGTATCGACGGTCAGTGAAACGCCGCGAAGGATCTGAAGAAATCCGTAGCCGGCATCCAGGTTTTTGACTTCAAGCAGCATGTTTCCTCCGTGAATAACAGGTTCGGCAGCTGTTGCCGGGTTTATTCCGCATCTCCCAGATAGGCCTTGGCGACTTTGGGGTCATTGGCTACTTCTTCAGTGGTTCCCTCGGCAATCTTGGTGCCGAATTGAATACAGACCAGGCGATTGCAAACCTGCATGATCAGTTGCATGATGTGTTCGATCATCAATATGGATATCCCGGTATCCCTGATTTTCAAAATGATTTTCATCAGGTCGTTCAATTCCCCCTCGGACAATCCGGAGGCCAGTTCATCGAGAAACAGCAGGCGGGGGTTGCTGGCCAGTGCCCGGGCCAGGTCCAGCCGCTTGAGTTGAACCGTGTTGAGCTTTTCGGAAACCGTGGATTCGGGCAGCGGAAATTCGACAAAGGAAAGCATTTTGCGGCTGTGGGCGACGGGATCCTTGATTTGGCCGGGGGGATTTCCGAAAATGGTAGCCGTCATCACGCTTTCCAGCGCCTGCATCTTTGGAAAGGGCCGGGGGATCTGGAAGGTTCGCGACAGCCCCTTGCGGCACATCTTCTCCGGCGTCACTCCCGTGGTATCTTCGCCGAACATGATCACTTCCCCGAAGGTCGGCGGATTCAAGCCGGATATGGCATTGATCAATGTCGTCTTGCCGGCGCCATTGGGACCGATCAATCCGACGATGTCTCCTTCGTTGATGTGCATGGAGACCTGGTTGACGGCAATCAGTCCACCGAAATGTTTGCTGAGCTTCCTGGTTTCAAGTACTTTCATCGGCAACCGCCCATCTGCTGAGAAATAAATATCCGGGCGCCTCCCTGTTTTGTCCAGAGGCAGGCACCCGGGATGGATTAACAGTTTATTTGGCCTCAAGTTCCCGTTTGGCCCAGGCCGGCGGGAAAATGATATCTCCCTTGCCGGCCTTGTACTGGATCACAGGAAAAAAGTATGCTTTTTCGCCCACAACCGGATCCGGCATGGATTCCGACGTGTACTGATACTGTTGCATAATGATGGCGCCATCCGCCTTTGTGAACGTCAGCTTTCCGGTCTGAACTTCCTCAACCATCACTTTATGGATGGTGTCTTTGTCCAGCTTGCCATATTTTTCGTAGGTTCGCTGGAGCACTTTAATGAAAAAGTTCATGCCGTCATAGCTCAGGCCGCCGGCAGAAGGACTGGGTTTCATTTTGAACCGTTTTTCAAATGTTTTGGCCCATGATTTGGCTTCATCGGTCGTCAGTTGCGGAATCATGTCGAGTACGCCATCCGAAGCGGCACCGGCCATCTTGTACCAGTCGCCGGACCATCCGAGCCCGTCGATGACGACCAGCGCTTTTAATCCAACTTCACGAACCTGTTTGATAAAGGCCGATGTGGCCGCGGCCGCGGTGCTGGTGCTCAGCAGAACGGAAACGCCTTTTTTCTTGTATTTGCTGAACAGGGGATAAAAATCGGTCTGGGTCGTCACAAAAAAATCCTTGGAGGCTACGGTCCATCCCCGTTTTTCGAATTCCTTGGCCATGGCTTCCCCGGCACTGTGTCCCCAGTCGGTATCTTCGCAGGCAACCGCCACGACTTTTTTCTCAGGTTTGAACAGGCCTTTTTTAACCGCGTTATTGACCGCTTCGGCATAGCCGGACATCAGGACGGCGGGAACCGGCCAGCCTTTGCCGCTCCAGAAATCATATTTCTTGGGATCGGCTTTCCATTTTTGATTAACGACCTCGCTGGCGCCGAAACCGAACATGTGCGGTACCTTATACTGGGCAGCCACATCCATGACGGCCACGGCAACAGAACTGTGCCAGTTGAGCACGCCGGCCTGGATGCCGAGACGTTCACAGGCTTCGGCATAGGCACCGGTGGCTTTGGCCGGATCCGACTGGGAGTCAATCCATACCGGTTCAATTTTATAGTCTCCCACTTTCCCGTTCACCTTTTCCAGGGCCATGGTGACAGATCCTTTAAATTCAACGCCGGTTTTGGCCGAAGGACCGGTAAAAGGTCCCAGAACACCGATTTTAAGGACTTTTTCCGCCTGGGCATTCATTGCCGCAAGGGGAATAATAAGGGCTGAAATCAACACAAATGACAATAGAAATTTGTACCGCATGTTAACGCCTCCTTTGAATGATTGCATCGAATACGATTTGATTAAAATGGGTTTGGCGGATCTCACCGATAAACCCGGCAACAGTCTGGATCGGCGTTGGAAATATCCTTTCGGGTGCCGTTCCTGACGCCTGTCTATCACACCGTATCTATCAGGTCAACAGATTGTCTGACAAATATATGGTGCCGCCGTGGGGCTATTTCCATCCGGCCTGCATCTCATCAAGTACTTTGACGGTATCTTCAGCCAGCGGCTCGGGATGATGCGCCATCTTTTCCAGCGTGATTTCCTGCAGTCTCTGCTCAAATTTTTTAGCGCCGGCCGCTTCCCACTGCGGATAAACCGATCGGTCAAATAAATCGGAATATTTGATATTTCTGAAATGGGACATCGTGTGGGCATCCTCAAGGTAATGCCCGCCCGGTCCCACCTGATGAATGACATCCTGTGCCAGGGTCTCGTCCGAAACAGGAATACCGCCCATATAATGGTTGACCGAATCGACAATATCATGAACCAGGACCATGAATTCCGGCGAAGCCACCGATCCATGATCCATCCAGCTGCTGCAGTCGTGGACAAGCCCCGAACCGGCTGTGGCGGCGGACAGTATCTGCAGAGCGGCTTCGGCACCGGCCTGGGCATCACAGAATTTAGCGTCCGTGGCACCGGCCGTACCGAAAAACGGCAACCTGTAATGGCGGGCCATCTGGGCCATGGCGGCAGTCATCAGGCTCATTTCCACGGCACCGTAAGAAAAGACGCTGGTGCGCATGTCCATGATCGTGGCAAAGGCACCATAAATAAAAGGGGCGCCCGGCCGGGTCAGCTGGTGAAGCACGAGGCCGCTTAAAGATTCCGCGCTGGCCTGGGCGAGGGCGCCGGCAAAGGTCGCCGGGGCGCTGCCGCAGCACTGGGGCGCCGGGAAGTTGATCAGCGGGATGCGGTTTTCGGCACAATAGATGATTTTGTCGATGGCCGGATCAAAATAAACCAGCGGGGAAATCGGTTCGGAGTAATGAACAACCGTGGGCGCGTCGTCGAATTTTTCCCTGCCGCCGCAGAGCAGCAGCGCCATCTCAAAAATGTCCTTGACGCTGTTGGTATCCTTGCAGCAGAAAACAAGTGGCTTTTCACAATTTTCAAACACGTTGCGGGCGATGACCCGATCGGCGATATCCGCAGGAACATCATCGGCCATGCCAATGGTCATGCACCACTGAAAGTGGGGCAGCGCGTCACACAGTCTGGCGGTTGTCTTGACGTTTTCACTGATAAACCGGCTGCGCTGGTGGGTTTTCGGATCCATGTAATCAACACAGTCCAGACTGGGGCCGAAAAAGCTTTTGTCTTCTTCCAGAAAAACCGTTCGTTTACCGGTCCGCGTCCCCAGAACAAGTCGGCCCGGGGCCGTGCGGAGCGCCGCTTCAACCATCCAGCCGGGGATCTTGATCTGGTCGCCGCTGACCCGTGCGCCACCGCCGGCCAGAATATCCTTTGCCTTTGGGTGGGTGATTTTAATACCGGTGCGCTCGAGGACATCCAGCGCCGCCCCGTGAATCCGGGCGATCTGCGCGTCATTGACGACCCGAAGCGTCGGTTTAAAATAAAGTTCGTCGGTTGTCATGCCCATAATACGTCTCCTTGAATAAGCCGGTAGTCGTTTGTAATCTTTTCCAGTCAGTCAGTTATAGAGACAGCCATGTGCCGATATCTTTGTCCACGGCCTGTTGATAAATCATGGGCGCCACGACCATGTCTTCCATGGCCAGGCCCAGGTTGGCGGCAAAGTTTTTTTCTTCGTCATTCTCCCGGCCCGGTTTTTTACCGGTGACCAGGTCGCTCAGCGCTGCGTAAATATCCGGGCAGTTCTGAAAATAACCGGCCGCTTCTTTATAGTATTGGTATTGTCCGATGTGATCCGTGGTCCATTTGTCCGCCTCTTTCAGCGCATCGCGGCTGTAATACGAATCAAAATCGACCAGCGATGCAAAGGTCCCCGGGTCGAGCCATCCGGCCTGGATCGTGGCGTGGGGATTTTTGAGAATCGGCCCCGCGGTAACGACGATATCACAGCCGCTGACCGCTTTTTTCGGGGAGTCAACAATATCAACATCCAGCCCCAGGGTATTTCCGAATTTTGCCAGTTTCCCGGCGTTGGCGGGGTTTGGATCGAAAGCCATCGCTTTTTTCAGTGGGAATACGACATTCATGGCTTCAAGGTGGGTGTGCCCCTGGACACCGCAGCCCAGTATCCCGATGGTGGCAGATTCCGGCCGGGCCAGATATCTGGCCGACACGGCCGATGCGGCCCCGGTGCGCTTGGCCGTGATCCAGGTGCAGTCCATGACGGCAATGGGGATGCCGGTGTCCGGGTTATTTAAAATCAGCAGGCCGGAAATATAGGGCAGGCCTCTGGCCTGGTTTCCCGGATACCCGCTGACCCACTTGACACCAGCAGATTTCACCGCCGGGACAAAAGCAGGCATGGCATGAATAAAATTATTGCCTCCGTCGCCTGGATGGATGCCGGGCTTGGGGGGCATCTCAAGGCGCCCATGGCCCATCTCCTCAAATCCTTTTTCAACGGTGTTGACAATTCTGTCCATGGGTATATCCACAGCAGACACATCGGCATAGCTCAGATAAAGTAACTTCTGGTCCATTATTTTCCGCCTCTTCCTTTTTTACCGTGGCCCGGACAGCTTTTTTTTGGCCTGCTGCGCTGCGCCATCGGATCTGTTATTGTACCTGTTTTATTAATATCAACTCCCGGGCCGGGAGATCACCCGTTTTTTTTCTTCTGATTGACAAACCGGACCAGATCGGCTTCAAGACCCGGGTCAATATCCGGTTTTACATATGCTTCCAGCCGCTGGCTCAATTGTTCGGCTGCCTTTTGGGTCACGGGTACCGGGGCTTGAGACGGCTGACCGCTGCTGTCTTCCTTGTCGTAAAGCGCATAGGGGAAAAAAGCGGTCCGGCAGTGTTCGAATGTTTCCGGTTCGGTCAGGTAATTGCCCCCGATACCAACCCGGTCGATGATTTCGGTGTTTATGGATGATGGCTGAATATCAACGGGAGCGGTCATCCGACGGATCATGCCGCACAATTCTTCGTCAATAAGCCATTTTTCAAATGAATTTCCCATGTAGCCGCTGAGCATGCCGCAGGCGTGCAGGATGAAATTGGCCCCGCTGCGCACCGCCGTGCTGAGCAGCAGGGAGCCTTCGGCCAGGGCCTGGGCATCCGGCTGGTTGGCATCGGTCAAGGAACCGCCAGTCCGTGATGGCAGGTGGTAATGCCGGGCCAGTTGAATGGCCATCGATGAAATCATGGCTGTTTCCGGCGCTCCCACGGCGGCCGCCCCGGTTCTCATATTGGTGGCGCAGGAGGTCGTGCCGTAGATCACCGGCGTACCGGGGCCGGCCAGCTGAGTCAGCACCACGCCGGCCAGAATCTCCGCATTCATCAGGACAAGCAGATCGGGTAGGGTCACCGGACCGGATGTGCCGCCCATGATCATGTTGGCAATAATAACGGGCTGGCGATAACGGGCCATTTCAATCATGGCGGCCGCCATTTCTGATGCAAACTGGAGCGGAGAAAGAGAATTGATCAGACTGACCATGACAGGTTTATCTTTCAGCGTTTCCACGCCGCCAAACATCATGCCGGCCATTTCAATGCAGTCCCGGGCCGCCTGCCGGGAATCCGGGCTGCCCATGTATGGTTTGTCACACAAAACCATATTGGCCAGCATCATGTCGAGATAGGCCGTGGCAGCCGGGATATCCTGAGGTTCGACATGTTTGTAGCCGTTGACATTGAGATATGCCGAAGTCTGCACCAGTTTACAGAAAGTTTCGTAATCGGCAATGGTGCCCGTGCGGCGGGTGCCGTCGGCATTGACCAGCAGCGGGGGCCCATAGGTGGGAGCAAACACCCAGTCATCGTTACCCACCGATACGCTTTTTTCCGCGTTCCGGGCCGTCAGACGAAAGCTTTCCGGCGCTGTTGCCAGCGCCGCCTGAATCTGTTTTTCCGTAAAACGAACCACGGTGTCATCCACCTGGAACCCGTGCGATTTAAACAGCGCGCACGCATCCGGGTCATGAAATGCCACGCCGGTCTGGTTGAGGACGTCCAGTGTGGCGGTGTGAATGGCATCAATATTTTCAGCGCTCAGCGCCTGCATACGATCACCCATGGTAACCTCCCGTGCGGTAAATATTGTCGTGGAAAAGTAATCTAGAAATTAACAGCAAACTATATGCCATCTTGGATGACAGGAGAGAAGATACAAAATAACACATTGATTTATAAAGCGGAAATTTCCGCTTCAACCCACTTTGGCGGCAAAACAGATATATTAATAATTTTTATTTAGATAAAAATTATTTGATTCTTCCGGTTAAATATAAAAATTTATTATATCACAGGACATCACAGTGGATCAATGATCCGGCGTGTGTTTCAGATGTAGTCCTTGCGGTTGATTTGCAGCCGGCGCAGCTTGTAATTCATCGATTGGGGCGAAATCCCGAGACGCCGGGCCGCCCGGGCGGCATTTCCCCGTGTGGCGCGCAGGGCAGCCGCAATGGTGGCAGCCTCATAGGCCATTTTTATTTCAGCAAGTGATTTCCCCCCAGGCACTGGCGTTTCGGATGACGGGGAAAAGAACACGTTTACCGGGGCACGAGATCCGGTGTCTGAATCCGGAAACACGGGATCGACCGGACCATCCGAATGGGCTGCTTGAAAAGGAACCGACAGATGGCGCATCTCAATCACCGTCCCCGTGCCGACCAGATTCATGGCGCCCTCGATGACATGCTCCAGTTCCCGGACATTACCCGCCCAGTCATGGCGTTCAAAAAATTCCATCACCCCCATGGAAATACCGATGACATGTTTACCCATCTGCCTGTTCTTTCTTTCCAGAAAATGAGAGATGAGCAGGCTTAAATCACCTTTACGGTCGGCCAGGGGCGGAATATGAATAACCACCACGGCCAGCCGATAAAAAAGATCGGTTCTCAGCGTTCCCGCCGCGATGGCCTGCCGGGGCGCCACGTTGATGGAGCTGATAATTTTAAGGTCCACGTCGATTTCTTTCATCGATCCGATTCGACGGACCTTGCGTTCCTGAAGGAATCGCAGCAGTTTCGCCTGTAAATCAATCGGCATCGAGTTGATTTCATCGAGCAGCAGCGTCCCTCCGGCGGCGCGTTCAAACAGCCCCGCTTTGTCAATCGCACCGGTAAATGCGCCCGCAGAGGTGCCGAAGAGCATGCCTTCGAGAAGGGTTTCCGGAATCGTGGCGCAGTTGATGGCCAGGTAAGGATGACGACTCCGGGGGCTCTGGTTATGGATGGCCTGGGCAAACAGTTCCTTGCCGGTGCCCGTTTTACCATAGATCAGAATCGGCGAGATCGAATCGGAGGACAGCCTGGCGGCCTTGATGGCGCGTTGCAGGTCCGGGTCCTTGCCAATAATATCACTGAACGAAAAGCGTGTGCCGTTTTTATTGCTGGGCATCTTGTCGAACGGGTGGGAAACGCCGTAGGTGGAGACGGGGTGAGACGGCTGTGGTTTCATGACCAGATCAAAACTGTGCTCGATATTGCGGTAATCGGAAATATAGCAGATGGCGCCGATGGCCCGGCCGTCGGCCGTGATCGGATAAATATTGTGGATCGAGTTGACAACCCGTCCCAGATGCGTGCGGTAATAGCACGTGAAATTTTTAACGGCTTTTCCGGTTTTGAGGCAGTCCATGGTCGGACTGTACCCTTTGTCCAGCCGGTACAGGCGGGTAACCTTTTTGCCCAGGGTGTCTTTGATGACAAAATCATCCATCACGGCCTGGGCCTTGTTCATATACAGAACAATGCCTCGTTTATCTACAATGGTGATCCCCTCGTGGAATTGCGACAATGCCTTCAGAAAAGAAATATTGTCCGGATCAAAACCGGGAAACAGGCGTGATATTTCAGGTCGGTCCATAATCCGGATCTTTAGACGATTCCGGTTATAAAAACAAGGTGGTTCTGTAATAAACCACGTCTGTTTTTCGTGATGGGGCGTCTACAGACGGATTCGAATGGCATTTCGGTTGATTGTCAGCAGGTGCCCGGTTTTTTCAATTCGGTCAGCCCGGTACGGGCAAATGCGATGGACGGGTCAAGATCCAGAGCTGTTTCAAAATATTCGATGGCCTCGTCGGTGCGGCCCAGTTTCCGGCAGTTGACGGCGATATTGGCGTAATCGATGGCCGATCCCGGATTGAGGGCCAGGGCTTTATTGAAACAGTCGATGGCGGCGTTGTGGTTCTGGCGCTTAAAGTGACAGAATCCCATCAGATTATAGAGTTCGGGGCGTTCCGTATCGAATTTTTCTCCCTCGGCCAGGGCGTCAATGGCTTCCCGGTACTGGCCTTTTTCCTTCAGGCAGGTGCCGATGTAAACATAAATGCTGGGAATATCCTCTGCGGGCGGCTCAAACTGCAACGCGCGGCGAAAATGATCGAGGGCCGCGTTAAAATCGTTTTGCGCCAGATGCGACGTCCCCAGATAGAACTGGATATAGTGTTTGCGGGGCAGGGCGTGGTTGAACGATTTCAGCCGGGCAATGGCATCGGCGGGGGAAAATTTTTCGGTGATGAGCTTGGCCGTGAACATGCCGACACTGGTGCCGGCGGCCCGCTCTCTGAAATGGGCGCCGGGAACAAGCGTGTAAACAGCCGGGACGGACAGCTGCGGGTGGGTGACGTCGATGGCAATGACATCCATGTCCCGTGCGGCCAGGGCCGCCACGCAGTTTTCGATTTCTACCCGGATATTGCTGTCGGACAGATCGGGCAGATCCTGGATACCGACAGTCTGTCCGGGCGCTGTAATAAATGGGACGGCATCCGGACCGGCCGGTTTGGGCAGGCCGCTGGCCACATAATTGGTGCAGCGATTGAAATCACCGGCCAGCTGGGCCACTTCCGTCATGGCCCGGCTCAATGCTTTTTCGGGGCTGGGCGTGGTTCCCGCCGTCCAGACAATTTCACTCAGATGGGGAAAAGTAGCCGGGTCCCAGGCCAGCATTCCCACGGTGGGAATGCCCATGTCGAGGGTGAAATCGGACAGGTGAAACCGGATACCGGCCTGGCGGTACTTCCGGGTCATCTCCAGCACCACCGGATCCGTGGCCGAATCTGGATCGATGGCCGGGCAGAGGCATCGATCCCGGCTGATGATCGACGAGACATGGCGCTCGACGATTTCGCAGACCCCCTGAAGCAGGGCTTCCTCCCGGCAGTTCCCGGCCGACGAACCATTGAATTCGTTAATGGTGAAAAACCAGTCAAACGGAACCAGAACGGGTTCACGGCGTGTCAGGTTATAGCCTTGGGTCCAGCGCATGGGCAGCTGGTCAAAGATGGAAAAAGCGGCCCCCAGGTCTTTTGAATCATCATGAACGGAGCGGGCGATCATGTCATGGGAAATAATGGTCTGTTCTTTCAGGTTGGCCGGGATGTCAACGGTAAAATTGGCCGGGGCGCCGCTGAAACTGAAAAGGCTGAATCGTTCGGCCAGCTCCATGACCGCGCTGGCCTCGGCCTGTTCCGGGGTCGCCCCCTTGCCCATCTGTTTTCGGGTGCCTGTCAGGGCCAGGGCGTCTTCACCGCACCGGCTGAAAAAAACGGGAATCCCCAGCCGGCCGGTATCGATCCGTTCGGTGGCCGCCAGGATATCAAGGTCGATCCGGCCGAGGCGTTCTTTGAGGCGCCGGACGGTCTCCACCGGGGAGATGAGTTTGTCCTGGTCACCGGTAAATCCTTTAAAAGCGTCCTGGAGGTGAAATAATGATGTCATTTTTTTCCGGATGTTGCGGGGTTTAAATTATGCCCATTGAACCACAGAACGGGTGGCAATGGAAGGTAAAACCGATACCGGCCGGATCAATGCCAGTCACTCTGGATCAGCGCTGATTCGCGATCCGGCGACAGCGGCGGGGTGGCCATGATTTTTCCGATGACATCATCGAACAGATCTGTTCGTCCGGCCGGCACATATCCGGTGGCCGTTTCCACCGGCCGGGAGCCGGGAGTGTCGGCCTGTATCTGAACCACTGGCTGCCAGCGGCCACCTTGAGTCCGGCAGGCGATTCCGTCAAAAATCAGCGTCTGGTTGTTCCGACGATGATTCATTTCGTATTGTCGGCAATAGCGGTGCGCCTGATCCTGAAACGTGGCCACTGGTGTGATGAGGACCGAGGGGTCGGCCAGAGTAAACGTTCGGCCGCTGGGAGTCGTTTCCAGGCCCTGGCTGAAAGCGCTGCCTGGAAAAAACACCATGCCGCCCGATGGCGATGTCCAGCGAAAGGCAAAAAATCCGGTGCCGATACCAACAACCAGGGCAGCCAGAATGGCCAAGCCGTAAGCCGGCACCCAGCGCCCGCCGGGGAATCCGGCCGTGAAGGCGATACGGATTTTATTTATGATTCCCGCCGGACGGGCGGGGGACGAACCCGCCATAACCGTATCAATCAGCTGTTGGGGCACGGCTTCGTTGATGGGGGCGTCGTATGTTTCGCTGAGCAGGGCCGCGCTCTCTTTAAAAATATCAACCCGCTGGCGCGCCGCCGGGTTGTTTTCAAGGGCCGCCTGGATGCGGCTGGCTTCGGCAGGCGGCAGTTCGCCGTCCACATACGCCATGAGCCGCTCATCCGTAAGTTCATTCATCGCTTCACCTATTATGTGTAATAATCTAATTATATACTATTTTATGCAGTTTACACCGTGCCCGTGCCAGCCGGCTCATGACCGTGCCGACGGGGATGGACAGTGTGTCGGCGGCCTCCTGATACGACCGGCCGTCGACACAGACCAGAGACAGGACAAGGCGGTCGTTTTCTGTCAGACGTTTCATGGCGCCGGCAACATCATCGAGGGTCAACCGGGCTTCCATCCGGGTTTCTCCGTTTTTTCCCCCGGACGACACCACCGACTCTTCCAGCGGCAGATGGGGGCGTCGCGCGCGCGGGGACCGGGTCTGGTCGATCCGGAGATTCCGGATAATTCGAAACATCCAGCTGTCGAGCCGGGAGCCCGGCCGCCACTGATATTCCCGGCGCAGGGCCTGCTCACAGGCCGTCTGGACCAGATCGTCGGCATTGGCCCGGTTACCGGTCAGGGCAAAGGCAAACCGGCGCAGACGGGGCAGCAGCGCCACAATCTGGTGGCGAAAGTCGGTGGTATCAGGTGTGCGCATATTCCATCAATGGCCGAATCAGTTTCAAAAGGACCAGCGCCAGTGCCCGGAGACCCGGTCACGGTAATATGGCATTATCGGGTCGCGGGCGTAAAATGGATCAACCCCCAGCCAAAACAGGGGTCCCGGCCGGGAGCGCCAAGATCGACAACGGACCGGCAAAATCGATGAATCAGCGCATCGATGGCGGTGTCTGGCGGGGCGGGAGACCGGAAAACAGCCGCCAGAGCCGTTGCATAGGCCGCGGCATAGGAGGTTCCCTGACGAAAGCACCCCTGCCCGGTGCGGTCCGGCACCCAGATGCCGACGCCCGGCGCGGCGAAGTCGATGTAGCGGCCCTGGTTGGCATGCCGCCATATCCGTGAAAAACGGTCCACGGCGGTCACCGCAATCACCTTCGGGTAGGCGGCGGGATACGCCGGTGCTGCCGCGGGACCCTGGTTGCCGGCAGCCGCAACAATGGGAATGGGGCGTCTGACCGTGCGGGCAACCGCCAGCTGAACAAGGCGGTTGTCCGGACCGGTGAGGCTCAGGTTGATCACGTCAACATGATTGGCGACGAGCCAGTCGAGAGACCGGGCAATGGCCATCGCGGAGGCCAGTGGACGGCCGTTCCGTTCGACGCCAAAAGCATTGGCCGCAAACAGGGTGGCCGACGGCAGAAGCCCCGGAAACCTGCTGCCCGGTGCGCCGACGATAATGGCGGCAATGCATGTCCCATGGACGGGAGAAGGCGTTTTTGGGGATGCAAAAGAGTGGGTGATAATCCGTTGCCGTTTGAGGGCCGCCATGCCGGGGTCGACGCGGGTATCCACCATACCGATTCGAACCGGGGGGCCATGCATGCCGGATGGATCCGGCCAGCCGATCTGGCGGCGGGGATAGCTGCGGATATCATCGTCCCGGAATGTTGCGGCCGTCCGATAATAATGGTTTAGATCGTAATGCGCGCCGGATTTCCGGTGTATCAGCTTACGAAGGCTGTTTCTTGCATTGTCCCCTCTTGCCACCTGAAAACGGGTGACAGTGATGCCAAGGCTGGGCAGGACAATTTCCTGTTCCACGGCCAGTCCCATTGCCCAGGCCGCTTCCAGATCGGATGGTTCGGCATTGACAGCAAGGAGAACACCGGGTTCAAAAAGGCCGCCGTCGCCGGCGGCCGATCTGTCGGTGATGGTTTGTGCGGCAACGGTCGGGGGCGGGAGGGGCGCGGTACGACTGTTGTCGTCATGGTGGGGCTGATGAACAGTATCCTGATGATCATCCACATGGTCATCCATGGGGTGCTCTGTCATGATGTGATCCAGCGTGGCATGCGCCGCATCATGGGCATCATCATGGTCGGTATCATGTGACGAATCGTGACTCGTATCATGCGACGAATCGTGACTCGTATCAGGGCTGTCGCCGTCGTGACCACCGTCACCATCACCGCCGCCAACTGACCCGCCGTCTCCGGAATCACCACCGGAATCACCACCATCGGAACCGCCGCCGCCATGTCCGCCATCACCGGAGTTTCCGCCCGAGTCGCCACCGGAACCGCCACCCGATCCACCGCCGTCATGGCCACCGTCACCGGCATTGCCACCGGAACCGGCATTGCCACCGGAACCGGCATTGCCACCGGAACCGCCACCCGAGCCGCTGTTTCCCCCGTGCCCGCCATCGCCGGCATTGCCACCCGAGCCGCTGTTTCCCCCGTGCCCGCCATCGCCGGCATTGCCACCCGAGCCACTGTCGCCCCCGTGGCCGCCGCCGTGCCCGCCGTCACCGCCACTGTCACCGCCCCCGTCACCGCCTCTGGCATAGACGAGCCCGATGTGGCCGATTCCCGGACAATCATCCATCTGTCCAATTGGCATTTCCAGATGGAACCAGAGGATCAGCAGGCTGAAAAGGATAATGAGGTGTCGAAGTCGCATAAGAGCCATCAAATCGCACGCGCCGGTTGGGTATCGGCAAATCCGTGTCTGTTAGCATTGTCTGTAGGTATATGGGATTGTACCAGAGACGGGGCGGCCAATGCAATACCCGTGTTCTGTGCCGGCAGCGCCCGGCCGGCCGGCGATCCCCGCCAGTGGGTGCCGGCGGGCAGCATTTCGCCCTTCATGACCAGGGAGAGGGGATCCAGCCGGACCCCGTTTTTCAAAACCGTGTCGTACAGCACCACCGCCCGCGGCCCGACGGAACAGTCGTTCCCAATGGTGACCTGAGACATTTTCATCACCCGGTCTTCAAACAGATGGGTCTGGAGCGAGCACATCAAGCCGACTGCGGTGTCATCACCGATATCGACCAGATCAAATTCGGTGATAAAGGTGGTTTCAATGAAACAGCGTTTCCCGACGCGGACACCGAGAAGCCGCAAAACGGGCGCGGCAAAAGGCGTTCCAGTGACATGGGCCAGCAGGGCGGGGACAACGGCGCTTTCATACAGGCCGGTCACCAGTTCCGACCGCCGGACAAAGATATCCCACAGCGGTTTGACTCTGGGGATGTAGGTACTGATGAGGATCTTTTTGATGATGGCGACGATGGCCGTGATGCCAATACCGGACAACAGGAAAAATCCCGGTAAAAGGCTGACCGCCACCCGGATATCGGATCGGTCGGACAGATATGAAAAGACCATCCAGAACAGGCTGCCGGAGAGTGAAAACAGGGCGCCGGGCAGGATAATCCGGAAAAATTCGTATCCCAGCCGTTTGAGATAAAGGGACCGGGAAGGCGTATAGGTCAAAGAGTCATCAAAGCGCTGGCTGCACTGCCGCCGGGGCAGACGAAACGCCGGTACGCCGAGCCAGGTGGAACCGGCCGGCATTGTTTCTTCGGCAGGCACCGACAATACGCCGATGAGGGACTCGTCGGGAATGGACCGGCCGCCGGGAACAAAGGCCGCATTGCCCACAAAAGACCGCCGCCCGATCCGGACCGGTTTAACGCCGAAAAGCCCCAGGTAACTGTACGACGGCCCCACATGGGCAATATCGGCCAGAAAGCTTTCGTCTCCCACGTCGAGCAGACCGGGGGTGATATGGGCGATGGTCGCAATCTCGGTCCGTTTTCCGATTCTGGCGCCCAGAAGGCGCAGAAACGGCGGCAGATACAAGGTGGCGTAAAGGGTGTTGGTCATCACCAGGCTCGTTTCAATGAGGGTATCGGCCGCCCATTTTCGAACGTAGTGCCAGCTGTCGACCGGATACAGGCCGGCGTCGACAGGGGGCAGGATGATCCGGAAGCCCAGTGCAATGGCCAGGGAAAGGGCGATGACAAACACGATGCCGGCCGGCAGCGCGCCGAGCAGGTATCCGATCCCGCCAAAATTCCATACAGCGGCCACCACTGTTGCAATGGCGGCCAGCATGGCGGAAAATGGCACCAGAAACAGAACCGGCAGCAGGAGCAGCGCGCCCAGGCTAACGCGCCATCCCGGCCCGCGCCGGGTGTCGGCAAACCGGTTTTTCAGGGCCGTGGTGATCTCCCGGCTGCGGCTGTCCGGCCGGGATTGCCGGGCAGCGGGCGATCCGAACCAGTTTTCGCATTCCGGAATAACGCCGTCGCCCGGCAGCAGGGACTGGTCTCCCAGCCAGGCCGCATCGGCTATCGTGGCCCCGGGCATGATCATTGTATTGGCGCCGACAAAGCACCCCTGGCCGATTACCACGGGGCGGCAATGCAGAAACCCGTCGTGGACTTCGTATCCGAAAACATGGGTGTTGTGGCCGATGCTGGTCTGCCGGCCGATGGCGATCAGGTCAGGGATGTGGAGATACGGCGTGTCGATGAGGGCCTCGGGTCCGATGCGGGCCCCCATCAGCCGAAAATAAAAAGTAATCAGGGGCGTGCCTTTAAAGATGGGATGGGGAGAGAGGGCCGCCGCTTTTCCCACCAGCCACCATCGCAGGAAAAACCACCCCCACAACGGATATTTCCCGGGCCGGACCCGGCCGAGCAGTGCCCATTTCAGGAAAACGGGCAATACCAGTGATAAAGCAAAGATGATGCCCGCGGTCCGGGCCATGTCTAAAACCATCGGAAGTGTGTCGGACAGGTGTTGGGCTGGATATGCGTTGATCCGGCGAACCAGAAAAACAAGGGGCAGGGACAAAACGCCC
>CAZNZW010000023.1:31388-44727 GCA_964577615.1 uncultured Desulfobacterales bacterium | reverse complement strand
CAAAAATTCCCACAGAACGGATTCTTGCCTGAAACAGCCGAAGATACGGGCACCACTAAATGAGAACGGACACTGCCACCGAGAGGACGGATCATGGGTACGGATAAAGACGACCGGATCAACAAACTTAAACGGGCCTTTGCCTATAATCTTTTTTATAAACAGGGGAAAACCACCCGTACCGCCTGCCTGAACGATTATTTCCTGGCCGTGGCCTATACCGTGCGGGACCGCATGCAGCATCTCTTTGTCAATTCAATGGAATCTCTGCTCGACAAAGAAAGCAAAATCGTCTGTTACCTGTCCGCCGAATTTTTGATGGGCCCTCACCTGGTCAACAATCTGATCTGCATGGATCTTTACGATGATGTGGTTCAGGCCGCCGATGAGGCCGGGCTGGATCTTCAGGCCATCATCGACCATGAAGAAGAACCGGGGCTGGGCAACGGCGGCCTGGGGCGGCTGGCCGCCTGCTATCTTGACTCGCTGGCCACTTTGCAGGTTCCAGCCATCGGATACGGGATCCGGTACGAGTTTGGCATGTTCGACCAGGAAATCGAAAACGGCTGGCAGAAAGAAATCAGTGACCGCTGGCTCAAGCCGGGCAATCCCTGGGAAATCCGAAAGCCGGACATGGCCTGCCGTGTCGGTTTTGGCGGCTATACCCGGTCATCTACGGATTCGGACGGCAACTTTCGCGTATCCTGGGTACCGTCACGGGTCATCACCGGCATTCCATACGACACGCCTGTTCCCGGATATAAAGTCAACAATATCAACCTGCTGCGGCTATGGAGCGCACAGGCCCCCAAATCATTTGATTTTGATGATTTCAACGTTGGCGATTATTTTGGCGCGGTTGAAGAAAAGGTCGCCGCCGAAAACATCACCAAAGTCCTCTACCCCAATGACGAGCAGTTTCAGGGTAAAAAGCTGCGTCTGGAACAGCAGTACTTCTTTGTTTCCTGTGCCCTGCAGGATATGATCCGCATCCACCTGTTCATCAACGATAACCTTGATGATTTCCACGAAGATTTTCAGGCACAGCTCAATGACACCCACCCGGCCATCGCCGTACCGGAACTGATGCGGCTTCTCGTCGATATCCATCATCTCGAATGGGATCAGGCCTGGGATATCACCCGCCGGACGCTCTGCTATACCAACCACACCCTTCTGCCTGAAGCCATGGAGAAATGGTCGCTGAACCTCTTCGGCAGCCTCTTACCGCGCCATCTTGAAATTATCTATGAAATCAACCGCCGTTTCCTCGACAACGTACGCGCCCGGTTTCCCGGTGACGAAGACAGGGTCCGGCGCATGTCGATTATTGACGAATCCGGGCCAAGATATGTGCGCATGGCGCATCTCGCCTGCGTCGGCAGCCACGTAATTAACGGCGTGGCGGCCCTGCATACCCGATTGCTGAAAAAGCATACCCTTGCCGATTTTAACGCCATGTATCCCGGGAAAATAATAAACATTACCAACGGCGTGACGCCGCGCCGATGGGTGGCCGTCAGCAATCCCGGGCTGACCCGTTTGATAACAGAGGCCCTGGGTGAAGGATGGATTACCGATCTGTCCCAGTTGAAAAAGCTTGAAAAAATGGCTGATGACGCGGCATTCCAGGAAAAATGGATGGCGGTTAAAGACAATAACAAGAATAATCTGACGATCTATCCCGGCATGGACGGCACGGTAACCGCCGACCCCGGCGCCCTGTTTGACGTTCAGGTCAAGCGGATTCACGAGTATAAGCGGCAGCACCTCAATTTGCTGCACGTGATCACCCTGTATAACCGGATCAAGGCGGATCCGGAGATCGACATGACGCCCCGGGTTTTCGTTTTCGGCGGCAAGGCTGCGCCCGGCTATTTCATGGCCAAACTCATGATCAAGCTGATCAATTCCGTCGCCGATGTGATCAACCGGGACCCGGACATGCACGGCCGGCTCAGCGTCTTTTTTATTCCCAACTACAATGTCAAAACCGGCCACGCCGTTTACGCCATGGCCGACCTGTCCGAACAGATCTCCCTGGCCGGCAAGGAAGCATCGGGGACCGGCAACATGAAGTTTTCCATGAACGGGGCATTGACCATCGGGACGCTGGACGGCGCCAATATCGAGATCCGGGAAGAAGTGGGCGCGGATAACTTCTTCCTTTTCGGTCTCACCGTCGAGGAAGTCGAGGCCCTCAAGGCCGGTCAATACCAGCCGATGGACTACTACCGGTCCAACGATGCGCTTAAAAGTGCCATTGATCTGATCCGGTCAGGCCATTTTTCCGGCGGTGATCAGGCGCTCTTCAAGCCGCTGGTTGACTCACTGCTCTACCACGACGACTATCTGCTCCTTGCCGATTACCAGAGTTATATCGATTGCCAGGATCGGGCCGGTACGGTTTTTAAAGACAAAAAACGATGGGCGCGGATGTCGATTCTCAATGTGGCCAACATGGGAAAGTTTTCATCCGACCGGTCGGTTGCCGAATACTGCCGCGACATCTGGCATGTCTCGCCTTCACCGGTTGTCCTTAAATGGCAGCGTATTCCCGAAGGCGGAATTGTGTTTCCCCGGGTAAAAACCACCAGCGGGTTTCCCGCTTAAAAGCGCCCGGCCCCGCATTTACCTTGACGGCTGCGCCGGGTCGCCCGCGCATGGATTTTCCATCTCTTCGGATTTGCGCCGGCGGCGCAGCTGAATGGGTATCTGCTCCCGTTTGCGCTCTACCCAGTTCTGGTAAAGATCCACGGTAAACATCAGCATAAGAATAAAGATCACAATCCACTGCGGAATATAGGGAAAGGCCTGGCTGTTAACCGTCATGTGGGCCACATGCCCGCCTTCAAGAATCAGTACAAATCCTATGAGCAGCAGAACGAACAGGCCCAGGATTTCAAAATCCGGATTCTGGCCCATGTAATCGGAGATATAGCCGGCAAAGACCAGCATGATGCCGACCGAGATCACCACCGAACCCATCATGACCAGAAACGTATCGGTCATCCCCACGACGGTGAGAATCGAATCAACAGAAAAAAGGAGGTTCATGCCGACGATGAGAAACACCACCTGGCTGAAGCGTGAAAAAGATTCCACTTCCAGCTCGACGCCTTTTGATTTCAGACGCAGCTCTTTAACGCCCTTCCAGATAAGAAACAGCCCGCCCCCGGCCAGAACCAGGGCTTTGCCGCTGACTTCGGCATGAAGCACCAGTCTGCCCAGGGCATCAAAGTTAAGATGATAGAAAACGCCGGTGGCGTATTTGAGGACATAGCTGACAAACCCCAGCAGCGCGATCCGGAACAGCATGGCCAGAATCAACCCGAGGTGGATGGCCTTTTTACGCTGACTGCGCGGGAGTTTATTGGCGATAATGGTAATGATGATCAGATTATCGGCACCAAGTGCGATCTGAATCAGGGTCACTGAAAAAAGATTCAGCCAGAAGCCGGGTTCCAGTAGAAGCGAAAGCATTGTCATCTCCATCGTCGGTGAATAATAAAAAAACGTATCAGATGCGGCTGATCTGTATCATATTTTGGGTGTACCGTGATAAAAAAATGTCTGTGCCGGTCCGCCGGACGTCCCTGGCGTCCGCCTGCCGGCGGTTCATGAAGGTGCTTCGTCTCCCCGGCAAACGCCCCCCGCCGTTCTCATCATTCAATAGTTGCACGTATTTTCCTTATCAGAACCGGGCCGGAATGATCAACAAGCGAAATCTCCGGATGACATCCCCACTGGACAAAAAAGACGATGCTTGATAATTCAGGGTGGAAGCCGTTAACCGGCGCCTTACGCCTGATACTGAAATAAAATACCCGGAAAAGAGATGCAAATGAGTACACAGCACGAAGAAATGCCACTGGACGTCCTGTTTGTCGGCGGCGGCCCGGCCAATCTGGCCGGCGCCATCCGGCTGATGCAGCTGGCCAAAGAAAAGAACCTCTCCATCGAAGTTGGATTGATCGAAAAAGGCGATACCATTGGCGCCCACTGTCTCAGCGGTGCCATTATCGACCCGATTGCCCTGGCCGAACTCCTGCCCGACTATCGGGACCTAAAATGCCCCCTTGAAACGGAAAACTGTTCGGACCGTTTCTGTTTTCTGACGGACCGACGGGCATTTACCCTGCCGTACGCGCCGCCGTACATGCACAATGCGGGCGCTCATATTATCAGCCTTTCCCGCTTCTGCCGCTGGTTGGGCGACATCGCCGAGGCAATGGGCGTGATGATCTTTCCCGGTTTTGCCGGCGCTGAAATTTTATACGGCGCAGACAATCGCACGGTGACCGGCGTCCGCACGGTTGATAAGGGCGTTGACAAAGACGGGAAGAAAAAATCGAATTTTGAACCCGGTGTCGATCTGACCGCCAAAGTGACCGTTTTTGGCGAGGGTTCCCGGGGCAGCCTGACCCGGGACATGGGCCGGCAGCTGAATCTCTTCACCGGTCCGGTGCCCCAGACATTCGAAACCGCCATCAAGGAAGTGATCGAGCTGCCCGAAGACAACCTGTTTATCCAGTCGGAAACCACGGTGGTGCATACATTCGGCTTTCCCCTGGGGCTGGACACCAAGGGCGGCGGATTTCTGTATAAAATGAAAGACAACCGCATCGCCTGCGGGCTGGTGGTGGGGCTCGACTATGAGAACCCGCTTCTGGAACCATACGAGGCTTTTCTGCAGTTCAAGCGCCACCGGCTCATCGCCGATATTATCCGCGGCGGCAAGGTGATTCAACAGGGCGCCAAAACCCTGGCGTCCGGCGGATACTACAGCATGCCGCAGCTGGCCACGGATGGCGCCATGATCGTGGGAGACGGCGCTTGCCTGCTCAACCCCCAGCGCCTCAAAGGCATCCACACGGCCATGAAATCCGGCATGCTGGCCGCGGAAACCGCTGCCGACGCCATTGCCGCCGATGACGCGTCACGCGCCATCCTCGACCGCTATCCGGATGCGGTGGCCCGCAGCTGGATTCAGGCCGAAAATCACCTTGCCCGGAACTTCAGCCAGGCGCTGAGCCGGAAAGGCCCCGTGAAATTCCTCCATATCGGCGCCCAGCACTTCACCCGGGGACGCGGTCTCAAGGATCCCATGAGCGCAGCGCCCGACTGGACCACCCTGCGCCGGATACCGCCATCCGGGAAAACCGCATCCCCGCCGGCGCCGCCGGCGGTAGACGGCACGCTGTACGTGGACAAACTGACCGGCGTGTACCTGTCCGGCGTTCATCACGAGGAAAACCAGCCCTGCCATCTCACCATCGTCGATCCCGATCTGTGCGTGGAACGCTGCTATCAGGCGTATGGCAATCCCTGCACCCGCTTCTGTCCGGGATCGGTTTACGAAATCATCTCCGATGGGACCGGCCGGCGTCAGCTCAAGCTCAATCCCTCCAATTGTCTGCACTGCAAAACCTGCGAGATTAAAGATCCATTTGAGAATATTATCTGGAACTGTCCGGAGGGTGGGGGGCCGAACTACACGATTTCATAACAATCCGGAACCAGTGAAAAAATGCAAATCGCCCGGTCATATTTTTCCAACGCATGGTATTTTCTGACAAAAACGTACCGATGACCGGAACATGTCAACCACCAGGGCCATGAACCAGGGAGACACTGCGGTGACGGCGTCATGCAATCTGGCAGAGGCGTTGATGCTGACTGACAACGGGGTTGTCAGCCTCATCGGCGCCGGCGGCAAAACAACGCTGATGTTCCGGCTGGCCGCGCGCCTGGCCGGTTCCGGGAAAAAAGTACTCACCACGACAACCACCAGAATCCTTCAGCCCCTGCCGGGCCAGTCCCCCAGGCTTATCCTGTCCCCGGATGCCGGCGAGATTCTCTCCCGGTCGCGCGATGCTTTCCGGCGCCATTCTCATGTCACCGCCGGGCGGGAGCAGAGCGCCGCCCGGGGAAAAGTGCTGGGGCTGGATCCGGCGGTCATCGACCAGTTACGGCAGTCCGCCCTTTACGACTGGATTATCGTGGAAGCCGACGGTGCCGCGCGCCGGCCGCTTAAAACCTGCGCCCGCCATGAACCGGTGGTGTCCCGAAGCACGACCCATATCGTCGCCGTCGCCGGACTGTCGGCTGTCGGCCGACCTCTCACCGACGCAACCGTATTCAGGGCTGAACAATTTTCCAGGGTCACCGCCCTGCCCCTGAACATGCCGGTAACCGCCGGTGCGATGGCCAGGGCGCTGGTTCACGACCTGGCCCGTGCCGATGCCGATCGAACGGATACCCGGCGGATTGTCTTTCTAAACCAGGCCGATCTCCCCGGTGCCGAAGCCACCGGGCAGCAGGTGGCCGGATTGATCCAGTCGATCTCCCGCAGAAGCCGCCGGCCGGTCGACCGCATTCTTCTGGGCGCCCTGCGCCGGTCAACCGCTGTCAGACAATGGTATCCGGGCACCCGTCCGTAAAAAAAACACCGCGGCCTATCCAAAACGCCCCGTAATATAATCCTCGGTGAGCGGGTGGCGCGGGTTGGTAAAAATCTGCTGGGTATCCCCGACTTCGATCAGATAGCCGAGGTGAAAGTAGGCGGTGCGTTGAGAGACACGGGCGGCCTGCTGCATGGAGTGGGTCACAATAACAATGGTATACTGCCGCCGCAGTTCGTCAATCAGATCTTCGATGCGGGCGGTCGCAATGGGATCCAGGGCCGAACAGGGCTCATCCATCAGGATCACCTCGGGCCGGACGGCAATGGCACGGGCGATGCACAGGCGCTGCTGCTGCCCGCCGGACAGGCCCGTTCCCGGCTGATCAAGACGGTCTTTCACCTCTTCCCAGAGGCCCGCCCTGCGCAGTGAGCTTTCGACGATCCCGTCCAGATCGCTGCGGCTTTCGGCCATACCATGTATTTTGGGCCCGTAAATAACATTGTCGTAGATCGATTTGGGAAACGGATTGGGCTTCTGGAACACCATGCCAACCTTGGCACGCAGAGGGACCACGTCCATGGCTTTGGCATAGATATTCACGCCATCCATGGTGATCTCACCGGTAATGCGGCAGATATCGATGGTGTCGTTCATGCGGTTCAGGCACCTCAAAAAGGTCGATTTGCCGCATCCCGACGGACCGATCATGGCGATGACCTCGTTACGGGCGATGTCCAGCGATACATCAAAAATGGCCTGCTTCTCGCCGTAAAAAACCTCCACGTGGCGACAGCGGATACGCGGATCGGCCACTTCGATCTCCCCCACCGTTTCGCGGTGATCCCGACCGACCAGATGACGCCCCTCCGGACCGGCATCTCCCTGTGGAGACGGTTTTATTTTATTTTCAGCAGCGGCCTGAGATTCAGATTGCATTTGCGCTTCCTTTCAAAAAACATCGACACAGATATTCACACCGGCGGCCCGATGCCTTCACTGTCGCCTGGCATATTATTGCGACAGGGGCACCAGATTTCGGGCCTGGGCGCTTATTTTTGCCCGTTCATCATCGGGCATGGGAATCATCCCCTTGTCGGCCAGGTATCCCTCTTCCCCCCAGGCCTGTTCACTGGTAAACGCGGCAATGTATTCCTTCATGCCGGGCACGGCGCCCACGTGTGATTTTTTCACATAAAAGAAAAGCGGGCGGGACAGGGGGTATTGGCCATCGGCAATACTGTCGAAATCGGGCGGAACGCCATCAACTAAAGCGCCCTGGATCTTATCGGCATTCTGGTCCAGAAAGCTGAAACCGAAGATACCGACAGCTTTGGGATTGGCTTCGAGCTTCTGCACGATCAGGTTGTCATTCTCTCCGGCTTCAACATAGGCCCCGTCTTCACGAATGGTATGGCATACCTCCCGGTATGCCCGCTTATCGTTTTTTTCGATGGTTTTAATCCAGGCAAAGTTTTCAGCGCCCCCTTCCATGGCCAGCTCCACAAAGGCGTCCCGCGTCCCCGAGGTGGGGGGCGGCCCGAGCACTTCAATCCTGTTTGCCGGCAGAGCCGCGTTCACATCTTTCCAGGTCCTGTACGGATTGGGGACCAGACGCTCGCTTCCTTTGGGATCCGGCACGTTTCTGGCCAGGGCCAGGAAGATATCCCGCAGGGTCAGTTTGAGCGGCGCGGCACTTTTGGCATTGGCCAGCACGATGCCGTCATACCCTATTTTTACGGCCACGATTTCCGTGACACCGTTTCTGGCACACGTTTCGATTTCAGATTTTTTGATGGGCCGCGATGCATTGGTGATGTCCGGCGTGTCAATGCCGGCACCCGCGCAAAAAAGTTTAAACCCGCCGCCCGATCCCGTGGGTTCGATCTTGGGTGTTTTAAAGGACGTACTTTTCCCGAATTGTTCCGCCACAACGGTCGCAAAAGGGTAAACGGTGGATGACCCCACGATACTGATATAATCCCGGGCCCATGCCGGGCCGGGTCCGCAGAACGAGACGGCCAGCAGGGCCGCCGTACCCCAATAAACCATTTTTCTGATCATGTGAATACGCTCCTTTTCCCGGGTGGTTGAGCGGGTGAAAACCGGTCGCCACTCGATTCCGGTGGATTCTTTATTGTGGATCGCCGCGGACGGCAAAACCGTTCGGACACAGACACGCCACATTCCCCGATTTGGTTACCTGATATTAAAACCGCCCTGTTTGCACGCGATTAAAGAAATGTTGGAAAAACATACGCACGGGGTTACCATCGCTTTTCAAATCGTTTTCTCAGGTAGACGGCGGTGGCATTCATCAAAATTAAAAAAATCAGCAAAACCATTATGGCCGCCGATGTCCGTTCCATGAAGGCCCGCTCGGGGCTGTCGGCCCACAGATAGATCTGAACCGGCAGCGCCGAGGCGGGATCGATAAAATTTCTGGGAATATCGGCAATAAAGGCCACCATGCCAATCATCAACAGCGGCGCGGTTTCACCCAGCGCCCGGCCCATGCCGATAATGGTTCCGGTAAGCATGCCGGGCAGCGCCAGCGGAAAGACATGGTGCACCACGGTCTGCATTTTGGAAGCGCCCACACCCAGCGCTGCTTCCCGGATGGAGGGCGGCACGGACTTCAGGGCCGCCCGGGCAGCAATAATGATCGTCGGCAGCGTCATCAGGGTGAGCACCAGCGCGCCCACCAGTGATGATGACCGCGGAAGACCGAAAAAATTGATAAATATCCCCAGCCCCAGCAGGCCGAAAACAATGGAGGGAACGGCGGCCAGATTGTTGATGTTGACTTCGATAATGTCTGTCCAGCGATTTTTCGGCGCAAATTCCTCAAGATAGACGGCCGTGGCGGTGCCAATGGGAAACGACAGCAGCAGGGTTAAAATCAGGGTGAACGCGGATCCCACCGCGGCGCCCAGTATGCCGGCCAGTTCCGGCTCGCGCGAATCCGCGGCAGTAAAAAAGGCGCGGTTAAATCTTTTTTCAATTTCCCCTTTCTTCTCAAGACGTTCGATCCACCGGATCTGGATATCCTTCAGACGGCGCGAGCTTTCCGGAAGGTGCCGGTCGACTTTTCCCTTGGCCAGCATATCGACGTCATCGTCTGCAGGGACCCAGACGGTAATTGTTTTGCCGATCAGCTCGGAATGCCGCAGCACTTTGGCACGCAGCTGCCAGGCCGCTCCCGGGCTGACGAGTTTATACAGCTGCCGTTTCTGTTTCCGTTTTTTAACCCCTGGAAACCGGCGTCGCATCGCTGCCTTGACCAGACCGGCATAATCGGCGCTTTCCAGCGACTCGTTGTCAAACGCGTGTGGATCGATGAAGACGGTCAACCGGATGACGGTCTGTTCAAAGGTCGAATATCCGCTGGATACGATGCTGGCAAAGAGCAGCGCCAGGAACGACAGACTGACGACAATCGCGGCCAGGCCCAGCCGGCGAAACCGTTTTTCGGCCCGATACCTTCGGGCCAGCCCCTTTTCGACAAAGCGGCGGCCAGCCGTCGCGGCCGCACCGGCACCTGTGGATGAACGCATCGGTTTACTCATATTGTTCTCTGTATTTGCGCACCACGTACAGCGCAATAATGTTTAACATCAGCGTCACGCCAAAAAGCACCAGCCCCAGGGCAAAGGCCGCCAGCGTTTTGGCGCTGTCAAATTCCTGGTCACCAACGAGCAGGGTAACAATCTGGACGGTGACGGTGGTCACGGCCTTGAGCGGATTAACGGTCAGGTTGGCCGACAGCCCGGCGGCCATGACAACAATCATGGTTTCTCCAATGGCCCGGGACATGGCCAGCAGAACGCTGCCTACGATACCGGGAAGGGCCGCCGGCAGGACGACCCGGCGGCTGGTCTCCGACCGGGTGGCGCCCAGGGCGTAGCTGCCGTCCCGCAGGGACTGGGGAACGGCGTTGAGGACGTCGTCGGAAAGCGAAGAAACAAAGGGGATGATCATCACCCCCATGACCAGCCCGGCGGCCAGGGCGCTTTCCGATGCCACCGTCAGTCCGGCCGCCTCTCCGATGTGCCGGATGAAGGGCGCCACGGTCAGGGCGGCGAAAAACCCGTAAACCACTGTGGGAATCCCGGCAAGGATTTCGAGCAGGGGTTTGGCCACGTCGCGGAAACGACGATCGGCATATTCGGACAGATAGACGGCGGACATCAGTCCCAGGGGGACGGCCACCAGCATGGCGATGGCGGCGATCAGGGCGGTCCCCGTAAATACGGGAATCATGCCGAAAGCCCCCGAAGACCCCACCTGATCGGCCCGGATGGCCATCTGCGGGCGCCACTTGAGACCAAAGAGAAAATCAGACACAGGTATGATCTTGAAAAATCGAATGGCTTCGAACAGGACCGACAGAACGATACCGATGGTGGTAAACACCGCCACCGTGGAACAGGCAATCAGCATCCAGCGGATAACCGTCTCCACCCGATTGCGGGCCGGCAGTCGGGGCGATATTTTCCGCCGGGCCAGCAGCAGTCCGGCCATCGCCACCAGCAGACAGATCACCGTCAACGCGGCCCGGCTGATATTCTCGAGGTGTCTGTAATGATCTGCCGCCTGGCGAAGGGCGGGTCCGACGTGCCCGCTCTGACCGGCGGCGTCATTGCCGGCCGCCATGTTACGGACATCGTTGAGAACAAGGTTCAGGCGCACCTGGGGAAGGGATTGAATCTTGGCCGGCAGATCGGCGGTGACAAGGTTCGTGATGAGGGTCGATTCGGCCGGCACCCAGATCGCCAAAACGATCAACGCCGGGATACTGCACCAGATGGCCGTCCAGAGCCCGTAATAAACGGGGCGGGATGGCAGTGCCCCACTGCCGGTAGCTGCTTTTGACAACAGGCCCCGGGCACGCCGGCAGCCCAGTCCATAGGCCAGGGCGCCCATGGCCAGGAGGCTGAACAGCAGATAAAATAAGGGCATCACCGTCTCCCGTCTGTCTGGATCAGAAATAGCATCAATAGAAAAATAACGATGTTTTGTTAGCGCCGTGTTAGCCGGGCGCTAGCTTTTCATGTTGAATGAGAGGGGGAATCCACCGTATTAAACGGCAGATAAAGGGTAAAGGTGCTGCCATGGCCCGATAGGCTTTGAACACTGATATGTCCCCCGTGAACCTGTACAATATGCTTGACGATCGCCAGCCCCAGACCGGTTCCGCCCAGCTGGCGGCTGCGGGCGCTGTCGATACGGTAAAAACGCTCGAACAGACGGGGCAGATGTTTCCGGGCAATCCCCGGCCCCTGATCCTGTACCTGGATACGCAGTTCATCGTTTCCGGCAACAGCAGTGAGGGTGACCGTCGTATCGGCCGGACTGTACTTGACGGCATTATCAATAAGATTGATCAGGGCCTGCTCCATCAGGGTGTCATCCATGCGGGCCGTCAGATCATCGGCACAGGACAGAGACAGGACAATCTGTTTTTTATCCGCCGCCGGACGGCAGACCTCGTGGGCGGTTTCCAGTATCTTTCTGACCGGTTTTTTCTCAAAGTGGCCGGCCGCCGTCCCGTTTTCGTGTTCAAGCCGCGAAAGTGTCAGCAGGTCGCCGACAATGGCGTTCATCCGGTTCACATGCCGGTCGATAATATCGAGAAACCGCTGCGTTTCCGTTTCCGATTCTGCCGGGCTGTACCGGAGGGTTTCGACAAAGCCTTTGATAGCCGTCAGCGGCGTCCGGATTTCATGGGAGACGTTGGCCACGAAATCCTGCCGCACCGCCTCCAGACGACGCAATTCGGTGACATCGTTGAGGACGATCAGGATACCGGAAAGACCGGCGTTTTCGCCGCTGAACACCGTGGCTTGCGCTTTCAGCATCCGCCCGCCGCCGGTACGAAACTCAAGATGCGGCCGCTCTCCCGGTCCGGCGGCCAGGGCGCCGCGGACAAAGACCTCAAAATCGAGATTCCGGGTAATTTCCACCACCGTTTTGCCCGGCAGCGCGTCGACCGCCACTTCGAGCATGTCAGCGGCCGCCTGATTGGCATTCCGGATCCTCTCCTTACGGTCCACGGTTATCAACCCCTCCTGCAGACTGGCCAGGATCGCCCGCAATTCGTTGCGCTGACGGGTGATCGTATCGATCCGGGTTGCCATTTCTTCAGCCATGCGATTGAACGTATCGGCCAGGGCGGCCACCTCCTTGCCGGCGGACACCGGCAGCCGGTGGGACAGATCGCCGGCCTCAAAGCGCCGGGCTCCCATCTGCAGGGTGGCAATGGGTTCACTGATGCGCCGGGAAACGGCCATGCTGACCCCGCCAGCCAATAATGCCACCAGAAAGCCCCCCAGGGCGATCTGCCACTGGAGCCTTGACAGCGCATCGCTGACAAAAGTGAGCGGCACGGCCGCGCGCACGATGGCTATCCGGCGACCATCGCCATCCGTCAGGGGCGCGGCAACATACATCGTCTGGCGGTTCAGCGTTTCACTGCGGCGAATGCGGGTGGCCACCCGGCCGGTCAGGGCTTCAACGACTTCCGGCCGGGAGCGCAGGTTCGTCATCTTCGCGGGATTCCGGGCCGAATCACCCGCCACATCACCTTTCGGAAGGATAATGGTAATGCGGGTGGCCGTGGCCCGGCCGGTTGTTTTGCAATATGAATCCAGTTCCTGCCGCCGGTCAGCGGCCAGCAGCGTCCGAATCGGCTTTTTCATCAGGACCAACCGGGTTTCCAGCTCACTGCGCTGGCGATCCAGAAGAAAATGGCGCAGGGCGATGGACGCATAAATCGTCAGCCCGGCCAGGGCCAATACGGTAATGAGCAGATAGGGCAGCAGGAGTTGCCAGATCAGTTTTTTTCTTTTCTTCATGTCTCTTTCAGGCGATAACCGACCCCGCGGACCGTTTCGATATTCGCCCCGGATTTTCCGAGCTTTTTGCGCAGACCA
>CAZNZW010000023.1:0-31288 GCA_964577615.1 uncultured Desulfobacterales bacterium | reverse complement strand
CCCGCGGACCGTTTCGATATTCGCCCCGGATTTTCCGAGCTTTTTGCGCAGACCAGCAATCTGGACATCCACGCTCCGCTCAGTGACAGAATAGTCATCCCCCCGGACGGCGTTGACAATCTGATAGCGGGTCGCCACCCAGCCGGGTCGCCGGGCCAGATGGTAAAGCACCTGAAACTCGGTGTAGGTCAATTCAACGGGCCGGCCCCCGGCCCGCACTTCCCGCCGCCCGGGATGAATCACCAGTTCATTCACCCTGATGACATCATTATTATCCATCACCGGCCGCTGGCAGCGCCGCAAAACTGCTTTGATCCGGGCAATGAGAATCCTGGGAGAAAAAGGTTTGGCCATGTAATCGTCGGCGCCCAGTTCCAGGCCGGTCACCACATCGGCTTCCCCGCCCTTGGCGGTCAGCATGAAAATCGGAACGCGGCGGGTGCGATCATTGCGTTTCAGCCGCCGCGTCACCTCCAGCCCGTCAATACCGGGCAGCATCAGGTCGAGAAGGATCAGGTCGGGCCGCTCGCTGTCGGCTTTTTCGAGGGCTTTTTCGCCGCTGGCCGCCGTATCCACCCGGAACCCCTCCCGGGTGAGGTTGACCGTCAGCAGCTCGAGGATATCTTTCTCATCGTCGACAGCCAGAATCGTTTCCTTTGCCATCGCAGGCTCCTTCAACGGTTCCCATGCCGGACAATTTCGCCTTCGATCATGTAGATTACCTCTTCGGCGATATTCGTCGCATGATCGGCCAGTCGTTCCAGATGCCGGGAAATCAGCAGCAGATTGATCAGATAGCCGAGATGATCGGGATGGTCGGCCATGGCGGCCTTGATCTGATCGTAGGCTTTTTTCTGGAGCGCATCCACCTCGTCATCGAGGTTCAGAACCATCAGCGCCAGGTCGATATCCATGTTGACCAGAGAATCCAGGCTCTGTTTCAGCATGGCCTGGGCCTTTTCGGCCATGGTGGAGTAATCAAAAATAAACCGGTACCGCGCCTGCCGGGCAATAATCTGCACCCGTTGAGCGATGTTAACGGCCTGATCGCCGATCCGTTCCAGGTCGTTGTTGATTTTGATGACCGCCGTTAAAAAGCGCAGATCCACGGCCACCGGCTGGTACAGGGCCAGTGCCTTGAGGCATTCTTCCTCGACTTCAACCTCCATCTCATCGATCTCGTAGTCCGTCCGGATGATCTTTTCGGCCAGACCGGCATCCGGATTGTCTATGGCCTCGGCGGCCATGTGGACCCGGTTTTCCACCAGGGCGCCGAGGGACAATATCATTTTTTTAATTTTTTCCAGTTCGCGCATCAGGTGCTTGGCCATTGGAAAATCTCCCCTTGAGTTAACAGCAGGCCGGTCCGCCTGCCGGGCGAATGATATCACTCATGACAAGCGGCGGTGATTCTGCTGGTCACGTCGCCGCCCCTGTGACGGACGGGGCGGCAATCCCCGCTTTTGTCATTTGATTATCGGCAGTTTGTTAGCCCGGTATTAACTTTCTGTTAGAATCGTATCTTTCCCCTTTTTTGAGTGCCATCCCCGCATCATTCCGATTCTCTCTTCCCCAGAGTTTAATAAACCGGCCGGTTTGTCAAGAAACAGGCGGAAAACAGATAAAAACCGCCCTGTATATCCACCTGACCGTTTCAGACAGCATTCCTGTTTGAAAAATCACTTCATTTTCTGGTACGTTGATGCGTGCAGCCGCGCGACAACCGGTAACCGGATCAACTGTAAATATCAACAAATCCCAAAAAGGACCATTCCATCATGAACATGCCAAAAATCGGCATACCCGATGAAGTTGAAATTACACCGCAGTATTTGAATAATGACAGCGTCCGGCTGGCGCTGGACCGGACGGCGCTGGCCAATGAACGAACCTACCAGGCCTGGGTTCGAACAGGCGTATCGACCTTTGCAGCCGGCCTGGGGATCGAAAAATTCCTAAAGGAGGACATTCCCTTGTGGGTGTTGCTGATCATCGCCACGGTTCTGCTCTCATTCAGTGCCATCTCATTTCTGCAGGCGGCGTGGCGATACAGTCATCTCCATGTTCGCATGGCGGATCTCGACCTTGACGCGACGCCCCGGTGGCTGATCAAATCCTACAGTCTGGCTCTGGCCGGGTGCACGATCCTGGCCCTGCTCAGTCTTTTTGCTACGATTGGTCATTGACCGGTGATGAATCGGGTTTTGCTTTGCCGGCGGCGGTTTTCATCGTCCCGCCGGATCATTTTTTCATCGTCATATTTGGAGGACTAAAATGCCAGGGGCCACTTCCGGAGTGCACCCGGCCATCAGCGCCATCTGGCCGGTACTCTTTCACTTTGCCACGATAGTCACCGTTCTTTTAGCCATCCTGTTCATCTCTCAAATATTGCGCAGTCCCCGTAAACCGGCGGTGTCACTGGGGTGGATATTTGCCATTATTTTTATTCCCCTCATCGGTATTCCACTTTACCTGGCCTTTGGTGAACGAAAAATAAGCGCCGCAATCACCAAAAAGGCGCAAATACGCCTGCCGGGATTACCGGATACGTATTCCCATCCCGTGCATACCCTCTTGACCGCCCTCGGGGTTCCCCCGGCCACCGGAGACAACTGCGTTCAGTTCCATGAAAACGGGCGGGCCGCCTGGCAGGCATTGATTGATCTGATCAAGTCCGCGCGGGAAAGTATCGATATCTCCATCTTTATTCTGGGAAACGATTCGGTGGGCCGCGCGGTTTTATCCCGATTAACAGAAACGGCGGCCCGGGGTATTCAGGTCCGGCTGCTGCTGGACGGTGTCGGCTCTTTTACACTTACGACACAGGCCCTGCAGCCGCTTCTTGACAGCGGGGGACAGGTGGCCCGGTTTATCCCCGTTCTGCACCGGCCCATGCGGGGCCGGACCAATCTGCGCAATCACCGGAAAATAGTTATCGTGGATCACCAAACCGTCTGGACCGGCGGACGAAATCTGGCGTCGGAATACCTGGGGCCGCACTGCCCGGATAACTGCTGGATTGATCTCAGTTTCTGTCAGCGGGGATCGGTGGTTGCCGCTTATCAAACTATTTTCGAAGCAGACTGGCAATTTTCTGTCGAAGGGGTTCTCCCAGCGCCCCATCCACCACCGCTGACATCTTCTGGCGACAGCCGGATCCAGGTGGTTCCATCGGGGCCGGATGTGGCCGATGACCCCATCTATGCGGCCTTTCTCACTGCCTGCTATGCGGCCGGCACACGCATTCTGATCGTCACTCCCTATTTTGTTCCAGATTCGGGTATTCAGGAGGCCCTTAAACTCGCCGCCCTGCGCAGTGTCAGCGTTGAGCTGGTGCTTCCGGCCAGATCCAACCACCGCATTGCCGATATTGCCCGCAACCGGTTTTTGCGCGAGTTGGCAGCTGTCGGTGTCCGGATCTGGTTTCTGCAGGATGTCATGGTACATGCCAAGGCCCTGGTCTTTGACCGGACACTGGCAATGGCCGGTTCGGCCAATATGGATTACCGCAGCCTGTTTCTCAACTGCGAGGTCATGAGCTGTTTTTACAGCCGGAAAGATGTCAACTGGATAACGGAATGGATCGAATCACTCCAAAACCGGTCGATACGCCATTTTCCAAAAAAAGCCGGTGCGGTAAAAGAATTGATCGAAGGAATAACGCTGTTGGGGGGCTACGAACTATAGGGGATCTGGCGGAAAGGCGGAATCTGTATACGAAATCGATATCCGGCAATCGGCTGCATCAGGTGCCATATTGCTATTTAACGATTTACCCATTGTACCCCACCCGCCTGGCATTGTCTTTGGCACGCTCTGACAACCGCGGCTTTCTATTTGCCAGATGCCGTATATACACATTGGCTGCCGGGGTTAAACACCACGTAAATATTCTGGATGATAAAAAATTGATTGACAAGCCGGGTTCCGGGCATATATTTATCGCTATATAGCGATATATGTTTTAATACCCGATACTATGGCGAATCGACGTTAATGAATCCGAAAGGAAAAAAATGGAACCCGTAACATCCGATTGCAGCTGCATCCACCCGGATGCCGGTCACGGAATTGAGAACAAACCGGTCCACAGGGGAAAAACCATTCTCCTGGGAGCTGGCGGTCTGGTCCTGTGGTATCTTGTCTATGGACAGCTGGAATCGTTTTCCAGGTTATTGACTTACGGCTGGCTCGGCTTTGAAAAAGGCGGCCACATGGGGGAGACGCTTCAGTTTTTCATTTTTGAAGTCCCCAAGGTGATGATGCTGCTCACATTGATTGTTTTTTTCGTCGGCATCATCCGTTCATTTTTCACTCAGGACCGGACCCGAAAATATCTCGCCGGCAAGCGGGAAACCGCCGGCAACGTCATGGCCGCCCTGCTCGGCATCGTTACACCCTTCTGTTCCTGTTCGGCCGTTCCACTTTTCATCGGATTTGTTCATGCCGGCGTGCCCCTGGGCGTCACCTTTTCCTTTCTGGTGGCCGCCCCCATGGTCAACGAAATCGCGCTGGTTCTGCTTTACGGCCTGCTGGGCTGGAAAGTCGCCGCCCTTTATCTGGGCTCCGGTCTCTTCATCGCCATGATTTCCGGCTGGGTCATCGGCCGCTTCAGGCTGGAGCATTGGATTGAAGACTGGGTTCGGGAACTGCGGGCGGCCGAAGCCACGATGGTTGAAGAAAAACTGACCTGGACCGACCGGCTGGCGCGGGGCCGCGAAGCGGTCGTTGATATTGTCGGCAAAGTATGGCTTTACGTGGTTATCGGCATCGGCGTCGGCGCGGCGATTCATGGCTATGTCCCCGAGGATTTCATGGCCAGAATCATGGGGAAAAGCACCTGGTGGTCGGTACCGGCCGCGGTCCTCGTGGGTATCCCGATGTACTCCAATGCCGCCGGCATCGTGCCCATCGTCGAGGCCCTGCTCGGCAAGGGCGCGGCTCTTGGCACCGTCCTCGCCTTCATGATGAGCGTCATCGCCCTGTCCATGCCGGAGATGGTGATTTTGAGAAAAGTACTCAAGCCAAAACTGATCGCCGTTTTTATCGGTGTGGTCGGCTGCGGGATTCTTTTTACCGGATTCATGTTCAACCTGGTGATTTAATAAATATATGGCCCACAAAAGACCGTCCGCCAGCCATTTCGCACAGACAACACGGGGCAGCAATAATGAAAGCAATGGTTCAGCGATCCGACGCTTTGGACGAATTCTATATACAGGAACGCTGCCACATCACCGAGCTGTCCAACTCCGAAGACGATCCGGCCGTATCCATTGCCCGGGCACGTGTGGCGCCGGGCGTCTCGACCCGCTGGCACCGCCTGCGGCAATCGGCCGAGCGGTATCTGATCCTTTCCGGCCGTGGACGGGTGGAAATGGGCGATCTGCCCCCGCAGACCGTTTCGGCCGGTGATGTGGTGCGAATCCCGCCGATGTGCAGGCAGCGAATAACCAACTGCGACGCGGAAGATCTGGTTTTTCTGGCCATCTGCACGCCCCGGTTTTTCGCTGCCGACTACGAAGACCTCGAAGATCCCGCATAGAAGCAACGTTCCAGCCAATCGGCCATTGATAGAGACACCCATCCCTGCCGTCGATCACAATCAGCGGAGTCCCGGGCGTCATCTGGCGGCATCATCGACTTGTCTGGCGGCCGATTACGTAGTAAAGAAACAATTAATGGCGTCCACGATCACCGGCCGCCATGTTTTCTATTTTTTAAACGAAATGAAAGGGGCATTGACATGGCATTTAATCTGCGCAACCGGCATCTTCTCACGCTTCTCGATTTTTCGCCCCAGGAGATCCGGTTCCTGCTTGACCTGGCGCTGGATCTTAAAAAGGCAAAATACAGCGGTACCGAACAGCCGCGTCTGACGGGTAAACAGATTGCCCTCATCTTTGAGAAATCCTCCACCCGGACCCGGTGCGCCTTCGAGGTGGCCGCCCACGATCAGGGGGCCCACGTCACCTACCTGGGGCCGGGCGGCTCCCAGATGGGCACCAAGGAAACAATGCGGGACACGGCCCGCGTACTGGGGCGGATGTACGACGGCATTGAATATCGGGGTTTTGCCCAGGAAACCGTGGAAGTGCTGGCCCGGTTTGCCGGCGTCCCCGTCTGGAACGGTCTGACCGACGCATTTCACCCGACCCAGGTGCTGGCCGATCTTCTGACGATGATGGAACAATGCGACAAACCCCTGGGAGAGATGGCGCTATGCTATATAGGTGATGCGCGCAACAACATGGCCCATTCTCTCCTCGTGGGCTGCGCCAAAATGGGAATCGACTTCCGGGCGGTGGCGCCTGAAAAACGCCAGCCCGATGCCGCCCTGGTGACTGCCGCCAAACAGATTACCGCCGGTACCGGCGGTAAAATCACGCTGACCGACGATATCGACACCGGCGTGGCCGGATGTGATTTTATCTACACCGATGTCTGGGTCTCAATGGGGGAGGCGGATACGGTCTGGAAAGAGCGGATTGATCACCTGTTGCCCTACCAGGTCAATCCCGCCGTCATGGAGAAAACGGGTAACCCCCGGGCCAGGTTTCTCCACTGCCTTCCCGCTTTTCACAACAGCGAAACAGCGATCGGGCAGGAGATCCAGCAGAAATTCGGCATTGACGCCATGGAAGTCACCGATGAAGTATTCGAGTCGGACGCTTCCGTGGTTTTTGACCAGGCGGAAAACCGGGTACATACCATCAAAGCGGTCATGGTCGCCACGCTGGGAGACTAACTCCCGGCAGTCAACGGCAAAACGCCGGACAGCCCGCCCAGGCGCGGCTGTCCGGCGTTTTTTTTAAGGCCATTTCAACCGTGTGCCCCGATGATCCGGGCAGTCTGTCTTTCCCGCCTCCCCGGCGGTTTTATAGCGTATAATATTCCTGCAGGCACCGGTACGCCAAAGGTTTCTTCTGGACATTTCGCAGCCCCCGCACAATGGATTCCGCCGCGGACAGGGTCGTGATAAAAGGGACTCCGGTTTTCAGAGCCGTCCATCCAATGGCGTATTCGTCTTCCCGGGAGCGATGCCCCAGCGGGGTATTGATAATCAGGTCGATGGCATGATTTTTAATGCTGTCAATGATGTTGGGGCGCCCTTCCCGGACTTTTAGTACCGTATCCACCGGCAGGCCCCTTGTGGAGAAGTATTCGGCCGTTCCTTTGGTGGCCACCAGCCGGCAGCCGAGTTTCTGCAATCCCTCTGCAATGGAAAACGCCCGGGCTTTATCGTTATCGTTGACACTGACAAAAACCGTTCCGGATGCCGCAATGTGCGTGCCGGTGGCCTGAAATGCCTTGAAAACGGCTTCCCCGAAAGTCGGCCCGATCCCCATTACTTCCCCGGTGGAGCGCATTTCAGGGCGGAGAAAGATATCCGCCTTTTCAAACCGGTCAAAGGGAAATACGGATTCTTTAACGGCCACATAGGGGAGTTGTTCCCTGAATTCGATATCGAGTTGAGATACTTTTTTTCCGGCCATGATTTCGGTGGCAATTTTGGCAATCGGGATACCGGTGACCTTGCTGACAAAGGGGACCGTACGCGAGGCCCGGGGATTGACTTCGATCACGTAGAGGGTATCGTACATAATGGCAAACTGAATATTCAGCAGTCCCTTGACTTTAAGCGCCCGGGCCAGCTGGCCGGTGTATTCCTTGATATCCTCGTTCTGCTCGCGGGAAAGGAGGTAGGGCGGCAGCACGGCCATGCTGTCTCCCGAGTGGACTCCAGCCTCCTCAATGTGCTGCATCACGCCACAGATACGGGTTTCTTCGCCATCGCTGATCGCATCCACATCAAATTCATAGGCATCTTCAAGAAAACGGTCAAGCAGGACCGGATGCTCTTCTGATGCCGATACCGCGTACGCCATATAGTGTTCCAGGGCTTCGACGTTGTAGATAATTTCCATGGCCCGGCCGCCCAGCACGTAGGATGGCCGCACCATGAGCGGAAACCCGACGCTTTTTCCCACTTCAATCGCTTCCTTGACCGATGTGGCGATCCCGTAGCGCGGATGTGGAATGTCAAGGGAGTCCAGCAGGGCTCCAAAACGGTCCCGGTCTTCGGCCAGATCAATGGAATCCGGCGATGTTCCCCAGATCGGCACACCGGCCTTTTCGAGTGGCAGTGCCAGGTTCAGGGGGGTCTGCCCTCCGAACTGGATAATCACGCCGTCGGGTTTCTCCAGCTGCACCACATTGAGGACATCTTCATAGGTCAGAGGTTCGAAATAGAGTTTATCGGCCACATCGTAGTCAGTACTGACTGTTTCGGGATTGCAGTTCACCATGATCGCTTCTATCCCCAGCGCCTTCAAGGCCAGAATGCCATGCACACAGCAATAGTCGAACTCGATTCCCTGGCCGATGCGGTTGGGGCCACCGCCCAGAATCATGACTTTCTTCCGATCCGAGGCGATCGATTCGTTTTCCTGATCATAGGTTGAGTAGTAATACGGCGTGTAAGAGACAAATTCAGCGGCACAGGTGTCGACTATCTTGTATGCGGGCACAATATCGTGCTGCTCCCGCATGGCGCGGACTTCTTCTTCGGGTTTACCCGTTAAAAATGCAATGTGCCGGTCGGAAAATCCCCACTGCTTGGCCCGCCGGAGACTGGTCGCCTGGATCGTATTTGTTTTCCTGTATTCGATCCAGAGGTCCGATTCCAGATCGAATATCTGGTGCAGGTTCTTCAAAAACCAGGCATCGATACCCGATACCGCCGACAGTTCACCGGGCGACAGCCCCAGTGAAAATCCCTGCCAGAGTTTCAAGATCCGGTCCGGCGTTCCCATCCGCAGATCATCCAGCAGGGCTTCTTTGGACAGATCGGCATAGTCGCCGGAATCTTTCTTGTGAAAGCCGAACCAGCCGTTTTCCAGGGACCGCAGGGTTTTGTTCAGTGCTTCTTTAAAGGTCCGGCCAATCCCCATCGCCTCTCCAATGGATTTCATCTGGGAATTCAGGCGTTGATCATTTCCGGGAAATTTTTCAAAATCCCACCTCGGGATTTTAACGACCACGTAGTCGATGGCCGGTTCAAAGGAGGCTGGCGTTTTCCGGGTGATGTCGTTTGGCAGTTCATCCAGCCGGTAACCGATGGCCAGCTTGGCCGCAATCTTCGCAATGGGAAACCCCGTGGCCTTGGAGGCCAGGGCCGAACTGCGCGACACCCGCGGGTTCATCTCGATGACGACCATGTCGCCATCGGCCGGGTTCAGGGCAAACTGAATATTGGCGCCACCGGTTTCCACACCAACCCGGGCCACAACTTTCCGGGCGGCATCCCGCATGGTCTGATACTCGACATCGGTCAGTGTCTGGGCCGGGGCCACCGTAATGCTGTCGCCGGTATGAATTCCCATGGGATCAAAGTTTTCAATGGAGCAGATAATAACGAAGTTATCCGCCCCGTCACGCATGACTTCCAGTTCGTACTCCTTCCAGCCGAGGACGGACTGTTCGATCAGTACTTCCGTCACCGGACTGGCATCCAGCCCCCACTGTACCGCTTCGGCGAACTCCTCTTTATTGTAAACCACACTGCCGCCGATGCCGCCCAGGGTAAAGGCCGGCCGGATAATCAGGGGCAGCCCGACCTTATCTTCAAGCGCCCGGGCTTCTTCCATATTATGCGCGCACCCGCCATTGGGCACTTTCAAACCGATTTCACGCATGGCATTGCGGAACAGTTCCCGATCTTCGGCCAACTGGATCGTCTCCAGATCCGCGCCGATGAGATCGACGCCGTATTCGTCCAGAATCCCCTTTTCAGCAAGCTCCACGGCCAGGTTCAGGCTGGTCTGCCCGCCCAGGGTCGGCAGCAGGGCATCGGGGCGTTCCTGTTCGATAATCTTCGTCACTGTTTCAACATTGAGCGGTTCAATGAAAGTCCTGTCTGAAAACTCGGGATCCGTCATGATCGTCGCCGGATTGCTGTTGATAAGGATCACGATAAATCCCTCTTCGCGCAGCGCTTTGCACGCCTGGGATCCGGAGTAATCAAATTCACAGGCCTGCCCGATAACAATGGGCCCCGATCCAATGATCAATATGCGTTTGATGTCTTTTCGTTTAGGCATTGAATTCCCTGATATCCTTAATGAACTGTTCAAAGAGATAGTCGCTGTCGTGGGGGCCGGGCGCCGCTTCGGGATGGTATTGCACCGAAAAGGCCGGAATCTGTTTGTGCCGAAAACCCTCCAGGGTCTCATCGTTCAGGTTGATATGGGTAATCTCGACATCCGCATCGGGGATACTGTTGATATCGACCATAAACCCGTGATTCTGGGAAGTAATTTCTATTTTTCCGCTGGGCAGGTGCTTGACGGGGTGGTTGGCGCCGTGATGGCCGAACTTCAATTTGGTTGTTCTGGCGCCCAGGGCCAGGCCGAGAATCTGATGACCGAGACAGATACCGAAAATGGGTTTTTTGTCCAGCAGCTGCCGGACCGATTCGACCGCATAAGTGACCGGTTCCGGATCACCGGGACCGTTGGACAGAAAAATACCGTCCGGCTTCCAGGCCAGAATGTCATCGGGTGACGTGTCTGCCGGGAACACCCGGACCCGGCAGCCGTGGCGGGTGAGCTGCCGAAGGATCGAATATTTGATACCATAATCGTAGACCGCCACGCGGCAGACGGTTTCCGCCGCAACAGCCGCCTCTCCTTCCGGCGGCCAGTCGTATGGCGCGTCAGTTGATACTTCCCGCACCAGATCGCGCCCTTCCAGTTTTTCACTGCCGGCCAGTATGGCTAAAAGGTCTTTTTCCGATTCACGGGTAGTGGTGATCAAACCGAGCTGGGCGCCATGATCACGCAGGTGCCGGGTCAGCGCACGGGTATCGATTTCACTGATGGCGATAATGTGATGATGTTTTAGATAATCCCCCAGAGACCGGTTGGCCTGCCAGTGGCTGACCATGGGACTGTACTCCCGGATGATAAATCCTGCCGCCCGAATCCGGCGGGATTCGAAATCTTTCGCGTTGACCCCGTAGTTGCCGATCTGGGGATAGGTCATCGTAATCATCTGATAATGGTAGGATGGATCGGTCAGGATTTCCTGATACCCGGCCATGGCGGTATTAAAAACCACCTCTCCGCATGTTGTCCCCGTATCGCCAAAGGATCGTCCTTCAAATAAAGTACCGTCGGACAAAAGTAACCGGGCGCGTGTATTCATGACAGATTGTAAAAACTCCTGGCAGTTGAATGTTTGTACGTGGTGATGAGCCATCGTCATCGGGCCGGGAATCGCTCCCCGGGCCCATCCCATCCGTAGCCGTCAGATCGGTGCCGGCCGGATCAGGTAAATTCTTTCAGTATTTCATCGTCAACCCTGAAAACATAAGCGATTAAAGCCGCCCGCAGCCACATCCCGTTCCTTTCCTGGCGCCAATAGGCCGCGCGGGGGTCCTGATCCACTTCTACTTCTATTTCATATCGCCGCGGCAACGGATGGAGCAGCGCGCAATGGGCCTGGATCATGGACAGGTGGGCCTTCTTGAAATCAAATTCCGGATAGGTACCCGTTTCCCGGGTCGCGTCATCCGCATACTCATCCTGAATCCGGGTCATATAGATGGCATCGACCAGTGGCATGATGCTTTCAAAATCATCCGTCTCATGGTAGGGGATGTGATGTTTTTCAAGAAATCCGAGGATATCCGGCTTCATCTTGAAAATATCCGGCGAAACAAAGTAGAGGGTGATATCCGCATAGTTCTTCATCAGATAACTGAGCGAACGCACCGTCCGGCCCCGTTTGAGGTCTCCCACCATGGCAATCTTTTTTCCGTCCAGCCCGCCGATATCCTTGAACGAGCGTTCCAGCGTATAAATATCCAGAAGCGCCTGGGTGGGATGCTGGTCCGGCCCCGATCCACCGTTAATAATCGGCACCGGGCGATCCGTACGGTTGAGCACCCAGGCCGTTTTCTCGGCAAAACCGGCTTCCGGATGCCGGGCGACAATCAGATCCATATAACTGGCAAAGGTCCGGATCGTGTCTTCCTGGGACTCGCCCTTCACTTCAGAACTGGTACTGGTTCCCCGGCTTTCCGATACATTCAGGCCGAGGATATGACAGGCATTTAAAAAGGAGAGAAACGTCCGCGTGGACGGTTGCACAAAATAGAGCATGCACCGTTTGTGGGGCAGAAGGTGCCGCAGTTTTTCCGCGCCCATTTTCGTCCGGGCCAGCTGACGCACTTTGTCGGCCAGGCGGCAGATATAGTCGAGAAAATTCCGATCAAACTGCTGGGCAAAAATAACATCGAAGAGACGGCCGTCCCGGGTAAAAAAATCGAGTTTTTCATCCACGGGTTTTTCATAAAACGTGTTCCATCCCTTGTAGACCTGTATCGTCGGTTTCGCCGTATAGCTCATTTTTCCACCTCGATCTGGTATTTTTCGAAAAATGGAATCAAATGCCGCCTTCCAGTTAACGCCCCCAGTGCCCGGAAAAATATGTCAAAACCGGGAAGCAATGTCAAACCCGCAGATACCGCCGGGCCGGGGTCACCCGCCCGGGGGTATCTGCGGTGAAACAGGTTGCCCGGGTGCCGGTCAGTCGCGCTTGAAGCGGCTGTAATCCGGCGTCTGATAATGGGTATCGCCGCTGCCTTCGATGGCGAGCAGGGCTTCCACTTTCAGCGGCAGGCCGAACAGCTGAATAAACCCCTGGGCGTCCTGCTGATTGTAGACATCTTCTTCACCAAAGGAAGCGTAGTCTTCGCGGTAGAGGCTGAACGGGCTTTTCCGGCCGGCGACAATGATATTTCCCTTGTAGAATTTCAACCGCACGGTACCGGTCACACGCTGCTGGGTCACCTGGACAAAGGCATCCATGGCCTGGCGCAGCTGCATGAACCACATGCCGTTATAAACCAGTTCGGCATATTTAACAGCCACAAAATCCTTGTAATGCATGGTGTGTTTATCCATGCAGATGCTTTCCAGGGCCTGGTGCGCCTTAACCAGCACCGTACCGGCCGGCGTTTCATACACGCCCCGGCTTTTCATGCCCACCAGGCGGTTTTCGACAATATCCACCCGGCCGATACCGTGGGCGCCGGCCATTTTGTTCAGGCGGATAAACAGTTCCAGGGCCGAAAGGGTTTTCCCGTTGAGGCTGACCGGATTCCCCTTTTCAAAGCCGATTTCAACATACTCCGGCGTATCGGGCGCATCTTCCGGAGATACGGTCAATTGAAACATGTCCTTTTCCGGCTCGTTCCACGGATCTTCCAGCAGTCCGCCTTCGTGCGACAGATGAAAAATATTCCGGTCCCGGCTGTAAATATCCTTTTCTGTCTGGGCAATGGGGATCTCATACCGTTTGGCATATTTGATGGCATCTTCCCGGCTGCGGATATCCCATTCCCGCCAGGGGGCGATCGTTTTGAGTTTGGGGTTCAGCGCCATGGTGGTCAGCTCGAACCGTACCTGATCATTTCCCTTGCCGGTGCAGCCGTGGGCAATGGCATCCGCCCCTTCGGCGGCAGCGATCTCCACCATGTGCTTGGCAATCAGCGGCCGGGCAATCGACGTGCCCAGCAGATATTCCCGTTCGTAAATGGCCCCGGCCTGGAGGGTGGGAAAAACGTAATCAACCAGAAACTCCTCCCTCATATCGTGGATAATCAACTTGCTGGCGCCCGATGCCAGCGCCTTGGCTTCCAGGCCGTCGAGTTCTTCTTCCTGCCCCAGATCCGCCGTGAAGCAGATGACTTCGCAATTATCATAATTTTCCTTCAGCCAGGGCACGATAACCGATGTATCCAGCCCGCCGCTGTATGCCAATACGACTTTTTTAATCCCTTTTTCCGTCATTTCTTCCTCCATGGGTTAACGGGTGATACAAACTTGATCACCGTATTCAGGGCAGCGCCCATTTAAAAAAAACAAAAAAACCCCGGCCGGAGCCGGGGTCTGAATTCTTTGGTAAACGTCGATATATGTTACGGTATCATGTTTTGTGCAAAGAACACCCGGCCGTCCCGTTGCGACGGCGGCGGCGGATATTCCGGCGATTGACAGCGTATTTTGATAACATGGTAACCGACACGCGTTTTTCCCTTCTTTCTTTTTCAATGTGCGGGGACCATGCCAAATAATTTCTCCGCTGTCAAGCACCCGGGCCAAAAAATATTCTCCTTACGTGATAAACCGGCTCTGCGCGTCCATCATGGGTAATCAGTCAGGTCTTGATCGTCAGATTGTAGAGAACATCATTGTCCCGATATGTCTGCTCCAGTTTCCCCTGGTGCTGTTTCAAGGCGGCCCCCTTCTTGGTCGCCAGTTCCTGAACGATAAAATTGATCAGGCACCCAAGGGCCGTCGGGCTGCCGATAAAAGGGATGTTTGTCAGCGGAATCACCAGTGATTGATCGGCCACCCGAATGAGTGGACAGGCCGTGCTGTCGGCCAATACGATCAGCCGATGGCCAAGGCGGCGCACAAATTTTCCGATCCGGATCAGCTCGTTGGGATACCGGGTGGTGGCAATGATGATTACCAGATTTTTGGGAGGGGCAAAGGTCAACGCATCCAGGACCGTACTGTCACTGCCTTTGAGGATCTGGATATTCGGCCGGATCTTGGTCAGGGACCACCCCAGATAATACGCCAGCGTATAGGAGAGGCGGGATCCGATCACGGTCACCGCCGGGCTGGTGTGAAGCCGTTCCACAATGGAATCGACCTGCCGCAAATCGATGCTTTTCAGCAACCGTTTCAGATTATTGATCTCTTCAAAAACCACCCGTTGAAACCGGGTGCCGCCTGGTCCCTTAATATCGGTCAGGTCGAGTCGGTCGATCAGGTTCAGTTCGGTATCCAGCAGGTCTCTCAAGGCCTGGATAAAATGGCTGTAACCACCGTATCCCAGCTGATCGACAAAACGAACCACCGTTGCCTCGCTCACCTGGCAGGTCTCGGAAAGTTCTTTCGTGGTCATGAACACCACTTTTCCCGGGTTTGACACCACGAAATCGGCGAGCTGCCGCCCTTTTGGCGTCAGATTCGCCCTCTTTTTTTCAATTGTTTTCATTATTGAACGCATACCGTTATTCCCCGTCATCCGGCTGACTTTCTGCAGGATATTTTGGCTCTGATTTAAAATGATATTTTTTCTTTCACTATTATTACCTTATTGCATTTTATTTACAAATACAAGATACCCGGCCGATTATTGTTTAGTTTATTTATATTATACTGTTTTAACTGTTATTTTTAAATCCATACGCCCAGCAGGTTATTCGAAGTCAACAGGGAGACAAAACAATTCATGCGCATCGTGAATAAATTATAAAAATATCTCTTGACATTATTCCTTTCATTTGAAATGAGGCATCCAGAAGCTAAAAAACAATTACATACTGCGGTCCGTAAAACGCCCGGGATACCGTTTATCAAGGGCGCCGCAAATACAATTGACCGGAAAGTGACTTGCCAAATGAAACTAAAATCAAAACGCCTGTGGGGAAAAACGCCCAGCATGAAAACCGCATACGATGCGGTCATCATCGGCGGCGGGCTGCATGGACTGGCCACCGCTTATTTCCTGTCTCGTGATCATGGCATGAAAAATATCGCGGTGATCGAGAAGAAGTACATCGGATTCGGCGGTGCCGGCCGGAATACGGCCATCGTGCGGGCCAACCAGCGGACTCCGGAAAACCTGCCGCTGTATCAGGAAGCGCTGGATCTCTGGCCCGTTCTGACCCGCGAACTCAATTTTAACCTGATGTTCTACAATTGCGGCAACCTGAACCTGGCCCACAGCGAAGCGGCAATCAAGGCCATGCGCATGAATGTTTCCGCCGCCCAGTTCAGCGGCACCGACATCCGGCTTGTTGATCGCAAAGAGTGCAAGGAACTGGTGCCGGCGCTGGATATTTCCGATAAGCCCAAATACCCGATTGTCGGAGGCATGTTTCACCCGGCCGGCGGGATCCTGCGGCACGATGCCGTGGTCTGGGGCCTGGCCAAAGGCGCGGCCAGAAACGGAACGCATATCTTCCAGGGAACGGAAGCCATCGGTATCGATGTTGAAAACGGGCGGGTCACCGCCGTGGATACCACGGCCGGAAAAATTAAAACCCCCCGGGTATTGACTTCGGCGGGTGGTTATTCCGCCGACATTTCCCATCGCCTGCTCGGCATCAAACTGCCCATCAGCGTCCTGACGATTCAGGCCATGGTTACCCAGCCGTTAAAACCGCTGCTTCACCATGTAATTTCCTCGGGGGCCTACCACGTCTATGCCAACCAGACCCTGAAGGGCGAAATCGCCACCGGGGCGCACATGGACCCGTGGCCCAACTACACCACCCAGACCACGGCACATTATATCAAGCACCAGGCGGAAGCCCTGACCGATTTCCTGCCCTGCTTGAAAGGCGTCAAATTCATGCGCCACTGGGCCGGCCTGGCCGACATGACGCCGGACATGGCCCCGATCATGGACGGCAACACCCGGATCAAGGGCTATTTTATGGATTGCGGCTGGGGCTATTTTGGTTTCAAATCCTGTGCCGCCACCGGCAAATACATGGCCCAGTTTCTGGCCACGGGAGAATGCCCGGAAATTCTCAAACCATTTAACCTCAAACGATTTGAGCAGCACCGTCTGATGGGCGAAACAGCCGCGCTCGTGCAGTACAGCGCGGATAACTGATTAAAGAAGTCGGCCGGCTGGCCAGCCCGACTATGATTGCGTCGTTTGTCGGATTGGCACGGTTGCTTTGCCGATTCATTACGCTGCAAATTATATATAACCAAATAGAAAGGCCCGGCCGGCTGGCTGATTTGCCTGGCCGGCTGGCTGACTGAAGAAGGAGAAACCATCATCATGTCATTTACTCTTACCTGCCCGATCTGCGGTCCCCGCAATGCATACGAATTTGGCTTCGGCGGCGAAGACAAGGGACCGCGTCCGGATGAAAAGAATCTCTCCGCCACGGACTGGTGCGACTATGTTCACATGAATCAATGCATCGCCGGCGTGGCCCGGGAATGGTGGGTTCACCGGAGCGGATGCGGCGTCTGGTTTACCACGCTGCGGGACACCACTGCCAACCTGGAAGTCAAAGACGAAACCGGTAAAAAGGCATCCAACCTGCCGTTGGAGAAAGAATAATGAACAGAATCGATCCACTGGAAACCTTTCGTATCCAGCCATCACAGGAAGTATCACTGCGGTACGGCCGCAAATCGTATCAAGGGGTGGCTGGAGATACCATTGCCACTTTATTATACGCCGGCGGCATCCGGATTTTTTCGCGAAGCCTCAAGTATCACCGACCCCGGGGACTGTACAGCCTGGACGGCGAATGCAGCAATACAATGATGCGGGTGGATGACATGCCCAACGTCCGGGCAGAAAACACCTTGGCCAGAAACGGCATGACGGTGACCGCTCAGAATGTGGCCGGAAAAACAGCCAGTCTGGACCCCATGGCTTTTATGGATAAGCTCAGCGTTGCCATGCCGGCCGGGTTTTATTACCGCACCCTGCACAAACCGGCAAAACTGTGGCCCGTTGCCATTAAAAATATCCGCAAAGCTGCCGGGCTGGGCGTCATGGATCCGGACTTCCGCATCCAGGGGCAATTCGACGAAATCTACCCCACGGCTGATGTCTGCGTGATCGGCGGCGGACCGGCGGGAATGATGGCCGCCCTGGCGGCCGCCGAAAACGGTCTGAGAGTTATTCTGCTGGAAAACCGTCCCTGGCTGGGCGGCGTCTTTGATTACCGGCCGGCGATTTACGAAGGTGACCTGCCGGTATACCGGCGGGCGGGGCAGCTGGCGCAGCAGATCAACGACACCCCGAACATCCGTGTATTCACTCATACCGCCACTGTCGGCAGCTATAATAATCATCTGGTCACCGCCTTTCAGCGGGGATCCGAAACAGATCCGTTTGACGAACGCTACATTGAAATCCGTGCCCGCAGTATCGTTATGGCGACCGGCTGTATCGAACGGCCGCTCCTGTTTGAAAACAACGAGCGACCCGGCGTGATGCAGGTCGGATGCGCCCATCGGCTGGCACGCACCTGGGGTCTGCTTCCCGGTCAGCAGGCGGTCTTTTCCATTGGCGACGATCTGGGGCTTGAGGCGGCGGCCGATCTGGCCGACCTGGGCATGACGGTTGCCGCTGTGGCGGACACCCGCATGGACGGACAGAATGAATCTCTGGTCAATGCGCTGGCGCGGCGCAACATTCCCGTCTACCGCGGCTGGATTGCCTTCAAGGCCCATGGCTCAAAGCAGGTACAGAAGGTGACACTGGGACCGGTTGCCGGCGCCCGTCGACAGGATATTGACTGTGACCTTCTGGTGGCATCCGCCGGTCTGACGCCGGTTACCGGCCTGCTCAGCATGTGCCGGGCAAAGCTGAAATACGATCATCGCACGGGATTTTTTCTGCCTGCCCGCCTGCCCGACGGCATTCATGCCGCCGGCCGGATGCTGGGGCTGATTGATCCGGTGGAAATCGAGCTGTCCGGACGCATCGCCGGCATGACCGCCGCTGCTGACTGCGGCGCCGATAACCAGGAAGACGTCGATTCCATCCAGAGCCGAATCGACGCCTTCCCCGGCCCGGCACGGGGATCAAAAATTGTATCCGCAGCCGTCAAGGGGAAAAAGGCCTTCATCTGTTTTGACGAGGACACGACGCTGAAGAATATCGATCAGGCCATTGCCGCCGGATTTGACGTACCTGAATTGATCAAACGATACACATCCGCCGGTACCGGCCCCGGCCAGGGCGGCATCCCCGGGCACAATCTGCCGCTGTACGTGACCCAGACCCAGCAGTCTCCCGACCGGACCCCCCGGCCGACAACGGTACGGGCGCCGGTGGTCCCTGCCCTTCTGGCGACCTATGCGGGCACCCAGCACGACATGTGCAAACGCACCTCCCTGCACGATTCCCAGGTGGCGGCCGGCGGCCGGATGGAACGCATCGGCGTCTGGACCCGGGCCCGGCGGTTTTCCGATGATATCCGCGCCCGGGATGAAATTAAAAACATCCGCCGGAATGTCGGCCTGCTTGACGCCTCAACCCTTGGTAAATTTCGAATCCACGGGCCGGACGCCTTAAACGCCCTGCAGCGTGTTTACGTCAGCGACATGGCCAAAATTGCCGACGGCAAAGTCAAGTACTCCGCCATGTGCAATGAAGACGGGTGCATTATCGATGACGGCGTGGTGCTGAAGATCGCCGAGAACGATTACTATTTCACGACGTCCACCGGCCGCGCCGGGCAGACGGTTGAATGGCTCCGGTACCACACCCGATTTGAAAACTGGGATTTTAATCTTGTCAATCTGACCGATGCCTTCGGCGTCATCAACCTGGCCGGACCCAACGCGCGCAAGGTGCTGGAAAAAGTCACAACCGCGGATGTGAGCAACACGGCCTTCCCGTTTATTGCCTGGCGCGACATGACCATTGCCGATGAGATTCCGGTGCGGGCCATGCGCCTGGGGTTTGTGGGCGAATTGTCATACGAATTCCATGTGCCGGCTTCATTTGCCCAGGCGCTGTGGGATATCCTGGAAGAAGCTGGAAAAGAGTTTGGCATCCAGAATTTCGGCCTGGAAGCCCAAAGTACGCTGCGGCTGGAGAAATGTCACCTGATCATCGGATCCGAATCCGAACAGCGAACCACCCTTCACGATGTGGGCCTCGGTTTTTTGTGGCACCGCAAGCCGTCGGCCAACACGGTTGGCGCCGTGGCGCTGGCCCAGACCGAAAAACAGAAAAACCGGCTCAAGCTGGTGGGCATCAAGATGGCCGATGCCGCCTCGCCGGTTCCCAAGGACGGTTCGGCGATTGTGGACACAAAATTCCGGGGATACGTCTGTACCGCCCGGTTCAGTGACGCGTGCAGCGAACCGGTTGGCATGGCACTGGTCGCAGACGAATTGACGGCGATCGGCACCGAACTCAATATTTACGAAGACAGTTGTGATGGTAAATTATTAAAAGCAACCGTGGCAGAAATGCCCTTCTACGATTCCGACGGCAGCCGGATGAAAATGTGAGCTAACGATGAAAAAGAAAATAATCAAACGATCACCGGTGGCATTCAAACAGCGACCGGCCAAAGAAGAAAATCGCGGACACTGGGTGGTAGCGCTGGAATACGAAGGCGAAGGAAACGGACCACACCTGGTTGATCTTTCCCACTGCCGGCGCTGGGACCTTCAGGACGGAAACATTGACACATTCAAGCCGATGGGACTGCCTGTTCCAGGGCAGCCGGGTAGTTGCGTACTGTCCGGGGGCACGTTGATCAATCGAATGAACAATACGCAGGCGGCGGTCTGGCATCTGTCGGGAGAACCGGTTGCCCTGCCCCCCGAGCCGGCGTACACCGACGTCTCCGACGCCACTGTTTTTCTGGCCGTCATGGGCATTCACACCTTTGATATTGCCGAAAAACTGACCGCACTGGACCTGTCTGATCCAACCCGAACCACTCCCTTTCTGGTCCAGGGCCCCTTTTCGCATGTTCCCTGTCAGATAGTGGTCATGGCCGGCAAGGCTGAACTGCCGGTTATTCTGATCACCTGTTCCCGGGGGTACGCGCATGATATGACAGACGCCATTTTGCACGCCGGGCGCGAATTTGGATTGCAGCCGGCGGGTGAACAAGCATTTAAAAAATGGCTGGTACCACTGAAGTAAGCAATTAAAAACAAACAATAACAATGTAAGAAAGGAATGACCATGAACAAGAAATTTGATGCGATTGTAATTGGTGCCGGGGTCATCGGCTGCCCCATCGCGTATGAACTGGCAAAAAACGGATACAAAACTTTAACCGTGGACAAGCTGCCCGATGCCGGCATGGGGTCCACGGCGGCATCATGTGCCATCGTCCGGGCGCATTACTCCACCGTCGATGGTGTGGCCATGGCTTACGAGGGTTTTAAATACTGGCTCGACTGGGAAAATTACCTGGGCAATGTCAAAGACGAAAAAGGCCTGGCCAAATTCATGAATACCGGCTCGATTCTGCTCAAATCCCAGGGACATGACTGGCGCAAGGTCAAAAGCAATTATGACGTCGTCGGGGTGGAGTATGAAGAGTGGAGCGTGGAGAAAATCAATGAAGCGGTTCCGGTCTACGATCTGCACGAATTCTGGCCGGTCCGGCGTCCGGAGGATCCGAAATTTTTCGACGAACCCACCCGGATGCTGGAAGGCGCAATTTACTGTCCCGAAGGCGGATATATGAGCGATCCCGTTTTGTCCGCCCACAATATCATGCGGGCCGCCGAGGTCCACGGCAGTGAATTTATCTTTAACGTGGAAGTGGTGGCCATCCGAGACGACGGCAACCGGGTCACGGGAATTACGCTGAAGGACGGCACTGAGTTTGACGCCCCTGTCGTGGTCAACGTCGCCGGGCCCCATTCATACAAAATCAACCAGATGGCCAGAGGTGTCTGGGACGGGTGCAACATCAAAACCAAGGCCCTGCGCCACGAGGTCATGCATGTTCCCTCTCCGGAAGGCTATAACTATCTGGAAGAAGGGTACCATACTTCGGACGGCGATGTGGGCTGTTATTACCGCCCCGAAGTGGGAAACATGTTCTTAATCGGCAGCGAGGATCCCAAATGCGATCCCCAGGAATGGGTGGATCCGGACGAGTTTTATGCAGGTAAAGGAGATGCCGGCCGGAACAATGAGCTGACCGAAGCCCAATACAAGGCCCAGAGTTATCGATGCGCCCGCCGGGTGCCCACCATGAAGATCCCCAATCAGCCCAGGGGCGTGGTCGATCTGTACGACTGTTCCGATGACTGGATTCCGATTTACGATAAATCCGATCTGCCCGGCTTCTATCTGGCCATCGGCAGCAGCGGGAACCAGTACAAAAACGCCCCGATCGCCGGCGCCCTGATGGCCGAACTGATCGATAAATGCGAAAAGGGCCTTGATCACGACAAAGATCCCCTGCAGTTTAAATTACGCCACATCGGCCGAACCATTGATGCCGGCTTCTTTTCCCGCAAGCGGGAAATCAATTACAACAGCAGTTTTTCAGTCAATGGCTAACCATCTGTTCATATAACGGATAATAACGCAGGGTCCCATCGAATCGTTCGATGCGGCCCTGTTTTATTTGTAAACCCGATACAATAGAACCGATTCCATGAAAATTTACGTATGCGTCAAACATGTGCCTGATTCCGCGGCAACGATCCGAATTGTTGCGCCCAGTCAGATTGATGAAAAAATCACTTTTTTACTCAATCCATATGATGAAAACGGTGTGGAAGCCGCCGTTCAACTCAAAGCCGACAGCGAGAATACCGACATTATTGCCGTAACGGTGGGAAAGCCGGCCACCGTCGACACATTGAAGTCGGCTCTGGCCATGGGCGCGGATCGCGGAATCCATGTGGTCACGGATGACTGGCCGGACAGTATTGTGACTGCCCGCGCCTTACAGGCGGCGATTATAAAAGACGGGGACCCGGACCTGATTCTGACCGGCAAGGCCGCCATCGACAGCGACGGATATCAGACTCAGTTCCGTCTGGCTGCCGCACTGGACCTGCCGGTGGCCACCAATGTGAGTGCCATTGCATTGGACGGGAACATGGTGACCGTGACATGCGGGCTGGAAAGCGGTGGTGAGCAGAAGATCCGGATGACGCAGCCCTGCGTGATCGGGGCGGCCAAATCTCTCAACACGCCCCGGTATCCGACCCTGCCCGATATTATCAAGGCCCGGAAAAAAAAGATCCGGACAGTGCCCATTAAAGACCTCGAACTGACACTGCCGGACAGCCGGATGGCGGTGGTTGCCCTGAGAACCGCCGTACAGGAACGACGCAACCAGATGATCGGCGGCTCACCCGAAGCAGCCGTCACCGAACTGATCCGGCGACTCAAGGAAGAAGCCCGGATTCCGCTTCCATAACCCCCATGCCGGTATGTCAAAAAAAGGAAAGACGTCTCGCACCCATGAAAAAAATCGCCATCCTGATTGAAACCCGTCAGGGAAAGATAAAATCTTCTCTGTACGGCGTGATCACCGCAGCCCGGAACCCGGAGCACGAATTATTTGCCCTGGCCTTTGGTGCCGATGCCGACCGATATGCCGATCCACTCAAATCTTACGGCATTCACCATCTGGTGACTATTGCGGCCCCGTCGGCCCATATCTTCGCCAATCCGGACAATCGCGCACGGGCCATTATCCAGGCCATGGATCATTTTGATATTCACACCCTTTTGGGTCTGACCAGCCTGGCCGGAAAAGACCTGCTGCCCCGGATTGCCGCCCGGCTGGACGCCCCGCTGGTCATGGACTGCCTCAGCGTTAATCTGGCCGAGGCCACGGTGGAAAAACCCCAGTTTTCGGGAAAAACCATCGCCACCATCCGGATCACCGGCGACAACCGGATTTTCGGTATCCGGCCCAATATGATTACACCGAGACCCATGCCGGCGGATACAACAATCATCCCGTTTGAATACACTGGAACCACGGATGACCGCCTGAAAGTCATTGAAGAAACGAAAGGAAAAGCCGGCGCCGTCGATCTGGCCGAGGCCGAGATTATCATCTCCGGCGGCCGGGGAATGAAAAACGGGGATAATTTTCAGGTTCTCCGCGAATGCGCCCGATTGATGGGCGCTGCCGTGGGGGCCTCACGGGTGGCCGTGGACAACGGCTGGGTGCCACATGCCATGCAGGTCGGCCAGACCGGCACCACCGTCTGCCCGAAGCTGTATATTGCCTGCGGCATCTCGGGGTCCATCCAGCACTTTGCCGGTATGAAAACCGCCGGTACCATCGTCTGCATCAACACCGACCCGGACGCCGCCATGATGCAGCAGTGCGATTACGGAATAACCGGCGACCTGTTTGACATTGTCCCGGAGCTGAGCCGTCAGCTGACGAAAAAACACCAATAAATAACGTGGCGGCCGGCCGGTCAGCCTGCGGGGATCCGCCGTCTTACCGGGTGCGCGCGCCCTTTTTTTTCCGGAGGCGAATGGACGCCGGTGTAATCTCCACCAGTTCGTCATCATTGATATAAGCGATACAGTCTTCCAGGCTCATGTCAACCGGCGGCGTTAAAATCACCGCATCATCCGTGCCGGACGCCCGCATATTGGTCAATTTCTTCCCCTTGGCCGGATTCACCACGAGATCTGACGGGCGGCAATGCTCGCCGATCACCTGCCCCTGATAGACCTTGACGCCGGGCTTGATGAACAGACAGCCCCGCTCCTGGAGGTTAAACAGGGCAAAGGCCACGGTCGTACAATTTTGTTTGACAATCAATACGCCGTTGGTCCGGTTCTGGATATCACCCGCATAGGGTCCCCACTCGGAAAACACATAATTCATCACCCCCATGCCCCGGGTATCGGTCATAAACTGGGAACGATACCCCAGCAGGCCCCGGGTCGGTACCTTAAAGACCAGGCGGCTCATCTGTTTTTCGGTCTTAAGGTCAAGCATCTGCCCCTTGAGCAGCCCCAGCTTTTCAATGACCACGCCCTGGAATTGTTCATCCACATCCACGGTCAGCTCTTCATAGGGCTCCAGGGTCCGGCCTCCTTCTTTGCGCATCAGGACATGGGGCCGGGTCACCTGGAATTCGTATCCTTCCCGGCGCATCTTCTCGATTAAAATGGAGAGGTGCAGTTCCCCGCGTCCGGCCACCCGAAACCCGACCTCGTCGGCAAGGGGTTCCACCTGCAGGGCCACATCGGCCAGAATTTCCCGCTTGAGGCGCTCTTCAATGTGGCGGGAGGTCACATATTTTCCCTCCTGGCCGGCAAAGGGTGAATCGTTGGGGATCATGTTCATCGAAATCGTGGGCGGGTCAATCTCGTTCAACGGCAGGGGCCGGGGCGTGTCCGGATCGGTGAAGGTCACCCCCACGGTCACATCGTCCATCCCGGCCACGGCAACAATATCCCCGGTGGTGGCAGAATCGACAACCACTTTTTTATCGGCCTGGAAGGAAAAAATCTTATTGATCCGCGCGGGGACAATGCTGCCATCCCGGCGGGCCACCACCACCGCATCATTGATCCCCAGCCGGCCGTTGATGATTTTGCCGATCCCCAACCGGCCCAGATAGGGAGAAAAGTCAATCGTATTGACCTGGAGCTGCAGCGGTGCATCGGGATCGCCCACCGGCGCCGGGACATGGTCGACGATCATATCAGATACCGGTTTCATGGGTTGGCGGGTATCAATGGATCCCCCCGGATCAGCCAGGGCATACCCTTCCTTTGCCGACGCATAAACCACCGGAAAATCGAGCACATCGTCAGGCGCATCCAGCCGGGCCAGCAGGTCAAACACCTGGTCGAGCACCCATTCCGGCCGGGCGGCCGGCTTATCAATTTTATTGATGACCACCATGATCGGCAGGCCCGCGGCCAGCGCCTTTTTCACCACAAAAAACGTCTGGGGCATGGGGCCTTCCTGGGCGTCCACCAGCAGCACCGCGCCATCAGCCATGCGCAGAACGCGCTCCACCTGCCCCCCGAAATCGGCATGGCCCGGCGTATCAATAATATTGATCCGGTAGCCATTGTGTTCGTAAGAACCATTTTTCGAGGAAATGGTAATCCCCCGTTCCCGCTCCAGGTCCATGGAATCCATCAATCGTTCGGCCACGTTCTGATTGTCGCGGAACATGCCGCTTTGCCGGAAAAGCTGATCCACCAAAGTTGTCTTGCCATGATCCACGTGGGCGATAATGGCCACATTCCGTATTTTACTCTGTTCAGTGCTCATAACTTGTCATTCGGTATATCAAGGTCTTTTTAAAAAATGCGCCGTACCGTATCGGTATCTGACGTCTTTTTCATGATAGCGCTTAATTATTTATACCGGCCTTCCATTGTTTTCATTGTCAGTAAACGGGTGAAAAGTCAAAAACAGAGAATTATATAAGACGAAAACAGCAAAAAACAAGGAGAATCTTCCCTCCCCTTAAATTATCATTTATTATATCCGCCTTTTTCATACCCATTGCCTTCGAATATCACTTGTGCGTATAAGTCTGAAAACTGACCGGCAATTATATTTTCCTCTACAAATATCCGGAGGCTCCAAAATGGATATCGAAAAACTGCTTCGCGCCCTGTATCCTTACGCCGATAAATACGGCGTGATTAAATCGTTTCCCGAAGACGGCATGTCGCAGGATGAGATTATCGCGCAGATGGCGGAAATGGCCCAGACAGAAGACGGGGCCTGGGAAAACGGCAAGTGTTCGGGGACCATGTACAATGGTGAGCATGCGCATTACGATTTTTTAAACCAGGTGTTTGGTTACTTCAGCCATGTCAACGCGTTGCAGCGGGATATGTGTCTGGGCATGAATCGGTTTGAATCGGATATTATCGCCATGACACTGGATATGCTGCACGGTGAGGCGGTCCAGGCGCACGACGCATCCAAAAAGGCGTGTGGCACGCTGGGCTCCGGCGGTACCGAAAGCATTCTCAATGCGGTATTGGCCTACCGGGAGCAGGCCAGAATCGAGCGCGGCGTCACGGACCCGGAAATCATCTGGCCGGAGACCGCCCATCCGGCGTTTTTAAAGGCCGCTCACCTGTTCGGGCTGAAAGTCATTACCGCTCCCGTTGATCCCGTCACCACGCAGGTCGATTGTGACTTTGTCAAAGCACATATCGGTAAAAATACCGCCGCGATCATCGCATCCGCCGGCAACTACCCCTACGGCACCATTGATCCCATTGAGACGCTTTCCGGCATCGCCCTTGAACATGGCGTGGGTCTGCATGTGGATGCCTGTCTCGGCGGCTTCATCCTGGCATGGGGGCAGGAACTGGGCTACGATATCCCGGTCTTTGATTTCCGGCTGCCCGGCGTCACATCCATCTCGGCCGACACCCATAAATATGGCTATGGCCTCAAGGGGACCTCGGTCTTGTCCATGCGGGATAAAACACTGCGCCAGTATCATTACTATATGATCACCGACTGGAAAGGGGGGGCGTATGCCTCGCCCGGGCTGGCCGGGAGCCGGTCCGGGGGATTGATTGCCGCCACCTGGGCTTCCATGGTCTCGCTGGGGAAAAAGGGATACCTTGAGCGCGCCCGGCGAATCTTTGAAACGGCCTTCACCATGCAAAAGGCGGTGAAAAGTCATCCGGAACTCAAATTGATGGGCCGCCCCACCTTCTGTCTTTCGTTTAACTCGGATCAATTTAATATTTACCACGTCAACGATTATATGAAAACACGCGGCTGGCGCTTTAACGGCCAGCAGCACCCGGATGCCATCCACATGTGCGTAACCGGTCCGCAGACCCAGCCAGGCGTGACCGAGGCTTTTGCGAAAGACCTTGCGGCAGCCGTCGATTATGCCAAATCGCCCCCGCAGCCGGTCCCTGAAAGCGGCGGTGTCTACGGCGGCGGGGCGGCGGGCCTGAATCTCCAGGATAAAGAGATGCTGAAGCTCTTTTTAACGGGTGCTCTGGACGCTTTTGTTGAATATCCCTTTTAGAGGCCGGTATGACGGATCAATATATTTTATCGATCGACCAGGGGACCACCAACGTCAAGGTCAGTCTTGTCAGTCAGACGGGATACATTGCCGCTGCCGCTTCGTCGTATTTACAGCTCATCTACATTGGTAACGACGGTGTTGAACAGGACCCAACAGTCGTTTGGTCGACGGTAAAAAAACTGGTAAGACAGGTGGTATCCAGGGCCGGCGTGGCCACAGAATCGATTATCGGGCTGATCTGCGTGGGACAATATTCGTCCATTGTGCCGGTGGATGAAAACGGCCAGCCCACCATGAACATGGTCGTCCATTTAGACAGCCGGGGCGCGCCGCGTAAACTGCGCCGCTTTGACGGCTTTGCCGGTGATCATCTCTGGAAGCAGTTTCGATGGCTGCGAATCCATGGAATCCCTCCGCTTAAATCGGGCATCGATTCCCTCTCCCACATGCGATTTATCAAATATGCCCATCCGGACATTTACGCGCGCACCGCCACTTTTTTGGAACCGGTTGATTTTCTGACCCTGAAATTCAGCGGCCGGGCCACGGCCAATCAATGTTCCGCCCTGCTGATGCTGGGGATTGATAACCGCCGGCTTGACCAAACAGCGTATCACCCTAAGCTTATTTCCTATTCCGGTATTGATCCGGAAAAATGGCCCGAACTGATCCCCAAAGATGCCATTGTGGGGACAGTCCTGCCGGAAGTTGCACAGGAACTGGGATTGTCCCCGAAAACTAAAATCGTCGCCGCCGTCAATGACACCCAGGCCGGTGGTATGGCCACATCCGCTTTCAAAGGCACCCATGGCGCCATCAGTATCGGCACAACCGGCGTGATGCTCACGCATGTTGATTTTAAACGAACGGATTTGAAAGATCTGATCGGCAGCGCCCCTTCCCCGGTTCCGGACACCTATTTTGTGGTGGCTGAAAACGGCCTGGCCGGAAAAGTCGTTGAATTTTTCCTTGAAAAACTGATCTACCCCAGGGATGGTTTTGCCGATCACAGCGCGGATGAAAAATTCACGGCCCTTGACCAGGTCCTGGCATCGGTTCCGCCCGGCAGCAATGGCCTGCTGTTCCTCCCCTGGCTGTCCGGTTCCACAGCGCCGGTGGAAGACATCCAGATGCGGGGCGGTATCCTGAATATGTCGCTGGATACCACGCGCGAGGCCATGGCCAAGGCAGCGGTCGAGGGCGTTATATTCAATTTAAACTGGCTGCGTCAGGCCGTCGAAAAATTTGCCAGACGGTCATTTTCCCACCTGCTTTTCTATGGTGGCGGCGCCCAGTCCGCCGAAACCGCACAGATCATGGCCGATATTTTCCAACTGCCGATTCATCGGGTCGCGCAACCCGATTACACCGTGGCCCGCGGCGCTGCATTTCTTGCCTTCCAGCGGTTGGGCGTGCTCTCCTATGATGATTTTGACCGCCTGTTATCCATCCAGGCAGTTGTCGAACCCCGCCGGGAACTGGCGGACATGTATAATGGTATGTTTGAGCAGTTTCTGACCGCTTTCAAAAAAACGCGTTTGGTCATACATAAGAAAAAAGCCGGCGATATTGCTGCAAAATTATGATAGGATACCCGTAATACAAACCTCAAACCAGCCATATTCATGTCATCGATCCAGCCAGAAAAGCCAGCCGTCACACAAATATACAAGGGGTACTCTATCCGCGCGGCAACCCCGTTGACCGACGCGCAGCAGGCGGCCATCGTCCGCCATCTCGACGCATCGTCTAAAAAGGCGGCAGCCCCACTCGGCGGCCGGGGGCGACCCGTGCGGACCGACCTGCCCGGCGTGGGGCCGGTCATCATTAAGCAATATTTCAGGGGCGGCCTGATCCGGTACCTGAACCGCCGGATCCACCTGCGATGGGGAAGCGTCTCCCGGCCCCGGGCGGAATTCGACCGGCTCAACCAGGTCCGGAAAATCGGGATAAATGCACCGGAGCCGGTAGCGGTGATCACCCGGGGCAACCGGTTCTACCGGGGCTGGCTGGTCACCCGGTTCATTGACGGATGCCGGTCCCTGGCCGAGATGTGCCGGACCGATCCGTCCGGGGCCAGGACCGTGCTGGACGATTTTCGAAGACAGGTATCGGTATTGATCGATCACCGGATTCTGCATCCGGATCTGCATCCGGGAAATGTGCTGATCGGACCGGATAAAACCGTGTATCTCATCGATTTTGATAAAACCCGTACCGATATTCACGATCCCGGAAAACTCCGATCCTTCTACCAACACCGCTGGCATCGCGCCGTCATCAAATACCGGCTTCCGGCCTGGCTGGATGCGGCCATGGCCGGTATTCGGCACGGAGACATTCCCACATGAAAAGCACGGTTTATTTTATCGACCTGAGAGCCAAGTATACGGAAAGCTTTACGGACAAGCTGGAAAAACTCGTTCTCCGGGCGGGCCTTGAACGTGTCGTCAAAGAAAGAGACCGGGTCGCGGTCAAGCTCCACTTCGGCGAACGGGGCAATACGGCCTTTATCCGCCCGGTCTTTATCCGCCGGATCGTCAATGCCATTAAAAGAACCGGTGCCGCTCCTTTTTTAACTGATGCCAACACTCTCTACGCCGGGACGCGCGGCGATGCGGTCAGCCATCTGAAAACCGCTGTGGAAAACGGGTTTGCCTATTCCGTGGTAGGCGCGCCCTTGATCATTGCCGATGGACTGCGGGGGAAAAGCCAGACCCGGGTTACCATCAACCGGTCCCGGTTTAAACACGTCTATATTGGGTCTGAAATCGTCAATGCCGACGCGCTGATCTCCGTGGCCCATTTCAAATGCCACGAGCTGTCCGGATTCGGGGGCACCCTGAAAAACCTCGGGATGGGGTGCGCCTCGCGCAAAGGGAAAATGGCCCAGCACTCGACCCTGAGCCCCAAGGTCAAGCGGAAAAAGTGTATCGGATGCGGCGAGTGCGCGGCCCACTGCGCCCAGAATGCCATCCGGCTGATCACCGTCGATGACGCCAAAAAAACGCAGATCAATCCGGACAAATGCGTCGGGTGCGGCGAATGTATCCTCGTCTGTCCCCAGGGCGCCGTCAATGTCCAGTGGCAGCGGGATGTGCCCGTCTTCATGGAAAATATGGCGGAGTATACATTCGGCGTGTTAAAAGGGAAGAAAGGCAAGGCCTTGTTCGTCAACTTCATTACCGATATCTCACCGGCCTGCGACTGCTACCCATACAACGACGCGCCCATCGTCCGGGACATCGGCGTGGTGGCATCCACCGATCCGGTGGCCATCGACCAGGCGGCCGCCGACCGGGTCAATGCCGAACCTGCCCTGCCCGGATCCTGTCTGACGGATCATACCGGCCCCGGCGAAGACAAATTCAAAGCCGTGTTTCCCAAAATCGACTGGTCCCACCAGCTGGCCTATGCCGAACAGCTCAAACTGGGACAACGCGATTATGAGCTGGTAACTGTGTAGGCAAGTAATTACTTCCCATTTTACGGAAGATCCAATGAAACCATTGGATTCTCACCCGCATAGTATGTGGTCTCAAGAAGCCTCCTTAAAGGAGGCGACAATTGTACTGGTTTTTGGTTTCCCCTTTGTGACGTGCCGAGCATCGCAGAATCGGGCGATCAGGAGCTGTGGCTGTCTGAGCGATAGCGAGTTCCACAGCGACCGCCCGATTCGAGAAGCGCAGGGTAGCCCGTAAGGGCCACGT
>CAZNZW010000022.1:43506-45583 GCA_964577615.1 uncultured Desulfobacterales bacterium | reverse complement strand
AATTTGTATGTGATAATAATAAAATATCCGTGATGATCAACGCAGATCCTCGGCTGGATAATTATCTATGCGGATTATTTTCCGGACTGCAGGTCGTCGATGACCTGGCTCGTGCTCTTGCCGGCCACGAGCGGCACCAGAACAACCTGGCCGCCCCGGCTTTCCACCTCTTCGCGCCCGACGACCGTTTCGGGCGTATAATCGCCCCCCTTGACGAGGATGTCGGGGCGTAACTGGCGGATGATTTCAAGCGGCGTGTCTTCGTCGAACAGTACGACCATGTCGACGCAGCCGATATTGGCCATCACCACGGCCCGCTCCTGTTCGCTGATCACGGGCCGGCCCGGGCCTTTCAGCCGTTTGACCGATGCATCCGAGTTGAGCGCAACGACGAGCCGGTCCCCCTGTTTGGCTGCCGCTTGAAGCAGCTTGATGTGCCCCACGTGGAGGATATCGAAACAACCGTTGGTAAAGACGATTTTCCGGCCGTCGGCGCGCCACTGGTTAACCCGTTCTATGGCGTCGGCCGCGGCAAAAAATTTTTCAGCGGCCAGGGTTTCCTCTTCCCGGAATGCATATTTCAGCTCTGCCAGGGAAACGGGGTGCGTACCGAGTTTCTCCACAGCAACGCCGGCCGCCACATTGGCCAGGTGGGCCGCATCCGTTCCGCTTGCGCCGGCCGCGCTGGCGGCGGCCAGGGTGGCGATTACCGTATCGCCGGCACCGGAAACATCCCAGATTTCCCGGGACCGGGCCGGAATGTGGGTGTGGGATGATCGATCGATGAGCGACAGACCCTGATCCCCCAGTGTGACAAGCATCTGTGCCAGGTCCAGCCGGTCGATCAGCTGCCGGGCCCGCGTGATCAGCTGTCGCGGGGAGTGATCGGGCGGCTCGGGATAAAGCCGGTTCAATTCGTTGAGATTTGGCGTCATGCAGGTACTCGACCGGTAACGTGCCCAGTCGGTGCCCTTGGGATCGACAAATACCGGGATGTTGTTTTTCCGGCAAAGCCCGATGAGTGTCGGGGCCAGGCCGGTAAAAAAGATCCCCTTGTTGTAGTCGGACAGGATGACGGCCCGGGTATCGGGCAGCGCTTGTTTGAATGCGTCAATCAACCGGGTAAGTGTTTTAGCCTCTGGCGGGGCCGGTTTTTCTTCATCCATGCGGATCAATTGCTGCCCCTGTCCGATGAGCCGTGTCTTGGTGGTGGTTGGCTGGGCATCGGTGGGTATCAGAACGCTTTCGAGGTGATGCGTGTCAAGGCGATGGGCCAGCGCTTTGCCGGCTGAATCCCCGCCCCGCATGCCGAGTAAAACCGGCCGGCAGGTCAAGCCGAGGAGGTTGAGGGCCACGTTGGCCGCGCCGCCCGGCCGTATGAACTTTTTTTCGACCCGCAGTACAGGCACCGGGGCTTCCGGTGAAATCCGCTCCACATTGCCCCGGTAGTAGACATCAAGCATGATATCGCCGGCGACGATTACTTTTAAACCGGACATCTGGGGAAAAATATTTTGCATTTTATTCCCCGGCCGCGACAATGGCTTGCTCGATCTGCCGGGCCCACAGGTGGAGGATGAAGATATGGGCCTCCTGGATGCGCTGGGTATTGTCCGCGGGGACGATAATGGTATGATCGGCCACATTTTTCAGCTGGCCGGCGGTTTTGCCGGTCAAGATCACTGTTGTCATCTCCTGTCGGCGGGCCGCACCTGTCGCCGCCGCAATATTGTTCGATTCACCGGATGTCGACAGCCCGATCAAGGCATCTCCAGGGCGGCCGAGCGCGTCAATCTGGCGGGAATAAATCGTGTCGAAATTGAAATCATTGGCTGTGGCCGTGAGGATGGAGGTGTCCGTGGTCAAGGCCAGCGCCGGACGGGCCGGGCGGTTTATTTCCAGACGACAGACAATTTCGGCGGCAAAATGCTGGGCGTCGGCCGCCGACCCGCCGTTGCCGCAGATGAGGATTTTCCGGCCCCGGGCCATGACATCCACAAGGTGCGCCCCTGCGGCGGTTATTTTTTCATCCAGCGCCGACAGGGCCTCAAAACAGGCAAAATGGGCTTTCAGCTCC
>CAZNZW010000022.1:0-43406 GCA_964577615.1 uncultured Desulfobacterales bacterium | reverse complement strand
GGCCTGATTTGTGATCAATGCCGGCTGATGTATGAAATCAGGGACGATATCCCCATTATGCTGATTGATGAAGCACGGCCGCTTTCTTCATAATGGCACCGGCCGATAGCAGACTTTCATGAGCCGGCCTCAGCCCCCGGCGCCGGCGAAATTAATCGTCGGCATGGTCCTGAAAGAAAAAACACGGGCGGAAGAAGTGGCGTCTGAGCTGATCGATGCCTTTGGGCCCATCGACCTTGTCAGCCCGTGGCTGCCTTTCAGCTATACGACCTATTATCGGTCAGAGATGGGGGCGCCGCTTTTCCGGCGCCTGCTGACCTTTGACACCCTGATTGAACAGCCGGCGCTGGTTGATATCAAACTGGCCACCAATGCCCTGGAAATAAAATGGTCCCGGAACGACAAACGCCGGGTCAACCTGGATCCCGGCTATCTGCTGGCCGAACGCTTTGTACTGGCCACAGGTAAGAATTATTCCCACCGGATTTACCTGGGGCAGGGAATTTATGCAGACCTGACCCTGATTTTCCGGGCGGGCAGATGGCGACCCCTGCCGTGGACCTATCCGGGCTATCAGCAGGCCGATATGCTTCGGTTTCTGCTCCAAACCCGGGCGAAATACCGGTACGATCTTAAAAATGTCGCGCAGCCGGAAAGCGTCGACGCCAAGCGGAGACTCAGCCGATGATCAGCAGCATGACTGCCTTTGCCCGCACGGAAATGACCGTTCCCCCCCATGCCGTTCGGGTGGAAATTCGATCGTTCAACAGCCGCCATCTCGATACCGCCATTCATCTGCCCCGTAAGTATTACGAAATGGAAAGCGCCCTCCAGAAGCAGGTGACCGAAAAATTGAGCCGGGGCCGGGTGGAAATCCGGATTCAAATTGATACCGGAAAAGAGGCGCCGGCTCAGTTTGCCGTTAATGAAGAACTGGCCAGCGGATATTATCTGGCTTTGGTCGATTTAAAAAAACGGCTGGAACTGACAGGGGAAATTACCCTGGATCACCTGATCGGTCTGGGCGATCTGATCCGGCCGGTGGAACCGGATTTGAACGCAAGCGATTGCCGGAAGACATTGGAAACCTGCCTGGCTCAGGCCCTTTCCGAACTTGTCGAGATGCGGCGCATCGAAGGCCGGCGACTGGCGGCCGACATCGAAAACCGGCTGGTTTTTATCGAAACACGTCTGGACCGGATCCAGACGGCATCCGAAGGGCTTTTGCCCTACTACCAGCAGCGGTTGAAAGAAAGAATCCAGGTCCTTGTGGATGACGACGTCGAGATTGATCCCGACCGCCTGGCCCGGGAAGCGGCATTTCTGGCCGATAGAAGTGATATTTCCGAAGAAATTGTCCGGGCCGCCAGCCATCTGGCGCATTTCCGGGAATTAATGGCCGCTGATACCGCCACGGGGCTGAAATTGAATTTTCTGCTTCAGGAACTGCACCGGGAGTTTAATACCATGGGGTCCAAAACCGGCAAGGCGACCGTCGGACACGATATTGTGGAGGTAAAATCGGAAATAGAGAAAATCCGGGAGCAGGTCCAGAATGTCGAGTAGAAGCGGCAGGAGAGGCACGGAGGCCGAAAAGTCGGCGAGAAGCCGGGGTGAATAGCTTTTATTGCATACATTGGATGGCCTGGCCTGTCGGGGGTGGGGACAGGGGTTGTGACTGCGGAGGGGAATGATAATCCGTTAAGGATCTGGAGAAGATGTCGCGAAAACTGATTAATATTGGATTTGGAAACCGGATTCCGGCCCATCGGATCGTGGCGATTATTTCGCCGCATTCGGCGCCGGTCAAACGGCTCAAGGATGAAGCCAAAAAAGAGGGGCGGCTGGTGGATGCCACGCACGGGCGGCGTACCCGGTCGGTGATCACCATGGACAGCCGGCACGTTATCCTGTCGGCTGTCAATGCCGAGACGATTTCAAACCGCTACGATACGCTGGAAGAAACGGAGCCTCTCCGGTGAAAAATAAAAGCGCCGGCAGTCGGTCTTTTCCCGGGCACCTGTTTATTATTTCCGCGCCGTCTGGCGCGGGCAAATCAACCTTGTGCCGGGCCCTGCTCGATAAGTTTGCCGATCTGCACTACTCGGTTTCGTATACGACCCGTGCGCCGAGGCAGGGCGAGCGGGCGGGAGTGGATTACCACTTCATCACGGCGGCAGCATTTAAACGGCGAATTGCCGGGAAAAAGTGGGCCGAGTGGGCGGAAGTCCACGGAAACTACTATGGCACAGCGGCAGATGATATTTCGACCCATCTGTCCGCCGGCCGGGATGTCCTCCTCGATATCGATGTTCAGGGAGCCGCTCAGATCCTGAAACGCTACCCGGAGGCGATATCTATTTTTATCGAACCGCCGTCGCTGGGTGAGCTGAGGTCACGCCTTGAAAAGCGGGGAACAGACAATCCGGAAACCATTGCCAGACGTCTGGCCGCGGCAGCAGACGAAATCCGGCACAAGGACCGTTACCGTTATGTCATCGTCAACGATCGTCTGGAGGATGCCTTTGATGAGCTGGTGGACATCATTGCGTCCGTCCGGCGGGGGGGTAGCGAATGAAATCCGAGCTTCCGGTTCTGTACGGCATTCACCCGGTAGAAGAAGCGATGGCTGCCGGGCGCCGGAATATTGTCACGCTCTACACCACGGCGCGGCCGTCGGGACGGATCCGGCGCATCGCCGATCGGGCGGCGGCCGGGCGTATTCCGGTCGAAGTTCTTTCCGCTGATCGGCTGAAGACCCTGGCCGGCACCCCGGCGCATCAGGGCGTCTGCGCCCGTGTCAGCGCCTTTGCGTTTGCTGATACCGATCAGTTGCTGGCCGCCGATATGGCGGCGCCGATACTGGTGCTGGATGGGCTGGTGGATCCCCGCAATGTGGGGGCCCTGATCCGAACGGCCGACTGTGTGGGCGTTTCCGGGATTGTTCTGCCAAAAAACCGGTCGGCCCCGGTAACCGCGTCTGTCTCCATGGTTTCGGCCGGCGCCCTCGAGCACTGCCGGGTTGCCCGGGCAACCAATATCAGCCGCACACTATCCCGGCTCAAAGATGCCGGACGGTGGGTGGTCGGCCTCGATCCGACCGCATCGCAGTCAATTTATTCAGCTGATTTAAGCGGCCCGCTTGCTTTGGTGGTGGGCAGCGAGGAAAAAGGGATCCGGCCGCTGGTGCGGAAAAACTGTGATTTCCGTGTGTCGATTCCCCAGCAGGGACGGGTGGATTCGCTTAATGTGTCGGTCGCCGGTGCCGTGGCGCTTTACGAAATCTGGCGGCAGCGACAGGCGGCCGCAGGAACAGGCGGTTTTTGACGGCAGTGCCATGTGGACGTTTCTCTCGGCCATTGTACGATCGCTGAACCGGGCGCTGTTCCCACCGAAATGTTATGCATGCAGCGCTTTTCTCGAAAACCGGCACAGCATTTCGACGTACGGAGATGCGGCTCATTCGCGGCGGATACCTTCTCCGGAAGATATCTTCAGAACGCATCTGGCGCCCTTTCTCTGTACGCAGTGTCAACAGGCCCTGCTGCCTGTGGCATCTCCCATCTGTACCTGCTGCGGGATGGTTTTTGCCGGCCGCCAGGGCGGGGACCACTGGTGCGGGGCGTGTCTGGCACATCGGAAAAAATATACCCGGGCCCGGTCGGCAGGCGTTTACACCGGCCCGCTCAAGATGCTCATCCATTGCTTAAAGTATCAGGGGCGGACTGAACTGGCCGGGCCTCTGGGCGCCGTGCTTTACGATACATTTATCCGGCACTGGAAAAATGGAGAAATCGACTGCATCCTGCCGGTGCCTCTACATCCGCGCAAAGAGCGCCGGCGGGGGTTTAACCAGGCGTTTCTGATGGTTGCCGGATGGCCCGGTTTGGCTGGCGATGACGCCGAACGTGCGCCTGTTGGCATTGACGATATCGCCCTCCAGCGGGTCCGGTATACTGTTTCTCAGACCGGATTGAAACGCGAGGAACGAAAACGCAATATCCGGGGGGCATTTGATCTGAGGCGGCGGGCGCCGATCAGGGATCGCAGTATCCTGTTGATCGATGATGTCTATACGACCGGCGCCACGGTAACGGAATGTACCCGGGTCCTGCTGGCCGGCGGCGCCAGGCGGGTCGATGTGCTGACCCTGGCCAGGGCTGTATGACCGCGGCGAGAATGACCGGTGGTCGGTGTTGGATAAATACGGGGAAGGGGATGAAGCGGCCCCTGGAATGAAAATCGATGCGGCGAATACAACAGGGCGGACTGCCGTTTTATCAGTTTGACCACCTGGCCCGTGATGCCGGGGTGCGGCATGGGGTTTTTACCCGTGAGGGGGGCGTCAGCCGGCCGCCGTTTGACAGCCTCAATGTGGCGCATGGGATCGGTGATGTGCCGGCGCATGTCCAGAGCAACCGGGTACGGATTCAAACGGCCGTTGGCGGCGGACGCACGATGGCCTGGATGCATCAGGTGCATGGCTGCCGGATCCACCGGGTGCGTACGGCGTCGGATACGGGCGTGCCGTCGGCCGATGCGCTCATCACCACAGAGACCGGTCTGTTGCTGGCCGTGCAGGTGGCCGATTGCCAGCCGGTTCTGCTGTATGACCCCCGGCACCGCGCTGTTGGCTGTGTGCATTCCGGCTGGCGGGGCAGTATCGTTAATATTCTGGGCAAAACCGTGGCGGAAATGACCCGGCAATTTGGCTGCCGGCCGGTCGACATCCTTGCCGGCATCGGCCCGTCTCTGGGACCCTGCTGCGCCGAATTTCGGCATTACCGGTCTGAAATCCCCCGGAACTTCTGGTCGTACAGGAATTCACACAATTATTTTGATTTCTGGGCAGTCAGCACGGACCAGCTTCGCCGGGCCGGGGTGCTTCGGAAAAATATCGAAGTACAGGGCATCTGTACGCGGTGTCATTCCGATCATTATTTTTCCTACCGTGCCGCAAAAACCACCGGCCGGCTGGCGGCAGTGATCGGCCTTGCTCCGGACGGCGCAGATACGCGGTCAAGCCAGCCGGCGCGCCCCGCATGAAAGGATGAAAAGGTGAATCGCCAGATCGCCAGGGTTTTATGGAATCGATCCATCACACGGGACGTGTGTCACATGGGGCTCTCCTGCCCGGCCGGATATGACCGGAGCGTTGCCGGGCAGTTTGTTATGGTTCGACCATCAGGGCAACATGCGCCGCTCCTGGCCCGGCCGTTTTCGATTTATGGGCGTCTTAAGGAAAATGGTGCAGTGGTCGGCATTGAACTGCTCATCAAAATAGTCGGAGAGGGAACGCGACAATTGGCCGGCCTGACAAAAGGCGCTCCCGTCGGCCTTCTGGGCCCGCTGGGCACCGGCTTTTCATCGCTTTCAAATAGCGGCCGATGCTTTCTGGTTGCCGGAGGCATCGGGATTGCCCCGATTGCCTTTTTGGCGACAACAATGATCGGTCGCGGCCTGTCCGCCGGTCAATGTGAGGTTGTCATCGGCGGCCGGTCGGCAACAGACCTTGTTGGTCTTGATCGGTTGTACTCTCTGGGCATCCCGGTCCACCGGGTCACTGAAGATGGCAGTGTTGGCCAAAAAGGGGTTGTCACTGGCTGCGTGAAAGAAATGATGGATCATCGGCGGCCGGAGGGCATCTATGCCTGCGGCCCCCATGCGATGCTGGCAGCGCTGGCCGAAATGGCGCAATCGCGGAAAATCCCCTGCCAGGTCTCCATTGAAGCCATGATGGGCTGCGGCATGGGTGTCTGTTTAAGCTGCGTGGTACCGGCCCGTCATGCAGCCGTTCCGTATCGGCACGTGTGCTCGGAAGGTCCGGTTTTCGACAGTCGCGAGATTCAATTCTGATAACTGTCACTGCTTTTCCGGAAAGAGTGGCTCCTGACCGGCGGCAATCAGATTCCCCTGATACTGACAGCCGGATTCCGTGGTTTATCATTGACTTTCCAGCATGCCGATGGTACACAGGCACCGAACAGGATGGTTCCGCTTAAACGCTGGCCACAGGCCGATGACAGGCTTCCATGAAAAGAGAAACCCTTCGTTCTTTAAAAGATCTGGCCTACTACAGCAGCGTTGGCCTGAGCATTTCCCTGTCTATTTTTGTCGGGCTGGGCATCGGCGTTTATCTGGACAACCGGTTTCATACCAACCCCAGCCTGACCCTGGTCGGGCTGGCCATGGGCATTGTGGCCGGATACCGAAATATCGGCCTGGCCATTCGAAAAAGTCGAAAGATGTAAGTGAAAGTGCCTGAAACAGGGATTTTACAGACAGAAACGGTTTTCCGGCACTGAAATATACGGTGGTGCATATTGAAGATTGAAAAACGTCTTATTCGATTTGTCACCCGCATGAACTGGGTTCTGCTTGCCGCTGCCGCTGTGGCCGGCATTATCCTGGCATCACCGTCCTTTGCCAGAGGCGTTGTTTTCGGCGGGGTGATTGTTACCGTCAATTTTCATCTCCTCGCCCGAACGCTGAAACGGTCACTGACCCCCCCGCATCTGGCGCCTGTCCACATTCTTCTTCTCAAATACTATCTTCGCTTTGCGATCAGCGCCGTGATTATTTTTTTCCTGATTACCCGGCACCTGGTCAATCTTCCCGGGTTGATTGTCGGGCTGTCGATGGTCGTGTTCAGCATCATGTTGGCAACGATTCTGGAAGTATCGAAACTTAAAACCAAGGAGGTGGCCTGAGGTGGAACATCCCTATCTTTTTTTCGTTAAACTGTTCGAGGCCGTCGGGCTGGGTGGTTTTGCCCATCAGTATCCCCATGTGGTCTATACCTGGGTGGTCATGATTCTTCTGATTGTGGCCAGTTTTCTGGCTGTTAAAGGCCTCTCTTTAGTTCCCGGAAAAGGACAGAATATTTTTGAAATCCTGATTTCCGGCCTCGAAGATTTTATGGTTGATATTACCGGCGAAGAAGGCCGGTGGCTTTTTCCCCTGACGGCGACTGTTTTCCTTTTTGTTCTTGCGGCCAACATGATCGGCCTGGTTCCCGGTTTTTATCCACCCACGGCGAATCTCAATACGACGCTGGCCTGTGCCCTGGTCGTGGTTGTCTTTACCCATGTTATCGGGGTCAAATATCACGGCGTCAAATATATCAAGCATTTTCTGGGGCCGGTCTGGTGGCTGGTGCCTATCTTTTTTCCCATTGAAATCATCAGCCATGTGGCCCGGGTTCTTTCCCTGTCTTTTCGATTGTTCGGGAATATGATGGGGCATGAACTGGTCCTGGGTATCCTGTTTTTTCTGGCCGGGCTGTTTTTCGCACCCCTGCCCATCATGGCGCTGGGTATTTTTGTGGCCCTGGTCCAGGCCTTTGTCTTTTTCCTGTTGTCCGTCATGTATTTTGCCGGTGCCATGGAAGAGGCGCATTAAACAAGTAGTGAACCGATCTGGAAGCCTGCCTCCGTTTTGGGGCGGGGGCTTATGGAAGAAGCCTGATTATATTTTATTTATCGAAAAGGAGGTAAAATAGCGTATGGGAGCTCAAGCATTACAGTTTTTCAGCGCCTGCGTGCTGGCTGCCGGTTTCGGCATTGGCATTGCGGCCCTTGGCTGTGGTATTGGACAGGGTTTTGGACTGCGGGGAGCCGTGGAGGGCATCGCCAGAAATCCCGAGGCATCCGGTAAAATCACCGTCACCCTGCTCATCGGTCTGGCAATGATCGAATCTCTTTGTATTTATGCCCTGGTTGTCGCGTTGATCCTGATCTACGCGCACCCCCAGGCAGCCGCCATCGCTGGATTGTTTGCTCACTGATCGGTGGATTTTTTAACCTGTAAAAGAGGCCGTGCCGGTTTCACCGGTGCGGCCTCTTTTATTCCCGGCTGGAAGATAAAAAGAGTCTTCAGCAGCATGAACGGGGAGGCGTTTTCGATGGAGACATGCACCGGCATATCCATCTCCCGCCCACGCCCGGCTGTTTCCTATAACACCCGCCGCAGATATTGCCCCGTAAACGATTCCGGGCTGGCAGCCACTTCTTCCGGGGTACCGCAGGCCACAACGGTGCCGCCGGCATCGCCGCCTTCGGGGCCCAGGTCAATGATGTAGTCGGCGGTTTTGATGACATCCAGATTGTGTTCGATGATGATAATGGTATTGCCGGCGTCGACCAAGCGGTTTAAAACGGCAAGCAGCTGCCGGATATCGTCGGTGTGCAGGCCGGTGGTGGGCTCATCCATGATGTAGAGGGTATGGCCGGTCTGACTGCGGCTCAGTTCGCGGGCCAGCTTTACACGCTGGGCTTCTCCACCGGACAGCGTGGTGGCCGGCTGGCCGATCTTGATGTAACCCAGGCCAACGTCGACCAGGGTTTGCAGTTTTGGGCGGATCGAAGGAATTCTTTCGAAAAAAGCCAGGCTCTGGTTGACCGTCATGTCGAGAACCTGGGAGATATCGCGCCCCTTGTAGAGGATCTCCAGTGTTTCCCGGTTGTAGCGTCTGCCCTGGCAGACATCACAGGTGACGTGTACATTGGGCAGAAAATTCATTTCGATCCTGACGATACCATCGCCCCGGCAGGCCTCGCAGCGGCCCCCTTTGACATTGAAACTGAAGCGGCCGGCCTTGTACCCCCGTGTCCGGGCGTCAGGCGTTTTGGCAAAGAGATCCCGGATAAAAGAAAATACACCCGTATAGGTCGCCGGATTCGAGCGGGGCGTCCGGCCGATGGGCGCCTGGTCAATGTTAACGACCTTGTCGATCCGGTCAAAACCATCAATGCGGACGTGCCCGCCGGCGGTGACATGGGCATGGTACAGATGCTGCTGAAGGGCGCGATACAGGGTGGTCAGGACAAGGGTTGACTTGCCTGATCCCGAAACACCGGTAATGCAGACGAGGCATCCCAGTGGAAAAGCCACATCAATCTGTTTGAGGTTGTTTGCGCAGGCCCCGTAGATGGCCAGTGGTTTTAAATCAACATTGCGCCGCGCATGGGGCACGGCGATTTTTTTTCGACCGGAAAGGTACTGGCCGGTCAGCGATGTCCGGTCCTGGCACAGTGATGCGACTGTTCCGGAAAAGACAACCCGGCCGCCATTGATCCCGGCCCCCGGCCCCATGTCCACCACGTAATCCGCGGCCCGAATGGTATCTTCGTCGTGTTCGACAACCAGTACTGTATTCCCCATGTCCCGCATCTTAAAGAGCATGTCAAGCAGGCGCTGGTTGTCCCGCTGGTGCAGGCCGATGCTCGGTTCGTCGAGAACATAGAGTACGCCGGTCAGCCGGGCGCCGATCTGGGTGGCCAGCCGGATGCGCTGGCTTTCTCCGCCGGAAAGGGTGTCGGCCGCCCGGTCCAGGGTAAGGTAGGCCAGCCCCACATCTTCGAGAAATGCCAGACGATGGATAATGGCTTTCAATATACGGTCGGCAATGCGTTTGCGCTTGCCGGTCAGTTCCAGGCTGGATAAAAACCGATGCAGTCGGGACACCGGGCGGGCGGTCATCTGGAAAATGGCTGTGTCGCTGATCGTAACAGCGTTGCTGGCCGGGTTCAGACGGGTACCCTGGCAGGACGGGCAGGTACGAAACGACATGTAGCGTTTGATATCTTCGCGTGCCTGGGGTGAATCCGTCTGAAGGTAGCGTCGCTTGAGGTTGGGAATGATCCCTTCAAATGTTTTGGGCTTGGCCACCCGGCGGCCGTTTCGAACCGTGTAAAACGGGAGCTTTTCTTCACCGGAACCATGAAAGAGTACGTTTTTAAACCGGTCGGAGAGATTCTTGAACGGCGTATAGATATCCTGTCCGAAAAAGCCGGTCAAGGTCTCTAAAAATTCGGTAAAAAAAACGGAATGGCGATGGGCCCAGAGGGTGACGGCGCCGTCCCGCAGCGAAAGGGTGGGGTTGGGAACAATCCGTTCCGGATCAAATTCGGATGCAGTCCCCAGACCGTCGCAGTCCAGGCAGGCGCCCAGGGGCGAGTTAAAGGAAAAGCTGGCCGGCGTGAATTCAGGTGCGGAATAATGACAGGTGGGGCAGGTGGCCTGTTCGTGAAAGGTGAGTGTTTCACCACCTTCGGCCGCTACGATGGCTGTGCCATGGCCCTGGGACAGGGCCAGCTCGAGGGAGTCGGCCAGTCGATTGGTCATGCCCGGCTTAACGATGAGCCGGTCGATAACCACTTCGATGTCATGGGGGTCCCGTTTTTTTATCGGCGGAACGGCGTCAATGTCAATCACTCGGCCATCGATCCGGACCCGGGCAAACCCCTGTTTCCTGAGGCGCTTGAAAAGATCGGCATGGGTGCCCTTTTGGCCGGTCGAAAGGGGCGCGAGGATGATGATTCGACTGCCGGCTTCCAGGGCGCTGATCCGGTCGATAATTTCGTCGAGGCTCTGGGCGGTCACCGGGCAATGGCAGTGGGGGCAATGCGGGGTTCCGACGCGAGCGTACAGCAGCCGCAGGTAATCGTATATTTCCGTTACCGTTCCCACTGTTGAACGCGGGTTGTGGCCGGCGGTTTTCTGTTCGATGGCAATGGCTGGTGAGAGCCCTTCGATCAGGTCGACATCCGGTTTATCCAGCCGTTCGAGAAACTGGCGGGCGTAGGTCGACAGTGATTCAACGTATCTGCGCTGGCCTTCGGCATAAAGAGTGTCAAAAGCCAGTGTTGATTTACCGGACCCGGACAGGCCGGTCATGACAATCAGCCGATGCCGGGGCAGGTCGATATCGATGTTTTTCAGGTTGTGCTGCCGGGCTCCCCGGATAATAATTGTGTCTGCAGGCATACGGATCGCTTTGTTCTTTTTTTGTCATCCGAATCCGTGAAAGTGGCCCCGGAAACATTTTTGAGTGTATAAACAGACGGGTGAATCATTCTCTCAACAGCTGGCGCCGGTGCGCCATATTAACCGGCCGGCGGCGTTTTGTAAACGGGATTGAAGATACTCGATGTTTTTCCCTGGAAATGATGTCGATATAATTAAAAATTTAAGGTTTCGGAAGAAAATAGAAGGAAATACGAGAAAAAATTTATTGTTCAAAACCGGCCATCCGAACGGATCTATTTAAAATAGTTAAAAATAATGATTTGGTGAATTCATTGTATTTTAAATGAGTTAAAAATATTGAATACAAATCGCATGATATATCAATGCGTTGTAAATTGTTAGTAACTCCTGTGTCACTGTCTGGAAAAACACCGGCGGTCCGGTTTGACTTGGGAACGGCGATTTCATACAAAGCGGACACTTCTGTTTTACGGGGTAGCTTTCTGGTAATTCCAATCCAGATTTAATATTTTCGCTGAATTCCGAAGGTTTTGTTTCGTCCCTTTACCCATATTAATGATGAAAGATGGATGTCTATGGAAGCTGTCTGGGAACAGGTAAAGGCAAATCTGAAAGAACAAATCGCCGCTCAGGCGTACCATTTGTGGATTGATCCGGTTCGATTCGACCGAATTGAAAATGATCGGCTGGTGCTGACCTGTGTCAATTCGTTTTCAAAAAAGCGGGTTTGCGAAAATTATCAGGATCTGATCACCGCCGCGATAAACGAAATAACGGATCAACCCTGTGAACTGGCATTTGAAGTCAAACCGCCCTTGGCCGTTCGGCCGACGCCAACCGCCTGCAGAAAAAAAAGACCGGTTCAGCTTGGCCTGCCCAATATGAATGTACGGGTACACAGCGGCCGGTATCTGAGGCGGGATTTCACTTTTGATCAGTTTGTTGTCGGGGGAAACAGTGATTTTGCCTTTTCCGCGTCCCTTTCCTTTGCCACCTGTAAGAATAAACAGCAGCACGCGCTGATGCTAATGTCCAAGACCGGTATGGGGAAAAGCCATCTGTCTCAGGCCATCGGGCACCATGTGCTTTCCGCGTTTCCCAATGAACGCGTCTACTACATAACGGCCGAAGATTTCACCAATGAGCTGGTCAGCGCCTTCCGTCACGGATCGGTCGATCGGTTTAAAAGTAAGTATCGCAATGGATGCGACGTACTGATCCTTGAGGATATTCACTACCTCAGCGGCCGAAACCGGACACAGATCGAGCTGGCCCATATGCTCGACAATATGTACGAATCAGGTAAAACGGTGATTTTTTCCAGCTGTTATCTCCCCGGCGATATCCCCAAATTAAATCCTGAACTGCGATCGCGGTTACAAAGTGGTTTGATTTCCGATATTTCGCCCCCTGATTTCAGCACCCGCGTGCGCATCCTGAGAAAGAAAGCCACGGCCCGCCGGGTCGGAGTACCGGTGGAGGTATTGCGTTTTCTGGCCACCGAATTGACTGAAGATGTCCGACAGCTGGAAAGCGGGCTGACCGGCGTGGTGACACGATCTGCGCTCATGAGTGAACCGGTCAATATGGCTCTGGCCGAAAATGTCGTTAAAATTATCGGGCACCGGCGTAAAAAAATTACCGTTGATGTAATTAAGAAGCTGGTGGCGAAAGAATACAACCTGACGCTGGCTGAGATGGTCTCAAAATCACGCAAACAGCGGGTGGTGCGGCCCCGGCAGATTGCCATGTATCTGGCCCGGCGGCATACCGATTCTCCCCTGCAGACCATCGGGAGCCGGTTTAACCGGTATCATGCCACTGTTCTTCATGCCGTGGGTGCCGTGGAGAACGCCATGCGGAAAGAACCGGGCGTCAAGAAGGAAATCAAAATCCTCAACCAGAAAATTGAGTCAGGTGACGTGTAGGAATAAATAATGCAGGTAAGTGAGAACCGCTGAGCACCGGCCAGCGGTTTTTTTGTTTTAAGCGCCGGTATCCGGCCCTCTTTATGCGCGCCTAAAACCGTTCCAGATCGGCCTGCGCCTTCCTGTCGTCCACAAAATACAAAATCAGCGCACCGACAAAGAATAGAATCAGCACCGATCCCATGGAAAAGCGTGATGCCAGCCGGCCGACGGCGACCATCTGATCGGCGGTGGGCGCGGCCGGCATCAGCAGGCGCCGGGCGATAAGGCCGACAATCCCCATGAGCAGCGGGCCGAGAATGGCGGCGAATTTGCCGAGCATATTATAAAATCCGTAGAACTCGGCCGCCCGATCGGTCGGGATCAGGCCGGCATAGTAAGAGCGGCTCAGGGCCTGAATACCCCCCTGAAACAGGCCGACCACGATGGCGAGGATGTAAAAATCGATTTTATGAGACATGAAAGCCCCGTAGACCGTCACCCCCATATACGCGCCAATCCCTAGGAAGATCGATTTGCGGGCGCCCCATTTCTGGCCGAGTTTGCCGAAAAACAGGGCCGCCGGAAAACCGACAAACTGTACGATCAAAAGCGCGACAATCAGATCGGTGGCGGCAAATCCAAGGGACATGCCGTAGTCAACCGCCATGCGGATAATGGTGCCGACGCCGTCAATATAGAGCCAGTAGGCCAGTAAAAACAGAAAAACCATTTTCAGACGGCGGACATGGCGCAAGGTGGTGATAACCTCGGAAAAGGCCGGCCGGATCATCTGTGCGATGGAACCTGCTGAAGCGTCGTTTTTGCCTGGCGGCACCCAAAGAATGGTGATTATGGTAAATCCGCCCCACCAGAGGGCAACCGATAAAAATGACCAGCGGATGGCGGTGGCGGCATCTGGCAGGCCGAACCAGGCTGGATGAAGCGTCATGAGGACGTTGACCAGAAAAAGAAGGCCGCCGCCCAGATAGCCCATGGAATATCCGAGACTGGATACATAGTGGATGCGATCCTTTTCAGCCACGGCCGGCAGGAGCGCGTCGTAGAAAATATTGGCGCCTGAAACGCCGATGGTGCCAATACAGTAGCAGAATGTCGCCAGCATCCATTGCCCTTTTCCCACCAGGAACAGTGATGCACTCATCAGGACCCCGATGTAGGTGAAAATAATGAGAAATTTTTTACGGGCGTCACTTCTGTCGGCCACGGTACCGAGAACAGGGGCCAGCAGGGCGACCACCAGACTGCCCAGTGCATTGGCGATCCCCAGCCGGGCCGTGGCCAGGTTGACATTGGCGCCGTAACTCCAGAACTCCTTGAAAAAGATGGGAAAAAATCCAGATATCACTGTTGTGAAAAACGCGGAGTTTGCCCAGTCGTAAAACACCCACCCCCAGACTGCTTTTTTTTCGGGAAGTATTGCCATCTTTATTTCCTGTTGATTGTCGGATTTATGGCTGGTTGATCTCTCAAAGACATATCGGTCGAGCGTGTCGATTATCTCACCATGTACCGGAACCCTGTTGTCTGGCTTTATATCAGCTGGCCAGCATCCATACAAGCGTCAGCAGTCCGGCCAGGATAAACCCGCTTTCAACCAGAAATTCGAGGCGGATACCGGGCAGCATATGGCCTTCCTGGTGAAAAAAGATAACCAGAAACAGAAAAAGCGGGCAGATACTGAGGGCCACGGCCAGCGGGGTTACCAGGGACGAGGCAGCGGATAAAATCAGTACCAGGGGCGAAATAATCAGGATCCATTTGAGAAACCGCAGTGTTTTCTGTTCTCCGAACAGCAGTGGAATGGTCTCCCGCCCCACGATCCGGTCGCCCTGCATGTCGAGAATATCGAAATAAGCCGTGCGGACGAAGACCAGGGCTGTCGACCAGCAGAAAACAACGACGGTGGCCGGATGAATACCGTGAAAACGGACCATCGCCGGGAAAACGGCTGTGACCACACCCCAGGCCATGGCGATAAGGACGGTTTTGGATCCGGGGATATCCCGGATGCTTTTGTAGCGTCCCCCCGAAAAAGCCGTTGGTAAAATCGGCAGTTTATACGACAGCCCCAGCAGACTCATGACAAGTAAAACGGTGAATGGCAGCCGTCCCATGGTAGCCGCCGTCACCAGACCGTAACTGCCGGCCGCAAGGGCGAGCAAAACGAGGGGGATTTTGTATTTACGATAAAAATGTGCCCGGCCGGGGTCGTTGAAACGGTCCGCTTTGCTGCCGATGAGGTTGTTGAGAATGTGCATGGAAAATACATACAGCATGGTCACCAGCACCATCGGAAAATGCCCGGTCAGGCCCTGCAGGGCGGCGCAGGCCAAACCAAGGCAGCCGGCGCCAATCGCCACGTAAATATTGGTGAGAAGCAGGGCCCGGCGCAGGGTAAAAAAGGCCCGTCGCCAGGCGCGGCCTTTGGTGATCGAAGCCTTCTCAAGCGTTCGGAAAACGCGTTTGAGCACCCAGTTGGGTGTCGATGCGCCCGCCGTAATACCGACGCGCCCGAGTGATTCAAAATCCATCGGGTCAAGTTCGGCTTCCGATTCGATCTGGAAGACGGGTTTGCCTGTTTCCTGAACGATTTCGGTCAGCCGGCGGGTATTGCCGCTGGTTCGTCCGCCCACGACAACGATGGCATCCGATGTTCGGGCCAGCCGTTTGACTTCGGTCTGACGCCGGGAAGTTGAATGGCAGATGGTATCAAACATTTTATAGTGGGGGTGATGCGCGGCGGTCCATTGTTTGATTTCCTGATAGAGCCCCTGGTTCTGGGTCGTCTGGGAAACAATGATCGCCCGGTCGAAAACCGGCAGCGCTTTTAATTCATCAAGGGTGGCCACCACATGTCCGTTGCAGCCGGCATATCCCCGCAGGCCGATGACCTCGGGATGATCCCCGTTTCCCACGATGATGGCGGCGTAGCCTCTGGCCGCGTGTTTTTTAATAATGATCTGAACACGGATTACCCGGGGACAGGTGGCATCGAGAACGGTGAAACCGGCCTGCGTCAGAGCGGCTTTCTGCCGGGGGGGAACACCGTGGGCACGGATCAGGAGCGTCCCTTCGCCGCTGGGTGGAATATCGGTCAGCGTTTGAATCCCTTTTTCCGCCAGCAGATCCAGCACCTGGGGGTTGTGAATCAGGGGACCGAAGGTATAAATAGGCCCATCATGTTTGCCGGATGTCTCCAGAACCATTTCGACGGCCCGGCGGACGCCCATGCAGAAACCGGCCGTATGAGCGATGGCGATTTTCATGGAATAATGCGCGTTATCCGACTGAGTCGGTTTTCAGAAAGACTTTATGGTCCACCAGAGACAGCGCATGGACATGGGCATTGATGAATTTCTGTTCGCCGAAGATACTGGTCAGTCGCAGACCGTTCCCTTCAGGTTCGACTTTATCCACGGCTTCCATGAACAGACTTTCCTGCCCGCCGTCGATGAGGTAGGCATTGGCTTCGCACATGGGTTATTCTCCTATCAATGGTTTTATTTCTTCGATTATCATTGTTTCCACCAGCCGCGGCAGGGGAAGCGCGGCCATGCCGGGAATGATGATGTTTTCCTGGGTGAGGGGGATGAGAAATTTACGGGCCGGGCTGGCGGCGATTGCCTCGGCCATGGCCGGGGTGACTTCGCCCATCATGGCATGGGCCATGACAATACCGATGGGGCCGATGATGATATCGACGGTTTTGACAGTGCGGACGATGGCGTTTTCGCCCGATGCGCCACGATTGGCCCGGGCTTTAAGCATCTGAGTGGTCGCAATGGCGTTGGTCCCCAGAGCGATCACTTCGATGCTTTCCTGAAAATGATCGCGCAGCTGTTTGATGATATGGCTGCCAATGCCGCCGCCCTGACCGTCAATGATGCCGAATTTTTTCAAAATACTGTTATTTTCCATTCACTTGTTCCGGCCGGGCCTGCAATGCCCCGCCATGTCTGGTTGATATTTACAGGTGACGCGTTTTTCGCAGCTGCCGCCGGATTTTGCGGGGCAGGCGGCGGCTGGGACCTTTTTTACGTGTGGTCAGTGGCCGGGTAATTGTATCCGTGTCCTCTTCATCCTCTTTGAAGGTGGAACAGACGGCCATGTCAAGTTTTTCCTCAAATGCCCGGGAACCAATCACCGCCGCGTGTTTCGCCGCTGCCACCCGCTGGATTTCCCGATCGGACGAAACAATAACCCCGCGCTGTTTTTCCCTGGCCGCCATGCGCATGATGACAGCGTCGGCGGTTTCTCCCATGCGGGAAAAAACAATGTCAATGCCCCGGAAACGGTCGCGGCGCAGCGCGTTGGCCGGTGGTGCGGTGTGGCCATCAAAGACCACCGTTATCCGATGACCGCGCAGTTTCTTGTAATCCACCAGCCGGTCGATCAGCGCCTCCCGTCCCAGCTGGATGTCCGTTTGATCCAGGGCGGCCAGCGACGGTGACTGGCGGATGAGGTTGTAGCCGTCGATAATCACATGGGTGGCCATGGGCTATTGCCGGAGCCTTTCGATCAGGCGGTCCAGATCGTCATCGTTGTAAAATTCAATGGTAACCGTTCCCTTTTTTCCCCGGCGATGGATATCGACCTTGGTACCCAGATCCCGGGAAAGGCCTTCGGCCAGACCGGTAAAGTAGATACTGTCCGGATCTGCCGGTCGGCGCTTGACCGGTCGGACCGGTTGCTTCAGTTTTCGGACCAGCTGTTCGGTTTCCCGGACCGACAGCCGTTTTTCGATAATCGTCTGCCAGGCTTTTTCCATCAAGGCCGGGGAATCCACTGCCAGCAGGGCCCGGGCATGTCCCATGCGCAGGCGTCCATTCGCCAGACTGGCCTTGATTTTGTCGGGAAGATGTCGCAATCGGAGTAAATTGGCCACGGCAGAGCGGCTTTTGCCCACCCGGTCGGCGGTCTGATCCTGGGTCAGGTCAAACTGGGTCATCAGGCGGTGGTAGGCATCCGCCTCTTCAAGCGGATTCAAATCTTCGCGCTGAATATTTTCAACAATGGCCACCTGAAGCAGCTCGGTATCGGAGATATCCTTGACGATCACCGGCACCTGGGTCAGACCGGCCAGTTTGGCGGCCCGCAGGCGCCTTTCCCCGGCAATCAGCTCATAATCGACACTGTCCGCCCGGACCAGAAGGGGCTGCAGGACGCCCTGGGTTTTTATGGAAGCGGCCAGTTCGGCCAGTTCCGCCGGATCAAAATGCTTGCGGGGCTGGTAACGGTTGGGGTGGATCTGGTTGAGCGCGCAGAAAAAAAAATCTGCTCCCCTGGCATCCGCTTCGGTAAAACCGGGAATCAGGGCGTCGATCCCTTTCCCCAGGGCGGTTTTTTTTCGTTTTTTTGAGAGAGTTTTATCTGTTGCCATAATTTATTCGTTTAATTGTGTTGAATATTCATTTTACCGGGATGGACCGGCGTGGCCATTTAAAATTTCCCGGGCCAGTTGAAGATAGCTTTGCGCGCCGGCTGACGCAGCATCGTACAATAAAATCGGTTTGCCGAAACTCGGTGCCTCTCCCAGGCGCACATTACGGGGAATGCGTGTCTGATAGATGAACTTCGGGAAGTATCTGCCCGCCTCTTCCGCCACCTGCTGGGCCAGATTGGTGCGCTTGTCAAACATTGTTAATAGAATACCGGCAATTGCCAGACGGGGATTGATTTTTTTTTTGATCCGTTTATACGTATCGAGCAGTTGTCCCAGCCCTTCGAGAGCGTAAAATTCGCATTGCAGGGGGATCAGCATGCAGTCGGCCGCCGCCAGCGCATTCACTGTTAATAAACTCAACGAGGGCGGGCAATCGATGATGATATAATCGAAATTCGACTCGATTTCGGCCAGAAGGGTTTTCAGGGCCACGTTTCTTTCGGCGTGATCCATCATTTCAACTTCAAATCCGATCAGTTCCACCCGTGCGGGGAGCACCTTGAGCGTCTCGACGGATGTGTCAAGCAGCAGGTTGGCGGCCGGCGTGTCACCGATCATGCCATGGTAAAGGGTTTTTCCCAGGACGTTTTTGTCAACCCCCATGCCGGTGGTGGCATTCCCCTGCGGGTCACAATCCACCAGGAGCGTCTTTTTCTCCGCCATGGCGATGGATGCCGACAGGTTTATCGCGGTGGTGGTTTTACCAACGCCGCCTTTCTGGTTGGTGATGCAGATTTTATTTGCCATTTGCGCACCCTAACACAAGTCACGAAAATTGAAAAGATCGATTGAATGTGACATGCTGGCAGGCATGCTTATTTTAATGGCCGGCCGGGGAAAATTCTGCCGCATGGATGCGGCCTGCCCACCGGTGCCGGACCAACGCAACCAGCGCCCCGTGTTGTCCTCTGAAAGAGCTGGAAAAGGAAAAAGTAACCGCGCAGCGCCTTTGCCGTGACGCCCGTGTGCGCGACAGGCCGGGATTCAACCGTGGTGCTGCGATGACCCTGAAAGTGAAAGACCCATATGAATAAATACCGTCGTCTGATAGTTGTTTTTTCCATTATCCTGAGTGGGTTGATGATTGCCCGGTCGATTCCGGGGTGGGCCCTGACGATATCGGAAGAAGACGCGCTTTCCAAAAAATTCATGCGTGAAATCGCCCGGCGGTTTACGTTTATCGATGATCCCGGCATTACCCGTTATGTCACCCGCGTGGGCGAACGGATTGTCGGTGTTTTACCACGCAATCCTTACCGGTTTCGATTTTTTGTTATCAAGGACGATGCATACAACGCTTTTGCCGGCCCCGGCGGGGTGATTTTTGTCAACAGCGGGCTGCTGGCGGCGATGGATAACCCCGGTGAACTGGCAGGTATTCTCGGCCATGAGGTTGTTCATGTGTACAGCCGGCATATTTCTGACCGGATCGACCGGTCAAAGCAGATCGGTATCGTTACCCTGGCCGGACTGGTTGCCGCCATTGCCCTGGGCGCGACGGGCGCCGGCGCGGCGGCCAATGCCATGGTCATGGGATCCATGGCCGCGGGTCAGACCCTGGCGCTTTCCTACAGCCGGGCTGACGAAATGCAGGCGGATCAGCTCGGTGTGAAAATTCTGGTGAAAGCCGGCTATCACCCGGGGGGGCTGGTCTCGATGCTGGAAAAAATCCGTCAGAAACAGTGGGTGGATACAACGCAATTCCCCACCTACCTGCGGACCCATCCGGCTGCCGAAGACCGGATGGCCTATATCAGCGCCTGGATAGACCGGCAGAAAAACCTGCCGGCCGTGCCCTCGGTGGAAGATCGCACCGCGTTTGCATGGATCCGGGCCCGTGTGACTGCTTTGTATGGCGACAAAAATAAGGCGCTGACCGATTATTCGGCAGCCGTTGAAAAGGCGCCGGATGATCCGGTGGCCAATTACGGTGACGGCCTGGTGCTGGAACGGATTGGCCACTATCGCGAGGCGGCCCGGCATTTGAAGCGCGCTCTGGCCAGTCATCTTTTTGATGCGGATCTGCTGGTTGATCTGGGCCGGGTGTATTTTCAGGATGGCCGTTATCAGGCGGCGACGGATACGCTGAAAGGGGCCCTGGAGATCAGCCCTGATAATATGGACGGCCGGTACTACCTGGGGCGTACCCTGCTGAATCAAAAAGATTTTTCAGCCGCAGTGAATATTTTTGGCAAGCTTCTGCATGCCAATCCGGACTATCGGGATCTGATGTATTTTGCCGGCCAGGCATACGGGAAGCAGGGAAATCTGAAAGACGCCTATTATTATCTGGGCCGGTTTTACTATCGGAAAGGGAGAATCCGGCAGGCCATTGTTCAGCTGGAAAAAGCCGGGCAATTGGCAGATGATGCTGAACGGAAAAAAGAAATCAAACAAATGCTTAAAACACTTAAAGCGGAGTTTTCCCACCGGAAATAGACACCGAAATTGATCGCTGGAGCGTCCCGGATCGGACAATCTTCCACTTTTCATAATCAATTTATTTTTTTTGGAGGCGGCCGGGCAATTGCTTGACTTTTAGATGTAAGTGATTACTTACTTATATGAGAGATGGACGTATATTTGATAATGCCACGGCGATGCTAAATTGGAATTTATCATATCATGGGCGGGCTTCCTGAATAGAAACCGGCAATTCGTTTGTTGGATGAAAAGCATGGAGCCATGGGAAACAGATGAAAAAACGCATCCGTAAAAGCACTGAAGAACGTAAGAACGAAATCGTTGCCGCCGCGTTAAAACTGGCCGGTGATATTGGACCTGACCGGATGACCACGGAGGCTCTGGCCAGGGAAGTCGGCATTTCCCATGCGTGTGTGTTCCGGCATTTTAAAAACAAGGGGGCCATATGGAAAGCGGTCGGCGAATATATCGGTAAGCTGCTGGCGGTTAAAACAATATTTCCTGATCGATCATTGAACCGCCCGGTTGACCGGTTGCGGGATTCAGTGATTGCCCATTTAACCTTCATCGAGGCAACACCGGCGATTCCCGCGATTTTATTCTCACGGGAACTGCATTCTGAAAATGACAAATTGCGGGCATTTTTCGAAGGTCTCATCACCAGCCGCCATCAATATTTTTCTGATCTGATTGCCGCTGAAATCGGGGCGGGGCGATTCAGATCGGATATTGATCCTGAAGACGCTGCCTATCTTATTTTATGTCTCGTCCAGGGACTGGCAATGCGCTGGTCTCTCAATGCACGTGGGTTCCACCTGGCTGATGAAGGGCGCAGACTGCTTGACCTGCAGCTGGATGGATTCAAACCGTAAACAGGAGCGTTGAACTGTGAAGACCGTACCAGGGAAAATTATTCTTTTATTGCTGATCTTCGGTATTGTGGCCGGGGGAATCTATCTGATGCGAAACCGTCCTTTGGCGGTCGATGTCGCTGCGATTGAAAAAAATGTAAAGATCAATGTGTTCGGTCTTGGAACAGTTGAGGCCCGGATACTGTCCAATATCGGATTCAAGGTTGGCAATTCGATCATCGAACTGAATGTTGATGAAGGAGATCACGTCAAGAAGGGAGACGTACTTGCCCGTCTTGACAGCACCGAACAGCGGGCCCGTCTTAACATGGCAAAAACCGGTGTCCTGGCGGCCAAAGCAGCGGTGAAGGGTGCCGAGTCGGCCATTCTCAAGGCCCGGACGGTTATTGGCCAGAAAAAACGGACCTATGACCGGAAGCGGAAGCTGTATAAAAAGCGGTCCGTTTCCGTGGAATCCGTTGAATCCGCCAAGCTGGAGCTGGATACGGCCAGGGCTGAACTGGAAATCGCCAGAAGCGCGCTGTTGACGGCCCAGGCCTCTCTGGAAAATGCTAGGAGCCTGGTAGGCCTGGAAAAAGCCGTCCTGGATCAATATACATTAAGAGCGCCGTATGATGCCGTGATTACGGCCCGGCACCAGGAACTTGGAACGGTGATCAAAATCGGTGAACCAGTGTTCACCCTGGTTGATCCCGGGTCGGTGTGGATTCTGGGCCACGTCAGCGAAAACCAGGCCGGAGCGATTACCGTCGGTCAGAGGGCACAGATCCGGCTGCGGTCGCATCCTCATAAACTCTATTCAGGTACGGTTCGTCGCATCGATATCGAGAGTGACCGGGTAACCGAAGAGCGTCAGGTATACGTGACGTGCGGAGAGTGCTTGGAGCATTTCAATCTTGGCGAGCAGGCAGAAGTATATATTACCACGGCAATACTTGATCAGGCGCTGCTGGTTCCGCAAAATGCGGTGGATACATTTGACGAGCGGCAGATGAAGGGGGTGGTATGGGTTCTCGAAAGTGGCCGGCTGAAACGGCGGCCCGTTACTTTCGGTCACCAGACGCTTGATGCCCGGCTGAGTATTTCCGATGGTATTGCCGAAGATGCCGATGTTCTCGCACGACTACCGAAAATGCTCAAAGAAGGTCGTCTTGCCAGGGTTAAAAAGGAGACGGAACGATGAATCTCGCCTATCGGGATGTCCGGCACAATCTGGGACGGTTTATCGTCACCTGCCTGGGGCTTTCTCTGCTGCTCGGCGTTGTCCTGGCCATGATCGGGATATATCGGGGACTGATTGCCGATGCGCTTGAGCTGGTTGAAGGCATGGATGCACAGATCTGGGTGGTTGAAAAAGGAACCCGGGGGCCTTTTGCCGAAGCCTCCCGCATCCCCCTCGATACCCGGGAGGCCATTGCCCGGATTCAGGGTGTGGTTAAGACCGGTGCGGTAACCTTTCAGTCGATCGAAACGGAAAATGGTTCGGAAAAAATCCGGCTCTATGTGATCGGATACGAACCCGGCGAACTGGGAGGACCGAAATACATATTAAAGGGAAGGGGACTGACCGGCCGTAATTTCGAGGCAGTGGTGGACAGCCGTACAAAACTCGAACCGGGAGACCATCTTCAGCTGGGCCGCAACAATTTCACCATCGTGGGAACCACCATTAATGCCGTATCCTCAGGGGGCGAACCGGCCATTTATCTGTCACTGGATGATGCGCAGAAACTTCAGTATGACCTGTCCCCTTCCGCCATCAGGCGGGAACGGGCCAAGGGGAAAATTACGGCCGATCCAACCAATACGGTCAGTGCGATCATCGCCAGGGTTTCTCCCAATGCGTCGCCGGATCATATAGCGGCGGTGATCTGGCGCTGGAAACATCTGACGGCCCTGACGGAAAAAGAACAGGGCCGGATTTTAACACAATCGGTGATTGAAAAGGCGCGTAAGCAGATCGGGATGTTTACCGGGATTCTTATCCTTGTCTCAGCCGTTATCATCGCCCTGATCATTCATACCATGACGATGGATAAGATCCGTGAAATCGCCACGCTGAAACTGATCGGCGCACCTGACCGGGTCATCGTTAATCTGATTGTTCAACAGGCGCTGGCCATGGGCCTGATCGGTTTTGCCTTGGGCGGAGTGATGATATCAAATATAAAAAATTATTTTCCAAAACGAGTGATATTACAGCCGGCAGACGGGCTTGAGCTGGCGGGTGTCGTGGGTGTTATCTGTCTGCTGGCCAGTATGTACGGCGTCTATTCAGCGATGAAGGTCGACCCCTCCCGGGCATTGGCGGGTTGATCATGGAAAAGCACCCCGAAGCACTCATATCCATCCGGAACCTTTCCAAACATTTTGGCGGGGGAGACACCCGTGTGGATGCACTGCGGGATATTTCGCTGGATATTTTCCCGGAGCAGGTCATTGGATTGCTGGGACCGAGTGGTTCCGGCAAAAGTACGCTGTTGAATGTCATCGGCTGCATACTGGAGCCGAACAGCGGCATGGTACGTCTGGACGGCGAGGTGGTTTACGACGGAAAGTGGCTGCGATCCGATCTCCGCCGGTTGCGGCTGGAAAAGATCGGGTTCATTTTTCAGTCCCATAACCTCATGCCGTTTCTCTCGGCCTCTGAAAATATTGAAGTGGTGCTCAATCTGGCGGGATATAATAAAAAAGACAGCCGCAACCGGGCCCGGGAGCTGCTCGATTATCTGGAAGTCGATAAACGCGCGGATTCCTATCCCGCCAGCCTGTCCGGTGGAGAGGCGCAGCGGGTGGCGATTGCCAGGGCTCTGGCCAATCGACCGAAAATCGTTCTTGCCGATGAACCGACGGCCGCGCTGGACTCGGAGCGTGCTGGAATCGTGATGGATCTGTTACGGAAGGTGGCTATTGACCAGGAAGCCGCTATTGCCGTTGTCACGCATGATGAAAAAATATTTGATCGTCTGGACGATATTTTTCAGTTGCGGGACGGCATGCTGGAAAAAGAATCCTGATCGCGCGGGAAGGGAATAAAACGAGTCGCGTTGTCATTCATGGATAAGATTAAGGATTAGGTTATATTTGATAGAAATAAAACAAGTAAAAGTGAGTTTAAAAAACCATGAAAAGAATGATAATGTTCTGTCTGATCAGTTGTTTATTGTCGGCAACAAGCTGGAGTGCCGAGCCTCCGGAAACCGATATCCCTGATCTGATATCGATTAAAGTCCTGGATCTGCTCACTGCCCAGCGGATTGCTCTCCGGTCGAATCCCGGTATTCAGGCGGCCGGCGCCCGATTGGCACAGGCTCGGGCCGCAGTCGACAGGGCCAAAACGGCCTGGTGGCCGCGGGTGGATGCCACGGGCAGCCTCGGGCGGATCCATCTGTCGGATACGGAATTTGCCGTGATGCAGCATAGCGGTGCCACCGATCCATCTTATAATGTCAGTTCTGCAGGGATTGCGGCAACCTGGGTATTATTTGACGGTTTTTACCGTTCCTTTCAACTGAAACAGCTGGAATGGGGTGAGAAGTTTTCCCGGGCCGCCCGGCGGGACAGCCAGCGCCTGCTGTTATCCGCTGTTGCCAAAGCTTTTTTAAACGTTCAGCTGATTTTAACCCGGATCCACATTGCTCAAGCCGATAAGAAATTTTACGAACAACAGCTGCAGGATGCGGCCAACCGACTCGAAATTGGTACGGGGGCACGGGGGCCTGTTCTGAATTTCAGGGTTCAGTTGAATTCAGTCCTGGCCGGTCTGCTGTCTAATACACGTGAGCATGAAGCGGCGACCTATGGATTGGCGGCGTTGCTCGGGTTCCCGGATGGAATGTTACCTGAAACCATCCATATAGCAGAACTGGACAGAGATATCCGGTTAAGTACCAACGAAACCGCCGACATCGAGTCGCTAATCGACGAGGCGTTGACCGCCAGACCGGATCTGCGTGCTCTGGTCATGCAGGCGCACCAGACAGAGGCACTGATCGGGGCGGCAAAATCAAAATATTGGCCTGAAATTTCCATGGCCGGTCGTCTGGCCGGTGCCAGTCAGGGAGATTTTTCGCTTTCCGGCGATGATGTCGGCCACTCAATTTCGGTTAATCTGGCATGGAACCTGTATTCCGCCGGTGCCAGCCGGGCAACAATCGTTGAAGCGGAGCAGAGAAAAAGGGAAGTGGCCCTTTCCCTAACGGATCTCCGCAATCAGCTGGCGGCGGAGATTCGGCAGGAAGCCGCACTGGTGGCTGCTGCCAGGGATCAGGTGGATCTGCAGCGGAAGAGTATCGCCCTGGTGGAAGAAAATCGTCAGCTGGCCCTGAGCGAATATAATGCCGGCGCTGCATCTGTTGTTCGACTCAACGAGGCCCAGCGGGACCTGAGCAGTACATACGGGCGTTTTGCCCAGGCCCTGGTCAATTATCAATTGGCCCGGCAGCGTCTTTATTCCGCAACCGGGCGCAACCTTCAACTTGTCAATGAAAAAGAATAATCGCCGCAACTGGCCATTTTGATGTGGTACATATAAAAATGGATGGGAATCTGTTTTAAGGCAAAAGGGTCAGGCTTTGTCAAAATGGGAAAACTGCATGGCAAAGGTTCCCCGCCCCTGGGTGGCCGAGCGCAGGGCCGTGGAATAGCCGAACATCCGGGCCAGTGGGACTTCGGCCTGAATCACCTGGACAAGGTGGCGGTGTTCGATGGCGCTGATCTTGCCGCCGCGCTGGTTGAGATCGCCGATGACGTCACCGGTGAAATCCTCGGGGGCGGTGATTTCGACGGCCATAATGGGATCAAGCAGGAAAGCCTCGGCTTTGGACATGGCTTCCTTGCAGGCCATGGAAGCCGCCACTTTAAAGGCCAGTGGCGTTCCGCCCCCTTCCTTGAAAACGGCATCCGTTAGTTCTGCTTCCACATCCACCACCGGATAGCCCATTTTAATACCGCTTTCCATCGATTCGGTGACGCCCAGGGCAATCGCTTCGGCCAAAGCGGATGGCAGGTGGTCATCCGCCAGGGGATTTTTGAAAGTGTTGCCTGTTCCCCGGGGCAGCGGGGCAAGGGTCAGCGCCACGTCGGCAAAATGATGCTGGCCGGCGATCTCTTTGTCAAAAACGGATCGGGCCATGGCCGTGCGGCCGATGGTTTCGCGGTAAACCACCTGGGGCTTGCCCACGTTGGCGTAGGTGTTAAATTCCCGCTGCATGCGGCTGATGATGATTTCAAGATGCAGTTCGCCCATTCCGGAAAGGATCATCTGGCCGGTATCCTCGTCCTGCCTGACCCGCAGCGTTGGATCCTCGGCCGTGAATTTTTGCAGTACGGCTTCTATTTTTTCCTGGTCTGCATGGGTTTTGGGCTCAATGGCTACTGAAATGACGGGCTCATAGGAATCAATCGCTTCGAGCAGTACCGGGTGATCGGCTGTACACAGAGTGTCACCGGTAGAAGCGTTTTTCAATCCAACCACACCGACAATACTGCCGGCGCCGGTGGCGGTCAGCCGTTCCCGGCGATTGGCATGCATTTTCAAAATACGGGCCAGTTTTTCCGTTTTTTTGAGAGACGGCACATAGACGGACGCTCCGGCGGTGAGCCGGCCGCTGTAGACGCGGACAAAGGAAAGCTTGCGGCCTTCCATCATGGACACTTTAAAAATCAGCGCGGACAGGGGGGCGCTGTCTCTGGGCTGACAGGTGACAGCGTCTCCTGTTTCCGGATTCGTGCCGACGATGGGGGGAATCTCGATCGGGGAGGGCAGAAACAGCGTGATGGCATCGAGGAGCGGCTGGATCCCTTTGTTTTTCAATGCCGTCCCACAAAGGATCGGGACGAGCTTTAAGGCGATGGTCGCCCGGCGAATCCCCGAAAGGAGCGCGGCGTCATCGATGGGAGTCTCGGCAACATACGCCTCCATGATGTCGTCGTCGACTTCCGCCAGGGTCTCCACCAGCGTTTCCCGCCAGGGCCGGGCATTTTTCAGCTCGGCATCGTCCATGTCTATCCGTGTATATTCGGCGCCAAGGGTATCGTCCTGCCAGACGATTTTTTTCATCCGGATCAGATCAATAATCCCGTCAAACACATCTCCTTCGCCGCAAGGCAGCTGCAGGACCAGGGGCAGGGCGCCCAGGCGTTTTTTGATCATGTCGACAGTGCCGAAAAAATCGGCGCCGATCCGGTCCATTTTGTTAACGAATGCAATTTTGGGCACCTGATATTTATCCGCCTGGCGCCAGACTGTTTCGGATTGGGGCTCGACGCCCCCGACCGCGCAGAATACCCCCACGGCACCATCAAGCACGCGCAGGGAGCGTTCAACCTCGATGGTAAAGTCAACATGGCCCGGGGTGTCGATAATTTGAATATCAAAATTATTCCACTGGCAGGTGGTTACCGCGGAGGTAATCGTGATGCCGCGTTCCTGTTCATCCGGCATCCAGTCCATGACCGCTTCGCCGTTATGAACTTCGCCGATTTTGTGCGATCGGCCCGTATAGAAAAGAATCCGTTCCGTAACAGTGGTCTTGCCGGCATCAATGTGGGCAATAATGCCGATATTGCGGATCGAATTGATGGTTTTGCGCTGTTTCATCCGTACCCATTTGCTGTTGTTGATGATTGTTTTCTCGACTCTGTCTTTTCCGCCCAAACGCTTCAACCCCTGATAATGTATGCCGGCGGCCGGTCACTTGCAGGGTTCGGGCGTATTTCTGTTATGGTAAATGGGAGAGGTTGTCAAGCGCAACGAGGGTAGAAATAATCAGAGAACGACCCGGCTGCCGGCTGGCATAGCGCGGTCTGATTTGACTTTCGCTGCCGTTTCAGGGTATCAACAGAGGGAATCGGATGGCATATCCGGTTGTCTGGCCGATCAGGCGAAAAACCTCGGAGCCATCCACGTATCCTATCCCAATGGAAGGAGGACACCATGGCAGACAGTGTTTACAAGGTCGTTCAATTGGTTGGAACCAGCACGGTATCATGGGAAGACGCCGCAAAGAATGCAGTTGAAACTGCGGCGAAAAGCCTGAAGGATCTGCGGGTTGCCGAAGTCGGTCAGCTGGATTTGAAGTTAGAGGATGGAAAAGTGACAGCGTATCGGGCCCGGGTCAATCTGTCATTTAAATATCAGGATTAACTCCGCCGGTTACCACCCGAAGCGATTCGGACGGGGGCGGGGGCCACATCGGCCGCTTCCCCCGGCCGCCCCCATTATTGAAGGCATGCTTATTTACATAACTCGCTGCTTTTAAGCATTTTTTTGGCAAGCTGGGCGATAATCGGGTTGGACTCACCTTTCAGGCGGTTAAGCTCTTTACACGCTTCCTGTTCATCAAGGGAAGAGAGTGCCACGACCGTCTCAAACATTAAATCAATATCAAATGATTTAGTGAGAAGATTGATCAGGGGCCGGATTGCCCGTTTGTCGCCAATTTTTCCCAGCGCCCGGGCCGCGGATGCCTGAATATCCTGATTGTTTGTTTTTAAAGAAGTAATCAGGGGGTCCACCGCCGGGGCGCCTATTTTAACCAGAGCGTCAATTGCCGCATCCCGAACATCCCGGCTGGAGGAATGCAGTTTCTCGATCTGCGTATTGATTTCATCTTCCTGGTTTTTCTGGCATCCGGCGGCCAGACCGATAATCAAAAGAATGAAGCAGATATATCCAGCCCACCCTTGTGTGGCCATCGCCAGCCGTCCCGTCTTTTTCTCTTTAGCCTGTTTGTTCAAGATAGCATTCTCCCGAATCCAGCGACGAGTTAAAACAGTGCGTGTCTGCCCCGTACGTTTCCTACAGACAATTATCGTGCGATCTGTTCGTTTTTCCCCGGTCAATGTCCGGGTGCTCGATATCTGTTGAACGTTCATCCTGGTTTCCACCTCTAACAAGTCGGGCAGGGGGGGCGGCGATGGGGTGGTAGAAATTTCCTGATACGCCTTTTTAATCAGGGCAGATAAACATGTCAAATGGACTGCAGGCGGTTTAAAGCTCGTGCCCCCCAGTTGGGGGGCTAACCGAGTTTTATATTTTATGGTGGAGCTGAGGGGGCTCGAACCCCTGGCCTCATGACTGCCAGTCATGCGCTCTCCCAGCTGAGCTACAGCCCCGTTTGGTGAAAGAAAGATCTAATAAAAAAAAATGGCCGTGTCAATGCTAATTTCAGGCTATTGAATTTTCACTGGCAGCGGTTCGTCAAAAGGCCACGCGTTGGGTGACTCCTGCCGGGCCATCTTTCCGCGCATGACCAGACAGCCGAGCCGGAGAGCGCACTTTTTTTTACAAAATGTATTAAATATATCAAAATGACCAAAACATTCCCAGTCTGTATCAATACTATGATGAAAAAACAGGCGATCCATTCTGTCTCCGTCTGGATAAGGTGGTTACCATCTGCGAATGAATACGGCCATTCGTTGCCAAAATCTGATTACACCCGGCTTCGTGAGACTGGCCATTGAAATCGGTTACCTGGCCGCCGGCTTCGGTGACAATGAGTGCGCCGGCCGCTGTATCCCACGGTTTGAGGTTCTGCTCCCAGAAGCCGTCAAACCGGCCGCAGGCGACATGGCACAGATCAAGCGCCGCGGCGCCGAGCCGGCGGATTCCCTGGGATGCTTTAATACCGGCCGCAAAGCGCGCCATCAGGTCTCCGAGAATCGGCATGGGATCATAAGGGAACCCGGTGGCCAGCAATGCATTGATGGTCGTATCAACTCGGGAGACGTGAATCGATGCGCCATTGAGCCGGGCGCCCCGGCCGCGGATAGCTGAGAAAAATTCCCCGCCAAAAGGGTTGAAGACGATGCCCATCTGGGTCTGATCATCGGCGGAAAAAGCAATGGAAACAGCGCAAATCGGTACCCCGTGCGCAAAATTGGTCGTTCCGTCCAGCGGATCCACGATCCATTGACCGGCGCCGGGGCCGGCTCCGGTTCCTGCCAGTGCACCACTTTCTTCGGCGAGAATGGCATGATCGGGGTAGATTTCGCGGATAGAATCGATGATTTTGCGTTCGGCTTCAGTATCTGCCCGGGTGACCAGATCAATCCGGCCTTTTTTGCGGACATCGGTGATCTGCCCGAAATATTTTTTCAAAACGCCGCCACCGGCATATGCGGCAGCTGTTCCCACGCGACTGATGCGATCCAGATCCATTGTGGTCGCTATCTACACTGCAACGATATTGAATGTCAAACGATATTGGCTTATAGTCATTTTTAGTGGTATAGACACCCATCTGAACAAAAAGTGACCTGGCAGGAATGGAAAAGCTGACCGGGATAAATGAAAAGATGACACAGGCAAAAAACATCATCCGGCGCGAAGCAGGAAATGAACCCGGTGATCGGGTTGAATCAGATAAAACAGGAAAAGACAGAACATGAAAGTAAAAACCACTGCGCTAAGCGGCGTTATTATTTTTGAGCCAGATGTGTTCGGGGACCATCGGGGATTCTTTCTGGAAACATTTCAGGCGGATCGTTATGAGCAGGCCGGTATTCATGCAGCGTTCGTCCAGGATAATCTTTCGTTTTCAGTGCAGCACACCCTGCGGGGGCTGCATTACCAGATTACCCGGCCCCAGGCGAAGCTGGTTCAGGTTATTACCGGTGAAATTTATGATGTGGCTGTAGATGTCCGGAGCGGGTCGCCGACTTTTGGTCAATGGGTGGGGGTGCAGCTGTCTGGGGACAACCATCGCCAGCTTTTTATTCCCGAAGGATTTGCCCACGGATTTTGTGTGTTGAGCCCGTCGGCCCACTTCATGTACAAATGTTCGGACTACTACACCCCGGACGATGAGGGCGGGGTTCTCTGGTCGGATCCGGAAATCGGGATTGACTGGCCGGTTTCGGCACCGATTATATCTGAAAAAGATGCCCGCATGGCACCTTTAAACCAGATCGCTCAACACCGGCTTCCGGCATATTGACAGCGGTTGACCATGGCCCCGCCACCGGCATTAGCCGGTTTTTTTACTGAGCAGTGTTTCCGCATCGGTAAACGTTGAGGTGATCTGGTCGGTGAGGCGGGCCGCGGCGTCAAGTTTTTCGGCAACAGCGTCAAGGTGACTGTCGGCGGCCTGTCTGGCCCATGAACGGTAATTTTCCGCATGTTCGTTATTGTGCTGAATCCAGTGAGTCAGCAGCCTGGCCATCTTGTCTTCAAAAGACAGGGGAGAGGATGCCGTATGTTCGTGATCGTGCGAATGCGGCTTGTCATGGTCGTGGTGATGGTGATGATGGGTCATCCGGTATCTCCTTCTTGGTTTTGTTTTCTGTAAATAGTGGCATAAAGCCGGCCGTATGTCGAGCAGTAGTTTTCGGGAAGATAAACCGGATTCGTAATATGCGAACAATATTCTGAACGGTAAAAAATGTCGTTCGGAATCTTTTTAGGGTGCAGCATTTTGAAAACAACATCGATATGAGGCTGGATCGTTGCCTTCGTTATCTGATTCAAGGAGAACAATAACATGGAGATGGAAAGCAGCACGAAAGCGGAGCCGAATCCGAATTGGATTTATGTGGTGGTACAGGCGCCCGGGAAAGGAGAATCCTTTCTGGGGCAGCACGATGATGAAAACGATATTTCGTTTATCCCGGTATTTGCCAACAAGGATGATGCCCAGAATTGTCTGCCTCTGATGAACCGGAAAAAAGGCGAGACATATGAAATTCAAGCCGTTTACCGGGAAGAATTGATCGAACAGGCGGTTGGAAATGGATTCCAGGTCTATCTGCTTGACGGGGGCGGTACGATTCTTGAGAAGATAGAAATGGCCGATGACGCTCCCGGTCAATAAAGTGAGACCGGCCGCCGGCCGCCAGGAGCGGACGGCACACAGACAAAGCACCAGCGACGGTCTGTTGAATATCTGTCTGCTCAGCTACCGAAGCAATCCGCACTGTGGCGGGCAGGGCGTGTATCTGAACAATCTGGCCCGGGAGCTCAAAGCGCTGGGGCACCAGGTGACCGTGCTCTCCGGACCACCGGATGGAGCGGTGGCGCCGGGCATTTCGACCCATTATCTGCCGGGGCTGGATCTGTACAATCCGAAAAACCCGTTCCGCACCCCGACATGCCGGGAATTGATTGACCCGGTCAATCTGCTTGAATGGCTGTCTGTAATGAGCGGGGGATTTCCGGAACCTTTTACCTTCGGAATCCGCGTACAGCGGTTTTTTTCGCGGCACCGCTGCCGGTTTGATATCGTTCACGACAATCAGAGCCTGTCTTACGGCATGCATGCGATCGGAGAACACTGCCCGCTGGTCGCCACGATTCATCATCCCATTACAGTGGATCGGGATATCGCCGTCCGGAACGAAAAGACGCTTGTTCGCAAAGTGCAGCAGCTCAGATGGCATTCGTTTATCGGTATGCAGAAACGCGTGGCCCGGTCTCTCGGGCGGATCATCACTGTTTCCGGCAGCGCCCGGGATGATATTGCGGCGCAATTCCACATTGATCCGGGTCGCTTTTCCGTCATTCCCAATGGTGTCGATACAGCATTATTTCATCCGAAACCCGGCGCCTGCCGACAGAAAAACCGTGTGATTACAACGAACAGCGCCGATGTGCCGTTAAAAGGATTGCGCTATCTGCTCCAGGCCGTCGCTGTCTTGAGAGAGAAACGTAAAATCCAGTTGATTATTGTGGGGACGTATCGCAGAAACGGGACAATCTCCCGCCTCATCAGCGATCTGGGTATTGATGGGCAGATAACGTTTACCGGGCGCATCGACGATGCGGCATTTATCCGGCAGTACAGCCGGGCGTCTGTTGCCGTGATTCCTTCCGTTTACGAAGGTTTCGGCCTGCCGGCCGCCGAGGCCATGGCCTGCGGCGTACCCGTTATCAGTACAACCGGCGGGGCATTGCCTGAAGTGGTGGGCCGGGCCGGGGTGCTGGTGCCGCCGGCTGATGCGGAAGCCCTGGCCCGGGCGCTCGATGACCTTCTGGGAGATGATACCCGGCAGACCCGGCTCAGCCGGGCCGGCAGTCAGCGGGTGGCCCGCCATTTTTCGTGGCGCCGGGCGGCTGAAAAAACCATAGCGTTTTATCGGGAAGTGATTGATGATTACCATCGATCTTGAACGGCTCCCCCTTTTCCCCGGCGCCCGGGTGCTGGATATCGGCTGCGGGACGGGCCGTCATGCCTGTGCCATACATGCGACCCGACAGGGGATTGTCGTGGCCGCCGATATTAAAATCACAGACCTTGTTGAAACCCGCAGACGATTGCGGTTTCACGACCAGACAGGCTGTCATCGTGGCGGCCGATGGGCCGTCAGCGCCGCGGATATTACCCGCCTGCCGTTTTCCGATGAATCCTTTGATCTGGTCATCTGTTCGGAAGTACTGGAGCATATCCCCGATGACCGTAAGGCCCTGACTGAACTGGCCCGGGTATTGAAAACAGGGCGGCCGATAGTGGTCAGCGTACCGCGTTTTTATGTCGAGAAGATCTGCTGGCATCTGTCAGACGCCTATCATCGGGAACCGGGCGGGCATATCCGGATTTACAGTCGGAAACGATTAATCCGCCGGCTTGAATCCGCCGGGTTTGCCCCCGGACGTCATCATTATGCCCACAGCCTGCATGCCCCCTATTGGTGGCTCAAGTGCCTTGTGGGCGTCGATCGTACGGATGTGGCCATTGTTAATGGATATCATCGTTTTCTTACCTGGGAAATTATGAAAAAACCGATGCTCGTTTGCGCGGCCGGGTACCTGCTGAACCCGGTTTTGGGCAAAAGCCTGGTTGTTTATGCAGTCAGGCGCGGTTGGTGAAAATAACAGCTGATGATACCTTAATCCAAGTAAATGAAGAAACTATCATTTGACATAATGGCCTAAAAGATTTATGAACCGCAGTTGTTTTTTATATTGCCGACCAAAGTATTGCGTTGATAAATATGTAATCATAAAAGACATTACTTCTTCGAATGGCCGGGAAAAAAGCACGGTGCGGTGCTTGGCGCATGATCGTGGCTCTCCCATCGAATCCAGCAGCGGCAGCGGGAAAAGAGAACAATTCAGGTTTTGTTGCAATACCATCAGAAAAGGCAATTTTAATGGAAAGGCACAATAGCTGTATCAATACCAGAGCGGTTATTGATTATGTCGAAACTCACAATGCTGAACTGATTGCCCCCCTTCTCGAACCTTTGAAACCGATGCTCCCGGAGATATCGGACACAAAAAATTTTCTCTCTGATTCAAACAACTGGGTATCAACAGACGTATTGATCGTTCTGTACGACCAGGTTAAGCGTCTTTTTAACAAGGAAGATATCGTTTATGACATCGGGTTTGAATCGGTAGCCAAGCATCGGCTGGGATATATTCAGCGGATCCTGTTTCTTCAATATCGCCACCCGGAGCGAATGCTGAAACGGATACAGAAATTAAATGACAAGTTCAATCTGAATAAAAATGTTGAAGTGGCGATCCACAAAAAACGGCATGCGGTCATAAGACTTAAATGGCGCAAGGATATTTCGCTCACAAATGACTTCTGCCTGTTCAACCGGGGCATCTATTCAGCCATCCCGGTTATCTGGGATAATCCACCGGCCCGGGTGGAAGAGGCCAAATGTTACTTCAGGGGAGACGAATATTGTGAATATCATTTTACATGGTCCCGGCCGCCCTCATTAAAAAATAATTTGAAACGCCTGTTGAAACCCTGGCGGCTGGCAAGGGAATCGATAGAAGAGCTTGAACATGACAAGGCCCTGCTGAAGGAAAAACATGCCGAAGTTCATCAGCTGAATATCCAGCTTAAATCTCAACTTGATCGATTGATCAGTTTCCAGCAGACCGGAACGGCAATTCTCTCCATTCTCGATCAGGACGAAATGATGGAGTCGATTCTCAGACAATTGCTGGATGTGTCTTCCCTGGACCGTGCGGCGATATTTCTTCTGGATAAACAAAACGAAACGCTTTATCTGGCGCACGCGGAAGGCATTGAAAAGGAAGATCTGGAAGAAGTTAAAGAATATACCGTGCCCTTGGACAGGCAGTCGAATATTATCTCCCGTGTGGCCCGGACCGGCGTACCCGAATTCGTGGATGATGTCAGCAGATATCCGATAAAAGTAGCCAATAGCCTGATACGAAAATTTAATCCCAAGGGGTTTATCGTTTATCCGCTGATCGCCCGGGAAGCAGTCATCGGTGTGCTGGTGGGAGACCAGATTGGTACCGGGAGTCTCACCATAACAGAAGAGAAAGATTTCCTGTCCAGCTATTCCAGCCAGATCGCCATTGCCCTTTCCAATGTCAGACTGTATCGGCAAATTGAACAATCGGAAAAAAAATACCGTCAACTGGTGGAAAATGCCCATGAAGGCATCTGGGTGATGGATGCAGACGGTATGGTCACCTTTGCCAACGGGCGTCTGGCCGATATGCTGGGATACGACAATGTTGTGGGAAAAAACATCACGGACCTGGTGCGCCCGGATAAACTGCCGAAACTAACCGGCATTCTGGAGAGGAATAAACAGCACCAGATTGTGCAGGAAGAGCTTCAGCTGGTTGATCAGGCCGGGGAACGGGTTTTTGCTATTGTGAGCAGTGTCCCCATTATCGAGAAAAAAGTGTACCAGGGCAGCTTTGCAACAATTACCGATATTACCGAAAAAAAAGAGCTGGAAAACCGGGTTCTGCACCAGCAGAAAATGGACAGCATTGGTACCATGGCCACCGGTATTGCGCATGACTTTAATAATATCCTGACGATGATTCTGGAAAGCGGCTCCTTGATGCGGGACCAGCTGCCCAAAGACAGCCATCTGGAACGGTATCTGGACATCATTGAAACATCCGGGCTGCGGGCGGCGGATATTGTGCGGCAGCTGATGGCTTTCAGCAAAAATACGAAGCCAGACGGCGCTCAGGTGTTTTTTTTAAATCGTGTTATTCGTGAAACAATCGGCCTGCTGGAAAGTTCACTCTGTGCCGATGTGTCTCTTGACTTGAAACTGTCGCCTGATCTGCCGGCGGTAAAGGGAAATGTCTCCCAGATGCAGCAGGTCCTGGTCAACCTGTGCCTGAATGCCCGTGACGCCATGCCTGATGGTGGCCGGTTACGTATTTCTACCGCCAAAATTGACATGCAGAAAGAGGAAAACAGGCGGTATCGGCAAGCGCTCCCCGGGCATCATCAGTATCTCCGGCTAAGCGTACAGGATACTGGAACGGGAATTGCAGAAGATGTTCTAGATCGTATCTTTGATCCGTTTTTTACGACCAAGCCGGTCGGCAAAGGCTCCGGCCTGGGACTCGCCATGGTGTACGCCATTGTTAAAAATTGTGGCGGGCAGGTATTTGTGGACAGCCGGATAGGGGAAGGGAGCACTTTTGAGCTGCTATTGCCGGTGACAACAGACGAGGTGAAGCTGGAAATGACCGATCCACCGCGTTCTGCCCTTGGTGGTACGGAGATGGTGTTGATAGCGGACGATGAAGAACTGATTCGTGAACTGGGCGCGGAAATCTTGACGCTGTACGGCTATCAAGTGATGCTGGCTAAAGATGGCCGGGAAGCGTTGACCTTATTCAAAGAAAACCAGTCCCGGATAGATCTTGTTATTCTTGATTTGATTATGCCCGGTTTAAACGGGGCCGAAACGCTGAAAAAAATCAAAAAAATTGATCCGGATGTAAAAATTGTTATTTGCAGTGGATACGGCGGCGGCAATAATCTGATGGAAACCCTCGGAGATTTTTCGCCACCATTGGTAAGCAAGCCGTTTCGCATTGCAGAGCTGGTTTCAACTGTCCGGCAGGTACTGGACAGTGATTTGCCTGTATCTCCTCTCATCTGAAAACTGATAATTCAAATGTTTTTTCATTGACAAATAACTGTATAAGTGGAAAAACATTTTGAATATATGTAATATATTACCAAATATATGTAATGATATACGTATGTCGCCCGGCGTGGTGCGGAGGTCGGCAGGCGTCAACCGGTCTTTCCGATATATTACTATTGGCTGGGGGTCTGTCTCGGGCTGTGTGAGATTTAATTGATCTGACAGGAGAATGGGGATGATGTTCGGAAGAAAAGGGATGTTTGGGCGCATCGGTATCAGCCGGTTTTTGCAATGGCGGCTTAATACATACCTGATGTGGATGTTGCCGTTCTCCTGGATGCAAAGGTATATCGGCATGCTGGGTAAAATATTTTTTTATTTCAACCGAAAAGAGCGTCGCATTATCCGTCGGAATATTCGTTTGATCGTCGGGGATTTCAAAATCGATGAACCGATAGAGCGGGTGATTCAACGCGCTTTTGAGGGAATTTTCACCCATTACGCCGAAAAGTTATTCATCGCATATACAAATCTTGGCAGAGCATTTAAATTTTTAAGAAAAAATGTTGTCGTCGAGGGGCGCGAACTTCTGGATAACGCCCTGGCCCAGGGAAAAGGGGTTATTTTTGTAACGGGGCATTACGGGGCGGTTGAATTTCTGCCAACAGTGCTGGGCCTGGAAGGATATGCGCTCACCATGCTGCTCCGGTTCAAAACAAAGGACCTGAAGCGGTCCCTGAACAACAGAATTAAGAGCGCCGGTGACGTAAAGATTACCCTCGTGGATGTGACCGAAAGCCGGAATGTCATGTTTGAGGCCATGAAAGCGCTGAAATCCAATCAGATTGTTATCACCGAATGCGATGAATTCGAGGAATGGCGCCCCTGCCAGCGGCGGCGTAACCGGTTTCTGGGCCGAAATGTTCCTTTTGACCGCACGCTGGATATGCTCCAGAAGCGCTCAAAATCACCGGCGGTAATGGGAATTGTTCAGCGGCGACCCGGTGGCCGGTTCATTTTAAAGCTGCATTCGCTGATTCGTGAAGGCAGTCGTCGTAAAGAAGATGTTTCGCTTCCTCAAAAAGCGTTGACCACCCTGGAGCGGTATATAACGGAAGCCCCTTACCAATGGTACCAGTGGAAGGATGCGAGTTATATTTTGCAGTCGGAAATTGCCGATATGACAGGTCCTGTACCTGCCATAGAAGAAGTACCGGTGGTGCCTCTGGAAGATACGCCCGTACACGCTTTTTAGTTGAACAGCCTTGTCGGTGGTGTGTTTATCCGGTTTCCCGGAAAATAAACTCCCGCAGGCCATTCCGAAAAAGTGATGACTGGACCAGCTTGAGGGGGGCCATGGTGTTGATGATTTTTCTGGTTTTGCGGACGTAAAGGGGGAGGTTGAGGTGGGGCTGGCGGCGAAAAGAGATGTGCAGGTCGTTTTCGATGACAAATGTGTGAATATCGGTGGTGTCCTCTTTTTCATCCAGCGCACAGGCCATGACGAGCCCTCCCGGCTTTAGAATGCGCCGGCAATTGTCTCCGACGGCCGATGCCGCGTCATTTCCCAGCCGGTCCGGCAGATCCCACATGAGGATGCCGTCAAACATTTTTGCCTCATAGTCCAGATGGCGCCAGATCCGTTCGTATGCCTGTCCCTTTTCTTTCTGGCGATTCAGCCGGATGAACATATCACAGATAGACAGCTTGCGGACCCGGCGGGATAAAAAATTGATGTTCTCCCCGCAGACCGGTCCCAGATCTAGAATATGCGCGTCAGGGCGGGCATCGATATATTTAAGAAAAACAGGCAGTGCCTTGCTGGTGGATGCGAGCCCGGCTGACTGCCCGTCCGGTGTGTTCCCGGACGGGTGATATATCCCCGAGGATTGTCCCAACGATCAGATTCCTTTGGCCGAAGCCGGTTTGATGTCGGCTTTTCCTTTTTCATGACCCGCACCAGAAGACGCCACCGCCGTCGGTTTGGAAAGCGTTCCCGGCTGGGGATCCCGTTGCAGCTCGATGACGGCTTTCAGAAAAGCCCCGTCTTCCACGGATATCCGTTTGGCCTTGATTTCACCTGAAAACTCGGCGGTCCGGGTGATCTCAACTTTTCCCCGGGCATTGATATTGCCGGCCAGTCGTCCGCTGATAGTGACATGCTCGGCGTTGATCTCGGCTTCGACATTTCCATTGGGGCCAATGGTCAGATGGTGCTTTTCAAGATCAATATTTCCCTTGACCGATCCCTGAATGACCAGATTGCCCTTGCCGTGGATGGATCCCTTGATGCTGATGTTCTCGCCGATAATTGTTTTTTCGGTGGCCGCTGCCGAAGCCGTCGATGCGTTCATGGATGATGCGGGCGGGTCATTCTGCGGGCGATCTTCAGCAACCTTTTCATTGTTTAAGATTTTGTTTTTTCGAAGCATGAGGCCTCCTTTGGTTTGCCATGTGAATTGAATAAATAAATGACTGACTGACAGATTATGGGCTCAGCCCGGGGGAGTCCATCTGTCTGCCCTGCATGATGATATCAGCCCCGGCCGCATTGTCTGCTCGAGACAGCGTCTTTGAGATTCAAAATCATCAGCGGTACGGGCTGCGTCAAGTGTGATCATGTCCCCGAAACGCAGCGAAACCCGGGCAAACGGTCGGGGAATAATGAACCGATCCCAGCTGTTGATCATCCAGGCGGAATCGGTAAAAATGTAAAACGGGACAACGACAGCGCCCGTCAGGTGCGCCAGCCGGATGGCGCCGTTTTTGACAGTCCCCATCGGCCCCCTGGGACCATCGACGATATGTGCCGCCAGTTTTGTCTGCTTCAATCTGGCAATCAGCCGGCGCAATGCTTTTTTACCATCCCGGGAAGAAGATCCCCGTACAGGGTGCCATCCTGCATGTCTGGCCACGCTGGCGATGATTTCGCCGTCCCGGCTGGGGCTGATCATAATATGGGGCTCGTATCGGCGGTATTTGCTAAAATACCCGATGGCCGAAAAAAACTGCTGGTGCCAGGCGCAAAGCAACACGCTGCCGCCATTGTCCAGATAGGTCAGCCAGTTGGCTTCGTTTACCACGTTCAGCCGGAAGGTGTGACTGTACAGACAAACCGTCCGGTGGATAAGCCTGGATAAGATCGGCGCGGCCAGTATGTTTTTATATCTCGATCGCCTCATGGAGATGAGAAACGGGCAGTCAGCGCACGATTAAAGCGGGGCATCAACGTCATCATGCCTTACCATGCCTTTACGGAAGCGGTATCAGATTCAAGGGGGGCCTGTTGAAAATTTCCAGGCGGACAATCATTTTGAGGATGCAATATGGCAGGGAGACGGCCCCATGTCAATAGTGAACCGCCGGTTGACTTTCAGGCGGCATTGCGTTAACCATGACTTCTGGATAGGATAACGAAAGGCGGGATCAGTGAAAAGCGCGATTCTCAGACGGCTGCGCAAGCAGGATGCCGTGGTTTCCGGTGAGACACTCAGCAGGGAACTGGGGCTGTCCCGGGTGGCAATCTGGAAACACATCCAGGGGCTCAGAGCGCTGGGGTATGGCATCACCGCGTCGGCCAGAGGGTACCGGCTGGCTGAAGCGCCGGATACGCCCTATGCATGGGAGTTTCCCGGTCGCGAGCCGTTGATCCATTATCATGCACGAACAGACTCCACCATGAAAATCGCCCGGCAGATGGCCCGCACCGGGTGTCCGCCGTTTTCCGTTGTCGTGGCTGATGCGCAGACCCGGGGCCGGGGACGGATGCAGCGGGTCTGGTGTTCCGAAAAAGGGGGGCTGTACTTTACCCTCATACTCAGGCCATCGGTGGCGTTAATCCACAGCGCCCGGATTAATCTGTATGCCGCCATTATACTGGCCGGAACGTTGAGAGGGATGTTTGCCATCGATGCCCGGGTGAAGTGGCCCAACGATATCCTGGTCAAAGAAAAGAAAATTGCCGGCCTGCTCACGGAAGTGGAAGCCGAAGCCGATCAGGTAACCTATATGAATATCGGCATCGGGATTAACGTCAATAACGATCCCCCAGCCAGCGAACCCCGGGCGGCAACGATCAAACAGCTGGTCGGCGGGCCGGTGTCCCGAATTGCGCTGCTGGCAGCGTTTCTCGATGCATTTGAGGCAGATTTTTCGGTGGCGGCAGAAAACGGTGTTATCCATCGGTGGAAAGCGGCGACCGTGACCCTGGGGCGGCGGGTGGAAGTGGTCACGCCCCGGACGGTGACCCGGGGATTGGCCGTGGATATCGATGAAAATGGCGGTTTAATGATTCGGCAGGCAGATGGAAGCATCAAAACCGTGGTTTATGGCGATTGTTTTCATCGGAAATCGCCTTGATCACATCTGCCGCAGACCCGGTTAATTACAGAATGACTGTTTCTCGGATAAATATGGAAATGATCCGGTGAGTATGGAAATTGAAATGCAATCCATGGATGCGCTTCGCAAGATGGTGATGGCCTCCCTGTTTGCCGCGCTGATCGCGGCCGGCGCGTTTATCGCAATCCCCCTGGGGCCGGTACCGATTTATCTGGCGAATTTTTTTGTTCTGCTGGCCGCGCTGGTGCTGGGGCGGCGTTGGGGGAGCACGGCCGTCGGTGTTTATCTTCTGGCCGGCCTTTTGGGACTGCCGGTATTTTCGGGAGGCACCGGCGGCATCGGGCGGATTTTTGGCCCAACGGGTGGGTATCTGCTCGCCTATCTGCCGGCCGTCTGGCTGGCCGGCGGGATCGCCGATCAGACCCGTCCGTCTGTTCCAGGGGATATTGCCGCCATGCTGATCGCGACACTGGTGATCTATGGCCTGGGCGTGCCATGGCTGAAAGTTGTGTTGCATCTGACCTGGGGCAAAGCGCTGACACTGGGCGTGATTCCCTTTCTCATCGGCGACGGGGTTAAAATGGCGGCCGCCATTCCCGTTACCCGGGCGATCCGGCCGCTGGTGCGACCGGCGGGCCAAAGGGGCGCAGGTTGTCATGGACATGATTAAAGTCGTTGACCTGTGCCACCGGTTCAATGATGGCACCGACGCGCTGAGAGGGATCAACCTCGCGGTAAAACCCGGTGAATTTGTCGTTGTGGCCGGGCCGAACGGATCGGGCAAAACAACACTTTTTCAACATCTCAATGGTCTGTTGACACCACGAAAAGGCACCGTGACGATCAAGGGGATTGCCGTTGACAAAGACCCCGTGGCCGCCCGGCAGCAGGTGGGGATGGTGTTTCAGGATGCCGATATGCAGATCGTGGGTGAAACAGTTTACGACGATGTGGTTTTCGGTCCGGAAAATCTCGGGCTTGACCGGGACGAGATTGAGCGTCGGGTTCGCCGGGCCCTGGCCGCCGTGGATTTGTCCACCCGGAAAAACAGGCCTTCCCACCGGCTCTCGGCAGGTGAAAAACGCCGGCTGACCATTGCCGGGGTATTGGCCATGGATCCTGACGTCATTGTCTTTGACGAACCATTCACTCACCTTGACGACCGGGGTGTCTGCCAGGTTCTGGAGCAGATGCGGATATGGCACCGGCACAACCATACACTGCTGGTATCCACCCATGATCTGGAAAAAGTGATTTACCATGCCGACCGGCTGGTATTGATCCATGCCGGCCGAATTGTTGCCGATGGTCCGCCGGCAGATATTCTGCCACAGGTGGAGTCTTACGGCGTCCGCATGCCCTGTGCCTTCAGTATGAAAAAGGAAATCCGATCGTGGCTGAAGCGGTAGCCTTTCAATTTCAACCGGGAAGATCGATTCTGCATTGTTTTGATCCCCGCTTTAAAACCGTGGCGTTGCTGCTGGTCAGCCCCTGTATCCTAACGGCCCGGCCCGTCGGCCTGGCCGGTTTGTCCGTCTGTCTGCTGGGGCTGGTGCGGTGGGCCGGCTTGAACTGGCGAAGCGCAATATATGATTTGCGCTATTTCGGCCTGGTACTGGCTGCCGTATTTTTGTCCCGGGCTGTGTTTACGCCGGGGAAATCAATATTATCCATGGGCAACGTATGGGTCACGGCGCCCGGGCTTCTGGCCGGCGGGTTGTATTGCTGGCGATTGATCCTTGTCACCATTATCGGCCTGATGTACGCCGCGACAACCCGGTC
>CAZNZW010000021.1:0-45649 GCA_964577615.1 uncultured Desulfobacterales bacterium | reverse complement strand
TTTTCGGCTGAAAAAATTTTTTCGCGGCGGAATGAGTTTTTTGCGGCTCCCGGCGTCTAAATCAACAAAAAGCAAATATTCCACCCCCGACAGGAGATATGTCATGAAAAAATCACAATTGTTTACCATCGTCATGATCACGGCACTGAGTCTGGCCCTGATTACGCCGCCGGCATCGGCCCGATCCCGCCATCGCCGCCACCGGGACATGCTCCGGGGGGCGGCCATCGGCATCGGCGCCTTTATGATTGGACAGGCCATCCATAACCATATTCACCGCCGGCCGGTGGCGCGTCTGCCCTACCAGAGCTACGATCCGCCGCCGCGGCAGCAATGCGGCCACTGGGAAACCCGGCGCGTCTGGGTACCGCCCACCTACCGCGAGGCCTGGAATCCCGGACACTACGACCGGAACAACTGCTGGGTGCCGGGACATTACATCAGCATCGCCGACAGCGATGGCTACTGGGACGAAGAACGGGTCTGGGTGGCCACACGATAGCGCCGGACCGGCCCCGGCAGTAAATACAGGCGCCCGTTTTCCACCAGGGGATCGTTGTTCACGCAGCGATCCCTTTTTTATGGGACCAATCCCGGCCGGACAGCTTGCAAATTCATTTCCAATCCATTAAATTCTTCCCAACCGGACACCTGAAATAATAAAGATACAAACACCCTCCGGATTTAACCTTATACATGGGAAAAGACTATGCGACTGGGTATTATCGGCCAGACCGGCGCGGGAAAACAAACGATCTTCGAAGCCCTCACCGGAATCGCCATTTCGCCGGGGGAGCGAAAAGATGATCATTTAGGCACGATTGCCGTGCCGGATGCGCGCATCGACTTCCTCAGCCAATTGTATCAACCCAAAAAAACAGCTTTCGCGCAGGTTGAATACTTATTGCCCGGAACGATCATCGCCACGGACAATACCCGCAAGGACGCCGATCCGGGGGGATGGATCCGGATCCGAAACTGTGACGCGCTGATTCTTGTTCTACGTAATTTCACGCCCTATGGGGCCGAAACACCGGCGCTGGCCCCGGAGTTTGCGACAACGGATCAGGAAATGATTCTGGCCGACCTGCTTGTTGTGGAAAAGCGGCTTGAACGCCTGACCCTGGATCAGAAACGGGGAAAAAAACCGAGTCCCGAAGAAATCGATCTGCTGCAGCGCTGCCAAAAGGCCCTGGAGGCGGAAATACCGTTGCGCCGGGAGCCCGAACTGGCCACGGCGCCGGCCCTGCGCGGGTTTGCGTTTTTAACGGCCAAGCCGCTGCTCGTCCTTGTCAATAACGGCGATGCGGATCTTGACATGCCCGACCTGCCCGAAACGGTTGCCCGGGAAACCAGCGTCCATATCCGGGGGCAGCTGGAACGGGAACTGGCCCAGATGGATAAAGATGAAGCCGAGCTCTTCTTTCAGGAATATCAGATCGAAAACACGGCCGCCGACCGGGTCATCCGCCTTTCCTACAAAATTCTGGGCCAGATATCCTTTTTCACCGTGGGCGAGGACGAGGTCAAGGCCTGGACCATTCATCAGGACACCCCGGCGGTGGCCGCCGCCGGCGCGATCCATTCGGATATCCAGAAAGGATTTATCCGCGCCGAGGTCCTGGCCTATGATGACCTGAAAGCCACCGGTTCTTTCAAGGAATGCCGTAAAAAAGGAACGGTTCGGCTGGAGGGGAAAACGTATCGGGTACAGGACGGCGATATTGTCCATTTCAGATTTAACGTATGAGAATTGACGATTATCGATTGGCTATTGAATAATTATGAAAAAACCGATCACCGGGGTGATTCTGGCCGGTGGCCTGAATACCCGCTTTAACGGCAAAAACAAGGCCCTGATCCGATTAAACGGCGAGACCATTATCCAGCGCCTGTACCGGCTGTTTGCCGATTTGTTTAACGAAATCATCATTGTATCCAATGATCCGGCGGCCATGCTGGCATTTGACTGTCTGGTGACCGCGGATCTTTTTCCGATCCGGGCATCGCTCATCGGTATCCACACCGGCCTGTTTTATGCGTCCAATGACCATGCGTTTATCTGCGCCTGCGATACCCCTTTTTTAAAACGGGCACTGGTCGAAACCATTATCGCCCCGGCCCACCTGACCGGCGGCGCCGCCATGCCGGATACGGCGGCGGGCCTCGAGCCGCTGTGCGCGGTATATGCAAAAAAATACCTGCCCCTGGTGGAGCAGAACATCGCCCGCAACCAGATGAAAATCCAGCGGGTGTTCGGCCGCAAACGCATCCGGCCGGTTTCCGAAAAAAAACTGCGCCGGGTGGACCCGGAGCTCATATCCTTTTTTAATATTAACCGGCCGGAAGATCTGGCGCGGGCAGAACAGATGCGCCCTGACGACGATCGCCGGGCCTCATACGCACAGGGAAACTGATGAATCTATCAAAAATGATCGCCCAGGTTAAAAATCATCCCGACGCCGACCGGATCGGCATGATCCTCTGTCACAACGGCGTGGTCCGCGGATCGGCGCGGGACGGCCGCGTTGTGTCCGGGCTTCGGGTCCGCGTCGACCATCAACAGCTGGCATCGGTGATTGATACCCACAGGAAATATCCGGGGATTGTCGATATCCGGGTGGACATCGTCGCAGACCGGGATCTGGCGGTGGGAGAAGACGTCATGTTCATTGTGGTGGCCGGCGATATCCGCGAACATGTCATTGCCGCCTTGACCGATACACTAAACGCTGTTAAATCAACAGTTACCCGGAAAACACAATTTTTTATCTGACGGCACGCGCGGACAGCTCACCATTCAATCCATTGGCCGTCCAATGATTGTGCAGCCTGACGTTGAATTTGGTTTCGTTGAATGGTCTCTTTCATATACAGATCGTAGAAAAAAGGAGGAAAGTCAATCATGGGAAATGACAGAAAATTCAGTCGTGGCGTGGTCAACATTGCAGCAGCAGCTATACTCAGCCTGGGAATGAGCATCGGGCTGGCCGGATGCGGAGATGACAATGCGCCACCCGATTATAAATCTCTGTTAAAAGATGCGGGCCGGTATATCAGCGACATTGAACAGAAGAATGAAAAACTCACCAACAAGCTCGGCGACCTGGTCAAAAAGCTTAAAAAGAAAAACAAGGGCAGCAAAGAGGAAGCCGCTGGAGAGGATACCGAGCAGCTGCTGACGGAAAATGAGACGCTGAAAACAGAAAATGAAGCGCTGACCGCCGAGCTGGCCAAACTGAAAGGCGGCGAACATGATAAAAAGGACATCAGCGCTGAAACCGCACCGCTGTCAAAAAAGATAGAGCGCCTCAAAACCGAAAACGATTCCCTGGCCGAACAGAAAGCGGTGTACGAAAAGGAAATCGCCGTGCTGCGCAAAGTGGTGAAGAAAAACGAAGCGATGTCCAAGAATATGAATCAGCTTGAAAAAAGCACTGAAACGCTGACAAAACAAAAAACGGATCTGGAAAAAGAGATTGCCGATCTGCGCGATAAGGTTAAAAACGGGGAAAAGCTGGCGAAACAGGTGAAAGATTTAACAGCCGAAAATAAAAAACTGGCCGATATCAACGCAGCGATCCAGTCCCGGCTGGAAGAAATTCAAAAAATGACCACGCTGGACCTGAAAACCAGGAAAAAATAGCCTGTCCTGGCGGCGCCCTGTCCGGCCGCTGATTGAGCGGCCGGAAAACCTTTCATTTTCCGGTCTGGCAATATTATGGATAAAGGAGACCCGAATGGACTCATTGACCCATTTGGACAAACAGGGCCGCGTCCGCATGGTCGATGTTACCGAAAAGCCCGTTACCCAGCGCGTGGCGCGGGCCGAAGGGTACCTGCACATGCGGCCGGAAACATGGGCCCGAATACGGCAGCACCAGGTTAAAAAAGGCAATGTCCTCGAGACCGCCCGCATCGCCGGAATCATGGCGGCCAAAAAAACCGCGGAACTGATTCCCATGTGCCATCCCTTAAACATTACCCACGCCCAGGTTGATTTTTTCCCCGATGAAAAGACCGGCCGTATCCGGGTGGAAAGCAGTGTGACCCTGTCCGGCCAGACCGGCGTGGAAATGGAAGCCCTGACAGCTGTTTCCATTGCCTGCCTGACGATCTACGACATGTGCAAATCGATGGAAAAAGAAATGATGATTTCAGATATCGGCCTGATCGAAAAATCCGGCGGCAAGAGCGGCCATTTTATTCGAAAAACCGATTCCGCCCCCGGGCCGTAACCCGATGCCATTTCTGACGGACCCGACCTTCCAGGCGATTGCGCTGCTTATTGCCAGTGCCACCATCGGCGGGCTGATCGGCTGGTTGATTGCCCGCATCCATTCTGACCGCATTCACGCGGCCGCCATCGCGGAAAAACGGGTCCGCATTGCCACGCTGGAAACCATCATTAAAAAAGAACGCCGCAATACCGAAGAAAAAATCGCCCTGCTTGAAAATCTCCGCGACGGGGTGACAGATACCTATAAAGCGCTCGCCGCCGGGATTATGCGTGAAAACAGCCGGGCCTTCCTCGATCTGGCCGGGGAAACGTTTTCCCGCTATATGGCATCGGCCGGTAAAGAGATTGATTCCCAGCGAACGGCCATGCATGATATCGTCAAGCCGGTGGAAAAAGCGCTGGCCCGGTACGACCAGCAGGTTCAGGCCATGGAACGCAGCCGGGAGGCGGCCTATGGCGGCCTGACCCAGCAGGTCAGCGCCCTGCTCCAAAGCCAGAATGATCTGCAGAAGGAAACAGGCCGGCTGGCCCGGGCCATGCGCGTGCCTCATGTGCGGGGGCGCTGGGGGGAACTGACCCTGCGCCGGACCGTCGAACTGGCCGGGATGACGGCTTATTGTGATTTTACCGAGCAGACCACCGTCCATACCGCCAGCGGCCATATCCGGCCGGACATGATCGTCCGGCTGCCCGGCGGTCGGCGAATCGTCATTGACGCCAAGGTGCCGCTGTCCGCCTACCTGGACTCGCTGGAGACCGATTCGGAGGAAAAAATCGACGCCTGCCTGAATGCCCATGCCCGGCAGGTCCTCGATCACATCCAGCAGCTGTCCCAGAAAGCCTACTGGTCTCAATTTGACCAGACCCCGGAATTCGTGGTGCTGTTCATCCCGGGCGAAAATTTTTTCTCCGCGGCCCTGGCCAAAAATCCGGATCTGATCGAGATCGGGGCCCGGCGGCAGGTGATCCCCGCCACGCCCACCACCCTGATTTCTCTTTTGAGAACCGTCGCCATGGGCTGGCATCAGGACAGCGCCGGGAAAAATACCCGCGCCATCGGCGCCCTGGGCCGGGAGCTGTACGACCGGCTGCATCTCATGCTTTCACATGTGAATCAACTCGGAAAAAACCTGGACCGTTGTGTCGCCGACTACAACCGGCTGGTCGGCTCACTCAATCGAAGAGTCGTTGTCTCGGCCCGAAAGTTCGAATCGCTCGGCATTCCCGCCAAAGATGACCACCCCTTGCCCGAAGGTCGGCCCGTGGAAACGCCGCTGCGCCGATCAGACCTGGAGACGGAGCGCACGCCATGCGATCAAACCCTGTCCGAATAACCATTGTTTTACCAATCCTCTGCCTGACCCTTCTTGCCGGATGTGCCCGGATCATGAAACCGCCCCCCCCGACTGCGGAAACCGCTCTGGTCCCGATTGCCGGCGACGCGCTGCCGTCTTTTGCCGACGATCTCAATTACGACGGGCTGGCCGATGCGCTGACCCAGAGCCTGACCTATCTGGCTACCCTCCCCCCGGACAAACTTTTCCAGTATGGCCCGGACCAGGTGAGCGCCAGGCAGGTGATTCAGTCGCTGACCGTTTTCCGGGCCGCATTGAAAACCCGGCCATCGGCAGCTGCCCTTAACCAGTTTATCAGATCAAAATTCCGTATCTATCGCTCTGCCGGAAAAGAAGAATCCGGCAGCGTCCTGTTTACCGGATATTATGAGCCGAGCCTCAAGGGCAGCCGCGTTCGTCAGGGCCGGTACCAGTATCCCGTTTACGGCCGCCCGGCCGACCTGATCACCGTCGATCTGGGCCGGTTTCGGGAAAAATACAAGGGCCAGCGCCTGGTGGGCCGGCTGGCCGGCGACCGCCTGGTGCCCTACTACGACCGTACCCAGATTGATGACCACCATGCCCTCGACGGCAAAGCCCCCATTCTGGCCTGGGTGGCCGATCCAGTGGCGCTGTTTTTCCTGCACATTCAGGGCTCGGGCAAAATTTATTTTAATGATGGCGGTTATATCAACGCTTATTACCGGGCCACCAACGGGCACCCGTACCGCAGCATCGGCCGGTTATTGATCGATGAAGGCGCTATTTTGAAAGAAAACATGTCGATGCAGGCCATTCGCGCTTACCTCGAAGCCCATCCCGGAAGAATTCAGGAAATTTTCAATACCAACCCGAGCTATGTCTTTTTTGTTTCCCGCAAAGACGGGCCTTTCGGCTATCTCAACGTCCGCCTCACTGCCGGGCGATCGCTGGCCACGGACCGCCGCCTGTTCCCTCCCGCGGCCCTGACCCTGGTCGAAACCGAAAAACCGGTGGTGGACGCCAGCGGGCAAATCAGCCGATGGATTCCCTTTTCCCGGTTCTTTCTAAATCAGGATACCGGCGGCGCGATCCGGGGCGCCGGGCGGGCGGATCTGTTCTGGGGAAACGGCGCCTATGCCGAAACGGTGGCCGGCCACCTGCAGCATCCCGGGCATTTATATTTCTTCGTCCTGAAATCCGGGCAATAAGACCCTCCGCCGGATGATGGCCTTTATCCAATTCATCGACGTGGCCCTATATCGCACGGCTCCCCATACGCCTCTTTTACGATAAATTCTGACTGCCATCGACGGCGGCCGGCCTTCCCCGGCACCGGACCTGTCAGTTCTTGACAGATTCCGGTAAATAGGCGATAAATGGTGGCTTGATTGAGGAATGATAATCACCGAGGAGTGAAAAAATGTTTGGCATCGGTATGCCCGAATTGATCGTCATCATGGCGGTTGCCCTGATTGTTATCGGTCCTAAAAAACTGCCGGATCTGGCCCGGTCCATCGGCCGGGCCATGGGTGAGTTTAAAAAAGCCACGGGCGAGCTGAAGTCATCTTTGGGCGTTGACGAAGAGTTGAACGATATCAAAAATACCTTTACCGACATTACCGATGAAATCAGAGATTCGGTTAATGTTGATCCGCTTACACCTGATACCGCCTCACCGGCCACGGAAGAAATACATTCGGGTGATGGCCAGACAGCCGCGCAGACGGAAACAGATTCACCCGACAACGGCCATGAGGCCACCTCCCCAACCGCCCCTTCAGATCCCACGGAAACCATACGTCGTGATACTGATAACGAGAATCTGAACACCGCATTGGACAGTTCCACAGACCCGGGAGATCCTGCCGGTGGCGAATAATGATGAAAAACTGCCATTTACGGTCCACCTTGAAGAACTGAGAAATCGGCTGATTGTCTGTTTCATCGCCATCGGCATCGGATTTGTCGCTTCTTACTTTTTCAAGGAAAAAATTTTTGATATTTTAATGCGGCCGCTCAAAGAGGTCATGCACACCGGCGACAAGGTCATTTTCACGGGGCTGCCCGAAGCTTTTTTCACCTATCTGAAAGTCTCCCTGCTGTCCGGCCTGATGATCGCCGTTCCCGTTATTTTGTATGAATTCTGGATGTTTGTCGCCCCCGGGCTGTATGAAAAGGAAAAACGGCTGATGCTGCCCATTGTCCTTTTTTCCTCCTTCTTTTTTCTGGGCGGCGCCCTGTTCGGATATTTTCTGGTTTTTCCTTTTGGATTTAAATTCTTCTTGAGTTTTTCCAATGATACCATTCAGGCCCTGCCGTCCATGCGTGAATACATGAGTTTTTCGGCGAAACTGCTCCTGGCCTTTGGCCTGGCGTTCGAGCTGCCCATGGTACTGACTTTCATGGCCCGCATTGGCCTGGTTTCGGTTGATTTTTTAAAGAAAAACCGGAAATATGCGATTTTAATTTTTTTTATCGGCGCGGCTATTTTAACGCCGCCGGATGTCATCACCCAGATTATGCTGGGCGTACCGCTGATGGCGCTTTACGAATTAAGTATTATCGGGGCAAAAATTTTCGGCAAAAAACGCCGGACGGCGGCTGAATCTGAGGCCTCCTGAAAACAGTCATTGAAAAGATATGGGAGAAAATAATGAATGATCAGGGCAGATGGGGTACGCGGACGGGTGTACTGACGGGTGTTTTTTTACTGGTATCCATTTTTCTGGTTTCCGTGAGTATTTATGCGGCGGAATATCCCGAAACCATCCAGATGAAAGATCCGGCCTATGCCAAGCACAAAAAAGGAATTGTTGAATTCAGCCATGCCAGACACGTCAAGGAATACAAAGCCGGCTGCGGCGAATGTCATCATGATGAAAACAACAAACCGCTGGACACCCTCAAAGAGGGCGACGCAGTCAAAAAATGTATCGCGTGCCACAAAATTCCGGGTGAAGTTCCCAAGAAGCTGAAAAAGAAGTGGAAAAAAGAAAAAATTGCCAAAGCCGAGAAGAAAAAAAGAAAGCTTGCCTATCAAGCCGAGGCCATGCACTACAACTGCCGGGGATGCCATAAGGCCGTTAATAAAAAAACGGGGACCAAAAAAGCGCCGACCACATGTAAAAAATGTCATCCCAAAAAGAAATAATCCGGCGATGGAGATGAAGATATGCGGGACGTGAGCGGGGTTGAACCCGTTTATGTCCCGTTTTTTTGGGACTGCCACTGCCGGGCATTGCGAACCAGGGCCGGCGCCCACGCCGGCGTGCCCAGGGCATGGACATGCGTGTACAGCGCCAGGACATTTTTATAAGAGACGCCGTCCCGGCCGCCGGCAAACCCCGTTCCCCGTTCCATGTCAAATATCAGATCCGCCACCCGCCCCTGCCAGTCGGAAACGCGTGAATAGTGGAACTCATGCCCCTTGATAACGGTGCCAACGGGAAAGTACGGATTGTCCCGTTCCACCTTTAACACCGTGTATCCGTGCCCCTGCGGCCTTTTCGACAATCCGTAGACAATGGGCAGAACGCCGGACATGGCATAGGATTCGCCGGATAACGTGATGGCCCGGCCCAGGTACATCAACCCCCCGCATTCCGCATAAACGGGAAAACCACGATCGACCAGGGACTTGAGTGTATTGTGAAAATCGGTATTTTTCGCCAGCGCGTCCAGATGGGTCTCGGGGAAACCGCCGCCCAGATACAGGGCATCGATATCCGGGAAGGGCGCCGGTGACAACGGGCTTAAGGAAACCAGTTCGGCCCCGGCGGTTTCAAGGGCCTCGAGGTTGTCGGGGTAGTAGAACTGGAAGGCTGAATCCTGAACAATACCGATACGAACCGGCGGCGATGATTCTTTGTCGTCACCCTCCATACCTGGAGCGGCCACACGACCAGCAGTGACGACGGCCGGATCCGGCCGGACTGAGACGTGGTCTTGAACTCCGGCTTCGGCGATTTGCAGCACCGATGCCAGGTCCACTCTTTGGGCGACGACCTCGGCAGCCGCGGCGACTGATTTTCGCGCCCACAGGTGCTCCTGCGTCGGCACCAGCCCCATATGTCGTTCGGGAAAATCTTTCTTTTTGAGCTTACCGATGGCACCGATCACCGGAACCCCGCAATGATGCTCGATACTCTTTCTCAGGATCCGTTCATGCCGGTCACCAGCGACGCGATTCAGGACCACGCCTCCAATGTTAACCCCGGCGTCGAAATGGAGACAGCCCAGTACCGTCGCGGCCACTGTCCGGGTGGATTTGGTGCAGTCAAGACATAAAACAACCGGCGCATCGATCAGTTTGGCCAGCTCGGCCGTACTGGTTTTACCGGCCAGATCAATCCCGTCAAAAAGGCCCCGATTTCCTTCGATGACGGCAATATCATCTGTCTGGGCATGACGGTGGAAGGAAGCAATCACATCGCTGGAATGGCAGAGGAAGGTGTCAAGATTGAAGCAGGGCCGATCAGCCGCCAGAGCGAGCCAGCCGGCATCGATATAGTCCGGCCCCTTTTTGAAAGGCGCTACCCGGCGCCCCATCTTTTTCAAGGCCGCTATCAGGCCGATGGAAAGAACGGTTTTTCCCGATCCCCCCCGCAATGCGGAAATCATGAATCGCGATACGCCCATCTGACAGGCCCTTTGAAAAAAATGCATCAGGAATCGGGAAAGAGAACTCGCCTTATGATTCTAATCTTCGTGCTCGGCGGCCGCCTGTTTCCCGGTACCGGGAATGCCGTACATGGACGTACTGCCGCTGGACCAGTATTCAAGCTCGCCATCGGTAATCATCCGGTTTACCACCTTTTTGGCTTCCCGGGGCTTGGCCTCCAAAATTTTGGCCAAATCCTTGAAATAGAATTTGGTTTTCATTTTGGACTTTTTCTTTAATCCCTCGATTAACTTGTTTTTTGATTCTTCGTAATCTAATGCCATTTGTTAGACCTCGCTGTAGAATGGGCAGAGGGCGCGGGAACCGCACCCTCTGCACTGCCATCCGATAATTAGAACTTGAATTGGCTGGTCTGGCGCCAGGTAAAATACGCTGGATCCCGGAAATCATCGATGAGATGGTGGGTGAAGTCCAGTTCGCATTTTTCAAAGAACCGTTCCCATCCGATTCGCTCGGCCCATTCACCCAGACGCTCATACTTGTTGGCGCCAAGGGCATAGGCTTCTACCATCTTCTTGATGGTTTCCGTTGTTTTCGGCCATAATGGCGGTTCGTTGGGGATAAATGCGACCACAACCTTGGAAAATTTCGGTGCACTGATCCGGTTGGATACTTTACCACCGGCCATCAATACAATACCATCCCCTTCCTGATCGGCCAGCGGCATCGCCGGACACATGGTGTAGCAGTTACCGCAGAACATGCACCGCTCGCTGTTGACCGCCACGCTCTTGAGCTTGTCACCAGACGCGCTGTCAACCTTGGCCGGTTTGATCGCCGCCGTCGGGCAGGCGGCAATAGCCAGCGGGATCTCACACATCTTGTCGACAAACTCGTGATCCAGCATGGGCGGTTTTCGATGATATCCGAGAATCGCGATATCCGAGCAATGCACGGCGCCGCACATGTTCAGGCAGCAGGCCAGCGACACCCGCAGCTGCGCCGGCAGACGATGATCCTTAAAATCATCAAACAGCGCATCCATGGTCGCCTTGACCGGACCCGATGCATCGGTGGCCGGTGTATGGCAATGGACCCACCCCTGGGTGTGAACAATATTGGTGACGCCGGCACCGGTGCCGCCCACCGGAAATTTATAGCTGCCGGCCGGGAATTTACGGCTTTCCAGATCCTGAACCAGCGGTTCGACCTTGCTTTCGTCGTCGACCATAAACTCGATATTATTCCGGGTTGTCCAGCGCACATAGCCATCGCAGTGCTTATCGGCAATATCGCAGATTTCAAGGATGAGCCCCGTAGACATCAATCGGGCCCCGCCGCAGCGAACGGTAAACACCTTGTCTCCGGATTCAGCCACGTGGACGAGAACGCCGGGCTTTAAAATTTCATGATAGAGCCATTTCCCCTTGTTGCTGGCAATGACCGGGGGATAAAACTCATCGTACTTTCGCGGACCGATGTCGGTAATCCGGTCTTCCATCGGCTTATCGGTATTGTAGCCTGAAGATATAAATGCCATGGTGATACCCCCTCCTTATCTCTGGTGTTTTTTCCTGAATGCGTCGACGTCTCGTCCCCAGCCACCTGTTACTTCTTCTTCCTTCCAGAAGATATACGGGTTGGAGCGCGGTTCCTGAACCATACGCGGATCCGGATCAAAACCGAGGACCTCGATAAGTTTCTGGAGGCCTTGACGCTTCATCAGCTCACCGAGCCGCTCGCGGTTTTTGCCTTCTTCCATCCACCAGTCCCAAATGGGTTCGATCACATTTTCCTTGATCTCCGTATAAGGCGGTTCCGCTTTAATAAAGGGAACGATCAACGATGCCATCTGAGCACCATCCAGAATCGGCGCCTTGGCGCCGGCCAGGATGGACACGCCACGATCATCACCAATTCGCAGCGCGCGGGGCATGACACAGATACAGTGCATGCAGCGGGTACATTCTCTGTTATCAATCTTCAGTTTGCCGCCTTCCATCCACATGCAATTGGTGGGGCAGAGATTGATGACTTCCTTTTCGATATCAAAGGGACCCCAATCCCGGCCGGAATGCGAACCGCCATTGGGCGGAAGTTCGCCGCCGATATAGGCCTGGACGGCTTCCTGATCAATTTTGATATCGTCCCGCCAGGTACCGATAAACGACAGGTCCGAACGGGCGATGGAGGCCACGCAGCAATTGGGGCATCCGTCAAATTTAAATTTAAACTTATAGGGGAAAGCCGGGCGATGCAGTTCATCCTGATACTCATTGGTCAGGTCATAACAGAGCGCCTGGGTGTCATAGCAGGCCCATTCACACCGGGCCTGACCGATACAATCCGAAGGGGTCCGCAGGTTGGAACCGGATCCGCCCAGATCCTGATTGTATTTATGGGTTAATTCGTAGAAAATTTCTTCCAGCTGCGGCGTGGTCGTTCCCAGAAAAACGATATCTCCGGTGGACCCATGCATGTTGGTGAGCCCGCTGCCCCGCAAATCCCACAGCTTGCAGAGATCCCGCAGAAAGTCAGTTTTGTAGAATTTTCCCCCGGGCTGGTTGATCCGCATGGTATGAAAATGCGCCACGCCCGGAAATTGTTCCGGCTGGTCGCAATACCGGCCGATAACACCGCCGCCGTATCCGAAGACACCAACGATACCGCCATGTTTCCAATGTGTCTCGCCGTCTTTGAAAGACAGTTCAAGTATCCCGAGAAGATCTTCTACTACGTCCTGGGGGATCTGGAATTCAATGCCTTCCTCGTTCTTTGCCCTTTTTTCGGCCTGCTGTTTCAGATCGGACACGAAACTCGGCCATGGTCCAGCCTCAAGCTGGTCCAGCATTGGGGTCTCATGCTTCATTGTATTACCTCCATTGCATTAAGAATTAGCTCTTTTCGTCAAATGTCTGGGGTCCCTCTACCCTTGTACGGTCGTTCACCTCCTCTCCTCAGGCGGATGTGTTTTAATTCTGATTTGGCTGTCGGCGCACAATTTTTTTCAGCCCTGCCAAGTGCGTATATTCAGTTTTGTATAATATGGTGGGAAGCCTGGTTTAACGGGCGTAACCCGCCACGCGCTCATATTCAGACCAAGACTACAAGTTTATCTTTAATCCGGATAACTGTCAATAAAAAAAGGGATTAATAAAAATTATCATCTGAAGAATATTCAACTTTATCGGTCAGCGGGCCGTTGCGGAGATATGCTGAATACTCTCGTGAAGCGCACGGCCGTGAGAAGAAAGGTGCAGCGCCATCAGGCGCCCTTCGGCAGACCGGGACGGATAGGCCGCCACAATGCCGGCAAGGCCGCTATCCAGCGCTGCCGGCGACAGCCGCGCAAAATAATATCTGATGTCATCGATCAGGGGTCCGGCCGGAACGGACACGGCCGGCTTCAATGCCAGGCCATCGAAAAACCCCCGCACAGTTCCATGAATGGCCGCTTCATCCGCCCAGACCAGGGCGCCGGTGCCATCCAGCCGGTCAATCCGCATGCGCAGGGACAGGTGCAGAAAAAACCGCAGCAGGGCTTCCAGCACGGCCATGGGATCCGTGGCATCCGCATCCACCAGCGGGGCATACCCCCGCACCGTGATCAGGCGAAGGTCGATATCGGCCGCGCGCCGGCGAACGACGAAATCACCGGCCCCGTGGTGCCAGGGAAAAATCTGCTCAAATGTTTCCAGGTTATAGTAATAGGTCAGTATTTCCGCTGCCCGGCGATACAGCAGTGTTTTCTGCGCGGCCGTCTGCAGCGCGCTTTTTTTTGCATCCCAGATCCGAATCGTCTGGAAAGGATCACCGGTATCGCCGATATGAAATTCATGGTATCCGCGCAGCCACTCACCAAGAAACATGGGCAGGCGGCCATGGCGCCGACCGGTCTGCCCATCTCCCCGAAGGTAGACCCGGGGAAGATACCGCCTGGGAAACGCATCGTTCAGACGATCAAGCAGGGCCGTTTCCTGCTGCAGCCCGGCCCGGCCCGGAGGTGAAACCGCCACGTTGACCACAAAGGAAACCGCCTGGCCGCCGGCCGCCACATCGACCCGGGCGGGATGGTAGAACGCCCCGTGCTTTTGAATACAGACGGCCACCGCATCGATTGCCGCCGGCGAGGTCCGGCCGCCGAGACATGCCGACACCGCCTTAAGCAGACCGCAGCCATGGTCGGCCGTTAAAAAAGAATGGATGCCGGTGAAATATTCACCGTAGGAAAGTGGTATACCTGCCGCGGAATCACCCGGGCGCGCCATCGGCAGCGGCATGTGCCAGTCCGGGTCCTTCCCGGATACCGGGCAATCCCGATGATATAGATAGTAACTGAACGGCAGCTGGCTATTTTCGATGGCGATCGATTTCCCGGCAAATTTCCGGTGCCACTTCGTATTTCAGCGCCAGTGCCCGGTCACAATGGGCGATGGCTTCATCAAACGCCCCCTTTTCCAGGTAGGCGATGGCCAGATTGTTGTGGGCAATGGCAAAGTCAGGGGCCAGCTTGATGGCCTTTAAACCGGCTTCAATACTTTTATCGACCTGCCCGTTCATCAGGTAGGCATTTCCCAGCGTGGCAAAGGCCTGGACAAACCGGAAATTAAACCGGGTCGCCTTTTCGAGCGCACCGATCGCTTCTTCCACTTCGCCGCGCTGGAGATGAACAAATCCGATATTTCCCCAACCTTCCGAGAATCCCGGCTTGACCTTGACCGCCTGCTGGTTGTAGGCCACGCAGCCATCCAGGTCCCCGCGCCGCAGGCAAAGACCGCCCAGTTGAACATAGGCCTCGGCCAGCCCGGGGCTGCAGGTAATGGCCGCGTGGAGTTCCTGCTCGGCCTCATCAAATTTTTCCAGCCCCAGCAACCCCACGGCGAGATTGTAGTGGGAAGTCCCGCAGTCCGGATTGCCGGCGATGGCGGCCCGCTGGTGGGTAATATACTCATGAACGTCTTTGGCTTTATCCATTATCCGGTCCTTTATTGGGTCCTTTTCAGGCAGTGATGATTCATTCAGGAAATCGCGTTTCACCGCGGGGTGCGCCCCGTTCTGGAACAATGCCCCCAAACCGACGGGCCTGCCGGAAAAAACACCTCCAGCCTGTTTATGCGCTCGAATTCGCCCCGTTCGCGCTGCCGGAGCCCGCTGCTCAAGGTGACGCAATGAATGACCAACCCTATTATCGCTTTCGAATATTTGTCAAGAAAAAGCGGCAACACCGCCTTTTCACATCTTTTTGCTTGACACCGGCAGCCTCTCTTTTTTACTTTTCATCCTGATGGATTGAATTTATCGTTATCGAGGAGGAAAAAATGCTGACGGGATGTTTTACCGCGCTGATCACACCGTTCAAAAACGACGCCGTTGACGAAGAAGGCTTATCGCAACTGGTTGATTTTCAGATTGAAAACGGCATCGACGGGATCCTGGCCGTGGGAACCACTGGAGAAAGTCCGGTGCTTCACTGGGAAGAGCACAACCTGGTCACGGAAAAAATCGCTGCGGCAACCAAAGACAGATGTCTCTGTATCGCCGGCACGGGAAGCAACAATACGGCGGAAGCGCTGGAAGGCTCCCGGCATGCCGTTGCGGCCGGCGCGAATGCCATTCTGCTGGTGGATCCGTATTACAACGGTCCCAGCTCGATGGAGATCCGCCGGGAATACCTGGCCCCCATTGCCGCCGCTTTCCCCGACACCCAGATTATTCCCTACGTGATTCCCGGACGGACCGGCGCCCAGCTGCTGCCCGAAGACATCGCCCTGCTCAGCGAAAAATACGCCAACGTGCGCACGGTCAAGGAGGCGACCGGCAATCTGGAAAACATGCGTCGCACGCGGCAATGCTGCGGCCCCGATTTCACGATTCTGTCCGGAGATGACGGTCTGACCTTTGAGATGATGTCGGATCCCGATATCGCCGCCGACGGCGTGATTTCCGTGGCCACCAATATTGCTCCCAAAGCCGTTGCCGAAATGGTGGCATATTACAGGGCGGGAGATAAAGACGCGGCCCGGCAGATGAACGCGGCTCTGGCCCCGCTGTTTGATCTGGTCACGGTGAAAACCATGGAAGCAACTCCCCATGGCGAAGTGGCCTGCCGGGCACGGAATCCGCTGGCTTTCAAAACACTCATGAGCATTCTCGGCATGCCGTCCGGTGGATGCCGCCAGCCCCTGGGCAGGATGAGCCGAAAGGGGCTGAGCGTCGTCCTCGATGCCGCCCGGCAGATTCAGGCCGATCATCCCGACATTTTCCAACCGGCCGCCGATTTCTTCAACGTGGACATTTCCGCCCGGCTGGCCGACCCGGCCAATTGGGACGGCCTTTGCTACGACGGCTACGCCTGACGGAAATCTTCGCGGCAGCGTATCGCTGCCGCCCCCCGGACCGGGTAGCCTTACCGCCAGCCATCCGGGAAGTGCCGGCCAATGGTATCGGCCAGCGGCCGGCCAAAAAGAAAATCAAGCTGGTCGGCGGCCATTCCGCTTTTCTCAACCGTCAGCGCACGGAGATGCCGGTCGTAGGCCATGATCTCACCCAGCGCCGCCCGGGCGGCCGCGGCAGTGGCCCCCTGCAGCTGCGCCACCAGCGCTTCAATTTTCCGGATGGCACAATTTGTCTCATGCGCCTGAACAAGATCCCACAGACCGCTGACGGCCGACAGAAGATCCCGGCGCGTCAGACGGTCCCGCGCATACATCCGCTCGATGGCCGCCGTATCCCGGCAGGTCAGCACCCGGCACTCCACGGGGCGGGCATCGTAAATTCCGCAGGCCTGCGCGGCCGAATCGTAAAAGCAGCAGGTCCACGCCCCGTCCCGCCCCTTGATCTTGATGATTTCCCCGGCCAGCGGCATTGTGCCGCCATGGACATTGTCAACGACCATTTCTCCCTTGCGCAGGGTGAAAAGATGCCGGATGGGAATCGCGCCCCGTTCAACCAGGGGCGCATCTTCTCTGTGCAGGGCCGGCCCCCCTTTCCGGCAGCAGATGCCGCACCGCCGACACTGATCATCCCGACCGGCCTGCGGCGGGCCGGTCGACGTGTCTGCCGGTACTTTTCCCGGGGATGTGTGATCCGTCATCAATGGCAATGGCCTCTCTGTGCTGGCGAAATATATTCTTTCTAACAGCCCCGTATCCGCTTGCCAAGCGATTCGCTTTTTTTATGCCGGCCGCAGAAGCGCAACGCACCTGAATTTTTTCCCTTGACAGCCTCCCTCCATAGCAATACATTCCTGCTCAACGATATGGAGATGCCATGATAGAATTCATCAAAACCATGAAGGCCCTGTCCGACCCCAACCGGATTAAAATGATCAAGCTGCTTCAACACAGGGTTTTATGCGTCTGCGAAATGCAGGAAGCCCTGGGCCTGGCCCAGTCCACCGTCAGCAAGCATCTGAAAATATTAGAAGATTCTGGATTAATAACCCATTTTAAGGATGGATTGTGGGTCAATTACCGGTTGTCCGACGGCAACTGCAACCCATATGTGGCCAACCTGCTGGGCACCCTGCGGCACTGGCTGGACGAAGATCCCGATATCCACGCACTGGTGGCGCGTCTGCCTGAAATCAACCGGAAAAATATTTGTGGAAACTGATTGTCAGAAAATATTTATATCTATACATGGCGATATCTGAATAATTAAGCCCTGTACCCGGTCACCCTGCAGGAATCCCCGCCACAAGGGGTGCGGGCGATCATTTATCGACGTTTAACTGATTTTGGAGGCCATCATGAATGATTTTGAACAAATTCTCGATGTGGGACTGAAATTTCACGGCCATCGCTGCCCGGCCATGCCCATGGGGCTCAAAGCCGGTCTGGCAGCCATGGAGGCCCTCGGCGTGGAGCGCGCCCCGGACAAGGAATTGTACGTTAAGGCGGAAACGGGCAGGGGACACGCCGCCGGGTGCTTTCTCGACGGGATCATGACCGCGACCGGCTGCACGTATGGCAAATCAAATATCGAGAAACTGTATTACAACAAAATGGCGTTTACCCTCATCGACCAGAAAAGCGGCCGGTCGGTGCGTGTGTCGCTCAAGCCGGGGTTCTTCGAAAAGGCGCTGCAGTCACCGTTTGTCCAGCAGCGAAAAGCCGGTGTGCCGCCTCAGGATGTGCCGGCTGACGTGGCTGATCCGCTGATCAACCGGGTCCTTGGCCTGGAGAATGATCAGTTTCTCGACATATCCGAAATCAAACCCATTGAAGTCCGCAGGGGACGGGGCGTCTTTGACGCCAAAGCCTGCGACATATGTGGCGAGATAACCTTTGTCAATAAATTGCGCCTGACTGCCGACGGCAAAATGGCCTGCATTCCATGCTCAGGATACGGGGAATAATCCCTCTTTTTGCGAATTGACACAGAAGCCGACCGTTTCAACTGGCCGGCACAAGATATCCCAAATCTGAAATCCAGCGCCAGCAATAAAAATCCAGGGGCGCTCTGCAGGGAGACATGCTCATGATCATTGCCTTTGCCACCGGCGTCATTCTATTGCTGGCCGTGCTGTTTTCCATGCTGGGCCTGGGCGGGGCCATGTTATACGTGCCGGTGTTTCACTGGTTCGGATTTGACTTTAAATCGGTCGCCATCCCCACCGCCCTTCTGCTGAACGGTATCACGGTGCTGTCGGCGGCCATCGTGTATCTGCGGGCAAAAATGGTGGATGTCAGGGGATCCATTCCTCTGGTTATATCTTCTTTCATCGGCGCACCCCTGGGCGCCTATGTCACCCAGTTCGTTCCCACCAACACCCTTATTCTGCTCTTTGCCCTGGGAATGATCTTTGCCGGTGGCCGGATGCTGCTCAGCGCGTCCAAAGCAGATAAGAGGGAGATGCTGCCCGTCAAAACCCGGCTGTTGTGGATGTCCATCGGCGGTTTCGGTATCGGTGTTCTGGCCGGTCTGCTGGGGATCGGCGGCGGATTTCTGTTTGTCCCCCTGATGATGGCCATGGGCTACCCGACCAAGAAAGCCGCCGCCACCAGTTCTTTTGTCGTGATATTTTCATCGTTTTCCGGCTTTGCCGGTCACCTGGCCGAAGGACATTTCAACTGGCCGCTGATGATCGCCACGGCCATAGCCGTCATTATCGGCGGCCAAATCGGTGCCCGCCTGATGAAAGACAAGATGAAAGCCAAATGGATCAAGCAGATGTTCGCCGTGCTATTGCTCGGCGTGGCACTGAAGCTGTTGATCAAACTTTACTTATAAACAGCACTGCTTTTCTCTTTTCAAACCCGGGGAAAAGCATCTGAAACCCGACCGGCATGTGAACAAAACCTGACCACGCGGTGTCACCATGGCATGCGAAAAACGATTACAGGAGACCCGGAAAGATAAGATCGATACGCTTCGCAACCGGATAGCTGAACTTGAAGCGCTGGCGACACAACAGAAACACGTCGAGGAAAAGCTGCGGGAAAGTGAGGAAAAATATCATTCCATTACAAATGCGACCATTGCCGCCATCATCACAATGGATGCAGATGGAAACATATCTTTCTGGAATCCGGCCGCCGAACGGATTTTCGGGTATTCGGAAAAAGAAATAATCGGAAAAAACCTGCATGTACTGCTGGCTTCCGGGGACTACCAGGACCGATATAAAAAGGGAATCCGTATTTTCAGGCGGACAGGGAAAGGGCCGTTGATCGGCAGGATGATCGAATTGACCGCCGTCAGAAAAAACGGCCGGCAATTTCCGATCGGGTTGTCTCTGTCGGCTTTCCAGGCCAATGGACAATGGCACAGTATCGGTATTTTAAGAGATATCACCGAACGGAAACAGGCCGAAAAAGCGCTCAAAAGGGCCCGTGACGACCTGGAGGCCCGCGTCAGACAACGGACGGCCGAACTGCATACGGCCAATGAAAAGCTGGAAAGAAAGGCCCGCGAGCTGTCGGAAGCAAACATTGCGCTTAAGATTCTCCTTCAGAAAAGCAGTGAAGCGAGCAAAAAGATCGAAGAAAAGGTTATCGACAACCTGGATCAGCTGGTCATACCCTATCTGGATGAACTGGCGATGAAGTCGACCGCGGAAAATACCGGCACGCTGATTAACATCATCAAATCCAACCTTGCCCAGATTACCGCCTCATTCACTCATACCCTGTCAATGACATTCAAGAACCTGTCCCCCCGGGAAATTCAGATCGCCAACCTGATCCGCCAGGGCTGGTCAACAAAGGAAATGGCCGGGTTGCTGAATATTTCCCCGCATACAGTGGAAACATATCGTGCCAGTATCCGCGTTAAATTGGGGATAAAAAAACAGAAAGTAAATCTGACATCCTTTTTACAGTCCTTTAAAAATGACTAATCTATTTAGTCAATAAATCATTATTTTTTCCTCATTGAGTGGTATCGGTAATCCATGGTAACCTGGTGCCATTCATCATTCGGATCAGCGCGCAAAATTTCTTTGCGGACAGCCAGCTGAAGCCCATCGGCTTTTTGCTGCATCATATCGCATCACCCTCACCGGCACGACTCGAAGTGGAGGACGCCATGAATTATACCATTATCGGCAACGGCATCGCGGGCGTCTGCGCCATCGAGGCCATCCGGCAGCTTGACCGCGACGGTGAAATCATCCTGATCGGCGATGAGGCTTTTTTGCCGTACAGCCGCCCCATGATCAGCCTCGTTCTCGACGGATCCCTGCCGCCGGAGAAACTGCCCATCCGATCTTCCCGTTTTTATGATGATCTGAACATCACCCCCCTGCTGGGACACCGTGTGGCACGGATGGATGTTGGCCGGCGGCGCATCGAAACCGAAAACGGCCAGTCCATCGCCTATGACAAACTGCTCATCGCCTCCGGCGCCGATGCCCGGGCGATCCGCGCCGACGGAACGGATCTGCAGAATATCTTCTACCTGCGGACCCAGGACCAGGTCCGCCACATCATCGATTCTCTGCCGGCCGCCGAAACTGCCCTGGTGCTGGGGGGCGGGCTGGTGGGATTCAAGGCGGCCCACAGCCTGCTTGCGCGGGGTTTGAAAGTCACCATGCTGATCACATCCGATTACCCGCTTTCCATGCAGGTCGACGAGACCGCCGGCCGGATGATTCTGGCCGAACTGCAGGAACATGGCCTCGGCGTCCGCGTTGGTATCAGCGTCACGACATTCGAAGGCAGGGAAAAAGTGCAGCGGGCGCATCTGTCCGACGGCGCCACGCTGGCCTGTGACGTGGTTGTGGTTGGGAAAGGGGTCTCCCCGTCTCTCGCCTTTATTCCCGAAGGCACGATCGATATCGATCACGGCATTGTCGTTGACCCGTATCTTCGCACCACGGCCCAAGACGTGTATGCGGCCGGCGATGTGGCGGAAACATTCGATATTGCCCGCCAGACCCGATGGATTAATGCCATCTGGCCGGAAGCCGCGGCCCAGGGCGGCATTGCCGGAACAAATATGGCGGGCCGGAAGGTGGCCTACCCGGGCAGCGTGGGCCGGAATGTGATGCGCGTGCTCGGGCTTGATGTCATGACCCTGGGGATGGTCAATCCGCCTGATGATTCCGGGTATGAGGTGCTGACAAAAACCGATCCGCGCCGCCGCCGATACCGCAAGCTGGTTTTTCGTCATCATGTGCTTGTCGGCGCGGTACTGATTAACGATATCGCCCAGGGCGGCATACTGCTGTCCCTGATACGAAACGAAATTCCCTTGAGAATACCGGGCCGGATCCTGATGGATCCCGCCTTTAACTTTGGCAAACTGCTCCCCTGAAATCCGGATATCCCAAAAGGAGGTCTTATGAAAGAAGTTATCGTTCAACCGGAAAAATGCGTGGGGTGCATGCAGTGCATGGTGGCATGCGCCACAGCCCATTCCCGAACGCAGGCACTGTATACCGCGGTATTGGAGACGCCCGTCCCCAAATCACGGATCCATGTGGGCGCCGGGCTGTACAACGAAGGGTTTCCCAACCGCTGCCGGCATTGCGACCCGGCGCCCTGCATGCTGGCCTGTCTGGGCGGCGCCATCTTTCGCGATGCAGCCACCCGGTCGGTGCTGATCGATCCGGACCGATGTATCAATTGTGCGTCCTGCGCCATGGCCTGCCCATACGGCGTCATCCGTTTCCACGAAGACTGCGGGGCGCCACCGGAAAAAGTCGTTGCCATCAAATGCGACAATTGCGATCAGCGGCAGTCCCGGGGCCTGGTTCCGGCCTGTACGGAGGTGTGTAAAACCGGCGCGCTTACCTTTGCGGAAATGCCGGAGGCCATGAAAGAAAAAACGAATGCCGTGGCCAGAAGCCTGTCTCCGGGGGCCGAAGGGTATCCGGCATCACCGGCGGTTGCCCTGCTTACCGCGGCCAAAAAAGCCCAGCTGGCCCTGTGATGCACCCGTATTCATCGAGGCCCGATGCCAACAATCCATCATGGGGATATCCATGACATCACCGACAATTCGGACGGCAAGGAGGAAGATATGAGTCAGATACACGAAGGTGTCACCATTACCGAAGATGGCCGGCTGCTGCTGCAAAAGGCTGAAAAAGATCAAATCGAAACCGTCTGGGACCGGCTGGATACCCAGCAGCCCCAGTGCGGGTATTGCGACATGGGCTTGAGCTGCCGCATCTGTATAATGGGTCCCTGCCGGGTCGATCCTTTTGGCGAAGGTCCCCAGCGGGGCGTCTGCGGCGCGGATGCCGATATCATTGTCGCCCGGAACCTGTGCCGAATGATTGCCGCCGGCGCGGCCTCCCATTCGGACCACGGGCGGGATCTGGTGGAAGTGCTGGCCGGAGTCGCCGATGGATCGGCCACCGGGTACAGCATCCGGGATGAAGAAAAGTTGAAAAGCGTGGCCATCGAATACGGCGTGACAATCGACGGCCGGGACACGCTGGCCATCGCCGGCGATCTGGCCCAGGCCATGATGGAAGACTACGGCATGCGCCAGAAACAGATCAAGCTGCTCAGCCGGGCACCGGAAAAACGCCGCCAGTGCTGGGAAAAAGCGGGAATCACCCCCCGCGGAATCGATCGGGAAACATCTGAAATGCTGCACCGCACCCACATGGGCGTGGATAACAACTGGCAGACCCTTCTGCTCCAGGCCCTGCGAAATGCCCTTTCCGACGGATGGGGCGGCTCCATGATCGCCACGGACGTCTCCGATATCCTCTTTGGCATCCCAACGCCCAGGCCCACGACCGTCAATGTGGGCGTATTAAAGAAAGACCAGGTCAACATCCTCGTTCACGGTCACAACCCCGTGGTTTCAGAAATGATTCTGGAAGCCTGCCTGTCCGAAGAGATGATCGCCCTGGCCAGGGAAAAGGGCGCGGCGGGCATCAATCTGGCCGGGCTGTGCTGTACGGGAAACGAACTTCTGATGCGTCATGGTATTTCGATGGCCGGCAACCATCTGATGACGGAACTCGTGCTGACCACCGGTGCCGTGGAAATGATGCTGGTCGATTACCAGTGCATCATGCCGTCACTGGGAAAAATCGCCGCCAATTTCCATACAAAAATGATCAGCACCAGTGACAAGGCCCAGTTTCCCGAGATGGCGCATCGGGAATTTCATCCCGACAACGCGCAGAAGCTGGCGTATACCCTGGTCCGGGAGGCCATCGAAAATTTCCCCCGCCGCGGCGAGGTCTATATCCCGGTGACGCCGGTCGACGCAGTGGGCGGGTTTTCCGTGGAGGCCATCATCGGCGCCCTGGGCGGCTCGCCTGACCCGCTCATCGACGCGATCAAGGCCGGGAAAATCCGGGGCGCCGTCGGCATTGTGGGCTGCAACAATCCCAAGATCAAACATGACTATGCCAATGCAACGCTGGCCCGGCGGCTGATCGAAAACGACGTTCTCGTGGTGGATACGGGCTGCGTTTCGGTCTCCACCGCCAAAGCCGGGCTGAAAGTGGCCGCGGCCATTGAACACGCCGGTCCCGGCCTGAAGGAGATATGCGGATCGCTGGGCATCCCGCCGGTGCTGCACATGGGCAGCTGCGTGGATAACGTCCGTATTCTGGTTCTGGCATCGGCCCTGGCCAACGCCCTGGATGTGGATATCAGCGACCTGCCGCTGGCCGGCGCAGCGCCGGAATGGTACTCGGAAAAAGCGGCCACCATCGCCTCCTACTTTGTGGCCTCGGGCGTCTATACGGTGCTGGGCCCCATGCCGCCCATTACGGGAAGCCTCAACGTTGTCAAACTGCTGACCGAAGGGCTTGAAGACGTGGTGGGCGCCACCTTCGCCGTGGAGCCCGACCCTGAAAAGGCGGCCGTGATGATCCGGAAGCACATCGAAGCCAAACGCAAACACCTGGGGCTGCCGTTCAACGAAGTATAACTCACCGCCGCAACAAGAAAGATCCCCCTTTAATAATTTTAAAGGGGGATCACTGGCAAAAAAACCCGGCACGGCGCACCGGCTGCCCCGGGGAGCCCGGGCGTCCGATTGACTCCGGAGATTGCCTTTTTCACCGGGTTCCAATATGATAATAGGGTAAATTGAACCGAATGGATCGTATGACACCCGGTAACGTACGAAACAGTCACCTCCAGACAATACCGGCAGAGACCGGTTTGAACCCGATCAGAACCTATGGTTACACTCGACCGCCAGCCCGCTTCCCGCAAGCCCATCACGCCATGGTACGATTCGGAAAGCGCGTGCCTGGTATGGATTGCGCTGATGTTTTTTGTTTTTATATTCGGATATATCGGCTGGGCCGTGACACACGAAACAGCTGCTTACCTTGGATACGCCTGGGTACCAGTTTTTCTGATGGCCGCCAGCGGCATCGTCATTTTGTCAACCACGATCCGGCTGGTCCGGCGCTACGCGGCCCGGCGCTTCCAGTAATTACCCGCCAGGCCGGGGCAACCAGCGCATGATGACCGGCCGGCCCGTCAGGAACCGGTTTTCATAAAATCCTTGAATGACATTTTTTTATAACTGTCCGTATGAATAAATTTCAGCACATCGATCAGCACCTTCGCTGAAACATACCCGGGCATACTGCTGATTTTTTCTCCGGTTTCAGACATAAACCATGTTGACGGCAAACCGCGGATAAAAAACTTCCGGGCCAGCGCCTGGTTTTTATCCGAGTTGACCCGGACGGGGATGAAATGCTGATTCAGTGATTCAATAATGGCGGCATTGCTCAACGTCTCCTTGTCCATTTTTTTGCAATATACACACCAGTCGGCATAAAAATGGACAAACATTTTCTTGCCTTCCTGCCGGGCCAGCGCCAGGCCCTCGTCATACGAATACCACTTGATGTCCTCGGCGGCATGGGCTGTTGAAAAAACAAAAAAAATAACCGCCAGAATCCCCCATATAAACGCGAATTTTCGCTTGTTCATTAAGTCACCTGTCTGTGTGCCTGTTGCGGTTGTATCGCAAAAAATGTTCCCGGTTTTACACAACCATTTGATTGAGTATCAGCGAAATACCGATCAGAATTAAAAGGATGCCCGCCACCTTGTTGACATATTTTAACGTTTTGGTGGCGCGGCGCAAAAATGCAAGCATATAATTAATAAAGATGGCGATCAGGATAAACGGAATCGCCAGACCCGCGGAATAGATGCCGAGCAGGATCATTCCCTGCATGACGGTTTCCTGGCTGCCGGCAATAACGAGAATCGAACCGAGCAGCGGCCCGATACACGGGCTCCATCCGGCTCCGAAGGCCATCCCCACGGCAAACGCCCCAAAAAAGTGCAGCGGTTTTTCACGAACATGCACCCGCTTTTCAAGATTGAGCCCTGGAATACGGATCATTCCCGTCAAATGGATCCCCAGGATAATGATCAACAGCCCCCCGCCGATACGGAGCCAGTCGCTGTGGGTGTTGATAAAGCCCCCCAGAAACGACGCCGAGGCACCCAGAAGGATGAACACCAGGGAAAACCCCAACACATACGCAATAGTTGCCAAAAGCACCCGCCGGCGAACATCCGCATCCGTTCCCCGGGTCAGTTCGTCCAGAGAAATCCCTGTAATAAATGTAAAATACGCCGGTATCAGTGGCAGCACACAGGGCGAGAAAAAAGACAGCAGGCCGGCTGATAAAGCGGCAAAATAAGATACGGTATCGGTAAACATGGGTGCGCTGCGCAGTCTCTCCGTATGATTCCCAATTATTATATTAAAAAGCTGAATGAATAATATAAATATCCCGGATGGGATGTCAACGCAAGGACCGGGGCTGTCCTCCCGCCGGGCCGCATGCTTTGTCCATGTAGAATTGTATTCAAAAGACCTTGACTTTCGTCGGCGGGTTTCGCTAAGATAACGAAAGTTGTTGATTTATCATTGGAACAGAACGAAAACATAAGGTATCGAATTACCGCCATGTTCATTATCGGATATTTTCTGGCCGCGCTGGCCACCGTTATTAATTATGTGCTCACCTTTTATCTGTTCATCATCATCGCCCGGGCCGTGTTGTCCTGGGTCAGCCCGGATCCATACAACCCGATCGTCCGATTTATCCATTCCGTCACCGAACCGATCCTGTACCCGATCCGCACCCGGCTCCCCGTCAGTCTGGGCGGAATCGATCTTTCCCCGATAATTGTTTTCCTGGCGATCGTTTTTTTACAGCAGTTTCTCGTCAATACACTGGCCGGATTTTCGGCCATGTTTCTTTAGACAACGGGGGAAAAGCCCATGCCATTTTCATTGGAAACAATCCACCAGCGTCGATTTAAGGTACGGTTCCGGGGGTTTGACATCCGGGAAGTGGATTCTTTCCTGGAAGAAGTGGCCGTCGGTTTCGACAAGATCCAGGCGGAAAACATCGCGCTCAAAAACAAAATCCGGGAAGTGACCCAGGCCTGCGAGGAGATGAAAACGCAGGGCGACACCCTGAAAGAAACCATTATCGGCACGCGTAAGGTTGTCGAACACCTCAATCAGAATGCCCGCAAAGCCGCCGAGGTCATTATCGCCGAGGCCGAAGCCAAGGCGGAAAAGCTGCTCACCCGCACCCAGAACCGTCTGGCCCAGTTGCACCAGGATATTTCCGAGCTCAAGCGGCAACGGATCCAGATCGAGGCCCAGATTCGATCTGTCATTGATACCCATGGCAAGCTGCTTGATTCCAGCCGCAAGGAGATGACTGCCATGGATGAAACCTACCAGAAAATCCGATTCATTCATCCAAACAAATGAAACAATATATCTGACCCGTTTTAACTTCAAGGAGTAGATTATGGCCAAAATCGACGCTTTTTTCAAGTTGATGCACGATCAGAGTGCCTCCGACCTGCATCTGGCTGCCGGCCAGCAGCCTGCGCTCAGAATTCACGGCGATGTTGAGCGGATCAAGTACAAGATACTTGACAACGACGATCTGAGAAAAATCCTGTACGAAATCACCCCCGAGGAAAAGATCAAGGTATTTGAAGAAACCGGGGACATCGATTTTGCCTATGAAATCCCGGGTCTGGCCCGCTACCGGGTAAACTATTACATGCATAAGGATGGCGTTGCCGCGGCATTCCGGGAAATTCCCAGCGAAATCAAGACGATTGAAGACCTGGGGCTGCCGCGTGTTATTTCCCGGCTGGCCACGCTTCCCCGGGGCCTGGTGCTTTTGACCGGGCCGACAGGCAGCGGTAAATCAACCACCCTGGCGGCCATTATCGATGAGGCCAACCGTACCCGGCAGGATCATATCATCACCATTGAAGACCCCATCGAGTTCGTCCATCAGAGCAAAGGCTGCCTGGTCAACCAGCGCGAGGTCGGCATTCATACCCGCTCCTTCTCCGCCGCGCTGCGGGGGTCTCTGCGGGAGGACCCCGATATTATCCTGGTCGGCGAAATGCGGGACCTGGAAACCATTTCCCTGGCCATCGAAGCGGCCAATACCGGCCATCTGGTCTTTTCCACCGTGCATACCACCAGCACCTCTTCCACGGTCGACCGGATCATCGAGGTTTTCCCGTCCCACGAACAGCCACAGATCCGCTCGACCCTGGCCGACAGCATCCGGGCCATTATTACCCAGACCCTGTTTAAACGCATCGATATCCGCGGCCGGATCGCCGCCTCGGAAATCCTGATTGCCACGCCGGCGGTCCGGGCCCTGGTCCGGGACGGCAAATCCCACCAGATCCCGTCCGCGCTCCAGACCGGCAAGCGGTACGGCATGCAGATGCTTGATGATTCCATCATGGACCTGCTCAATCAGGGCAAAATCGATCCCGACGACGCCTATTCCAAAGCCTTTGAAAAGTCACGATTCCGGCCGATGCTCAGAAAACCGCCCACCGACTTTACCGAGGCCTAATTTTTTCATCATTTTGGGGGAGTCTGAAGATGCGCAAACAAGAGATTGACTATATCCTCAACCGCATGCTGGATACATTCAAAGATGTATCCGACCTGAACATTACCGTTGGCAAACCGTTTCAGGTGGAAGTCTCGGGGCAGCTCCAGGCGGTCCCCATGGATCCACCCGTTAAATCGCTGACCCCGTTTCAGACCGAGGCCATGGCCCTGAACCTCATCAACCAGGATCCCCGGCTCACCCGGGATTTTATCAGAAAAGGCTCCTGCGATCTGTCTTACGAGCTGTCGGGCAAAGCCCGTTTCCGGGTCAGTATCTTTTCCCAGATGGGCAACACGTCGATTGTTCTCAGGCGTCTGGAAACACGGATCCCGACCCTGGACGTCCCCATGGCCGGCTCACCCAAGCTTCCTGATTCATTCAGAAATATAGCAAAGGAAAAAAACGGCATTGTCCTTGTTACAGGCGCCACGGGCAGTGGTAAAACCACATCTCTGGCTGCGGTCTTAAATGAAATCAACGAAACCCAGTCCGTGCATATCATCACTTTGGAAGACCCGGTGGAGTATCGCCATCCGCATAAGAAGGCGACCTTCAACCAGCGCGAAATGGGCACCGATTTCATCTCCTTTTCCGATGGGCTGCGCGCCGCCCTGCGCCAGGCCCCGAAAGTGATCCTGGTGGGTGAAATGCGGGACCGGGAAACAGTGGAAATTGCCCTGCGGGCAGCGGAAACCGGGCATCTGGTGCTCAGCACCCTGCATACCGTAGACGCCGGGCAAACCATCAATCGAATTCTCGGAATGTTCAGCATCGAGGAAGAAAACCAGATCCGGATCCGAATGGCCGATCTGGTCCGCTGGGTGGTATCCCAGCGGCTGCTGCCGAAGGTCGGTGGCGGGCGGGTGGCGGCCTTTGAAATTATGGGCACCAATCTACGAATCAAAGATGTCATCCGCCACGGCGAAACCGAGGAAAAAACATTTTTCAATATCATCGAGCAGGGCAATGCCTTCGGCATGGTCACCTTTGATGAGTATATCGTCCGCCTTTTTGAAAAGGGCATTATTACTGAAGAAACGGCCCGGGCGTATGCCACCCGCAAGGGGGTCACCGGCCGGGGTATCGATATGGTAAAAAGCCGGCGCGGAGAAGCCACCACCGATATAACGGATCTGGAAGTCGACCGGGAATACGGCCGGGAAATGGAATCCGATCTGTTTTAACGGCGCCGAAAGGTCAATCCCGACAGCTCCGGCAGAGTCAGCTCATATTTACCGTCTGTCTTGATCGCAAGGAGAAAAAAATGGACATTCAATGCCCGGCATGCCAGGCCGGATTCAGGATCCCGGATGAAAAACTGCCGACGGACAGGGAGTCGCTCGCCTTCTCCTGTCCCAAATGCGCCCACCCCATCACCGTCGATCTTCGCCCGGAAACCGAAGCCGCATTCGAACTGGCCGATCCCCTGGAAACGATGGACCCGGATGCGGCCGCCGAAGACACGGAAAATATTTTTGACCAGGCCTATGACGCGACGGAAAAGCCCTTCGATTTTGTCACAAGTGGTGAAAAAACCGCATTGATCTGCGAATCCGATCCAGCCTTGGCCGAAAAGATAAACCAGGCGCTGGAAGAGATCGGGTTCACCTGTGCCGCGGCGGAGTCAACCCTGTCCGCTATTAAATATATGCGCTACCATACCTTTGACCTGGTCGCCCTGAACGAAAATTTCGACGGCCAGGCCCCGGAAACAAACCCCATCCGTTTGTTTTTAAGCCGGCTCCCGATGGCGACCCGCCGCCTCATGTTTGTCACCCTTGTCACCCGTCAATACCGGACCATGGACAGCATGGCCGCCTATAATCTGAGCGTCAACCAGGTGATCCACGAAAAAAATATCGATGAAATCGGAGCGATAATCCGCCAGGGCCTTGATGACAACGATGCGTTCTATTTAACCTTTAAAAAAGTGCAGGCGGCCATAAACGCCGCGGACGCCATTTAGAATGATACAACGATTCACCTGCTTTTCTTTTTCCGGGTGCCGATACGCACGGTAAACAATTCGGGAACCGCCTTGATCAGGATGATATCCACCGGAAGATCAATAACAGCCCGCCGGATATATACGCCGGGAGCCAGCCCGGAAAGGCTGATGAAAACAGAAAAACCCCGGAGATTCTGCAAATTACGAACGGTCCGGTAAGGTCCCTTGACCGTTAACGCCAGCGTCGGCGGTGAAATCCGGCAGGCCTGCCGGCAGCCCCGCCCCGCAACAGGAATATTCCCCACCCGCCGGGAAATCATCTTTTCCCCTATCATCACCCTGGCAACAAACCGTTCCGGCCGCACCAGCTTGACCCCGTCGGGCAGATCAAGCGCCGCCGCATGCTGAACGGTTGCCGCCAGGCCGTTGACATCAATGGGCCGGGTGCGGATCACCGTCAGCGCGGAAACAAGGCCGGCCGGTCCCCGGACAGTGGCCCGGCCCGGGACAACCGCCAGACCGGTCACCGCAAACCCATCTTTCGGGATTCCCCTGGGCACGACGACAAGCGGTAAAACCCTTTCAACCAGGCGCTGTACCCGGATCGTCACGGTTTTCGGACGCAGACTGACAACGGTGAGGTCCGGCGGTAAACCAATATACCGGGCACGAACGGGAAGGGTCAAAACGCCATCGTCTGCTTTGAGATGATCAAAATGTAGCGGCGGCGGTTTTCGAGAAAGCCGATCAATCACCCCGGCCGGCCCCCGGACCCGGAGGCGCACCCGCCCGGATTGCGGTGCGATGACAATGATGCGACGGGAAGCCGTTTCGGTTTCAAAAGGAATAAAGAGATCGGCGTCAACCACCGCCGGTTTGGGATACATCAGATAGCCGATCGCACCGGTCACCACCAGCAAAACAGCCCCGATCGCTGTTCTGTTTCCGTGACGGGCACGCATCCGGACGGTCACGACCGGGCGAGCCGGATGGCATCCACCATTTTTGCGGTGACACGTGCCTGGGCGACATCATGCACCCGGATAATATGGGCGCCGTTAAGAATACTGGCGGCAATCACGGCCTGCGTACCCAGAATAACATCCGGATGTCCCGGATCCAGATCCGCCTGCCCGTCATTTTTGACCGTGTGACGAATAAACGCCTTGCGCGACGGCCCCACCAGCAGGGGGTGGCCCAGATCCGAAAAAGCATTCAGGCGCCGGATCAGCGTCAGGTTATGGGCATAGGTTTTGCCGAATCCGATTCCCGGATCGAGGATAATCTGCGCCCGCGCCACGCCGGCAGCCCGGGCACGATCGATGGCCGCCTGAAAAAACGTGCGAATATCGCCAATCAGGTCGCCGTATACCGGGGCCTCCTGCATGGTTTTGGGTTTTCCCTGCATGTGCATCAAAATCAGCGGCACGCCGGCCCGACCCGCCACCGCAGCCATGTCCCGGTCGACATTGAGTGCGCTGATATCGTTGATAACAGACGCGCCGGCGGCCAGCGCCTGCCGGGCCACTTCCGCCTTGGTCGTATCAATGGAGATCGGCACATTCACCCGGCCGGCCAGCCGGGTGATCACCGGAATCACCCGTGCCATCTCCTCATCCGCCGGTACCGGATCTGAAAAAGGCCGGGTCGATTCGCCCCCGATATCGAGGATATCGGCGCCTTCGGTCACGAGTTTCTCTGCCTGGACAACGGCCTTGTCCACGGAGTCAAACCGCCCGCCATCGGAAAATGAATCAGGCGTGACGTTGAGGATCCCCATGATCACCGTCCGCGGCCCCATTACCAGCTGCCGCTTCCCCCAGGTCAGGGTAAATGGCGGTGTCACCGGCCCCTCCGGTTCAGGCTTCGTTCCCATCAGCATCTTCTCCTGCCGGCTGCGATGCGGACGTATCCGCCGGCGTATCTTCTGCCAAATCCGCTTCCTCCCCGGTTTCTGTCGGCCGCTCGGCCGCGGAATCCCCGTCGTCCGGTGAATCACCCGGCCCGTCCGGGCCGGCCGTGGATGCAGCCGCGGCGGCATCCCGGGCCAGTTCCGCATCGAGTTCCGTATCGTCAGGGGTAGACAGCTCGATGCCCGGTCGCATCTCCCGGATAATATCGTCCAGCTCGGCGCCCAGGACCGTTTCTTTTTCCAGAAGAAGATCCGCCAGCCGATGGAGTACGTCCGTATTGTCTTCAAGCGTTTTTCGGGCCCGATCGTAAGCCCTGTTGATCAGCTTTGAAATTTCTTCGTCAATGGTCCGGGCCGTGGCTTCCGAGTAGTCCCGATGCTGGGAGATTTCCCGGCCGAGAAAAATCTGCTCATCTCCCTGGTCAAAAGACATCAGCCCGAGTTTTTTGCTCATGCCCCAGTTGCGGACCATGCGCTGGGCCAGGGCCGTAGCCTGTTTAATATCGGCAGATGCGCCCGTGCTGATCCGGTTGAAAATAATTTCTTCCGCCACCCGGCCGCCAAAGGCCACGGACAATTCACTTTCAAGCTGATCTTTATACTTGAAATCCCGTTCCTCGGGCAGAAACCAGGTCACACCCGCGGCCCGGCCCCGGGGAACGATCGTGATTTTATTAATGGATTCCGTATACGGCAGAAAGCGGGCCACCAGGGCATGACCGCCCTCATGGTAAGCGGTGGTTTTACGGTCTTCCTCCCGAATGACCTTGGATTTGCGCTCCAGTCCCATATAGACCTTATCCTTGGCATCTTCGAAGTCGATCATCTCCACTTTCGATTTGTTGCGTTTGGCGGCCAGCAATGCCGCTTCATTGACCAGATTCTCCAGGTCGGCGCCGGAAAATCCAGGCGTGCCCTTGGCCAGGATTTTGACGTCAACATCCTTGGCAATCGGGCTTTTTTTCATATGTACTTCAAGAATTTTAAGACGCCCGCGAATATCCGGCATGGGAACAACAATCTGCCGGTCGAATCGACCGGGTCTAAGCAGCGCGGGATCGAGAACGTCGGGGCGGTTCGTGGCTGAGATCAGAATCACGCCTTCGTTGGATTCAAATCCATCCATTTCCACCAGCAGTTGATTCAGGGTCTGCTCACGCTCGTCATGACCGCCGCCCAGGCCGGCCCCCCGATGACGGCCGACGGCATCAATTTCGTCGATAAAAATGATGCAGGGCGCGTTTTTCTTTCCCTGGACAAACAGATCCCGGACCCGGGAGGCGCCGACCCCCACGAACATCTCCACAAAATCCGATCCGCTGATGCTGAAAAAGGGTACGCTGGCCTCGCCCGCAATGGCCCGCGCCAGAAGCGTCTTGCCGGTGCCGGGAGATCCGACGAGGAGGACGCCCTTGGGAATCCGCCCGCCCAGCCGCGTAAATTTTTTGGGATCCATTAAAAATTCAACGATTTCTTCCAGCTCTTCCTTGGCTTCATCAATGCCGGCCACATCGTCGAAAGTCACCTTTTCGTGCTGGTCGGACAGCAGCCGGGCCCGGCTTTTTCCGAAAGAGAGCGCCTTGCCCCCGCCGGCCTGCATCTGCCGCATGAAGAAAATCCATACGCCGATCAGGATAATCATGGGAAACCACGAAACGAGCACGGATACGTACCAGGGAGATTCCGCCGGCGGCTTGGCCTGAATCTTGACGCCTTTCGTCCGCAGCGTCTTGATCAGGTCAAGGTCCCGGGGCGCATACACCCGGTACTTGTTGCGACCGGTATCAATCACCTGAATTTCCTGGCCCTGAATGACCACAGACTCCACCCGCTCAGCTTCGACCATGGAGAGGAACTCCGAGTAACTCATGTTCGATTCAGCCATTTGCTGCGTGTTGAACAGGTTATACAACATGATCATCAAAAGGGTGATCACCAGCCACAGGGACAAATTTTTATAGATGGGATTCAAGAACCGTTACCTCCCTTTACATTTTGGATATCAGCGGTTTAATGACCCATATTAATCATCAATCAGTTTTTCGCAAGCAAAACATCGACCTTCACCCCGCGACGGGTATCCGGGCCGATTTTCACGTCATCGGCAATCCCGTAGCCAATCACGCAGACAATACGGCTGCCGCTGACCATAACGGGGCAGGCCGCCCGCCGGCGATGATCTTTTTCCCGGCCGGCCAGAAACCGGCCCAGTTTCTGGGTGCCGCCCAGGCCCAGCGGCGAAAACCGGTCACCGGCCCGCCGGTTCCGGATGGTGACAGGGAAAACCAGCCTGTCCAGATCCAGATAGACCGCATGGGCCGCCGCCGGGTCGGCAGCGGGAAACCGGTCGGGAAACTGCCCGGCCGCAAGGGCACTGAAAACCAGCCGCAGCCCGGCTTCGGGAATCATCACTTCTCCCGGCAGAGGGCAGAGATAGGCAAAAGGCGTCACCGCCGGCCGCCGAGCGGATATCGGTATGCGGCGGAGGGATTGCTGCGCCCGTTTGAAGACAAGGCGGTCGCCCGACCGGCAAACCCGGATCCGGTGGGGCAGATCCATATGCCGGGTGCCCGCCGGACCGGTCAGCAGTCCCCGCACGGTTTCGATATGGCCGAAAGAAAGCCGTCGCAGGTCACCGCTCACGGTTTTAAATGCCCGCCGGATCAGACGGCGCTGCGCCGCCGGGTGCTGTTCGGCCATTTTCATTACGGACAATTTGATTGTATCGTCGGTGCGCAAATCCACACAAGCGTCAAAGAAGGGGTCGAGCGCTTCTTCAAACCAGCGGTTTTCCGCCCGGCAGACGGCCGCCGTCCGGTTAAGGCCGGCCACGATCCCGGGATTGTAACCGGTGGCCAGCAGGGGCAATAATTCGGAACGGATCCGGTTGCGCAGGTGACGGCAGTCGGTATTGGACGCATCAATGACGTAATCCAGTTTTTCAGCCGCCAGATACGCCATGATTTCCTGCCGGGTGAGATCAATCAGCGGGCGTATGATCCGGTTATCCCGCACCGGCGGAATACCACCCAGTCCTGTCGGACCGCTCCCCCGCAGCAGATTCATGAGAATCAGCTCGGCGTTGTCGTCCATGTGGTGGCCCAGGGCAATTTTGGTCAACCCGTTCCCGTCGACAACTTCCCTTAAAAAGGCGTAGCGGACACGTCGGGCCGCCGTTTCCACTGACAGCCGGTGTTGCCGGCGGTACCGACGCACATCCCGTTTATCCATGTATAACGGCAGCCCCATCCGCCGGGCCAGGCCGGCGACAAAGGCCGCATCCCGATCCGCATCGGCCCCCCGAAGGCAATGGTTAAGATGCGCCACGGCCAGGGTAAGATCGTATGCGGGGGTCAGCGCCGCCAGCAGATGGAGCAGCGCCACCGAATCCGGCCCGCCGGAGACGCCGACCAGCACTTTGTCGCCCGGTTGAAGCATCCGGTGCGTGGTTATGGTTTTTCGTATTTTCTTCTGCAGGCGCTGTGCTTTCATACGATTGCTCTCAATGATTCCTCCGGCAGGGGGTTGAAAAATGGCCGTCAATTCAAAATACGAACAGCTTTCCAGTAATGTTTGCGCCAGTAGGGATTTTCCAGGCGGGATACCGTCACCCCGTTTTGTGTGGACACATGCAGAAACCGGCCTTTTTCGATGAAAATCCCGACATGCCGGGTAAAAATTCCCGTCTTAAAAAAAACAAGATCGCCGGACTGCAGCGAGCGCTTTAATACCCGCCGCCCCGCCCTGGCCTGCCGCCGGGCGGTTCTCGGCAGAGTGATGCCAAAATAGCGCCGGTAGGTCAGATACACCAGCCCCGAACAGTCAAGGCCGGATCGGGAAAGTCCCCCCGGACGATATCGGACGCCCCGCCAGTGGTCCCGCGCGGCGAACAGAACCGTCGACACGGCCGGCCCGGCTGACGGCGGTCGTTTTACCGGTGCCCGCACGATCCGACGGGCGCGTGCATGTGACGCTGCTTCCGGCCCATAGCCGGGCAAAACCGTCATGCAGCCGGCCAACAGGCCAGCGGCCAGACCGGCCACCAGGCACATACCCGCCAGGTAACGGTCAGCCCGTGGCATGAAACCGTCCTGTTTCGATGAACCGGGTCGCCGCATCGATCACCTCGTCGGCGTTCATAATAAAGGTGTGCGCTCTTCTGACAACCGTGAAATCCGCCATTGTATTCAGCCGGGTCCGGGCCACCGATACCTTGCCGTCGCTGGGACCGGGAATAAGGATCGAATGGATACCGCCGATCGACCGCTTTCCCGCGATGATCCCGATGTCGGCATTCACCTCGCCCAGTGTGTTGACAAATCCGTCAGGATCCGTACTCAACTGACGGAATGCCGGCCCCATGATCGACCTTATGAAGCGCCTGGCCTTTAAAAAATCCACCACCTCACTCCCCTGGTTGGGCGGCGCCAGCATCACGATCCGGCCGATATTTTCCAGGGAATATTTTTTAAGACACCAGCGCACCATAATCCCGCCCATGGAATGGGTCACAAAGTGGACTTTTCTTTCCGGATCGGACAGCCGGGTATTGATAACGGGCCGGAGGCATTTTTCCGCAAGAGTCTGAATATTGTACTTTCGGGAGGGATAATCAATATTGCACACTTCATAGCCGCGCTGTGCCAGGTGACGCGCCATCTTTCGAAACGATTTTGAGGTTCGGCCCAGGCCGTGGACGAGGATAACCACATCGCCGGGTCGCTTATCGGCGGCAAAAGAAATATTCAAACGCATGCATTGTGACAAGCAGCCCACCACCAGCAGTATCCTCAATACGCCATACGGTCTGTTTTCGGGTCATCCGGCAGCGCGTTTTGACGGCGCTGATTTTTCAGGATCGTGTTTGCACCAGACAGCCTATCACGCCGGTCTCCAAAAGTTCAAGGCATCCTTTATATCCATGTCATCGGGGCGTTTTCGCAAAGATAAATCTGTTGACATCAGCGCAATTATCGTGACATAATTTAGTCTTGTGCATTTTAGCGTCCCCCTTTCACCCGCCAGGCGGGTTCGGGTCATTTAACGGGGGCGCCGGGAAAGTTATCATCGCCGGGATATATTGTTTTTTTTGGCCGTGCGCCGCCGGTGAAACCTGAACCCGGGTGGAAAGGGATCGGTTATCGGCGCATGCGATGAAATAGATATCCCACTGAAATACAAATAGAAACAGATATACATAAAAAATTTCCTGCGAACCGTCACAGGAATAAAAAAACGCTCAATGTAAAGGAGTACATCATGGCGGAGGAAGCAATCAAATTAGGGGGAAAAAGAAAGAGCACCTTTATGGATAAGGTCAAGGAGCTGCTTCCCGATGGCGGGAACCTGAACCTTTGCCTGACCTGTGGTGCCTGTTCCTCTGGCTGTCCGGCAACGGGTCTGGACGGCATGGATCCACGCAAATTCTTGCGCATGGCGGCATTGGGAATGGACGAGGAAATTCGCAAATCAGACTGGCCCTGGATGTGCACCATGTGTCAGCGCTGCGTATATGTCTGCCCGATGAAAATTGACATCCCGCAGCTGGTTTACAACGCCCGGGCCATGCGACCACGGGAAGAACGCCCCAAGGGGATTGTCGGTTCCTGCGACATGGCCCTGCGGAACGACAGCACCAGTGCCATGGGCGCGGCGCCGGAAGATTTCAAATTCGTCGTCGAAGACGTTCTGGAAGAGTACCAGGAATCTCAACCTGAATTTGCCGACATGAAGGCCCCGATTGACAAAGAGGGCGCCGAATTTTTCCTCAACCAGAATTCCCGGGAGCCGGTGACCGAACCGGACGAACTGGTCCCGCTATGGAAAATCCTTCACCTGGCCGGCGTTGACTGGACCTACGGCAGCAAAGGCTGGGCCGCTGAAAACTATTGCATGTTTCTGGCAGATAATGATGGCTGGGAGCAGGTCACCCGCACCACAGTCAACCAGGCGAACGAACTCGGGTGTAAGACCTTTCTCAACACTGAATGAGGGCACGTTACTTTCTCAGTCCGGGCCGGACTGAAAAAATTCAACCTCAAACACAATTTTGTCGTTAAGAATATTTATGAATATTACGCCAAATGGATTCGGGAAGGAAAACTGAAAGTCAATTCCGACTGGAACAAGGATCTTAAAATTAAATTTACCGTTCAGGATCCCTGTCAGATTGTTCGCAAGTCCTATGGCGACCCGATTGCGGAAGATCTGAGATTTGTCGTGAAATCCATCGTGGGTGAAGAGAATTTCATCGACATGCAGCCCAACCGGTCAAACAACTATTGCTGCGGGGGCGGCGGCGGGTTTCTGCAGTCCGGTTTCAAGGAAGAACGGTTGAAATACGGAAAGCTTAAAGACGAACAGATTAAAGCCACCGGGGCTGACTATTGTATTGCCGGCTGCCATAATTGCCATGCCCAGATTCATCAGCTCAGCGAGCATTACGGCGGCAATTATCCGGTCGTGCATCTATGGACGCTGATCTGCCTCTCCCTGGGGATACTGGGGCCGAACGAACGTGAATACCTGGGCGATGACCTGAAGGATGTGCTGGTTTTTCATCCTGAAACGGCCATGTAGCGGTTACCGCATCCGGTTGACGTACCATACGGATAATATCAGACATGATCGGTGGCTGCGGCACCCGCCAGTATGCGCCGGATGCCCGGCTTAATATTTTTGATCGCCACCCGGGCCGGGCGAGAAACATCCGCAGGACTCATCCGGCGGCCGGCTGGCGTAACCAGACTCTGTGAGCCCGGCAACCAAAACCGGAAACGTCCGATATTCGATCAACAACGTATAACGCATAGAGATGAGGGTACAGATGAGTGCTAAGAAAAACGGATATAAATCGGGAAGCAACCTGGAGAAAATATTAACGGCAGGGCACTTTGCGTTTACCGGTGAGCTGGGTCCCCCGCGCGGCGCCGACGTTGAAGCGGTCAGAAAAAAAGCCGCTTTCTTAAAAGGAAACGTTGATTCAGTCAATATTACCGATAATCAGACGGCCATGGTGCGCATGTCCAGCTGGGCCGCCTCTCTGCTGGCCATTGAAGAAGGGCTCGAACCCAATTACCAGATGGTGTGCCGGGACCGCAACCGACTGGCCATGCAGGCAGACATTCTCGGCGCTTACGCCCACGGTATCCGCAACATCCTCTGCCTGTCCGGCGATCATCAGCAGTTCGGCGACCACCCGGAATCCAAGGGGGTCTTTGACATCGATTCCATGCAGCTGATCGCCATGGTTAAAAACATGCGTGACGAGGGAAAATTTCTCGGCGGTGCGGACCTGGACGGCCGGCCGGGCATGTTTATCGGCGCGGCGGCCAATCCCTTTGCCGATCCTTTTGAATGGCGCGTCCACCGCCTGGCCAAAAAAATCGCGGCCGGCGCTGATTTCGTCCAGACCCAATGTATCTACAACATGGAAAAATTCAGAACCTGGGTCAAGCAGGCCAATGACATGGGGCTGACCGAGAAATGTTACCTTCTGGCGGGCGTGACACCCATGAAAAGCGTCGGCATGGCCCGCTACATGAAAAACAACGTCCCCGGAATGGACGTCCCCGATGAAATCATCACGCGGCTCAAAGGTGCCGAAAAAGGCAAGGTCGCCGATGAAGGCATCAAGATCGCCTGTGAGCAGATCGAGGAATTCAAAGAGATGAAGGGGGTCCACGGCGTTCATCTGATGGCCATTGAATGGGAACACAAGATGCCGGAAATCGCCGAACGGGCAAAAGTTCTGCCCCGGCCGCAGGTATAACCTGCCCATTCATATTTATCTGTAAAAAGAAATGCCCGGATCATCATCCGGGCATTTCTGCTGTTTTTCTCCGGGGATCTTCAGAATGACATCGTTTTGTCTCCTGCCCGCCATCTATCATTTTTTAAAAATCAGCAAAACAGCAAACCGTCCGGCCTGAAACCGGTCCCTGAGAAAAATCCCAAAAAGCGTTTTCAGGGTCAAAGGCCTGATGCGGTCAGCAGCCGGTTATTTCGAAACGTTGGGCGGTATGAGATACGCCTTCTGGAAAGGCGTTAAGCATATTGGGTGACAGACAGGGGCCGGCAAGGGCATTGATCAGGCGCGCGCCTTTCGGGCAAGTGTTTTGCGGCCAATGGTTGCCAGGCCGATCAAGCCAATACCGAAAATCATGGTGGCAAGGGATTCCGGCACCGGTATGGCCAGCGCATACCCGGCCACCAGGATTGTAATCAACAAAATTAATAAACCGATCTGCTTCATGGCGTCTCCTGTTTTTTTTATCCTTTGCCGTCGGTTTATTAGATAGAGCAAAAACAATGCCAGGGTATCAATAATGATTGATAATCTTGTGATGACCATATAACATTAATTATTTCAATATATTATGAGATCGTCGTGGGCCACTGGACAAGATACAATGCATTCGTCCGGTCTTTTTCGCCGGGGATTGTGAAAAAAAGGTAAGCCCCAATCCGGAATTAGGAAATATATTTCATACGGCCCCATCCCCCGGCCCCCCTGAGCGGCAGACAGCCCTGCTGGTTGACATTTTAAGCGATCTTTTGATATCTATAACATGACGGTATTCTGGCTGATTTTGCCATTCCGCCCACACCTGTTCCGGATTGCCGGGAAAATTTAAAATGAAGAAAAAACTTCTGATCATCGAAGATGAGCCATCGGTGGCCAAGCAGATCCGATGGGGCCTGATGGATGCGCCTTACGACATCACGATTGCCGGTGATGCAACCCAGGCCAAGCCACTTCTGGCGTCCGGCGCTTTTCCCGTGGCCACCCTTGACCTCGGCCTCCCGCCCCATCCCGATACCCCCCGGCAGGGTTTTGAACTCCTTGAAGCGACCACTTCTCTTGCCCCTCACACCCGGATCATCGTGATTACCGGGAATGCCGAAGAAAAAAATGCGGTTAAAGCCATCGCCCTCGGGGCAGCTGATTTTTGTGCCAAACCGATTGATTTAAAATTATTGCGGATCATCCTCGCCCGGACATTCAAGCTGCAAAGCTTGGAGGCCGCCAACCGTGAGCTTAGAAAACAGCGGACCCAGGGGGGATCGCTGTGCGGCATGCTGGGTGTTTCTCCAGCGATGACCCGGGTTTTCGAGCAGATCAAAAACGCCAGCCGGACCGACTATCCCGTTCTGATCACCGGCAATACCGGCACCGGCAAAGAAATGGTGGCCCATGCCGTCCACCAGCTGAGCCACCGGGCTGACCAGGCAATGGTGATCATCAATTGCGGCGCCATTCCGGAAAACCTGCTGGAAAGCGAACTGTTTGGTCACGAAAAAGGCGCCTTTACCGGTGCCGTGAGGCGTCAGATCGGAAAATTTGAACAGGCGGATCAGGGAACAATCTTTCTGGATGAAATCGGAGAGTTACCCTTACCGTTGCAGGTTAAAATTCTGCGCGTTTTGCAGGAATCCGCCATTGACCGGCTCGGCGGAAAAAAAACGGTTAACTTGAATGTTCGGATTATTGCCGCCACCCATACAAATCTGGAAGATGATATTAAACAGGGGCGGTTTCGTGAAGACCTGTTTTATCGTTTGAATGTTGTCCCGTTAAAAATCCCTGACCTGACAGCGCGGCGGGAAGATATTTTATTGCTCGCGTTTCACTTTCTGCAGACGGAGTCTCAAAATCTGCGGCGAAAACCGGCCACGTTCTCGCCGGCGGCAATAGACGCGCTGACGACCCACGCCTGGCCGGGAAACGTCCGTGAACTTGAAAACCGTATCCGCCGGGCCCTTGGCTCAACCATGGATAAGATAATCATCCCCGGCGATCTGGGGCTTGGAGAAAACGCGGCAACGCCCCCAGGCCCAAAACTGACCACGCTTAAAAAGGCCCGCGAACGGGCGGAAAAGGATGTCATCCGCCGGGCCCTGATCCTTTCCGGAAACAACATCAGCCAGGCGGCCAGACTCCTTGAAACCAGCCGCCCCACGCTGCACGATCTTCTAAAAAAACACGCGATCAATCCCAATTGATGCCATCACGCCCCAATCAGGTACGGCAATGGCTCACCCGCCCCTGGGCGCCCTATATTCTGCCATTTGCCCTGTTTCTGTTATTAACCGAACCGGCCCGTTTTTTCCCTTCGCTCATGCCGCTGCTCTATACGATTAAAACCATCAGCGTGGGCGCCCTGATCTGGTATTGGCGCCATTCCTATCGCCGGGATCTTTCCCCGAAACTTTCCTCCGGCGATATCGGAACAGCGGTTATCTGCGGCCTGATCGTTCTGATCATCTGGATTGTACCGGAAAATATTCTATACCAGTTTGCCCCCGGGCATCAGTTTAATCCCTATGCTTTGAGCCGGACGTCGGCCGGGGCCTATGGATTGATCTTTATCCGCCTGTCGGGAAGTGCTGTCATCGTGCCGATTATGGAAGAGCTGTTCTGGCGCGCCTACCTGATGCGTTACCTGATTGATCCGGATTTTCACTCCGTACCCATGGGTACTTTTACCTGGCTGTCGTTTACGGGCGTCGCGGTATTGTTTGGCCTGGAACATCACCGGATCATTGTGGGAATTGTTGCAGGGCTGTTCTACGGGGGCCTGCTGATCCGCCGGAAGAATTTAAAAGCTGTTATTCTGGCGCATGGCGTCACCAATTTCGGGCTGGGCATTTACGTTCTGCTCTCTTCACGCTGGGCCTTCTGGTAATCATCCCCAAAAAAACGCCTCATATTACTTTATTCTATAAAATTAAGGATTCATTCATGCCATCAGATTTTCGACAGATAAAAGACAAGGCCGCCGCCAAGCTGTTTACCCGATTTCCAGTGCTGGTTGACCAATGGGCGAAAAAAGCGGAGATCCTCACTTTTTCCGATACGCCCTGGTCGCCGCTGACCCAACCCATCAACCGCTGCCGCCTGGCCCTGATCACCACCGGCGGCGTTCACCTCAAATCTCAACGGCCTTTCGACATGTTTGACCCGACGGGCGATCCGGAATTCCGGGAAATTCCCGATAATACCAGTCTGTCGGATCTGATCATTACCCACAACTACTATGACCATAAGGATGCCGATCAGGACGTAAATATCGTTCTCCCCCTGCAGCGGGCCGCCGAACTCAGGCAGGATGGCACCATCAAGGCCGTCAATCACCGCCATTTTTCCTTCATGGGACATATCAGCGGCCGTCATCTGGACACCCTTACCGAGAAAACGGCGCCGGCGGCGGCCACAGCCCTCAGCGAGGACAAAGTAGATATCGCCATCCTGGCCCCGGCCTGAGGCCTGTGCAATCAATCCGTGGGATTGATACAACGGGCCATCGAAGCGGTCGGCATCGCTACCATCTCCATTACCCTCTCTTTACGCGTTACCCGGAAAATCAACCCCTCCCGGGCACTCTGCCCGGACCTGCCCCTGGGGCACCCCTTCGGTTTTCCCGGTGACGCCGCCGGTCAGAAGGCGATTTTGCGTCTGCTGCTGCACCATCTGCAGTCGATCCAGACCCCGGGGACAATTCTCCGGGTCGACCCGGCCCATCCCGACCAACCGGCGATGTGTACATCTCTTCCTGAGAAACACCAGAGGTGAAAATGAGTCCCGGCATGACAACCACCGCTTCCCTGAAAAACCGATACGCACCACTTTTCATGGCAATTTTGATCGCACGGATGATGATCTTCCCGCATGCCGCGGTTGCCGCACCGGAAAGTATATTCATCGGGCATTTTTCCGTGGACACGCCGGGGCCCGAGATGCCTTCTCAGTGGGAAGCGTTGACTTTTAAAAGCATCTCCAGGCACACGCGCTACACACGGGTCAGCGATGCCGGGCAGACAGTTGTTAAAGCCGTCAGTAACGGCGGTTCATCCGGTTTAATCCGGTACATCCACATTGATCCTGAAAAGTACCCGATCATCGAGTGGCGATGGAAAATATCCAATATCTTTAAGAAAGGAGACGTCACCCGCAAATCCGGGGACGACTATCCGGCCCGGATCTACGTCGCCTTTGAATTCGAACCCGACGCTGCGGGCCTGGCGGAACGGGCCAAGTACAGCGCCCTGAAGCTGTTTTTTGGAAAAACCCCGCCGGCAAATGCAATTAATTATATCTGGGCCAGCAAGGCCCCGGCAGGCACCATTGTACCCAGCCCATATACCGGACAATCCATCATGATGGTTGTTCGCAGTGGAAAAACGGAAACCAACAGGTGGGTCACCGAAAGGCGAAATATCCTTGCCGACTACCGGGCCGCGTTCGGGGAAAAACCCCCGAAAATTTCAGCCATTGCGATTATGTCTGACAGCAATGACACCGGGGAGTCTGTGGTGGCTTATTATGGGGATATTGTCATGCGCCGGGCACCGGCCAGGGCAACAGAAAAACCGGATCCGGGCCAGTAACGATTGGCGGCCCAGGGGATCCGGTTATTTCAACTGAACATAATTTCCAGGGAAGCATTGACCGACCCACTTCCCCTGCTGAACAATTATTTTTTTTACCGCCGGAAAAACAGCGGCGGCTTGCAGTGGCGTTGTCCGTACAACACGCCGGAAGCCCGGTTTACTTCAACAACACTGCCGCACCCGCCGTGGCCACGGCGTTGTCGTTCTCAACACTGCTGCCACTGACACCAATCGCACCGATGACATTTCCCGCCTTGTCTTTCAGCGGCAGCCCGCCAGGGAAGGTAATCAACCCGCCATTGGAGAATTCAATATTAAACAACGGCTTGCCAGGCTGGGCCAGTTCGCCCAGTTTGCCGGTGGGCATATTGAAAAAACGCGCCGTTTTTGCTTTTTTAATTGAAATATCGACGCTGCCCAGGAAAGCCCCGTCCATGCGGACGAAAGCCGTCAGGTTTGCACCGGCATCAACAACGGCGATATTCATCAACGTGCCCTGTTCAACAGCTTTGGCCTTGGCCGCGGCCACCACGGCCAGGGCCTGATCCAGTGTAACGCCAACGTTGCCTCCGGCGAAAACATTTCCGGAAAACAACATCGACAGCCCCAATACCACCACCAGCACCATTTTCGACTGCATCCGTATCATTTTACACTCTCCTTCTCCCCCGGTTGTTTGTTGAGCCACTCCGCCACAGGGGATTTTGCGGGCCTGGCCCTTTGAAAGACGACAGTCTGTTGTCGCCCAAACCGGTTTTCGAATCAGATCACCGTGATCGCAAGGCACCTATGGATCCGTATCGCACAAACGTTGCCGGTGCCAAACGCCGGCTGAATTATTAAGAATAAGATAGTTATCACCAG
>CAZNZW010000020.1:45588-48095 GCA_964577615.1 uncultured Desulfobacterales bacterium | reverse complement strand
ATCAGCTGAGTATTTTTTCATCATAGGAGGGCCGGCGGATGAGGTCAATAAAAATATAATCTGCAATACGTGCTCCCCGGCCGGTTCAGCTTGTGATTCCCGCCATTTCCCGCAGCGTGCGCGCCACGGCCGAGACATCCTCGTCACCGAATCCCCGGCCGATCAGGCCGGATTCGATCTGGTCGACCAGGGCGGCCACGGGCAATGCCACACCCAGGTCACGGGCGGCGTCCAGGGCGATTTTAAGGTCCTTGGCGTGCAGCCGCACGCGGAAACCCAGGGGGTATTCGTTGTCGATCATAAATGTTGACCGGTTGTCCAGGACCCAGGATCCAGCCGCACCGCCGGCGATGGCGGCAACGACCTTGTCCATGTCGAGGCCGGCTTTCAGGCCCAGGGTTATACCTTCGGCCACGGCCAGGTAATTGGCCGCGATGATCACCTGATTGATGGCTTTGGTCAGCTGGCCGGATCCGATGGGCCCGACATGGGTAATGGTTTTTCCCATGGCCTCGAGGATGGGCCGGACCTGATCGATGTCGGCCGCGTTGCCGCCGGCCATGATGGCCAGGGTGCCGTTCCGGGCGCCTTCGGAACCGCCGGAGACCGGGGCATCGATCATCCGGATCTTTTTGTCTGCCAGGATGGTGGCCATTTTCCGGGTAGCCGACGGGCTGATCGTGGACATGTCCACGACGATGGTGCCGGGCCGGGCCTTTGTGATGATCCCGTCCGGCCCCAGAACGATTGTTTCCACATCCGGCGTATCGCTTACGCAGATGATCACGATGTCGGCATCCGCGGCCGCTGCCGCCGGCGTGGCTGCGCGGGTTGCGCCCTTTTCCGCCAGGGGAATTTCACGGTCACGATGCCGGTTGTGAACAATGAGGTCGTAACCGGCGGTTAGAATATTCATGGCCATGGCGGCCCCCATGGTGCCCATGCCGATAAAAGCGATTGTCATAATGGTCTCCTCCGGGTCGAACGGTTGCAGATTGTCATGCGGTTTCGATTACGGTTTTGGATTTCGAATTACGTTTTTGATTTCCCGGCCATCGGCCGCCGTGCGCACGGCGGCGCCAGCCGATTTTTTCCTTACCCTTATCACTGTCAATCAGGATTGAATATACAGGTGCACCGATATTTTGACAAGTTGCCCAAAGGCGTGGTAGGCCTGTGTCAAATCACCCGCATTACCGGATGCCTGCCAGCGGGAGATAATTGAAAAAAGATATAAATCACGGCAATTACATATCAAAAGGCCCTTTTTTACGAGAAAGGGGCTGACACGGCCGCTTTTCTGGCCGGATGCGCCTTTTGCAGGTGTTAATTCAAACTGTTACATACATACGATGATTTTCGTAAAATCTGGCACCGATATTGCATTCAATATTGGGAATGTTCGACAGGTGTCTGATTGGCATATACTAAATTTAAAATAAATGGTAAATTTCTGTTTGCAGAGAAAGGGATAACAACGATGAGCAAGATTAAAAACAAATTATTGGTGGCTTTTATACTGGTGGCATTGTTACCGCTTCTGTCTTTGGGGGCTTACGGGATCTATAATATTACAGCGACGGTTAAGGCCAACAGTATCAGCAAGTTGAACAGCAAGGTGTCGCTGGTCTCTTCCAAGGTCGAAGATTTTCTGAAAGGGGTGGCCAGCGATCTTTTTTATCTCAAAGATTCAACCTCCGCAAAACAAATGGTCAATGCCAGTGCCGATGAGGTCACCGGTGCGATTAAATCCCTTGAAGACGATTTCCTGGCGTTTTCCAAAAACAAGAAAATCTACAATCAGATTCGGTATCTGAATGCGGACGGTAAAGAGGTGGTGCGGGTGGATCGGAACAATGATAAAAGTTACGTAGTTCCCCATTCCAAACTTCAAAATAAAAAAAGCCGGTACTATTTTGCGGATACAGCCAAACTTTCCGAGGGAGGAATAATGATTTCCCCGCTGGATCTGAACCGGGAAAAGGGAAAAATTGAGATACCTCTGCGGCCGGTCATCCGGTATGGCACGCCCTTGTTTGATCGCAATCAGCAGTTTAAGGGCATTGTCCTTTTTAACGTTATTGCAAAGAAATTTTTGGATATTGTCCGCGAAAACGCCGGTGCAAACGAGCTCCTGGTATTTATCGACGACAAGGGAAATTATTATCTGAATCCGGACGCCGAAAAAGAGTGGGGCGGGAAGCGCGACCAGAATACCGGCGCCAACTTCAAGAAAGATTTTTCCCAGGTGGCGGGGCAGGTTTTGTCGAGTAAGATGGCCGGTGCCGTTCCCCAGCAGAAAAATATAATTTCGATGGCGCCGGTGTTTTTAAACGGGCAGGGAGTCAAACGTCTGGGAACGATTGTCGACGTCATTCCCAACAAAGTCGTTTTTGCTTCGGCCACCAATTTCCGGAATATATTTCTGGCGATCGGTCTTCTGGTGCTGGTTGTGACCCTGGCCATCTCGATTTTTCTGGCCGGATCAATTACCAAACCGCTGTCCT
>CAZNZW010000020.1:22695-45488 GCA_964577615.1 uncultured Desulfobacterales bacterium | reverse complement strand
GTGACCCTGGCCATCTCGATTTTTCTGGCCGGATCAATTACCAAACCGCTGTCCTATCTTACGGAAGCAACAGATAAGATGAGCAAGGGAGATCTGAAAACCACAATTTCGCTCAATACCAAAGATGAGACCGGGCAGCTGGCGGAAGCCATTGAGCGGCTCAGAAAATCAATGAATATTTTCATTACGCGGCTCACGAAAAAATAGCAGGCCGCCACTTATGGAAAAGATACGTAAAATAGACGGAAGCAGCCGGCAGTGTGCTTGTGGCAATGAAAAAAGAAAACCCTAAAAATCCCCATTGGGATCTGATGTTGGCAACCGTCAAAGAGGTTGCAACGCTGGGTGACGGGTCCGTCACCCAGCTCGAGCAGGAGTTTCTGGAAGAGTTCGGACATCTGCCGACGTCCGACCTGATCGATTATTTTGTTTCGATGCAGGAAAATAAAAAGAAAAGAGCAGAACCCCGGGCTGAAAAAAAGGAAAATCAGGCGCCACCCCAAAATGAATCCGATCCGGAAACCGAATTTGCCGATAAAATAGCCCTTGCCGGGGACGCAACAATTCTGATTTTCCGAAAATCATTTGAAGTAACTTTCGGAAAAAAGCCGTCGCTTGAGCTCGTGGCCTATTTTCTAAAGCGCCTGGCGTATCACAGGAACAATCAGGATCGGGAAAAAAGGACTTCAGATTCGAACCGAATAAAGTTCATCCAGCGGTTTGTTTCCGGAAGCCATCCGACAATATTAGATTTTCGCCGGGAGTATGAAAAAAAATTCGGTCAGCCGCCCAATCCAAAAATTATCGAATATTTCCTGGAGATACTGTCTAAAAAATAGAAATAATGGGTTCCTGCCAGGATTATTCCTGTAAAAAGGCCAGGCTCCATCTGGCCAGTGCTTCCTGTTCTTTTTTCTCCAGCGGGTCATAAACCGATTCAATAAGTCTGGGGATCTCTTCCCTGGACAGCATTTCCGGGCCATGCCCCAGGGCCTTGAACGCGTCGCTGATAAGAATGGACGCTGCCGGTCCAACAAATTCCATTAATTTTTCTGATAAAGTATTAACGAAATCCGCCCGTTCTTTTTCAGGCATCGGGATGCTGTCGGATAAAAATTTGGCAATGTCGCTGGAAACCAGACGATAAACGCTGATCAGGACGTCCAGTTCCGAATAACCGGATTCCGGGACGACTTTTTTTAAGGGGCGCTTGCCGTCCAGGAGGAGCATGATTTTAAAATCAACGGAAGAAAAACGCTTGTGCTTGTCGACCTTGTTGGTGTCGCCTTTGAATATGGCATTGTTGCTTGGGATAACGGTATTAATTTTTTGGATAATCTTATGGACCTTTTCAAGAATCGACAGGAAACTGCTCGTGTCAATGGTGGCCAGGCTGCTGCCGATTTCCTTTTCGTTCTGGGAAAACCGGGTGGAAATGCTGATCCACTTGGCAATGGCTTCCATCGCGCCTTTCCCTTCATTTTTTTCAGTCAAAACGCCTTCAATGAGGCCCTCGTTCAATACGATTTTCGCTGCGCCCCCATATTCATAGCTGATATGTAAAATACCACTTTCGCCATTGAATATTAACGGTTTGACCTCTTCGTACAGTGAACGATACATAATGTACTCCCTGCAATTTTGGTTCAGGCGTTCAGCGAGGTGCGCATCATCTTCGACACTGAGCGAATTCAAATCACGACGCAACTCGGCAATGATGCTAAATACGTTAATTTAAATTGGTTTGTCAAGCGCCAGCATGGACAAAAAGAAGTCGGGCAGGTATAAACAACTTTTTATGGATGGCGTGCGCCTGTGGGTGATGTTTGTGGTGCGTACAGATGGAACGGATCGTGGCGGAGGCAGTCAAATTTTTATTAAACCGGGAAAAATACGCTTTCTGATCATTTTAAGCGCACTGGTACTGATTGTGGCAGGGGGGTATCTGCTCACGAGAAATCGGAAACATCCGGAAAAGACTGTATTGGATCGCATCCTTTCGGTTGGGCAGGTAACCGTTATTATACGTAATAATCCTTGGTGTTACTATATCTATCAGGGACAGCCCCGGGGATTTGAATACGAAATGGCCCGGGCCTTTGCCGATTACCTGGGCGTTGCCCTCAAGATCAAGGTGGCTCATGACTGGGAGCGGATGATCCCGGATCTTCTGGCGGGAAAAGGGGATTTCATTGCCGCCGGCATGACCATTACGCCGGCCAGACGCCGCCGGGCCGCCTTCTCAAAGGGATATCTGTCCGCCCGGCCGTATGTTATTATTCGCCGGGGCAGCCAGACAATCAAATCTCCCGCGGCACTGGCCGGGAAAACCATCCATGTTGCGGCGGGAACATCCTATCACGAACGCCTGGAAGCGTTGAAGGCGTCTGGCCTTGATCTGAATATTATCCTGCACAGGAAACTGGAAACAACCGATCTTATCCGTATGGTTGCCGAAAGAAAGATCGATATAACGATTGCCGACAGGCGGGTGGCCCGGCTGGCCCAGCGGTACAACCCCTGGGTGGAACTGGCCACACCCATCAGCGATGCGCAGGCCCTGGGATGGGCGGTGACGCCCGGAGCGGACAATCTCCTGCGAAGAATAAATGAATTTCTGGCGGCCATTAAAGCCAATGGCCAACTGGAGCGAATGTACCAGCGGTATTTTTTTGGTATCGACGGGTTCGATTTTGTGGATCTGCGGGCGTTTCACCGGAAGATCAGACAGGTTCTGCCGCTATATCGGGGGTATATCCGGCAATTTGCCGATCAATATGGTTTTGACTGGCGCCTGGTGGCCGCGCAGATGTACCAGGAGTCCCATTTTAACCCGTTGGCCCGAAGCCTGCGCGACGCACACGGATTGATGCAGATTACTGTCAAGACAGCGGAAAATATGGGGGTTGTCGATATCTATGATCCGTGCCAGAATATCGAAGCGGGTATCCGGCATTTAAAGGCATTGTATGATTTTTACGACCACGCCACGGGAGAAGATCGGCTGATGCTGGCCCTGGCCGCATATAATGTCGGCATTGGTCACATTCTCGATGCCCGCAATATTGCCCGGGACAGGGGCCTGGATCCTGAAAAATGGTCATCGCTGGAAAAGACGCTTCCCCTTTTGGCCAAACGGGAATATTATCGGTCGGCGCAATACGGGTATTGCCGGGGATCGGAACCGATTGCGTATGTTCACAAAATTAACTTATATTACGATATATTGAGATTTCAGGACATGGTCGCACAGGCACAGTGAAAAAAGTGATCCGGCGGCTGGTCCCCGGTGATCGGAAATCCGTTGAGACAAAGGAGAATGAATGGCAAAGCAGGCGATGGATATCGAAAGCCTCGACTCAAAAGAGATGGTGGCGCTGGTCGGCGATATGTTTTACCGGGTGCTGGCGCATTATGCGCTCTGGTTTAACGAAGTTCGGCACCAGATGGGAACAGAGCGGGCCATGGCGATTTTACCGGCGGCGACCCGGCGCTCCGTCGGCATCCAGCTGCAAAGAATGGGGAAGCTGCTCGGGTTTGAGGTGAAAGACGGGTTACCGGCGGCACTTCAGGAGATGCCCCGGGAGCGGCTGCTCGAGATACTGAAAGCCCTGTCCCTCAACTGGCTGGCCAACGACGGGGTCTGGTTCCAGGCGGTGGAATTTACCCAGGGGATGAACGATGCCAAACGGTGCAACGACAGCTGCTGGGCGCATCTGTCGCCCCTGGAAGCGGATGACATCCGGCGATTTCTCGACCTGCCGGCGCATCCCGGCCTGGCGGGGTTGAAACAGGCGCTGGGATTCAGGCTATACTCCCGGGTCAACACACAGACGATTATTGATGAAGGACCGGACAGTTTCGTTTTTCAGATGAACGTCTGCCGGGTTCAGGACACCCGCCGTCGTAAAAAACTGGATGACTATCCCTGCAAATCGGCCGGACTGGTGGAATATAATGCATTTGCCCGCAGCATTGATCCCCGTATTCAGGTTGAATGCATCGGCTGCCCGCCGGATGCCCATCCGGATGAATGGTTCTGCGCATGGCGTTTTACAATAAAGGAATCGAAATGATCATTGCGTACGAAGGAAAACAGCCGCAGATCGGCGAAAATGTTTATATCGCTCCCACTGCAGTGATTATTGGCGATGTGACCCTGGGCGATGGCGCCAGTATCTGGTATGGGGCGGTGCTGCGGGGTGACGAGGCCCCGATCCGGGTGGGGAAAAATACCAATATCCAGGATAACTGCACGGTGCATACCGATGAAGGCAAGCCGGTAATTATCGGCGATGCTGTCACTGTGGGGCACAATGCGGTACTGCATGGCTGCACGGTGGAAAACAGCTGCCTGATCGGTATTGGTGCGCTGGTCCTGAACGCCGCGCAGATCCGGACCGGATCGATCGTGGCGGCCGGCTGTGTGGTGCGGGAAACACAGGTCATCGGGCCCCTCCAGCTGGTGGCCGGTATTCCGGCCCGGGTCAAGCGGGAATTGCCGGCGGATATTCACGGGATTCTGGCCGGCGCGGCGAATAATTACGACCGCCTCAGCCGGGCCCATCGCCGCAATGCCATTATTACCGAATAATAAGAGCCTGTGCGGGCTTTTCATTTATTGAAAAAGATACGCGCGCGGGCGGCTTCGCGCCGGAGAATTTTTTTACATGAAAACAATCCATCGATTCATCGTTTTGTGCCTGTGTGGCTTCTGCATGGCGGGCGGACCGCTCGCTGCCCGGGCCGGCGAATCCAACGTCACGGCTTTTGTCGGGCAGAATAATCACGCGCCGTCCACTGCAGGACCGCGGTATCCGGCGATCACCAATAAACTGGGCATGACCTTTGTCTATCTGCCTCCCGGTCGATTCAGGATGGGGAGCCCGCCGGATGACATCGGGCACCAGGCCAATGAAACCCGCCACCCGGTTCTGTTAACCCAGGGGTTTTACATGCTGACCACCGAGGTCACCCAGCGGCAGTGGGCGGCGGTAATGGGAGACAACCCGTCGGTTTTCAGTGACTGCGGCCCCGACTGCCCCGTGGATAATGTTTCCTGGAATGATGTCGTTCGTTTTGTGGCCGGCTTGAATATGCTGATGAAAAAGGACGACGGCCATTTATCGTGGATCACACCGGCCGGGGTGAAGAATCAGAAAAATGCACTTCCGCTGGCGGTGCCCAGGCAATACGCACTGCCCACCGAGGCCCAGTGGGAATACGCCTGCCGGGCGGGGAGTACCGGCTGGTTTTACTTTAACGGAGATATCGCCGAACTCGGGGACTATGCCTGGTTTCAGGGCAACGCCGAAGGAACTCCGCATCCTGTGGCAACCCGAAAGGCGAATCTGTCCGGGTTGTACGACATGCATGGAAATGTCTGGGAATGGTGCCGGGACATCGCCGGCCCCTATCCGGCCGGTGCGGCTGTCGATCCGGTGGGCCCGGCCCGGGGAGATTTTCGTGTTGTGCGGGGGGGAAGCTGGTATTATCCGGCGCTGGAGGCCCGTGCCGCCAACCGCTTCTACCTGTTGCCCGGTACCCGGAACTACAACGTTGGCTGTCGTCTGGCCCTGATCCCCTGACGTGGGTTCACGCAGGGAAAAAGAGAGAACAAAATTATGCGAATTGTGACGCGCCCTGATTTTGACGGGGTTGTCTGCGCGGTTCTGCTCCGCGAAGTGGAACCGATTACCGAACCGATCCACTGGGTCCAGCCCGGCGACATGCAGAAGGGCCGGGTCGATATCCGGCCTGGAGACATTATCGCCAACCTGCCGTATCAGGAAAACTGCGCCCTCTGGTTTGATCACCATTTTTCCAATCAGCCGCAGACGCATTTCAAGGGCGCTTTTCGTATTGCCCCGTCGGCGGCCCGGGTGGTCTTTGAGTTTTACGATGGCCGGTTTGCGAAAGACCACACGGCGCTGGTGGCCATGGCCGATAAGATCGATGCCGCCGACCTGACCCGTGATGAAGTCAATTTCCCTGAAAAAAATCCCTGTCTCCTGCTTTCCATGACGATCAGCAGCCGGGACAGGGCCGATGTCCCGTACTGGAACCGGCTGGTGGACCGGCTGGGGACGGTGGATATTAAAGCGGTCATGGCCGATGCCGAGGTCCGGCGGCGCTGCCGGCAGGTCCTGTCCGATAATCAAACCTATGCGCGGCGGCTGAAGGAATATACGCACCTGGAACAACAGGTGGCGATCACCGATTTCCGGCCGCTTTCCCCGGCGCCGGAAGGCAACCGGTTCCTGCCCTACGCGCTTTTCCCCGAGACCGTGGTCAGTGTCAAGATCCGCTATGATGATCACGATAAAGATACAGTCATTGCCAGCGTGGGACACAGCATTTTCAACCGGAAGTGCCGGGTCAACGCCGGAGAACTGCTCAGCCGGTTTGAAGGCGGGGGGCATGCGGGTGCGGCATCCTGCTCGTTTCATGTCAGCAAAGCCGAGACCTACCTGCCCCGGATCATCGCCGCCCTGGTCCGAAATGAACCGCTGGCCGATGATCTTGATGGCCGGCCGGATGCGGCCGGAGACCCCGTCGACAGCTGAATTGGTCGAATCAGGGGTAACTGGGGCCGGTCAGCTGGCCGTCAGCTGTTTTAACCGGTGATACGTCTCCCACGAAAAACCTTCCCGGCGGCAGGGGGCAATGGCGTTGTTGGTAAAGATGGGATCAGCCGCAAGGTCGTAGGGAGATGACTTCCGTGCCGTTTCCCACATGGCGGTATGCGGAATGGGGGTGTAGTATGCCAGCACGGGCGTGATACCGCTTTGCCGGACAACCCGGATACCGCTTTCCACGGATGTCATCGATTGTCCCGGCATCCCCGCCAGCAGATACGCACCGATCTGGTTCTTTTCAAATCCCGCCTGTTTAAGACAGACCACGGCCCGGTGGAAATCGCCTTCGCGGACCTTCCGGTCAAGATGTTTCCGGTGATCAAAATCCGTTGTTTCAAGGCCCAGTCGAACAGTCGTGACCCCGGCGCGGCGCATCAGCCGGGCCAGCTCAGCATCAATTTCCCGAATATGGACGGCATTGGGCAGGTGAAACCGGACAGTGAGGCCGGACTGCACAATTCCTTCGAAAATCGGCCGGGCATGGGCAGCGGCATCAATCAGCAGGGCATCGTCGTAAAAAACAAAATCGCGCACGCCGTGGTGCCGGTGCCAGAAAATGATTTCATCAATCACCGATCGGGGAGACCGGCGCAGCATGCGGGGATGAAGGTAACTGGCGGCGCAATAGGCGCAGTCAAAAGGGCAGCCAATGGTGGTCAGCAGGGGGATAAACCCGATGCATGGCTGCAGATCAAAGGCCGGCCGGGGCCAGGTGTCCGGGTTTGTCGGGGTGAGATGCTGATCGAGGCGCGTCCCGATAATGTCGCCAACGGCGCGTAATGTCAGACAGAAATCCGTTCCGGAGACGACGTCATCGGCGCCCGAGCAGCGTATGGCGTGGTCCCGGCAGAGCGTGGCATAGATGCCGCCGAGGATAACGGGCGTATCGGGAAAGACAGCCCGCAGGGCGGCGATCGTCTCTGTCACGCCCGGATACCAGTAAGTCATCAGAGAAGTGACGAGAATGAAATCAGGATGGGGACGCGCCCGGAGATCGGCGGCCAGCCATTCGGGCCGGATGCCGTAGCGGGAAAACCGGCGGGGAACATGGGCCAGCCCCGGCGGTTTGGGAATCTCTGTCTTAAGATACGGTCCCCGGCCGTACCGGGCCGCCGGATCCTGGGGCGGGGCGAGCCGGTGGAAGCGGTTGAGGCAGTCCAGATACGAGACGCGCAGACCGCACCGGCGCAGCTGGGCGGCAAGAAGCAGCAGGCCCATGGGGCTGGCCCAGAAATCATACGCCGCGAAATCGTGGATCCAGGGGTTGACGAGCAGGATATGGGGAGTCCGTGCGGCCGCCATCAGGGGATTATTGATCGGGGAAGTAGACCATGGAGGTTTTTTTCAGTTCCCGATGGCTGAAAAGCTGTCGGTAAGCGGTGACGCCGGTTTCCGCCGAGAGCTGCCGGGCAATGTCGCGGCAGGTGGGCACATCCGGGGCGTGAATCATGGTATAGAGGTTATATGGCCAGTCCGGCGCCGGGTCGCGGCGGTAGCAGTGAGACACCGCCGGGTGGGCGGCCATTTTCTCTCCAATGACGGCGATGTCTTCCTCGGCCACCTGCCAGGCGGTCATGGCGTTGGCCGAAAAACCGGTTTTCTGGTGCCGCAGGGTGGCGCCAAAGCGGCGGATGACGCCCTTGGCACACAGGCTTTTGAGCGTTTCGATAAAGGTGGCTTCGGAAACATTCAGTCCGGCGGCCATGTCCCGGTATGGGTGCGGCGTGATGGGGATATCGCGTTGAATGGCGCCAATGACTTTCTTTTCAAGGTCGGTCAACATGGCGGGATTAAAAGCCGAACCCCGGAAAAAGTCAAGCCAAAACGGTGCGGTCTCCGCGCGGCCAGGTTTCCCTGGGCGGGTTGAAATAGCCGTGCCGCAGGTCGGGGAAGCGGTGGCGGAGGGTTTTAAGCAGACGGGTGACACCCAGTGGGGGACCCGCGGGGGCGGTGTCAGACATGATCCGCCAGTACTGCCGCGGGTCGAAATTGAGGTTGCGCCACTGGATCATGTGGACGGGGTATTGCTTGATAAAACGGGTGATGGCTGCCAGCTCTTCGGGGGTATCGGTGACGCCCGGACAGTTGAGATAGTTGATGGCCACGAACCGGTGCCGGGTCAGAGCGGTTTCGATGCTGCGGATAACATCGGTAAATTGATAATCCCGGGGACGGAAATAGGCCTTATAGGCGGCCGGCCGGAAACTGTTCAGGCTGACCCGGATACTGTCCAGTCCGGCATCGAAAAGGGCGGCAAGGATGTCGGGACGGCTGGCGTTGGTGTTCATATTGATCGTTCCCCGGGCGGTCTGTTTCCGGATCCGGGCAATGGCGGGCTGGATGACATCGGCGGCAAAGAGGGGGTCACCTTCGCAGCCCTGGCCGAAGCTGACCACGGCATGCTTGACCCGCTCGATATGGGTCAGGGCGATTTCGGCGATCTCTGCGGGCGTGGGGGTAAACGTAATTCGATCCTGGCTGGCATGGATACCGGACCGGGCCTGAAGGGAAATACAGCCCCGGCAGCGGGCGTTGCAGTGCCGGGATGTGGGCAGGGGCGCTTCATACCGGCCGAGGAAAAAATTTTTCCCGGCTGGACAGCCATAGGTGAGTGCGCAATGTTCCAGGTGTTGCCGGAGCCGGTTTTTCGGCATGCGCTTTTGCATGCGGCGGACGCCGGCGAGGATTTTTTCCATGGGCATCTGCCGCAGGTCCTGCCGGGGTTCGGCATCGACCCGGCGCACGGCGCTTTGGAATCCGTTTTGATGCCAGCCCACGGCACCATAGGAAAAAAGGGGCAGCGGGGTCGTTTCGGCCGTGTCTTCGAACGCGCTGATCCGGGTAACGACGTAACCGGGGGAATTGAAAACAGCCACCGGAAAAATCGGCTCGCCGGGTGCAAAGGGGTCCTCGGCCAGGACTTCCAGGCTGCGCGTCTGCAGATTGTAAACCACCGGCTGGCGGTCCGGCAGGCGCATCAGTTCACTGCCGTGGGGCATGGGCCGCGTGTCTGCCGCCGGCAGTGGCCGATACAGTCCCGCCGCCATGCCCACGGCGGCATAACCGTCCAGTTCGTAAATATCACCGCTGCGATTGGCGACGACCGCTGCCAGCAACGGCCCGGCCGGCGGGAGATCGGTCGTGTCAGGAGCCATTCTATCGGTTTCCTCTTCTTTCTATGGCCGGGTTCTCAAGGTCATCCAGCCGTATTGTTGCCAGTCAAAATATAAAGACCGCAAAAGATGTACCAGAATCCGTGTGGATTGTATAGACGCCGACACGGCGGATGATAAGATCCGCCCCTTTGCCTTCGGAGGGAAAATACGCTATCATTGTAGTACCATAACAATGATGATCGCTTTCCCGGAAGGAAGGGCGAAAAACGGGTAGCCTGGATTGTCTGGTTTTCCGTTGGAGGGGGATGGGGACACGTGCGGTTGATCGGTACGCTCTTTCTCGTTATACTGGCGACAATACGCATGCCCGTCCACCCGGCGCATGCCGGAGACTGGATCCAGCGATTCCCGCAGGCTGGCGGGATTGACTGGTGCGATGGCACGGTTACGGCCACCGGCATGGCCCGACCCGGAACCCGCCGTTCCCGCGATGTCGCCGCGCCCGGAAAAGTACTGTCTTACGCCAAAGTCGCTGCCCAGAACCATCTGCTCGATATCGTCAAGCAGATACGAATTTCATCCGCTGCCCGGGCGAAAACCATAGCCGCGGCGGATCCGATGGTGATGGCGCGCATCCAGGCGCTGATTAAAAAAGCCGCGCTGGTTAAGCAGTCATACCTGTCCGACGGGACGGTTACCGTGACTCTGTCGCTGTCCATGGGCGGGGCGTTGAATCAACTGGTGCTGCCCCGGGAAGTGGCACAGATCGACAGCGTTACGCCGATCACTGCTTCCACGGCACCGGACGGGGAGAATCCGGCGGCGCCCCGATGGACCGGCCTGGTTGTCGATGCCCGCGATCTGGCCGTGCGGCCGGCCCTGGTACCGCAAATTATCGATACCCAGGGCCTCAGGGTTTACGGGTCCGAATTTATCAGCCGGGAATCTGCCGTCCGGTGGGGCGGCTGCGGGTATATGACCCGTATCGACAGCCGGTGCGCCGGTCGCATCGGTTCCCGGCCGCTAACCATCCGGGGTATCGGTGTCCAGGGCCCCGGCCAGACGGATATTATCATCAGCACGGAGGATGCCGCCCGGATTCGGGCAGCGGCCGAGCATGTTTCTTTTATGCGCCAGGCCCGGGTGATTATCCTGGTAGATCCAGTTGAATTAAAAGAGTGACACACGGACAGGGTATCAGTTTGTGAATACGTCGCCGAGGGGAAGGGGGATCGCATGAATGTGAAATGCCCGCTTTGTATTATCGTGGCCGCTATGGTGCTTATTTGCAGTGCCTGTGCACCGGTCGTCTATGGCACCCGGGCACCGCTGGATACGCCGGCCCGCCATGTGGAAAATGGTATCCGTTTTTTGAATACGGGTAAGATTGAAGACGCTTTCCGGGAGTTCACCCGGGCCAGATCATTGGATGCAGCCTATGCGCCGGCCTATGTGGGGATCGGGTTCTGTTATGGATTGATGGGCAACTATGAAAAAGGGCTGAAGACAATGGAAGCGGCCGGGCGTTTACAAAAACCGTAATGCCCGGCCCTGAATGTTTTACGAAAAAAAGTCGGTTGATGCACCGTTTTTTTAATAGCGGTAATGCTCCGGTTTATACGGACCGTCCACGGGAATACCCAGATAATCGGCCTGTTCCTCAGTCAGCCGGGTCAGATGCGTGTCCAGCCGCGTGAGGTGCAGGCGGGCCACTTCCTCATCCAGCTTTTTCGGCAGGGTGTAGACTTTCTTTTCCAGGGTCTTGGCGGCCAGTTCCAGCTGGGCCAGACATTGATTGGTGAAGCTGTTGCTCATGACAAAACTCGGATGCCCCGTGGCGCAGCCAAGATTCACCAGACGGCCCTCGGCCAGGATGATAATGGCATTTCCCGATTTCAGGGTCCATTTGTCCACCTGGGGTTTGATCTCTTCTTTTTTGCAGTCCGGGGAATTTTCGATATAGCGCATGTCGATTTCATTGTCGAAGTGGCCGATGTTACAGACGATGGCTTCGTTTTTCATCATTTCCATATGGGCGCCGGTGATCACATGATAGCAACCGGTGGCCGTAACGAAAATATCACCAACGGCGGCCATGTCGTCCATTGTCTTGACTTCAAACCCTTCCATGGCGGCCTGCAGGGCACAGATGGGATCGATTTCCGTAACGATCACCCGGGCGCCGTAGCCGCGCATGGACTGGGCACAGCCCTTGCCCACGTCGCCATATCCGCAGACAACGACGATTTTGCCGGCCATCATCACATCCGTGGCCCGTTTAATGCCGTCGGCCAGGGATTCCCGGCAGCCGTAGAGATTGTCAAATTTGGATTTGGTGACCGAATCGTTGACGTTAATGGCGGGAAAGAGCAGCTCGCCTTCCCGGGCCAGATGGTAGAGCCGGTGAACGCCGGTGGTGGTTTCTTCGGAAACGCCGCGGATGCCGGCAGCAACGGTTTGCCAGTGCCTGGGATCGGATGCATAAGTTTCCCTGAGCCGGTCGATGAGGCAGCGCATATCCGGTTCATCGTATGACCGGTCCAGCAGGGACGGATCGGACTCGACCTTGGCACCCTGGTGAACAAAGAGGGTGGCATCGCCGCCGTCATCGACAATGAGATCCGGACCGCTGCCGTCGGGCCAGGTCAGGGCCATTTCCGTGCACCACCAGAATTCGTCCAGATTTTCGCCCTTCCAGGCGAAAACGGCGGCGGATCCGTTGGCCGCCACCGCAGCGGCGGCATGGTCCTGGGTGGAGAAAATATTGCAGCTGGCCCAGCGAAGATCCGCTCCCAGCACCTTTAAGGTTTCAATCAGCATGGCTGTCTGAATGGTCATGTGCAGGCTGCCGGTGATTTTAAGGCCCTTAAGCGGCTTTTCGGGGCCATATTTTTTCTGGATCGCCATGAGGCCCGGCATTTCAATTTCGGACAGCTTCATCTCTTTCCGGCCCAGATCCGCCAGAGAAATATCTGCCACTTTATATGGCTGGGACAGGTCCAATTTCAATGTGGTCATCTTTCATGTCTCCTGAGTAAGAGGAACGCGGGAACGGCCGGCTCCGGCGGCCCCGTCGGTTGAGATTGCCGGGGGGTCAGCCGGCCAGCATTTTGATTTCTTCGGCTTTATTGGTTTTTTCCCAGGTAAACCCGGCTTCAATGCGGCCAAAATGGCCGTAAGCGGATGTCTGCCTGTAAATGGGATTCAACAGGTCCAGGTATTGGATAATTGCCGCCGGGCGAAGGTCAAACACCTGCCGGACAATTTCTTCCACCCGATGTTTGGGTGTTGTCCCCGTGCCCATCAGGTCGACCAGAATAGAGACCGGTTCGGCCACGCCAATGGCATAGGCGATCTGGATTTCGCATTTTTTTCCCAGACCGGCGGCAACAATGTTTTTTGCAATGTGCCGGGCCATGTACGAGGCGCTGCGATCCACCTTGGACGGATCTTTACCTGAAAAACAGCCGCCGCCGTGACTTCCCTGCCCGCCATAGGTATCAACAATGATTTTGCGGCCGGTGAGGCCGCAGTCGCCCATGGGGCCGCCAACGACAAAACGGCCGGTGGCGTTGATCAGGTAGCGGGTGTTGTCATCGGTCATGTCTGCCGGGATGATTTTTTTGATGACTTCCTCGATGATGGCTTCCTTGAGCTGGTCGTAATTTACATCCGGTGAATGCTGGGCCGCAATGACGACCGTGTCGACCCGCCGGGGAGTGCCGTTTTCATATTCGATGGTGACCTGGGATTTTCCGTCCGGTCGCAGAAAATCCAGGGTGCCGTTTTTGCGGACCTCGGCCAGGCGACGGCATATTTTGTGGGCATAGGTTACCGGCATGGGCATCAGCTCGTCCGTCTCATCGGTGGCAAAGCCGAACATTAATCCCTGATCGCCTGCGCCCTGGTCGGCAAACAGCCCTTCGCCGACGTTAACGCCCTGGGCAATATCCCGTGATTGCCGGTCAATACTGGTAAGGACCGAGCAGGTCTGCCAGTCAAATCCCATGTCGGAAGAATGATAGCCGATATCCTTGATGGTATCGCGGACAATGTCAGGAATGTCGACGTAGCAATCGGTGGTGATCTCTCCGGCAACAAATGCCATGCCGGTGGTCACCAGCGTTTCACAGGCCACGCGGCATTTTTTGTCCTTGTCCATGATGGCATCTAAAATGGAATCTGAAACCGCATCCGCCACTTTGTCCGGATGGCCTTCGGTGACCGATTCGGACGTAAAGAAAAATTGTTCGTTGCCCATCTATCTATCTCCTTATCCTGGATAAATTAAAGGTACGTTTAAATTTCAAAATAACTTAATATTCTGGGACGATTGGTCCGGATTGTCAACCCGTAAATATACATAAAAACAAATATCTATATTTACGCCGTAATCGGCTGCCCGGGGCCGGCCGAAAAATGCCTACCGGCCGGGAAATATATTAAAAGATGCCTTCGGGTCCAGACCCGCCACGGTCATGGCGGCCCGGTCGGCCATGACCGTGGCGGGCGCACCGCGGGCGATGATCTGGCCGTCGGCCATGATCAGCCAGCGGTGGGCGTGCTGCGCGGCAAAAGTCAGGTCATGGGTAATAATCAGGACTGCCTGGCCCCGGGACCGCAGGGTGTCCAGACAGCGTCCGAGGGCCTGGCGAAAACAGGCGTCCTGACCGGCGGTGGGCTCATCCAGGATCAGAATCGGTGGATTCGCTGCCAGGGCCGCGGCAAAGGCCACCCGTTTTTTTTCGCCGGTGCTGAGCCGGTAAGGGGGGCGGTCGAGAAGCGGACTCAGCCTGAACAGGGCAATCAACGTATCGATCCAGCGGGCATCGTAATTGTCCAGCGCCCGGGGGCCGACATCGATTTCTTCCCGGACCGTTGATTTGAAAAACTGGTTGTGGGGATTCTGGAAGGCCAGCCCCATATACCGGGCCCTTTCAGATGTTTTCATCCGGTCGGCCGGCTGGTCCATGATCCGGATGGTGCCGGCGTCGGGTCGGCGCAGCCCGAGCAGATACCGGGCCAGGGTTGTCTTGCCGGCCCCGTTGGCGCCGACCAGGGCCAGACATTCGGATGTGGACAGGGAAAACGAGATGTCTTTTAAAACAGCTTGACTGTTCCGGGTTGCGGACACCCTCCTCACCTGGAGGAGGGGACGGGCGGTTTCAGGCGGCGGGAGTGGATCCTCTGGTTTGGGCAGGGCGGCCAGCTTGGCCGGGTCGGCCGCGGTTTTCAAGGCGGCAGGTGTCAGGGGCAGCGGGTCCAGGTTTAATTTAAGGCCGGCCTGGACCACTGGCGGCAGGGCCAGGCCGTAGCGGTTCACGTCCTGGGAGAGGATCTCTGCCGGGGGACCGTCAAGAACGATTTTTCCCTGGTGCAGAACGACCATCCGGTTGATGTCCGGCAGGGTGGGGGCCAGGCGGTGTTCGCAGATCGCCACGGCCGTCCCGCGCTGATTGATGGATATCAGCAGCTGCCGCAGCTGTCGAACGTGCATGTGGTCAAGATTGGCATAGGGTTCATCCAGAATGATCAGCCGGGGCCGGAGCGCCAGACAGGCGGCGGCGGCAACGAGGTATTGTTCACCGCCCGACAGGGTGCGGGGCGCGCGTGGCAGCAGCTTCGTCAGCCCCAGGTCTTCGGAGACCGTCATAATGCGTACACGGATTTCTTCCCGCGGCAACCCCAGGCTTTCCAGACCGAAGGCGATTTCCCCCTCGACCGTGGCCCCGAACAGCTGGGCTTCCGGATTCTGGAAAATCATGGCCACCTCGGAGAACAGATCGCCGAGGGTTCGGTCCCGGGTCGATACGCCGGCAACATTGACCGTTCCCCGCATGCGGCCGGTGTAAAAATGAGGGATCAGTCCGTTGAACGTCCGGCTCAGGGTTGATTTTCCGCAGCCGCTGGTGCCGCAGATCAACAGATAGTCACCGGTACGGATGGACAGGTTCAGGTCTTTCAGTATCCAGACCGGACCCGACTGGCGGTACGAATAGGAAAGGGCGTCGGTTTGAATGATGTGCCGGCAGCTCACAGTGAAATGATATCGTTTTTTTCAAGCAGTTTTAACGCCAGCATGCCGAGTATGGCGCCGGCAATGGTGCTCCCCAGAAAAGAGGGCATCAGGGCCAGCAGCGGGATGGCCTTTCCCATCAGGACCGGCGCCACAACCAGGGCGCTGACGACCGGTGCGATCAGCCCGGTGCCGATGATTTCGCCTGCGGCGGCAAAGTATCGATGGCGGCCGAGGCGGTACAGGAGACCGGCCAGAAAGGCGCCGATCATGCCGCCGGGAAAAGCAAGCAGCGTGCCCACCCCCATGACATTGCGGAGGGTGCCGATGACGGCGGCGATGAGGGTGGCCCAGCCGGGACCGAGCAGAACCGCACCGATGACATTGACGAAATGCTGGGTGGGATTGATCTTGGCAATGCCGACCGGCAGCGATGTATACGGAGAAAGGGCCACGCCGATGGCCGTTAAAATAACGGCGTAGGCGACCTTGCGGGTGGGTTGCATTTGTATCATTTTTGTTTCCTGATGAGCAGTCAACGGATTTCGCCGGTGCGGGGCGGTATGTTCCGGGGCCGGCATCCGCAGGCATTTCCAAAGGCGCGGGCGGCGCGAAGCGGATCGGGGGCCCGGGTGATAAAACTGATCACGGCCGCACCGGCCGCACCGGCCGCACGGCAGACGGATACGGTGTCGGCCGTCATACCACCGATGGCCACCATGGGCAAGGGCGATACAGCGGCCACTTCCGAGAGCCCGTCCGGTCCGCAGACCGGCTTGGCATCCGCCTTGGTCCGGGTGGCGAAGGCCGGGCCGGTACCGATATAATTACAGACGGTCAGATCGCTTTTTGCCAGTTCGTGGCGATTGGAAACAGACAGACCGATCAGGGCGTCCGGCCCCAGGATCTGACGGGCCAGCCGGGGCGGAGTGTCGTCCTGCCCCAGATGGATACCGTCGGCAGCCAGGGCCCTGGCGAGGAGGATATGGTCGTTGACCAGAAAAGGCACCTGGCTCTGGCGGCAAAGATCCCGAACAGCGGCGGCCTCGGCATAGTGGTCCAGGGTAAATGCCTTGTTCCGGTACTGGACGGCCGTGGCCCCGGTTGAAAGGGCGAGGCGCACCTGGGCCGATGGCGGGAGGGCCGCGTCGTCATGGTCGGTAATAAAATAGTATCTCAGGCAATCACGGATTTTTTCCAGTTCCATCCTGTTTTCCTCAGTGGTCCGGGCCGACGGCCGGTGGTTTCTGGGCCGGGCGGCTGAAAAAATTAAAAGCGCCGGCGCTGGTCAGAATGAACAGGCTGCCGACAGCCAGTCGCGTGCCCGGCGTCTCGTTTAAAAAAATAATACCGAAAATGGATACGAAAATCACTTCGCTGGTCATCAGCAGTCCGCCTTCCCAGCTTTTACAATAGAGAAAACCGGTGGTCATCAGCAGCTGGGCTGCTACCGATGTCAAGACAATGCCGCCGATAATCACCCAGTCCATCCCCCAGCGGGGAATCTGCGGCGCGGCAAGAAAAGGGCCCATGCAGATGGCGGCGCCGATCAGGCAAAAGTAAAAGTAAATCATGATCGAGGAGTGGGTCGCCCGGAGTTTCTTGATGATGGCAATCGTCAGGCCTGCAAAAAAAGCGCCCACCACGGCCATGATCTGCCCCGACAGGGTGCCGGCGAGGCTGAAATCGAGGATGATGGCCACACCGACCAGCGCCAGGAGGATGCAGCCGATTTCGGCCAGGCGAATCCGTTCGCCGAAAATCAACGGGGAGAGCAGGGCGGCAAAGGCCGGAAAGCTGTAAAACAGAACCATTGCCGTGGAAAGAGGCAGGCTGCGGATGGCGATAATACAGGCCACAAAGGCCGCTGAACCGGTCAGGCCGCGGATGATCATCAGCTTCGGGTTGGCCGGTTTAAACAACTGCCGTCGCTGTCTGGAAACAGCCACCAGCACCAGAACGCCGCCGATAAAGCGATAGGCCGCGATATCCCATGTCCGATAGCCGGGGCCCATGATTTTGATCAACAACCCTAATACGGCGAACAGCAGGGATGCGGTAAGCATTAAAAGGATACCTTTCAGCGGCTCCCTTTTGGCATCCCGGGCGATCTCCGGGCTGGTGATCGGGGCGGGTGGAATGGCGGTAGCGGCAGCTTTTTGCATGGCAGGTCCGGGTATGATTGCTTGACGAACGGGTTTTCGATGCTAAAATAGTAACAACTGGGTAAAAATACAATAATCCCAAATCAATGGTGTCAAACCCAGATAACGTATGTGAATCGGTAAAACAACATAATATCGCGCGGGCGCGATATCGGAGCCTCGATTCCACAATTCCGGGAAAGTACAGGATGGCGCTTTCGGCGGCACAGAAAATAGAGCGGTTTTACAGCCGGTTTCAGGGTGATGATAACGTGCTCATCGTCATTGTGGCGGATCCGGATGCCATGGCCAGCGCCATGGCGGTCAAGCGGCTGTTATGGCGCAAGGCGGCAACAGTGGACATGGCCGCCGTCAACACGGTGGACCGCCCCGACAATCTGGCCATGATTCAGCGGCTGGGCATTAAACTTCAACCCTTTGCCGATATAGACCTTTCGGCTTATTCCCGATTTGTCATCGTCGATTCCCAGCCGAATCACCACGAAGCGCTGGGCCGGTTTACGCCGGACGTGATTATCGATCATCATCCCGATACCGGATGTCAGGCGCCGGTGACCGATATCCGGCCCCAATACGGTGCGACGGCCACCATCATGACCGAATATCTGCGGGCCGCCCGGATCAAACCGTCGACCCATCTGGCCGCCGGGCTGCTGTACGGCATTAAAACAGATACACGCAATTTCGAGCGACAGACCATAATCGAGGATGTGCGGGCGTTTCAATACCTTTTCCGGTTTGCCAATCAATATCTGGTCAACAAACTCGAACGCGAGGAAATCAACATTGCCTATCTGAAATATTATCGGCGGGCAATTAACGTGAAACGCAAACGCAAAGACTGGGTTTTCGTTCACCTGGGAAAAGTGGAAACGGCGGATGTCTGCGTGCTGATCGCTGAATTTCTTCTGCGGGTAAAGACCATCAACTGGAGTGTTGTCTCCGGCATCTGCGATCAGAAGCTGGTGGTGGTGTTCCGCAACGACGGCCTGCGGAAAAATGCCGGCCGGGTGGCCAAGCTCAGTTTCGGTCGGCTCGGTTCCGCCGGCGGGCACAAATCGATGGCACGGGCGGAGATCGATCTGGCTGAATTAAAATCGCAGGTGGCCTGCCGGGATGACACAAAAATGGGCCGGTGGATCATGCGTCAGATTCAAACGCGGGCACACAATCGCAGGTAAAAATGAAATATTATCCCATTCAGCTGGATATTGCCGGAAAGCGGTGCCTGGTGGTCGGCGCCGGGTCGGTTGGTACGCGGAAAATCGATGGCCTGCTGGCCTGCGGTGCCGATGTGACCGTGGTGAGTATCGCCACCACCCGCCATGTTGATGCGCTTGCGCATGACGGCCGCGTGACCTGCTATCACCGGGCTTACCGGGCCGATGATCTGGACGGGATCTTTCTCGTCATCGGCGCCACCAATGATGTGGCCCTGAATCGGCAGGTTTACGAAGATGCCGGCGACCGCAATGTTCTGTGCAATATTGCCGATCAACCGGCATTGTGCCATTTTATCCTTCCCGCCGTGGTCCGGCGGGGCGACCTGGTCATTGCCGTCTCTACCTCCGGCCAAAGCCCGGCCCTGGCCAAGCATATGCGCCGGAAGATGGAAAAAACCTACGGTGAGGAATATGCGCTTTTTCTTCGGTTGATGGGGAGAATCCGTAAAAAGCTCCTGGCCGCCGACCATGCCCCGGAGGCGCACAAGCCGCTGTTTAACGCCCTGATTGACAATGGCCTGCTGGAAATGATCCGGGAAAAACGGTATCAGGACATGGATGCGTTGCTGGCTGATGTGCTGGGGACGGAGTTTGACTGGAAATCATTAATGGCGGAATCTGTCAATCGGAACTAACCAATTTTAGGGAAACCCCATGGAAATACTGGTTCTCATGGCTTGCGGGTTCTATTTTCTGAGTGCCGCGGGATACCTGCTTTACCTGATTTTTCAGAAGGATGCCCTCCAGCGGGCGGGTTTTTATCTGCTGCTGACCGGGTTTGGCTGCCATACCATTGCCCTGGCCATGGGATGGGGGCAGAGCGGGCATATGCCGGTGCGGAATCTGTACGAGACATTGCTGGTGGCCGCCTGGGCGATGGCTGGCGCGTTTCTCATCTTCAGCTACCGGTTACATATGAAAATTTTCGGTATTTATGCCGCGCCGTTTATTACGCTGGTCATGATCATCGCCACACAGGTGGCACGGGTGCCGGTGAGCGCCCGGCCGGTTTTCAACAGTTTCTGGCTGATTGTTCATATTCTCACGATCTTTCTGGGGGAAGCCGCCCTGGCGCTGGCCTGCGGCGCCGGCGTCCTCTATCTGATTCAGGAACAGGCCATTAAAACAAAAAGCCATGGTTTTTTTTACAAGCGGCTGCCCTCTCTGGATCTGCTTGACGGAACGGGGTATGCCTGCCTCATGACCGGATTTACCCTGATGACCTTCGGGCTGGTGACCGGAATTATTTATGCCAAATCGGTGTGGGGACGTTTCTGGGGCTGGGACCCCAAGGAAGTCTGGGCCGGTATTACCTGGCTGCTCTATGCCGCTTTGATCCATGAACGCCTGACGGTGGGCTGGCGGGGCCGCCGATCGGCCATTCTGGCGATCATCGGTTTTGCCGTGATTGTGTTTACCTTTTTAGGCGTCAACTTTTTTCTTCACGGCCATCATGGTGAGTTTACACGATTTTAATTACTAATAAAATAACTGGCCGCCGAAAAACAGGGGCGGCCGGGTATACATATTATCGAAATATTGACCCCCTTATGCAGCAGATTATCCTTATTGGCTTGAACCATAAAACCGCGCCGGTCGCCCTGCGGGAATGTATTGCCCTGGCGCCCGACGAAACCATCGATACCCAGGCCGGACTGCATGCCCACCCGGACATCAGCGAAGTGATTGTGTTCTCCACCTGTAACCGGGTGGAAATTTTAATGGCCGCCCGCGACCGGGAAAATGCCATCCAGCTGGCCAAGACCTTTCTGGCACGGACCAAGAAAATTTCCGTTGAACAGTTCGAAACGGCCCTGTATGCCCACCACGGCAACGATGCCGTCCGCCACCTCTTCCGGGTTGCGGCGAGCCTCGACTCCATGGTGGTGGGCGAGCCCCAGATATTGGGTCAGATCAAGGCGGCCTATCTGGCCGCCACCCGGCAGAAGTGTTCCGGGCCGCTGTTGAACCGGCTGCTCCATCGGGCCTTTTCCGTTGCCAAGCGGGTGCGCACCCAGACCGGTATCGGTGACCGGGCCGTGTCCATCAGCTTTGCGGCGGTGGAGCTGGGGCGTAAAATATTCGGCTCGCTGAAAGAAAAAAAGGTGATGCTCATCGGTGCCGGTGAAATGGCCGAACTGGCCATGGAGCATCTCGTGCGGCAGCAGGTGGGGGAGATTATCGTCGCCAATCGGACATTTGACCGGGGGCTGGCGATTGCCCGCCGCTTTAATGGCCAGGCCATTCGTTTCGACGAGTGTGACGCGTATCTGAAAGTTGTCGATGTCATAATCGGCTCAACCGGCGCGGAAGAATACGTCATTACCCGCGACCAGGTCAAAAAATCCCTGCGGGGCCGCCGCAATCGGCCGCTTTTCTTTATTGACATTGCCGTACCCCGCGACATTGATCCCCGGATCAATCATCTGCCCAATACCTTTGTGTATGATATTGATGACCTGCAGGGGGTGGTCGAGGAAAATATCAGGGACCGCAAGGAAGAGGCGGCCAAGGGCGAGCGGATCGTGGAAGAAGCCACTCTCCAGTTTGCGGACTGGTACGAAAGCCTGAACGTGGTGCCGACCATCGTGGCCCTGCGCCACAAGGTGGAATCCATTGTCGACGGGGAAATCCAGCAGACGCTTTTATCACGGCACGGTATTCTGGACGAAGACCGGGCGGCCATCGACCGAATGCGCAATGCCCTGGTCAAAAAAATATTACATCACCCCACGCTGTTTTTAAAAAAGAATGGCTGCCAGAAAGACCGGACCGTATACCTGGACGCCGTCCGTAAGCTGTTTGATCTGGACGACGATATTTGATTTAATTCAACAAGTTATAATTAAAGTAAATAGCGACTTTACATTTTTGATTCAATAATATATTATAACAGATTCGGAAGAGAATACTTTGAGAGACCGTTGAAATAAGACATACGCTGTTTCGGGAGGGACGGTTTTTCGCTGACAGCTGCGTTTCTTTCAATAGTCCCCATGCGTTGATAGAGGGTTGCCATGAAAAAAGAAGACATCGAATACTTCAGAAATCTGTTAAACACACGGCTGGAAGAACTGGTAAGCCATGGCGACGATACTGTTTCAGGGATGACGGTTCCCAAGGAAAATTTTCCAGATCCAACGGATCGGGCCACCCTGGAGACAGATCGAAACTTCATGCTGCGGATTCGGGATCGGGAACATAAGCTCATCAAGAAGGTCAAAAAAGCCATCGCCCGGATCGAAGATGGATCTTTCGGTGAATGTGAAACCTGCGGTGAGCCGATTTCCATCAAACGGTTAAAAGCCCGGCCGGTGACAACCCAGTGCATCGAATGCAAAACCAGGGAAGAAGCGCAAGAAAAAGCTCTTGGACTCTAACCGCCACGGGGCAGTGCGCCCGGGTATTGATTTGCATATCCATTCCACGGCGTCGGATGGTACGGTTGCACCGCTTGATATTCTTGACGAAGCCCGCCGTATCCCTCTGGGCGCCGTTGCCATTACGGATCATGATACGCTCGCCGGTGTCCGGGAAGTGCTGGCAGCGGGGAATCCTGTCGATATTCCCTTTTTAACCGGCATTGAAATCAGTATTTCGCCACCCCGCCCGTTTCCCATCCAGGGAAGCCTGCA
>CAZNZW010000020.1:18483-22595 GCA_964577615.1 uncultured Desulfobacterales bacterium | reverse complement strand
GGCGATTTCTTTGTTCCGGTGGCGCTTTACGAAAAATTACGGGCCCGGCTGGCCCAGATGCCGGCCGGCCAGGTGTAAAGAGGATGCATGGGCGGTTGCAAAGAAAAAAAACGGCCGCAATCGAATCGGGGAGACGGCCCGGATCTGCGGGCCCCGGCCCAGCTGGAAACGCAGCTCGGATATCACTTTAAAGATGGACGGCTTCTGGAAACAGCGCTGACCCATCCCACCTATGCGCATGAGCATCCCGCTCCGGCGCAGGCAGACAACCAGCGGCTCGAATTTCTGGGCGATGCGGTTTTGAATCTGATCGTGGGACACCTGCTGATGATGCATGCCCCCAATGCCCGGGAAGGGGAGTTAACCCGGATGCGGGCCCGTCTTGTTAGTGAAACCGGGCTGTGTGCCCAGGCACGGGAGCTGGACCTGGGGGCTTATATCCGGCTCGGTGCCGGCGAGCTTGCCACGCATGGCCGGGAAAAGAAATCGATCCTGGCCGATACGTTGGAAGCCGTTATGGCCGCTGTCTATCTTGACGGCGGGTTCGCGCAGACATTTACCATTGTTCAAAATTTATTCTCCCCCCTGCTGGGCGCGCCGGAAAATGATACCAAGACCGCCCTGCAGGAGCTGGCTCAGAAGAAAATGCGGATGGCGCCGGTGTATCGGGTCCTGGGCGAAACCGGCCCGGCCCACGAAAAAATGTTTACCGTTGAGCTGATACTGGGTGATATTATCACCACCGGGACCGGGAAAAGCAAAAAACGGGCTGAAAAATCAGCGGCGGGAAAAGCGCTTAAAAAATTATCCAACCGTGAAGACTGACATCTCTCCGCGGATTATTCCGGTATTTATACCCCACGCCGGCTGTCCGCATCAATGTGTGTTCTGCAATCAACGGGCCGTTACCGGTTCGGACACGATGGCACCGGCGGCAACGGCCGTTGCGAAGGCCATGGCAACCTGTGCCGGGCGCAGGGAAACAGATCCGCGTCCGGCGCAGATTGCTTTTTATGGCGGAAATTTTCTCGGGCTTCCCCCGGAGACCGTGGTCGTCCTGCTGGCGGCCGCTGCCCGGTTTGTTGAATCGGGCCAGGTTGACGGCATCCGTTTTTCAACCCGGCCGGACACGGTCAGCGTCGATACACTGGCGCTGATCAGCCGTTATCCGGTGGCCACCGTGGAAATCGGGGCCCAGTCCATGTCGGATACGGTGCTGGCCCGGTCCCGCCGGGGACACCGGTCCGGCGACACCATCCGGGCGGTGCAACTGTTGAAAATGACCGGGCTTGAAATCGGGATCCAGATGATGGTGGGCCTGCCCGGTGATGATGACTCGACGGCCATTGCATCCGGGCAGGCCATTGCCGCCCTGGTGCCTGATTTTGTCCGTATCTATCCCACGGTGGTTCTGGCGGGCAGCCCGCTGGCCCGGTGGTACAGGCAGGGCCGGTATCGGCCGCTGGGTCTGGAAGCGGCGGTCAATCTATCCAAAAACCTGCTGATTCTCTATCACAATTGCCATATTCCGGTCATCCGCATGGGTCTGCAGGCGTCCGCCGAACTGGACAGCGGTCCGTCCCTGCTGGCCGGTCCCTACCATCCGGCCTTCGGGCATCTGGTGTATGAAGCGCTTTTTTTTGATGCCATCTGCCGTCGGCTCAGCGGACAGCGGCAGGGCCAAGGCGTTACTATTGCCGTCCACCCGAATAATCAGTCGAAACTGCGGGGATTGAGAAACCGCAATATCAAACGCCTCGAGGCCCGGTTTCAGCCGCAGGGTCTCACAATTGAAACAAATGCCGGTCTGACGCCGGAGGTCGTCGTTGTCAATGGGCACGCCTGCCCGGTGTATGACGGTCCCGGCAATACGGAAACTGCTGGCGGAGACGCCCGATGCGTCTGAGAAGTATTCTGATGGCGCTGGCCATCCTGGCCTTTCTTTCAGCCTCGGTGGGCGGGCTGCTCTTTTATTCTTCGATGCGGGCAGATGCCCTGGCCGAAGCCGAGCTTCGGGTGTCCTCCCGCCTGGAGATGATTAAAAAAAACCTCTCTTCCTACCTGTCGGAAAATATTAAACCAGTACGGACGCTGGCCGGCATGCGGGCACTGCGCGGCAGGCTCCGGGCACCGGGCAATCTGGAATACATCCGGCGGGCAGATGAAATTCTCGACCACTTCACCCGTTCGCTGGATGTGGGCGTCTGCTACCTGATGGACCGGGCCGGCACGACGATTGCGTCGAGCAACCGGTACGATCCTCACAGTTTTGTCGGCAAAAATTTTTCCTTCCGGCCATATTACAAAGAAGTTTTCTCCAGCCGGCCCGCTACATATCTGGCCCTGGGAACCACATCGAAGAAACGGGGAATCTACTTCAGCTATCCGGTATTTGGCGAACAACGAAAGACGATTATCGGTCTGGCGGTGATCAAGGCGCCCATCGAAAATATCGAAAAAAGCCTGAAAACCCTTGCCGGTGAAATTATTCTCGTGGCCGATCCGCATGGGGTTATTTTTATTTCCACCCGAAAAGGATGGCTTTACCAGACGATTTTTCCGCTCTCTGCCGCGCAAAAAGAAGACGTTGCCACCTCCCGGCAATTCGGCGGGGGGCCCTGGCCCTGGGTCGGCCTCAGGTTTGACCGAACGACGGCAACCGGCCCGGCCGGGACGGCCTATCTTCTTCATCAGACGGCGCTGGCTCATTTTGAGGGGTGGACTATTTATCACCTGCAACAGGTCGATACCATTGCCCGGGGGATTTCCCGCCCCATTATCCGGATCGCCGGCCCGGTTATCTTTTCCCTCTGCATCCTGATCGGTCTGTCGGTATTTCTGTTATACCGCAAGGCCAGTCATGACCTTTTCCGCAGGCGCCGGGCCGAAGAAGCATTGCGGGAGAGCGAGGAACGGTACCGGTCTCTTTATCATGACACCCCGGCCATGCTGCACTCCATCGATGCCGAGGGACAGTTGATCAGCGTCAGCAACTACTGGGTTGAAGCCATGGGGTATGCGCCGGAAGAAGTGATTGGTCGAAAACTGACCGATTATCTGACGCCTGTTTCCCGGTATCACGCGGAAACAGAGGTTATTCCGGAATTTTTCAAGACCGGTTTTTGCCGGGATGCGGCATATCAGTTCGTGAAGAAGGACGGGGCCGTTATCGATGTACTTCTGTCGGCGATTGCGGTGCGGGACAAAGAAGGGCATATCATCCGCTCACTGGCCATCTCCGTGGACGTGACTGAACGTAAAAAAGCGGAAGGCGCCCTGCGCCGGGCCAAGGAGCAGTTGAGCCGGTATTCCCGGGATCTCGAACGGCAGGTTCGGGAGCGGACCCGGGAAATATCGGGTATTTTAAAGTATACGCCGGATGTGGTGTATATTAAAGACCTGGAAGGGCGGTACGTCTTGATCAATGCGCGCTATGAAGAGATCCTGGGGATGGATATGGCCCGGGTGCGGGGCCGCACGGATGCCGATCTTCTGCCGCCCGATATCGCCGGGCAGTTTCGCGACAATGACCGGCAGGTCTGCAAAAGCGGCCGGCCCCTGCAGGTGGAAGAACGGTTTCCGCACACGGACGGCGTGCATGTTTATCTGTCGGTGAAGTTTCCACTGTACGATGACCCGGGCGATGGCCAGCCGGGCCGGATCAGCGGGGTCTGCAGCATCTCGACGGACATCACCGCCGAAAAACAGGCGCGGGACCAGTTGCGCCGATTGTCGGCCGGGGTCATGGCGGCGCATGAGGCGGAGCGATCGGCCATTGCCCGGGAACTGCACGATGAATTGAGCCAGGTGTTGACGGCGCTGCGCATGGATGCGGCCTGGATGGCCGGCCGCCTGAAGGATACCGATGCGACCGCCGCCAGACGGGCCCGGACGATGAGGGATCTGATCGATCAGAACATCGAGGATGTCCGCGGCCTGGCTATCCGCCTGAGGCCGGGAGTCCTCGACGATCTGGGGCTGGTCGATGCCCTGGAATGGCTGACCACCGATTTTGAAAAACGAACGGATATCACCTGTGTCTACGAGCATCACCGGATTCCCGATCTGTCCGAAACGACTGCCACGGCCGTATACCGGATTACCCAGGAAGC
>CAZNZW010000020.1:10629-18383 GCA_964577615.1 uncultured Desulfobacterales bacterium | reverse complement strand
GGTCTGCGACGGATCATCGAAGAGGACGGCAAGATGGCCGTGGTGGCCGAAGCGGCCGATGGCCGTGAAGCCGTGGCCCTGACCCGGCAGGTTCAGCCAGATGTGGCCGTGATCGATATTTCCATGCCGGGGCTGGACGGACTCGAGGTCACCAGCCGGCTGGCGGTGCATTTTCCCGACCTGCCGGTGCTGATTTTAACCATGCACGAAGAAGACCCGTATATCATCCGTGCCATTGAGTCCGGCGCCAAGGGGTATATCACCAAACGGTCTGCGCCGGAACAGCTGGTGGATGCCATCGTCAAACTCCACCGGGGCGGTCGATATCTGACCGAAGCGGCCACGGAGGTCCTGGCCCTGCATGTGGCCAAAGGCGAAACCGGGCGCTCTCCGCTGGATGCATTGTCGATGCGTGAACTGCAGGTCTTGCGGCGCCTGGCCAAAGGCCGGACCAACCGGGAGATTGCCGAAGCCTACGGCATCAGTGTTAAAACCGTAGATACCTATCGCGGCCGCCTGTTGAAAAAGCTCGGTCTGCGGAACAATGCGGAACTGTCCCGGTTTGCGATTCTCAACAAACTGATCGATGCCTGACGGCGGTCAATGGTCCGCCTGTAAGAAAAATTCTGACAAAAAAATCAGAAATAGTCCAATTGACAGGGATGTTATTTTGCGGTTACAAAAGTAACAGTCCATTTTCCGGCATGGGTTTTCTCTCCAGATGGAAATGGCCGGCCGCATGGGCGATTTGCAGGAGATATACGTTATCATCCGGGGCGGCACCGCCGTGCCGGTTTTCAACCGGCGGCGATACTCAAAAATAAACAGCCTGTGTGTATTTTATCCACCCAAAAGAAGGAGAAAGAAATGAAAAGACTATTCTGTTTTCTGTCCATTGCGGCGTGTTGTCTGCTGATTTCCGTGCCGACGGTCTCGGCCAAAAAGAAACCGTTTAAAATCCGGTTTTCCCATGTGGTGTCGGAAAATACGCCCAAGGGCTGGGGCGCCAAGGAATTTGCCCGCCGGGTCAATGAAGAACTCAAAGGCAAGGTCGTTGTTAATGTTTTTCCCAATGCGCAGCTGTACGGCGACAATCAGGCCATTGAAGCCCTTTCCGCCGGGTTTATCGAAATGGCGGCGCCGTCGTCAGCCAAATTTGTCGGGTCCGTACCGGCCCTGCAGTTGTTCGACATGCCGTTTCTTTTCAAAAATCTCGATGCGGTTCACAAGACCGTTGACGGTGAGATCGGGGATGAAATCCGCACCCTGTTCGAAAAAAGAGGCCTCGGCATCAAGCTGCTTACCTTCTGGGACAACGCGTTCAAACAGTTTTCGTGCAATACGCGTCCGCTGATAAAACCGGAAGATTTCAAAGGCGTTAAATTCAGAATCATGAGTTCCGATATTCTTGAGGCCCAGATGAAGGCCCTGGGCGCCGTTGGTCTGAAACTGCCGTTTTCCGAAGTGTACAATGCCCTTGAGCAGGGGGTGGTCGACGGCCAGGAGAATACGGCGTCCAATATTTTTACGAAAAAATTTCATGAAGTCCAAAAATATCTGACGTTTTCCAATCATGGCTACCTGGGGTACGCGGTGATTATCAACCAGAAATTCTGGGACAAACTGCCCAAGGATATCCAGGCGGCCCTGTCGAAGATCCTGATGGAAGTAACGGTCGAAGTCCGCAAAAAAGCGGTGGAACTGGACGAGAAGTATGCGGCCCAGATCCGGGATTATGCCAAAAAGGGCGGCAAGCTGCAGATATTTGAACTGAATGCCGATCAGATCAAGGCGCTGCAGAAAGCAGTGTCGCCGGTTCACAGTCAGTTTACGGATATTGTACCGGCTGCCTGGATCGAAAAAATCAAAGGCATGTAACCCCAATAAAATCCATTGTGCCCGGAAAATAGATATTTTCCGGGCACCTATATTGACAGGTAACGCCATGATGATGCGTAAAATTGTTCAAATATGGGATAAACTGGAAGAGATCCTGATTGTCATTCTGATTTCAATTGCGTCGTATCTCTCGTTTCAGGAAGTGATTTTAAGGTCGGTTTTTAATACCGGCTGGAGCGGCTCATATGAGATTACCATCATGGCGCTGATCTGGTGCACCTTTATCGGCGTCAGCCTGGGGATCAAGGAAAATGTTCACATCGGCGTTGATCTTTTGATCAATAAATTTCCGCCTAAAGTCAAACAGCTGTTTGTCTACCTGTCCATTGCGTGCTGCATCACTTTTGGCGCGGTCATCGCCTACGAAGGGTATCAGTTTACGCATTTTATCAGCAAGAGCCACCTGCTCTCGAGGGATCTGCGCATTCCGATGACATGGGCCTATATGTCAGTACCAGTGTGCGGTGTGCTGGTAACGCTGCGCTTTATCGAGCGTCTGGTGTATGTCATGCAGGGCAAAACATTTGAGCACGATAAAATGGCTGAACTTTCCGAGGAAGAAAAGAAAATTGTGGCAGGAATGCAGGCACAGGGAGGCGTATAAATGGAAGTCGGCTTAACCTTGTTTGTGGTCTTTTTTGTTTTCCTTCTCATGGGGATTCCCCTGGCCATCTGTCTGGGACTGTCCGTTATTGCGACCTTCTGGTACCATGATACCCTGCCCCTGATGGCCATTGCACAGCGGATGTACAACGGGCTGGATCAGTTCCCCCTGATGGCGATTCCGTTTTTCGTGCTGGCGTCCGGTATCATGACCTATGGCGGCGTCTCCCGGCGGTTGATCACGGTCTGCAACGCCTTTGTCGGCCATCTGCCCGGCGGACTGGCCGTGGCGTCCATTGTTTCCTGCATGTTTTTCGCCGCCATCTCCGGCTCCAGCCCGTCCACGGTGGTCGCCATCGGGTCCATCATGATTCCCGCCATGATTGCTTCGGGGTACGGTAAAAAATACAGCGTCGGTCTGCTGGGATCGGCCGGTTCACTGGGGATTCTGATTCCCCCCAGTATCCCCATGATCGTTTACGGCGTTGCCACCGAGCGGTCGGTGGGCAAGCTTTTCATGGCCGGCGTCGGACCCGGTCTGTTCATGGGAACCATGTTTATCGTCACGGCGGTGGCCGTGGCCAAGTATAAAGGGTTTGGCGGCGCCGAACCGGTTCCCTGGAAAGAACGGATAGCGGCGCTCAAAGACGCCAGTTGGGGCATTTTCATGCCGATCCTTGTGCTGGGCGGCATTTATGGCGGGATTTTTACCCCCACGGAAGCGGCGGCCGTATCGGTGGCATATTCTCTTTTCGTCGGTGTTTTTATCTATAAAGATCTAAAAATCAAGGATATTCCACGAGTTTTTGCCAAATCGGCCGTTACCATGGCCATGGTCCTGTTTATCATTACCACGGCCATGCTGTTTGCCTTTATTCTGACCTCGGAAGGCATCCCGGGGGCCATTGCCGATTTTATTATTAGCCATGCGGTCACTCCCTGGGTGTTTCTGCTGTTCGTCAACATCCTGCTTTACTTTGTTGGTGATTTTATGGAGCCGAGTTCAGCCATCCTGATTCTGGCCCCTCTGTTTCTGCCCATCGTCATGAAACTGGGTATCGATCCCATTCATTTTGGCATTATCATGACGGTCAACATGGAAATCGGGATGATCACGCCGCCGGTGGGGCTCAACCTCTTTGTGGCTTCGGGGATTTCGGGGCTTTCTTTATGGGATGTCTTCCGGGGCGCGGCGCCGTTCATGATTATCATGCTGCTGGGCCTGGCGGTGATCACCTACGTACCGGCGATTTCCATCTGGTTCCCCAAATTGGTTTACGGGACGCTTTTTTAGCCGGCGCCACCACCTGGCCGGTGCCGGGTCGAAACTGGCCGGTCACCCGCGCCGATGGCCGGATGGCCGGGCCGGTATCCAGCTCAGCGCTACATGTCCTGCTTGAAAAAATCGGCGGAATTTGAGATGGCGCCGGGTTTTTTGGTGAATTCCGTGGGCGCCGTCCCCTCCTTGAAACATTCGAAAATTGTTTCTTCAGACTCGGGAATGGCCAGCAGGCCGGTTTTGGCGTCAATTTTGGCGAACATAATACCGTCGGGCACCTGAAAAACCCGGATCGGCTTGCCGGTCAGGACCCGCTGCATGAATCCCAGCCAGATGGGGCTGGCCGTTCGGGAGCCGGTTTCTCCCCGGCCCAGGGTTGTTTCTTCGTCGAAACCGACCCATGTGCCGGTTACATAGCGCGGCGTAAATCCCATAAACCAGGCGTCGTAGAGGTTGTTGGTGGTTCCCGTTTTGCCGGCCGCCGGCCGGTTCAATGCCTTGACCCGCCAGCCGGTCCCATTTTTGACAACCCCTTCCAGCAGGCTGGTCATGATATAGGCGGTGCTTTCCGAAATCACCTGCCTGCGCGTCAGGGTGGCTTCCTCGATGACGTGCCCGTCGCGGTCTACGATTTTGGAGATAAAGACCGGCGGGACGTAAAACCCGTGATTGGCGAAAACCGTATACGCCCCGGTCAGTTCAAGCAGGGAGACGCCCGAGGATCCCAGGGCAATGGAAAGGTCCCGGTTCAGGTGGGATGTGATGCCGAGGTTTCGGGCATAATCGATGACGTAATCGACGCCGATGTCCTTTAATATTTTGACGGTAATGACATTCATGGATTTGGCCAGCGCCTCGCGCATCAGGATACGGCCGTGAAACCGGTTTTCGTAATTTTTGGGTTTCCAGGTAAAATCCATGTTGGCTTTCCGGAAGACGACCGGAGAATCGATTAGAGCCGTTGCCGGCGTATAGCCCTTGTCGATGGCCGCGGCATAGATGATTGGCTTGAATGCCGATCCCGGCTGGCGGCGGGACTGGATGGCCCGGTTGAACTGGGTGTTTCTGAAATTGCGCCCCCCGATCATGGCCTTGACCTGCCCGGTTTCCGCTTCAATGCAGAGCAGGGCGGCCTGTGCCTCGGGCTCCTGCTCCAGGTGGACTTCCCAGCGATCCGGCCCGGTAAATTTTTTTTGAAGCGCGACCTCGATAACATCGCCGACCTTGAGGGCCCGGCTGATTTTTCCCAGGTGCGCTTTCTTAAAGGACACTTTGGGGTTCGGTTTGCGGGCCCATTGCATTGTTTTCAGGTGGATGATGCCGACGGATCTGCCCATGCGGACCCGGGCCAGGCGCTTTTTGTCACTGACGGTGGTCACAACGGCACGAATCCGCCGGCCGGGTACCAGGCCCCCCGCGGCTTCGATTTCGGCCTGCCGGGTCTGGTTGAATTTTTTAATCTCGGCTGGAGTCAGATGGCCAAGCGGCCCACGATATCCTATTCTTTTATCCAGTTCGCGCAATCCTTTTTCAACTTCCTCGCGGGCGATTTTCTGCATGTCGATATTGACCGCAGTAAAAATCTGCAACCCGCCGCGGTAGAGTGCATCCGTGCCGTGCCGGCGCTCCACGTATCGCCGGACATGTTCGGCGTAAAAGGGGACCTCGTCGAGATAGAGATTGCTGCGGGGATGAACATTGATCGGCTGTCCGATAGCGGCAGCGGCCTGGGTGTTGGTGATATATCCTTCCGCCAGCATGCGGTTGATGACATAGATCCGCCGCTGGTTGGCTTTTTCCGGCGCATGAAACGGCGAGTAGCGGCTGGGCGCCTGGGGCAGACCGGCCAGGATGGCGCATTCGCCCAGTGTCAGTTCCTGGACGGATTTATGAAAGTAATTGTCGGCGGCCGCCCCCACCCCATAGGCGCCGTGGCCCAGATAGATCTGGTTGAGGTAGAGAAAGAGGATTTCATCCTTGGTCAGAAATTTCTCAATGCGGTAGGCCAGGATGGCTTCCTTGAGCTTGCGGAGATAGTTCCTCTCGGGTGTCAGGAAGAAAGATTTGGCCACCTGCTGGGTGATGGTGCTGCCGCCCTGCACAATGGTGCCCGCTTTCAGGTTTTTGATAAACGCGCGTAAAATACTGTAAAAATCGATTCCCTGATGCCGATAAAACCGGGAATCCTCGGCGGAAACAAAGGCTTTTTTCAACATATCCGGCATTTCAGTCAGGGGGACGACAATGCGGCGTTCCTTGAAAAATTCGCCGATCTTCCGTCCGTCGTCGGAATACATGGTTGAAATAATCGGTGGCCGGTAATCGGCCAGGGAAGTGATTCTGGGAAGGTCTTCACTCAGGTAATAATAGCCGGTCACAGCCGCTGCGGCCGCCAAGAGGCCGGCGAGGATCAATAAGATGATCCCCCACTTAACCAGCCGAAAAACAAGGCGCTTTTTGGGACGGCGGCCCCGTTTGTCGATGATCTGGGACCGGGTTGGCGGGGGCGGGTCCGTCATGGTCCATTTTTCAGGTTCTGATTCCGTCATCAAACTATCCGTCAATTTAATAATTTAAAACCACTATACTCTAATGGATCAAACGCTTACGTCAAGGGGTAATCCATTTGGAGCCCGCATAAATAAATTGACAAATACCGTTATGGGCGTTAAAAATATAAGTTTATTTTCAAATAAAAAGGGTCGCTGAAAATTATGATCGAACTGACTTTCGAAAAAATGGGCGGCCTGGTGCCGGCCATTGCCCAGGATTATCAGACCGGTGAGGTGCTGATGCTCGGGTTCATGGACCGGGCCGCCTGGGAAAAAACGTTAAAAACGGGCAAAGCAACGTATTACAGCCGGTCGCGGCAGCAATCCTGGACCAAGGGGGAAACCTCGGGGCATTTTCAGATGGTCAAGGAAATACGGATCGACTGTGACAATGATACGGTTCTGCTGAAAGTAGATCAACTGGGCGGCGGAGCCTGCCATACTGGATATCGCACCTGTTTTTATCAGGTGCTGGACGGGGACGCGGTACGGATTGACGGTGTACCGGCGTTTGATCCCAAGGAGGTGTATCAACAATGACATCGAAACTGAAACTCGGCATTCCCAAGGGAAGCCTTCAAAACGCCACGATTTCTCTGTTCAAGCGCTCGGGCTGGAATATTGATGTCAACGGGCGCAGTTATTTTCCCGAAATTGACGACGAATCGATTACCTGCCACATTTGCCGGGCCCAGGAAATGCCGCGGTATGTCCAGGATGGCACATTGGATGTCGGGCTGACCGGCAAGGACTGGATTGCGGAAAATGAAAGCGATGTGCATCTGGTGGCCGATCTGATTTATTCCAAGGTCAGTTCTCGACCGGCCCGGTGGGTACTGGCCGTCCCCTACGATTCGACGATCCGGCAGCTGTCCGACCTGAATGGAAAAACAGTGGCCACGGAAATGGTCAATTTTACCCGGCGCTATTTCGCTGAAAGGCAGATCGAGGTCGCGGTGGAATTTTCATGGGGCGCGACCGAAGCCAAGGTCGTCTCCGGCCTGGCCGACGCCATTGTGGAAGTCACCGAAACCGAGTCCACCATCAAGGCCCACGGCTTGCGGATTATCCATGAACTGATGCAGACCAATACCCAGATTATCGCCAACCACACCTCATGGAAAGTGCCTGAAAAAAAAGATAAAATAATGCAGATCGCCCTGCTTCTTCAGGGGGCGCTGCGGGGCGCGAAACTGGTGGGGTTAAAGATGAACGTCCCGAAAGATAAAATGGAAGAGGTGGTGAACCTGCTGCCCAGCCTGAATGCCCCGACGGTTGCAACCCTGTATCAATCCGACTGGTTTTCGGTGGAATCGATGGTTGATCGCGGCGTGATGCGGGATCTGATCCCCAGGTTAATTACGGCCGGCGCCGAGGGAATCATCGAATACCCCCTCAACAAGGTCGTCTGATTCATTCTT
>CAZNZW010000020.1:6180-10529 GCA_964577615.1 uncultured Desulfobacterales bacterium | reverse complement strand
CGGCGCCGAGGGAATCATCGAATACCCCCTCAACAAGGTCGTCTGATTCATTCTTGAATTTAACCAGGCGGCGCCGGCCTGCGGGAGGCGGCAGCATGCCGTCCTGCCCATGCATGCTGCCTCACAACGGACTGATAATGGCAAAAGTAATTATCCATTCCGCAAAATTTATTACCAGTGCCGTCAAACCGGCTCAGTACCCCCCCGCTGATTTGCCGGAAATTGCCTTTGCCGGCCGATCCAATGTGGGTAAATCATCGCTGATCAACACCCTGGTCAACCGGAAGCGGCTGGTAAAAACTTCCCGCACCCCCGGGCGCACCCAATTGATCAATTTTTTTTCCATTAATGACCAGCTCGGCCTGGTGGATCTGCCGGGATATGGATATGCCCGGGTGCCGGCCGCGGTTAAGAAAAAATGGGGCCCCATGATCGAAGGGTATCTGGCTGGCAGGCATTCCCTCAGGGGCGTGGTCCTGATCCTTGATATCCGCCGGATGCCTGACGAGCGGGAACGGTTGTTTATCAGCTGGCTGGCGCAATGCCGACTGCCTGTGATACTGGTTCTGACCAAGGCCGATAAACTGTCAACCGGCGCCCAGTCCCGAAGGTACCGGGAAATCAGCGAAGCCCTTGATACCGAGCTTCCGCCCATTCTTTTTTCAGCCAAAACAAGACGGGGCCGGGATGCGCTCTGGAAAGCCATCAATCACCTCGTTCGCCCCGAACCGTAAAAAAAATCAAAAATCTGGATTCATACCCGGCCGGCTCCGGAAACGGCCGATCCCCCATCGTCAGACACCCGATCGTCAGACGCGTACGGTCGCTGCCCGGCATATCAAACTTGACAAGAATGGATCGAGCTGTCATTCTTGTTCCTGGAATAATTTGCGGCAGCTACCGTAAATCACTAACCGAAAGAGGCAGTTATGCGGATATTCATTGTTTTGCTCTGTGTTGTCGGCCTGATTTTTCCTGTTGTGGCTCTGGGCGAAGAAGATTTCATCGGCGGGCTGCGCAATGTACAGGGTACCGCTGTGGTAAAACGGGGGCAGGAACAGATTCCGGCTGAAAACGGTACCCGGATTCGTCTGAACGACCTGTTGGTGACGGGTAAAGATGGCGCCATGGGCGTGGTGTTTAAGGATGATACCCGGATTTCCCTGGGGCCGGACAGCCAGCTGACGATCACCCGTTTCGTCTATCAGCCGGCACAGGAAAAATACGGTTTTGTTTCTCAAATGATTAAGGGAACGGCTTCATATGTATCCGGTGCCATCGGCAAGACATCTCCGGATGCGGTTAAATTCAAAACGCCGGTGGCCACTATCGGTATCCGGGGGACGGCTTTTCTGGCCAAAGTGACGCCTGAATAGCATCTCCGGGTCAGTGACCTCTTCAGGTACCTGGTAATCAAAGGAAAAGATGATGAAAGTGTTTCGTTTGCTCGTTCTTTGTGGGGCTTTCCTGGCGATATCGGCTTGTGGCGGCCCCAAAAACCTGTTTGTCCTGATGCCGGATACCGCGGGCAACGTCGGCCGGATAACCGTTGAAAACAAGGGCGGCAGGCAGGTCATCGCCACGGCTGAAACGGGGGTCAGGGTGAAAGATGCCCAGACGTCACCGGCAGCGCCCCAACCGATACCCAAAAAAGATATCGAGAAGACCTTTAAGGGCGCCATGCAGGCCGCGCCGCAGCCATCTGCGCGATTTATCCTGTATTTTCAGGCCGGAACAACGCAGCTGACAGATACTTCTCAGGCGCTGGTGCCTCGGATTGTAGCAACGGTACACAAACGTACCCCCTGCGATGTTCAAATTATCGGGCATACCGATACTGCCGGGAATGCGGAAAAAAACTGGAAACTCGGCCTGCGCCGTGCGGAAAACGTCAAAAAAATTCTCATCGGGCAGGGCGTCAGCGCGGACCAGCTTGAGGCCACGTCCCACGGCGAAAAGGATTTAATTTTTCCGACCCCGGACAATGTGTCCGAGCCAAAGAACCGCTGCGTCGAGGTGCGGGTCAGATAACCCGGCGGCATCTTCTGCCCGCGGACTTCCCTGATTGATGCAACCATGCGATTGATGCGTTCATGCTGACCTCGTTAAATCCCCGTCAAAGGAAGGGGCTGCTTTCCCGAAGCGGCCCGATATTGTTCAGTGGTATCGGAATCGTTGCGATCCTGAGCATTTATTTCTTTTTTCGACCCGGGCTGCTCGATACGGCCAATAATCAGATCTACGATGTCCTGCTGCGGTCGATTCCCCATACGACCGCCTCCCCTTTGCCGGTGATCGTCGATATTGATGATGACACCCTCAATCGCCATGGCCAATGGCCCTGGCCGCGCTACCGTATTGCCCGGCTGCTGCGACAGATTCAGGACCTCGGCGCCCGCAGTGTCGCCCTGGATATGATTTTTCCCGAACCGGACCGCACTTCCCTGGCGCATCTGCAAAACGAAATCGCCCATGATCTTGATATTCATCTGGACCTGATCGATGTGGCCTCGAAGTTGAAAAATAATGATGCTGTCCTGGCCGATACGCTGTCCCACGGGCCGTTTGTCCTCGGATACAAATTTACCTTTACCCCGAAGACCCGGCTGCAGAGCGGCTGCCGGCTGCATCCCGCCCCTGTTTTCGTCATTCGCCCCCGGCACGGCACCGACGCGTCTGCCTGGCTGAAGCCCCGTGGCGCGGTGTGCAATATTGACATATTATCCCGGGCGGTCACGCACTCCGGATTTATCAACGCCACCACGGATCGGGACGGCGCACTCAGACGGGTGCCCCTGCTGATGGCCTTTAATGGCAAAATTTATCCCAGCCTCGCACTGGCGGCACTGATCCAGGCCTATGATTCCAAACAGATGCTGCTGCGCATGGACGCGAACGGGGTTGAGTCCGTGACCCTGAACGGCCGGGTTATTCCACTGGACGAGAGTGGAAACCTCCTCATTCGGTTTCGGGGGCCGGAAAATACCTTTCGGCATATTTCAGCGGCCAGGCTTTTAGACGGCCGGGTATCCAAAACGGAGATCAACGGGCACATCGTTTTTATCGGCACCTCGGCTGCGGGGCTGAAGGATTTTTATACCATGCCGTTTGATCCGTTCTTTCCTGGCGTTGAAGCCCATGCCGCCATCGTGGATAATATCATCCAGGGCGATTTTCTCCAGAGGGCCCAATGGATGCGGGGCGTGGAGTTGCTCCTCGGTATCCTGATCGGCATCCTGTCGGCGGTTTTGCTCGCCTATGGCCGGGCGATATGGAATATCCTGGCTTTTGTCGTCAGCGTGACGGCCCTGTGGACCGCGTCCGGCTGGCTTCTCGGCAACCGGGGGATTTTTATTTCCCCGATTATCCCCATGGCCATCTTTGCCGTCAATTTCTCTTTTCTGTCGGCGCTTAAGTTCTGGCGGGAAGAACGCAAGGGGAAAAAGCGCGCCCAGGAACTGGCCCGGGTGCAGGCCGTGACGCTGGAAACCATTGCCATGGTGATTGAAACGCGGCACACGGAAACCGGTGGCCACGTCAAACGCACCCAATACTATGTTAAACATCTGGCCGAATATTTACAGAAGGACAAAAAAAAATATGGGACGCTGCTGGACGATGAAACCGTCGAGCTGCTTTTTTATTCCTCGCCGCTGCACGATGTGGGCAAGGTCGGCGTGCCCGATTCGGTCTTGAAAAATCCTGGTAAACTGACGGCGGCACAATTCGAAGTGATGAAACAGCACACGGTCTATGGCAAATTGATTTTCGATGCGGCCGAGGCCAAGCTGGGCAGGAATTCGTTCTTCGCCATTGCCCGGATCATCGCCTATACCCATCACGAAAAATGGGATGGGTCCGGATACCCCCAGGGGTTGACGGGAGAAGCCATTCCGCTATACGGCCGGATCATGGCCCTTGCCGATATTTACGATGCCCTGATCAGCCGGCGGACTTACAAAGCCGCCATGTCGCATGAAGCGGTGGCGGATTATCTGAAATCGCGGAGCGGAAAGGATCTGGATCCGGATATTGTACGGGCCTTTTTAACGTGCCAGGATGAATTCCGACAGATAGCTGTCCGGTTTGCCGATGGCACCGGCAGTGATCTGAGTTTTATCAGACCGTAACCGTGCGGCCGGCCTTTGGCGGAACTGAGGGGAGGAATGTGTTGATGAAGAGGTTGAGGATTTTCTGGCCACTCGTCGGGCTGATGATACTGGCGGCATGTGCCGCCTCCGGACCCGGGCATGTGCCCGAACCAGAGGCGGTTTTTGTCTTAATTCCGGATGCTGGCGGAAAAACCGGACAGATTGTGGTCACCAACAGTGCCGGGAAACAGACGTTGA
>CAZNZW010000020.1:0-6080 GCA_964577615.1 uncultured Desulfobacterales bacterium | reverse complement strand
GGCGGAAAAACCGGACAGATTGTGGTCACCAACAGTGCCGGGAAACAGACGTTGACAATCCCGGGGACTGTGGTATCCGTTGCCAGCGCCCAGAGCCCACCCCGTCGGCAGAGACCCCTGGCGCCGCCTCAGGTCAGAGCCGTTTTCAAGGCTGCGCTGCAGAGCCGCCCGATGTCGTCGGTGCATTATATCCTCTATTTCAAATACGGGATTTCGGAATTGACCGACAGCTCCCGGAAGCGCCTGCCCCAGGTGGCCCGGCGTATTCTCGAGGCCGCCGATACGTGCCGGGGATGTGATATCCTGGTGGTAGGCCATGCGGATACAAAGGGGACGGGGCCGTATAACATCAGCCTTGGTCTGGCACGGGCAAAAACCGTTGCCGATCGCCTGGCCGCCCTGGGCATACCGCCAGAGCGGATGGACATTGTTTCCCACGGTGAAAAAAATCTGTTTATCCCGACACCGGACGATGTTGCCGAGCCCCGAAACCGGCGGGTAACGATAATCGTCAGATAGGCCGCCGGACGCCGGATCAGCCGGGGAAACCGGTTTTATTAATTCTGATCAGCGTCTTTTCGCGGGCCGTATGATTTAAACCCCTCGATGACACGCGCCATCTCGTCATCGGGCAGTACGACCGGCTTACCGAACTGGCTGGCGATGAAATATTGTTTAGCCAGCGTTTCGATTTCATTGGCCAGCCACAGGGCTTTCGTCAGATCCGGCCCCAGCGCAATGACGCCATGATTGGCCAGAAGGCACCCGAGGCGGTCGCCCAGGGCGGCCAGGGCATTGTCTGACAATGCCCTGGTGCCGAAGGTGGCATATTTCGCGCATCGAATCCGGTTGCCACCGGCGGCGGCAACCATATAGTGATGGGCGGGTATATCCATCCGCTGGATGGCCATGGCTGTTGCATAAACCGAATGGGTATGGATTACCGCATTAATGTCGGTTCGCCCGGATAAAATATCCCGGTGGAACAGCCATTCGCTGGACGGTTGATGGGGGCCATGGGCCTGATTGTCTGAAAAATCCACGTAGATGATGTCTTTCGGGGTCGTTTTTTCATACGGTATTCCCGACGGGGTAATCAGCATCCCGTCTTTCCAGCGGGCACTGACATTGCCCGATGTACCCTGGTTGACGCCTGTCCGGTTCATCTCAAGACAAATGGAGATGATCTCCTTTCGTAAAACCTGTTCTCTACCCATGCGGGCGCTTCCTTTTTTTGGATGTGATGGGCCGCTGCGCGGAGTGAAGCGGGTTGATTGTTTCCATGAAAGACCGCCGGATTTTTTTTGAATAGGCTTTGCGCCACAGTCGATGAAACCAGAACCACGGCTCGGGGTTTTTACGGATAGCGGTTTCGTAATGCGACAAAATGGCAGCCGTGATCGTCTGAATATTTTCCTGGGTCACTTCGGTGAGCCGAGGCAACGGCAGGTGCCCCATCTGTAAGGCCAGCCGGCCGTTTTTTACTGTGGGCAGACCCCATAAAACCGGCGCGCCGGTGCGAAGGTGGAGGAAGGCGGCGCCTTTGGCAATGCTTGTTTGCCGGTTGAAAAACGGGACCATGGTTCCCCGCCGGCCTCCTTTCTGATCCACGGCAACCATCAGGAGCCGATTCTGTTTGAGTTCCTTGACGAACCGGCCGACACTGTGTTTGGCGATGTGGCGGAGGTGGGGTCCGAACTGCTGGCGATGTTCGATGAAAAATCGGTCGGTCAGCGGATTTTTCTGGGTGCGGTAAATGGCGCTGACCGGATAACCGTTCATGTTCAGCCAGGCACCAAACGCTTCCCACGGGCCGTAATGAATACCCGCTAAAATGGCGCCTTTGCCCCCGGCCAGCGCTTCGTCAATACAGGCGTCTCCGGTGACAGACATATTTTCAATTCGCCGTCGCATGACCGGCCGGTGCATGACCAGATAGGTTAAAAAAATATAGCCGTAGTGCCGGTAGATCCGATGGGCCATCGCCATTTTTTCAGCCCGGGTCTTTTCCGGAAAGGCAAAGGTCAGGTTGGTATAGACCACTTCAAGCCGATAGGGAAAAACAATCCAGATCAGTGACCCCATCCAGGGGCCCAGTTTTTCGATCGCAGGAAATGGCAGGGCGGACAGCAGCCGCTGAAAAGATCGAACAAATATAAACTCGAGGCGATGTTTGAGTCGGATTTTCTTGGTTTTATTTTGCAAATTACCCTACCCCCCGAAATCGTCGAAAGCAATCATTTCCGGTTCCACGCCGAGACTGTCGAGCATCATAAATACCGCCTTCATCATGAGGGGCGGGCCGCAGAGGTAGTATTCGATTTCCGTGGGATCTTCGTGGGCGGAGAGGTAGTGGTCGCAGGCGGCCTGGTGGATAAAACCGGTCAGGCCTTTCCAATGATCCTCGGGCTGGGGGTCGGACAGGGCCACGAAGTAGGAAAAGTTATCGAATTGATTAGCCAGTTCTTTGAATTCTTCATGGTAAAACATCTCCTGCCGGGACCGGGCGCCGTACCAGAAGGTGATTTTCCGGCCGGTTTTTTCGGTTAAAAGCAGGTGGCGGATATGGGAGCGCATCGGCGCCATGCCGGCGCCGCCGCCGATAAAACACATCTCGCGGTCGGTGTCCTTGATGAAGAAATCGCCATACGGGCCGCTCAGCGTGACTTTTTCGCCCGGTTTCAGGTTAAACACGTAGGAGGAACCGATTCCGGGCGGGGCGTCGGGTTTGCCCCGGGGCGGGGTGGCGATGCGGATCGTGAATCGGAGCACCCCTTTTTCGGCCGGTGCGCTGGCCAGGGAATAGGCCCGGTTCGACGGCTCCGTTGTCCCGGCTTCGAGCTGGAGCAGGTTGAACTGTTTCCAGGCCGCGGCATACCGGGTGGATACCTGAAAATCGCTGAAAGACGTATGGTATTCGGGAATATCGATCTGCATGTAGGCGCCGGACCGGTAATCAAAGATCTTACCGTCGTCGATGCGCAGCACCAGTTCCTTGATAAACGTGGCCACGTTGTCGTTGGACACCACTGTCGCCGTATATTTCCTGACATTGAAGATTTCTTCCGGGATACGGATCTTCATATCCTGCTTGACTTTGACCTGGCAGGCCAGGCGGACGCCGTTTTTGCGCTCCCGCCGGTTGACCAGAGACAGCTCCGTGGGCAGAATATCCCCGCCACCGTCTTCCACCACACATTTACACGTCCCGCAGGTGCCCTTGCCGCCGCAGGCGCAGGGAATCAGGACCTGATTGTCCAGAAGCGCGGCCAGCAGGGTCTTGTTGCCGGGGGTGATGATTTCCTTGTCGGCATCGCCGTTGATCATGATGCGCCGGTCACCTTTGACGGTCAGCCGGGATTCGACGAAAAGCAGCAGGCCGACCAGGACGACAATCACCGCCAGAAAAACCGTTGTGCTGAACACGTAAATCAAATTTGTGCGCCCTCTACAGTGTGATTCCTGAAAAAAGCATGAACGCCATGGCCATCAGCCCCGTGGTGATGATGCTGATGCCGAATCCCTGCAGCCCGTCGGGCACGTCGGCATAGCGCAGTTTCTGCTGGACCGTGGCCATGGAAATGATCGCCAGCGCCCATCCGATCCCCGAACCCAGGCCGAAAACCATGGTTTCGGCAAAGGTATACCGTCGTTCCACCATGAACAGGGACGCGCCGAGTACCGCGCAGTTCACCGTGATCAGCGGTAGAAACACGCCCAGGGCGTTGTAGAGCGTCTGGGAATACCGGTCGATCACCATCTCGACGATCTGAACGATCCCGGCGATGACGGCGATGAATAAAATCAGTTTCAGGTAATGCAGATCCACATCGGGCAGCCCGGCCCAGGCCAGGGCGCCGGGCGCCAGCAGATAGCGGTAGACCAGCCAGTTGACCGGCGTGGTAATGGCCAGGACGAAAACCACGGCCACGCCCAGGCCGGTGGCGGTTTTCAGATTTTTGGAAACAGCCAGAAACGAGCACATTCCCAGAAAGTAGGCGAAAAGGATATTGCCGACAAAAACAGAATTTAGAAAGACGCTGAGCAGATTATCCATCGATCAATCCCCGAGCAATGTATGTTCCAGCCAGACAAACAGGCCGATCATGATGAATGCGCCCGGGGCCAGCACCATGAGCCCCATGTTTTCATATCCCGCCTGGTAAAACGACTGGGGAATCACCTGAAATCCCATTAATTTTCCCGAACCCAGCAATTCCCGGAAGAAGGCCACACCCATCAGAATCGATCCATACCCGATGCCGTTGGCGATGCCGTCGATGAAGGAACGGCCCGGCGGATTGGCCATGGCAAACGTTTCGGCGCGGCCCATGACAATACAGTTGGTAATGATGAGCCCCACGAACACCGACAACTGTTTGCTGATGTCGTACATAAAGGCCTTTAAAAATTCATCGGCCACAATGACCAGCGTCGCGATGACCGACACCTCCACGATGATACGGATATTGCGGGGGATCTGGTTCCGCATCAGAGAAATGGAAAAGTTGGCGAATGCCACCACAAAGATCAGGCACAGGGACATCACCAGGGCCGTTTTCATCTGGACCGTCACGGCCAGAGTCGAACAGATTCCCAGGATCTGTTTGGAAACGGGATTGCTTTCCCACAGGGCCGACGAAATGGCCTGATACGATGGTGAGCGGGTCAGTTTCATGGGCACGACCTGCCGGGTAAATGATTTTGACAGCGAATTACTGGCACAGGGTCACCTTGCCGCACTGGTTTCGACGAAATTTAATGGCTACTGGTTCGTAATTGCGGAGAATATCTTTCAGGCCCGCGCTGAGGAATTTTCCCGTCAGGGTAGCGCCGCTGATACCATCCACATAGTTTGCCCGTTTGTCGCCGGGAATCTGATTGCCGATTTTTCCCTTGGCAATGCCGATGGACACGAATTTTCCTGCTGGATTGATCACCTTTTTCCCGACGAAATTTTTCTGAAACCAGCGTTTTTCGATCTCTCCGCCCAGGCCCGGCGTTTCGGCGTGCTTATAGACGGTAAATCCCCGCACGGTGGCGCCGTCCGCGTCAAAAGCCAGGTAGCCGTGGATCTTTCCCCACAGGCCGTTGGTGTCGATGGGAACGACATACGCCTGAACCCGATCGGCCTTGCGGTAGAGCCAGATGGGCAGATCGCCTGGTCTGTGGTGATCTTTGGGAATCACTTTACCGGTGGTGTCGACGTAGAGCATCTTCATGTTCTCTTTGTAGAGGGATTCAATGGCCTCGGCGGTATTCGTGGCGGTGTCGTCGAGCAGCCCGACGGCCTTGAGGATGTTTTTCTGACGGTCGATGCGGATATTGCGTTCCTGGTAGCGTCGCAGACCCGTGGCGGCCGTGGTCAACAGCAGGCTGCAGACGATGCCAAGCCCGATGGCAAAGGTAAATGATTTAGCGGCGTTAGACATTTGGCACCCGCCGGTTCAATTTGACCCGCAGGGCGAGATGGTCCAGCAGCGGCGCCAGGACGTTCATGAAAAGGATCGCCAGCATGATCCCTTCGGGAAACGCGGGGTTGAAGACCCGGATCAGAACGGTCAGCGCGCCGATGGCTGCCCCGTAAATCCAGCGGGCGGCGTGCAGGTCAGGCGCCGATACCGGATCGGTGGTCATGAAGGCGAAACCGAAAGCCGTGCCGCCCATGATCAGATGATAAAACGGGTTTAATGTCATATACGGTGACGACCCCGGGGTTGCCAATAGATTGAGAAGGAACCCGGTGGCGAGCAGCCCGAGGATGTCACCGAGGATAATGCGGTAGCTGGCGATGCCCATCAGCACCAGGACGATGGCGCCGATGAGACACAGCAGGGCCGACGAGGCGCCGATGCTGTCCGGATACCATCCGAAAAAAAGGGTGGCCGCCGAATACCCGGTATCGGACAGGGCCTTTTCCACGGCGCCGGCGGTATGGGTGGCCGCGGCAACCACCAGGGGGGTGGCCGCCGTGATGGCGTCCACAGCTGTTTCCCTGATACCGGTCAGCGCCACCCAGACCGTATCACCCGTCATCTGGGCCGGATAGGCAAAATAGAGGAAGGCCCGGCCGGTCAGGG
>CAZNZW010000019.1:0-49909 GCA_964577615.1 uncultured Desulfobacterales bacterium | reverse complement strand
ACCACAAAAGCGACGGGGCGGTGGCAATGGATCTAAAGGAAAGGAAATAACAATGAAGAGCGGATCTGAAACCGGACGGGGTTTAAAAGAGATCTTTCGTATTGTTTATGCGCTTCTTATTTTTTTTCCGATAGTGGCTCATGCGCAATCCAATGGTGTAATCTCGGGGCGGGTAACCAATGGAGCCGGTGCAGGTATTGAAGGGGTGAAGGTGATTGCAGAAGATAGCGATGTATATAATTTATTTATAAATGAGGATGATACAGACGTAAATGGTAATTATACCATAAAAGATTTACCCGCCGGAAATGTTAAAATTGTGTTTGTTGGTGGTTATGCCGGTTATATTGCTGAATGGTATAATGATAAAATTGACTTTGACAGCGCAGATCCGGTAGCGGTAACGGCTGGTGGTACAACCGTCGGCATTGATGCGGTCCTCGAGATCGGCGGTACTGTTTCGGGACGGATAACGGATGGCCGGGGTGTAGGTGTTCAAAGTGTGCTGGTAGCGGTAGTTGACCGCGATAATAACCATATCGGACTCTGGAATTACACGGACGGAGATGGCAATTATAAAATAGTTGGATTACCTCCGGGAAATGTCTATATGTTTTTTAACGGTTATGATGCAGGCTACGTGAGCGAATGGTATAATGACAAAACTGATTTGAACAGCGCCGATCCGATAATGATAACAAAAGGTGGTGTGACCATCGGGATAGATGCTGTTCTTGAGCTTGGCGGGACTGTTGCCGGCCGGGTAACAAATGGAGAGGGGGCTGGCATTCAATGGGTTCGAGTGATTGTAAAGGACAGCAATGATATCGCTGTCGGCAGTTCTGTTACTAAAACCAATGGCGAATACAATATAAACGCATTGCCTGCGGGTAATTTCAAAATATTCTTTGATGGCTCCAATGCCAACTATCTCAGCCGGTGGTATGACGATAAAATCGATTTTGACAGAGCCGATCCAATAGCGGTAAAAAGAGGCGAAGTGACTCCAAACATAGACGTGGTACTGAGGAAAAACTTCCAATTTTTGCCCGGTATATTCAAGATGTTGCTTTTGGAAACCGCGCAATTTCGTTAGCTGCGAAGAAACACAAGATGCCATATTTTATGATATCCTGTCTTTTAGTAGTGGTGTGGAGTTGGCGATTTCACCGTGCCCACACGAATTTTGCCATGATTGGGTTGCACAAAACATTTTTACTGTGTCCGGGATCTTCTGATTTTTACAATCTTTGGTTGCCGTTATAGGGCCGTGGGGCCATTTCTGATTTAAAACCTAAATTTTCTTGAGTGTGGGCTGCGTCAATAAAAAGGACTGCCATCTCAAATATTTTTCAGGGATAAAACAGGAAGAAGAAACGGAATCGTTGTCGGATTACCGTTTTGACCGACCGTGATGGCGGCCCCCTTTTCCAATTTTACAGGCAGGTATTTTATGAATCGTAACGTATACCAAAAAGCAACAATTGCTTTTGATCAGGGGTGGTATTGCGCTGAAAGTGTGCTGAAAGTGATTGCAGCCGACGCAGGTATTACATCCAAGTTAATCCCGAAAATTGCTACCGGATTCTGCTCCGGTATCTCAAGAACGTGTGGGATGTGCGGGGCATTGTCCGGGGGGATCCTGGCCCTTGGCATCGTATACGGCAGAGAAACCAGTGGTGAATCCGTCCAGAAAAACTACGATGCGGTAAAAGCGTTAATTGCAAAATTCGAAAAAAAGTTTGGCTCTGCAAATTGTAAGGAGCTGATAGGGTGTGATCTGGGAACAAAGGCGGGCCAGCGTATGTTTTCCGAAAATAATCTTCACCGGGGGTGTAGAGAATATACGGGGAAAACCGCTGAATTTGTATCTGAAATAATCGCTCTGGACAGGGATAGTAAATAGGGAAGAACGCTTTTTTTAAGGGCACAAGAAATCGGGGAACGCGCTATGAGATATGCACATACCAATATTGTGGCAGGAGACTGGAGAAAACTATCGGAATTTTACATGAATATTTTTGATTGCGTTGTAAAACCGCCGGAAAGAAAACTTTCCGGCGAGTGGCTGGATCAGGCCACCGGGTTATCGGACGCTGAATTAGAGGGGGTACATTTATTATTGCCGGGGCATGGAAATAATGGCCCCACCCTGGAAATATTTTCTTATAAAAACACGCGGGAGACGGCGCCTTTGATGGCGAATTATACCGGATTGACGCATATTGCTTTTGAAGTCGATGATGTCACCAAAACATTGAAGGCGGCCATGGAAAATGGCGGGCAGGCTTTGGGTAAAGTCACTGAAAAAACAGTTGAAGGGATCGGTGTGTTGTGTTTTGTATATTTCAGAGATCCTGAGGGAAATATTGTAGAAATCCAATCCTGGAAAAGGTAATTATCCCGGGCCCGGGGAAAAGACTGCCCGGGCGGTGACGCGGTTTTCATTTTTACGGCAGCACGTGGAATCGACACCCGGCCGATCTTTGCCACCCAGGATAATGATGAATGGCCCTGTCTTATTCGACCCAGTCAAACGTCCGATTCACTGCCTTTTTCCAACCGCTGATCCCCGCTTCCCGCCGGGCCGGCGGCATATTCGGAAGCCAGGCTTTGTCTTTGGCCCAGTTCTTCCGCAGTGCACCAAGGTCAGACCAGTAGCCGACGGCCAGCCCGGCGGCATAGGCGGCGCCCAGGGCGGTGGTTTCGGCTATTTTTGGGCGGATGACCGAAACATTGAGGAGGTCGGCCTGAAACTGCATAAGCAGTTCGTTGGCCACCATGCCGCCGTCCACCTTAAGATGAGCCAGATCGATGCCGGCATCCTGATTCATCGCTTCGACAATGTCGAGGGTCTGATAGGCGCAGGCTTCAAGCACGGCCCGGGCCAGGTGGCCCTTGTTGACAAAACGGGTCAGGCCGGCAATGACCCCCCGGGCGTCCGGGCGCCAGTAGGGGGCAAAGAGGCCTGAAAAAGCGGGGACGATGTAGGCCCCGCCATTGTCGTCAACGGTTTTTGCCAGGGCTTCCACTTCCGGTGCGCTGGTAATCAGGCCCAGGTTGTCCCGCAGCCATTGCACCAGCGCCCCGGCCATGGCCACGGATCCTTCCAGGCAGTACACCGGTTTTTCCCCGCGAATCTGATACCCCACGGTGGTCAGCAGGCCGTGGCGGGAGACCACGGGTGTTTCGCCGGTGTTGAGCAGCAGAAAACAGCCGGTGCCGTAGGTGTTTTTGGCCTCTCCCGGGTTGAAACAGGCCTGGCCCACCAGCGCAGCCTGTTGGTCGCCCAGCGCGCCGCACACCGGTATGGCCGCGCCCAAAGCGCCCGCTGCCGACGTATATCCCCAGGGATCGGTGTCGACAGACGGAACGATTTCCGGCAGTATCCGGCGGGGGATATTAAGCGCGTTCAGTATTTCTTCATCCCAGTCAAGGGTGTTTAAATTCATCAGCAGGGTCCGGCTGGCGTTGGACACATCGGTCACGTGGGCGCCCTGGTCCGGTCCGCCGGTGAGCCACCAGATGATCCAGCTTTCGATGGTGCCAAAGCGCACATCACCGGATTCGGCGGCCGCCCGGGCGTCGGGAACATGATCAAGTATCCATCGGATTTTTGGCCCGGAAAAATAGGTGCTGATGGGCAGGCCGGTTTTTTTCTGAAACCGGTCCGGTCCGGATTCGGCGGCCAGCTGGCGGCAGATCGCATCGGTGCGGGTGCATTGCCAGACAATGGCGTTGTAAAACGGGCGGCCGGTGCGCCGGTCCCAGACAACCGTGGTTTCCCGCTGGTTGGTGATGCCGATGGCGGAAAGGGCGCTGCCGGAAATACCGGCCTTTTTCAGGGCGCCGGCCATGACTTTCTCGGTGTTTTGCCAGATCTCCATGGGATCGTGCTCGACCCATCCGGGCTGGGGAAATATCTGTTTGTGTTCCATCTGGTCGAGACCAATGATCCGGCCCTGGTGGTCGAAAACGATAAAGCGGTTGCTGGTGGTACCGAGATCGACGGCGCCGATATATTTTTCCACGATTCACCTCCGTCAGTTTTAAGTCATGTTTCGAACGGCTGTCAGCGTGCGGGATGCCATTGGATCCGGCTGTCGCCAAGCCCCAGTTCTTCCGGCGCCATGCCCATGGCCAGTCCCAGCAGTTGGGGGTAAAGAACGGATGGGATTGGCGGTGCGTGCGCCAGGGCGTCCGAGCGTACCTGATCAAGCTGGTGCTGGCAATAGGTGCAGGCCGTACAGATGATACCCGCACCGGCGCGGTCGGCGCCTTCAATTTTTCTCTGCATCAGGGTCACGGATAAATGGCGGTTTTTCTCCCACAGGGGCGCACCGCAGCAGGCCAGCCGCAACGGCCAGTCAATGACCGCAGCGCCGGTGACCGCGATCAAATCTTCAAATATTGTCGGTGCCAGGGGATCATCGAATTGAACGATTGCCGACGGTCGGAGCGCGTGGCATCCGTAATGGGTGGCCACGCGAACCGTTTTTTGACGTGCTGTTACGGTGGCGGCGATTGCCGGCAGGCCGATATCTTCCTTTAACACCTGCAAAAGATGCCGGACGCGGGTGCCAGGTGCCCAGTGCAGGTTTTCCTGCCTGAGAATCGCATTGACCCGGTGTCGCAATGCCGATTCAGTTTCCAGCCAGTACTGGGCATGCTTCAAATTACCATAGCAGCATTTGCACGGCGTGATCAGCGGGGCGTTGTGCCGGCCGGCCAGAGCCAGGACCCGGCCGGCCGAGAGAAACGATGCTTCGGTGCTTTGGTGTCGGACGGGGTAGCCGCAGCAGTTTAATTCGCAGTCGATCAGGTCGATGCCGAGCCGGGCCAGGACGCTGCGCGTGGAGAGGTCATAAGCCGGGAGGACCGCTGGAATCTGGCAGCCGGGGAAGTAGACGTATCTCATGCGGGTTCTCCCTTTTCGATCGGCCCGGGTGCCGGTGGTAACGCTGAATGATTGCCCGGATGACCCGCCTGATGGGGCAGCCGGTCCACCGCGACCGGGGCGGGATGGAATTGACGCTGGGCGATATTGCGCAGTTCGTAAAGTACATCCGCCACCGGAATGCCCTGGGGGCAGTGCTCCTGGCAGAGGTAGCAGGTCACGCAGTGCCAGACCATGCGGGCGCCCAGGGCCGAATCAATCATGTTCAGTCGCAGCAGGTTCATGATCTGCTGCGGCGTCAGGTCCAGTTCCCGGGCTGGATCGGCAGCAGCGGCCACCACCGGGCACACGGCGGTGCAGATCGTGCACTGGATGCATTCCCGGATGATTTCCGGCCGGTCGGTCAGATGGATGATAGTGGCCGGTGGCCGGGACAGCTGGGTGGTTTTTGCGGGTTGTCTGGATGCCACCTGCGCCCATTCATGGGCCGTTTTGCCCATGATCCAGTGGTGGGCAGTGGTGAATCCCCGGCGGGTGAGCGTCTGTTTGGATGCCCGCCACAGATCGGCCAGGTCGATGCCCGACGGGCAGACCTCGGTACACCGGCCGCAGGCGGTGCAGATGAAGCTGCCTTCGGCCAGTCGGGCTGTCTGGTCAGCGGATTGTTTTCTGGTGCTTACATCCCGGGCCAGGGCGGCCAGCTTTTCGGAGGGTAGAATGGCGGGGTTGCCGATCACGGCGAGGATGGGCGCTACCTTGCAGTGGGTACTGCAGACCCCGCAGTGGGTGCACGCGTCCAGGGCCAGGGCCCGCCGGTTGGCTGTCTGGGCCGGAGAAGGCGATGCGCTGGCGCCGGACCGGATCAGCAGGTTGAGCGGCGTGGCGATGAGATGGAACAATTTGCCGAAGGGCAGCCAGGCCAGGGCGGCAAAGGCGGCCAGGAAATGAACATACCAGAGCCAGGTGTCGAGACGAATGCGGTTGGCCGCCCTGGCCAGCGGCGCGCCGGCCCGGGCCACGGCGTGGCTCATGAAGGCCGAGGCGGCTGGCGCATGGCAGGAGAGACAATACTCCTCGTGGGTGTCACGGCCCCGGGCAATTACGGCTGGATCGTCACTGTCCACCGGCTTGGCGAAGACTACGCCGTTTTCCGCGGCCCAGTATGCCCGCAGGGGCGCAAGGATGTCTTCGTCGTCTTCGTCCATGTATTCGTCGACCATGTCATCGAAGACGGGTTCGGAAACAATCTTGGCGGCTTCAAGCAGGACACCGGAGGCAATGATCACGGCGATCAGGGCGAGAGTCACCGTATCCATGGGGCGGGTAACGCGTCGCAGAGGGCCGATCCCGGCCCGGCGGACAAGGGCAATGGTCGTGCCGATGATCACCATCGATCCGAAAAAATTGCGGAGAAAGAAGAAGGGGTTGAGGGGCGATTCGTAGTCGGAAAAGAGGCGTGCGGTCACCAGAGTGTCCAGGGCGTGCATAAAGACGAGGCCAAACATCCCGTAAAACAGGCAAATGTGCATGAGCCAGCGCCAGCGGTTCTGGCGGAAGATACTGCGCTGAAACAGGATATCGGCGACGGCGCTCCCGGCCAGCGAAAAAATCCGGCGATGGGTCAACGCCCGCAGCAGACTGCCCAGAGCCGCCGCCAGGCGGGATCGGATGGTTAGCCGGTCGGCTTCAGGGCCGATGCGGATGAAAAACCATTTTCCCATCCGGAAGAAGGTGCCCGCCAGGCAGATGCCCAGGGCGGTATAGAAGGAAAAATCAAATGTCATGGGTGCCCGGTTGTCTGTGGTCCCCGGCGGGATGGCTAAGCATCGATAAACCGGAAACACGCGGATACGGCGGCATGGGCCGTGGTGATTCCCAGCCCGGCCCCGCATTTCTGGCGCATCCAGTCCTGGTGAGCCAGGATTGATCCGGCGGCGAAAAGACCGGGATGGATGACCTGGCCGGCGGCGTCCACCGGCTGCAGGGTCTCGTTGGTCTCAAGGCCGAAGCGATTGATTGGATGGCCGTTCGGATCGAAAAAAGATTTCCGGTGCCAGTCGGTTCGGGCCGCCGGCTGATAGAGCGGCAGGTTGAAAACGGTCTCCCGGATCTGTCTGCGGTCGGCGGCCAGACCGCCGCCGATAAACCGGCCGGTGGCCAGGATGACCGCCCGGGCGGTAACGATTTGGCGGGGCGTCCCTTTCTGGCCGATGTGCAGATGGAACCCGGCGGGACTGCCGGGTGCCACCGTCAGGACTTTCTGCTGGTAGAGGGTTTTAACTCCCATCCGGGGCAGGGCCTGCTCGAAGATGTTTTTCAGGCGCAGCCCGCCGATGGCCGGCGGCATGGTCGGGATCTCGAACAGGGGCCGCTGCAGCCGTTGCCGGAGGTCGTCGAAAACCAGCATGGGCCGGTAGATCCCCAGGATGGCCGGCAGTCCTACATAGTCCACTGAGTCCAGGTGGGGAATAATTGTTTCGGCCAGACGGGCGCGGGTGTCGGCCTGCTCCAGGGAAAGGGCCATGTGCTCACAGAGCAGCTCGCCGCCCCCATCGGGGAAGGTGATCCGCCGGGTAGTGAGTGCCGGCCAGACCGGCCGCAGCATTTCCACCATCTGGCGGCCACTGAATCCTTTGAGCCCGTGAAAATCAACGATCAGACAGGGGGATTTTTCGGCCAGGGCCCGGGCGTTGTTCCGGACCGTTATCGGGACGGCGTATGTGGGCTTAATGGTACCGGTGGGGAGTATCAGCCGCTGGTTTCGTCCGTTGTCGATGTGATAGGGCAGGCCGTTATCCGCGAGAAATGACTGAAACGCCGTCAGTGCACTGTGCATTTCTTTTTTGTTCAGTCGGGCGTAAGGGTGCCGGGGATGGCTGTTCGACAGGCCATCAACAGCGCGCCAGGGATCGTCCCGTTCTTGGCCGTCTGCCACCGGATGGATGCCGAGCAGGTCGATCAGGCCGCTGGCAAATCCCAGCTCGCCGGATGTCCCGACCTGAGCGGTATCCAAGCCGCGGGTAACGGCAAACAGGCTGGCAGCCATGCCGGTCAGGCCGGATCCGATGACGAGCACGTCGCAATTGATCTGGGGGATCTCCTCCATGTTATTTGTCCCGCGTTTTTTCTGCTGGTGTGCCGGCCGTCAATTCCATGCCAAACAACCCGCAGTGCATGGCTTCCATCAGCTGGGACTGTACCAGCGCCGTGTCCCACAGCAGCGGGTATTGTCCCCGCCATCGTTCATCAAGAAAATCGCGTAGATTATCCCGGCCCTGGTCGGTATTGAACACCTTCCGGTCATAAAGCCAGGCGGTCAGCCGCTGGCTGCAGAAAGCGCCCTGGCACGGGCCTTTGCCGACCCGGCTGCGCAGGGCGATGGCTTCCAGGGTGAGGGGAAGGTTCAGTGTTTCCATGTCGGCAATGATCCGGTCGACCGCGTGCTGGGAGACCATTTCGCATTCACATAATAACAGGTCCGACGGGTCGTTCCGTTTGATCCACAGGCGGGGGGCCAGCCCCGGTTCGGTCCACCGGGCGCCTGACGATGCCGGCAGCGGTTCCGTACGGGTGGTGCAGGGCGCATCAATGCCCAGCTTCCGGCAGACGAGATTGGCCGTTTCTTCGGCCATGTGGCGATAGGTAGTCAGCTTGCCGCCGGCAATGGTGACAAAATTATCAATGCCGTCGCGGGCATGGTTAATAAGGGTATAGCCCCGGCTGACTCTGCGGTCGTCCCCATCGCTCTGGTTGCCCACCAGCGGGCGGACGCCGCAATAGGCGCGGATATAGCGCGTTGTGTCAAGGGCCGGAATCATCATGGCGCCTTCGGCGATGATCCGGTCGATCTCTTCTATTTCAGGGTGGATGTCATCCGGTGTTTCGGTGCGGACCGATGTGGTGCCGAGGATTGAAACCGTTCCGCCGGGTACGAGGATGTCGGCATCCGTGGCCAGGCGCAACCGGTTGATCACCCGCCGGGTCATCCGGCTCTGGGTGACAAGCAGGCTGCCTTTGGAATAAATCATTGGAATCGATATGCCGGCGCCGGCGGCCACCTGGCCGGCCCACGCGCCGGCGGCATTGACAACAATGTCCGCCTGGATACGGGATGTCCGGCCGGTGCGGGTGTTGACCACTTCCACCGATGCCACCCGTGATCGGGTGATTTTGAAATTGATCACCCGGGTAAACCGCAACAGACGCGTATCCCTGTCCACGGCCTGGGCAATATTGTCCAGCGTCAGACGGAACGGGTCAACCGCCGCATCGTCCACGGCAAAGGCGGCGATGAGCCGGTCCGACAGCGCCGGTTCCATTTGACGGGCGTCGGCCAGATCAACCGGTTGCGCGGAAATGCCGCTTTGGGCGCATAAGGAAGGGAAATCAGAGATATAGTCTTCATCGTCGCCGGCAACAGCGACAAAAAGTCCGCCGCAGGTGTCAATACAATGGGGGGCCAGGCGTTTGAGCAGGTGATTTTCCTGCTGGCATTCTCTCGCGGATGCCGGATCGGACCGGATATAGCGGGCTCCGCTGTGCAGCAGACCGTGGTTGGCGCCCGACGCGCCGGCCGTTACGTCTTCCTGCTCTACCAGGATGCATGTAATGCCTCGCAGGGATAAATCCCGGACCAGACCGGCGCCGGTAATCCCGGCACCGATGACCAATACCTGGGTATGGATAAGATGGTGACCTGAAACAGCCATATCCGCCTGAATTATTTTTCTGTTGTGAAAATGGGCATGTCGGCGTATGATTTTACCATGCATCCAAATGGCCATTTTTCTCTCATTTAACATTTATATCGGTTATTGTCACGCTTTAATTTTCTAAATACGACATGTTTTTCAATATATTTTCGAAAACAAACATATCGCCCGCACATTTTCAGAGGGATAACGATTAAATGAATCGCAATCTAAAAAATACAAAACCGGATACCCCGGCGGCCACATCGTCGGGTCCCGTGGTTTTAAGCGGCCGTCAGGCACCGGTCAGACAGCGCCAGGAAGCTATTTTAGCGCTTGTCCGGGACAAGGGATATGTCGCCAACGAGTCACTGGCGCGCCATTTTTCGGTGACGCCGCAGACCATCCGCCGCGATATCAATGCGCTCTGCGAAGAAGGCTGGCTGCAGCGGTATCACGGGGGCGCCGCGCCGTCTTCCAGTATTGAAAATGTGGCCTATTCCGATCGCCGGATTATCTGTCTGGCGGAAAAAGAGCAGATCGGCCGGATGGTGGCCGAACATATCCCCGAGAAAGCGTCGCTCTTTATTAATATCGGTACCACCACCGAGGCCGTTGCCGGGGCGCTCTGCGGGCACGAACTGTTGCGGATCATCACCAATAATCTCAATGTGGCGACCATTCTCAGCAAGAACGAAAATTTTGATATCATGGTCACGGGCGGTAAAATCCGCAATCGGGACTGCGCCCTCTCCGGGGAAGCCACCGTTGATTTTATCCGGCAGTTCAAGGTGGATTACGGGATCATCGGTATCAGCGGAATCGATGCCGATGGCTCGCTGATGGATTTTGATTACGGTGAAGTCCGGGCGGCCCGAACCATTATCGACAATTCACGCAAGGTGTTTCTCGTGGCCGACCACACCAAATTCGGCCGCAAGGCGATGGTGCGGCTGGGAAATATAGAGGAAATTGACGCGCTGTTTACCGACCGCACCCCGCCGGCACCGGTCGTTAGAATGGTGCGTGAGGCCGGGGCGGAGATTTATACATTCGATGGCCGGCCGACGATTGAATAGCGATAATGAAAATTATTGATCGTAATGTTTTCACTTGCGAAAATATTTTGGGAGTAGTATAAATACAGATACTGTTTTCGGCCACTGGGGCAAGTAATCGGCCGGAGCTTACTTGCCGTCCGCAGACGGGGTTTATTTGACCCCCGCAGAAAGGAAACCCGTCAGATGGGTTTATTGTTAAAAAATGTCGACCAGATCGTCGGCCGTGAAATGTATCTGCAGGACATCAATCTCCACCTGAAGCCCGGGTCCCGGTATGTGGTTCTGGGGCGGACCCTGGCCGGCAAGACGACTCTGCTGCGGATCATGGCCGGTCTGGACCGGCCCAGCGGGGGGCGCGTTCTGGTTAATGGCGAAGATGTCACCGGCCGACTGGTACGTAAACGCCGTGTGGCCATGGTATATCAGCAGTTTATCAATTATCCTTCCCTGACGGTTTTTAAAAATATTGCCTCGCCGCTGAAACTGGCCGGGTTGAAGAAAGATGAAATCACCCGGCGCGTTCGTGAAACCGCGGCAGTGCTCCACATCGAAGACCTGCTTGATCGTCTGCCGGCTGAGTTGTCCGGCGGCCAGCAGCAGCGGGTGGCCATTGCCCGGGCGCTGGTCAAGGATACCGACCTGCTCCTCATGGATGAACCGCTGGTAAATCTGGATTACAAGCTGCGTGAAGAGCTGCGGATCGAGCTCCAGGAAATTTTCGACAAGGGGAAAGCCATCGTTGTGTACACCACGACGGAGCCAACCGAGGCCCTGATGCTGGGAGGGCATGTCATTGTCATGGACGAAGGCCGGATCCTTCAGACCGGCCCCACCCCGGATGTTTACCGCCATCCGGTTACCACCCGGGTGGCCGAGGTCTTCAGCGACCCGCCCATCAATTTTTTCGAGGCGAGGGTGTCCGCCGGAACAGCCCGGGTCGGCGAGCGGCTGGCCATCCCTTTGCGCGGCCACCTGCAGGCGCTTGGAGACGGCGCGTATACCTTCGCGACCCGTTCCAACCATCTTTTTCTATCGCGAAACAATGCGGATGATGTTGAAATCCGGGCCAGAGTGGAGTTAACGGAAATCAACGGGTCGGAGACCTTCATTCATGCCCGCTACGACGATTTCCGAATGGTGGTGCAGGAAAAAGGGGTGCGCCATATTCCCATCGGGAATGATATCAGCATCTACGCCAATCCAGCCGGTTTTTTTGCTTATGATGCCCGTGGCGCGCTGGTCGCCTCGCCCGCGCCTGATGTTTTTCGTATACAGAAGCAACGAGGAGATGGAAATGGCCCGTATTGAGCTGAGCGGGATTGCCCACAGCTACCACCAGAACCCGGCGGGACCGGCCGACTATGCCCTCAAGCGCATCGATACGATCTGGGAAGACGGCGGGGCGTATGCGCTTCTGGGGCCGTCGGGCTGCGGAAAAACAACGTTGCTGAATATCATATCCGGGCTGGTTACTCCCAGCCGGGGTCGCGTGCTTTACGATGGCCGGGACGTTTCCCCCCTGCCACCGGAAAAACGGAATATCGCCCAGGTTTTTCAGTTTCCGGTTTTATACGATACCATGTCGGTGTTTAATAACCTGGCGTTTCCTCTACGCAACCGCAAAATGAGTGAGGCCCGGCTGAAAGAGCGGGTGCTGGAAGTTGCTGAAAATCTTGACCTGACGCCCTTTCTCAACAAAAAAGCCGCCGGGCTGGCTGCGGATGCGAAACAGAAAATTTCCCTGGGCCGGGGCCTGGTGCGAAGCGATGTGGCGGCGATCCTCTTTGATGAACCGCTGACGGTGATCGATCCCCAGATGAAGTGGGAGCTGCGCCGCAAGCTCAAAGAGATCCACGAGCAGTTGAAACTGACTTTTATATACGTGACCCATGACCAGACAGAAGCCCTGACCTTTGCCGATCAGGTGGCGGTGATGTTTGAGGGTGAAATCGTACAGCTCGGTACGCCCCAGGATCTTTTCGAAAATCCGGAACATCGGTTTGTGGGCTATTTCATCGGCAGTCCGGGAATGAACTTTCTTGATTGTACCGTCGAGGGGGATCGTGCACGGATCGAAGACGCCGGCTGCATTGCCCTGGACGCGGACGTGGCCGCAAAAGGGCGGAAGGCCGGCGGCAAACTGGAGCTGGGTATCCGGCCCATGTACCTCGAAATTCATGCCCGGTGGACGGAGGGGATGCTCAAGGCGGGTGTGAAAGGAATTGAGGATCTGGGCAGCTACCGGATTGTGTCGCTGGATGTTTCCGGCAGGGCCCTGAAAGCCATGCTCTCTGAAAGCGATCCGGTGCCCAGGGGAGAAGTCGGTGTTCATTTTCCCCGGCAATCGGTTCGGTTGTTTGCCGATGGGTGGTGGGTCCGGTAAAAGTGGCAGGGCGCTAAAAGAGGAACGGTTCGGCATGCCAAGTGCGAGGCCGGGATTAAGCGTCGGTGTTTCAGGCTCGCGGGTCAACGCGGGCGCGTTTTATAAACGGGATGATAAGTGAAGGAGTTACGGCATGGAGAAATGGCCCGATAATAAAGCCTGGCTGCTCGTATTGCCGGTGTTTGTCATTGTCGCTTTCAGCGCCATTATCCCTTTGTTGACCGTTATCAATTATTCGGTCCAGGATATCTTCGGGCCGGGAAACAGTGTTTTTGTCGGGGTTGACTGGTTTCGGGAGATGCTGCAGGATTATCGGCTGCGCGATGCCCTCTGGCGCCAGTTTCTGTTTTCCGGTCTGGTGTTGATTATTGAGATCCCGCTGGGCGTACTGATTGCTCTGGCCATGCCTAAAAAGGGGTGGAAGGCATCGGCATCTCTCATCACCATAGCGCTCCCCCTGCTGATTCCCTGGAATACCATCGGCACGATCTGGATTATTTTCACGCGGCCGGATATTGGGCTTCTGGGCGCCGGGATCAATAATTTTCTCGGCATCCCGTTTGATCATACGGCCAGTTCCCTGGATGCATGGATCACGGTAATGCTGATGGAAGTCTGGCACTGGACGCCCCTGGTGGCCCTTCTGGCATATTCGGGTCTGCGGGCTATTCCGGAAGCATACTACCAGGCGGCAAAAATTGACGGCGCATCCGCCTGGTCGATTTTTCTATACGTGCAGTTGCCCAAAATGCGGGGTGTTTTGACGATTGCCTTCCTGCTGCGGTTTATGGACAGCTTTCTGATTTATGCCGAACCGTTTGTGCTGACCGGTGGCGGCCCGGGAAATTCAACTACTTTTCTCTCGCTCTATCTGGTCAAAATCGCCCTTTTGCAGTTTGACCTGGGACCGGGGGCCGCATTTTCCCTGATCTACTTCATTATTGTTCTTCTGTTCAGCTTTATTTTTTACCAGGCCCTGCAGCGGGTCGGCAGAGGAGAGACAGCATGAAAATACAAAAAAGGAGTATCGGGCTGGCGATCTATTTTTTTCTGCTGATGCTGCCGATCTACTGGATGCTCAACATGTCCCTGCGGACCAATGCCAGTATTCTGGCTACCTTTTCACTGTTTCCCACTGACTTCACGCTGAAAAATTATATCAAAATATTCACCGATTCATCCTGGTACATGGGGTACGTTAACGCCATCATCTACGTTGGGTTGAATACGGTGATTTCCCTGACCGTGGCTTTGCCGGCGGCGTATGCCTTTTCGCGGTATCAGTTTGTCGGCGACAAGCAGATGTTTTTCTGGCTGCTCACCAACCGCATGGCGCCGGCAGCGGTTTTTGCCCTGCCGTTTTTTCAGCTCTACTCCTCGGTGGGGTTGATCGATACGCATATCGCAGTAGCACTGGCCCACTGTCTGTTCAACGTCCCCCTGTCGGTCTGGATTCTGGAAGGGTTTATGTCGGGCGTGCCCAGGGAAATAGATGAGACGGCATTTATCGACGGGTACAGCCTGCCCCGGTTTTTCATTACGATTTTCATTCCCCTGATCAAATCCGGTGTCGGGGTGACGGCATTCTTCTGTTTTATGTTCAGCTGGGTGGAATTGCTGCTGGCCCGGACATTGACGGTGACCAATGCCAAACCCATCTCGGCGATCATGACACGGACTATCAGCGCCACCGGTCTGGATTATGGCCTTCTGGCCGCCGCCGGTATTTTAACGATTGTCCCGGGGGCGCTGGTGATCTGGTTTGTGCGTAATTATATGGCCAAGGGATTTGCTCTGGGAAGGGTTTAGCGTTGAATACGGGTGGCTGGCGGTTTGAAATTAAAAGGAGGAGGGGCGCATGACGCTGACTTTGAAATGGATGGCGTGGACGCTGCCAACGGCGATTTTCTGCGGGACCGTTTTTCTGCTTGTCATTGCCATGACGGTCTGGCAGACGGTGGCGCCTTCCCTCGAACGCCGGGGGTTTCTGCCGATCCCGACAACGCCCGGGGATCGACTATTTATCGGTATTTTGTCGAGCTGTTATCTCTTTTTAGCCTGGGTGGGATTTACCGAACTGAACCTCTGGGCGCTGCTGGTGCTTGTTGTCTGCTGGATTCTGGTCGTGATGCGCTGGGGGTAGGAAATAAGAAGATTATTCCGGGCATGTATCCGCCGGCGGTAGAGGCCTTCCCGCGGGCAATATCTTCCCGGAGGCAGAAAAAAACCTATTGAAGGCCTAGAGGAGGTGGACCCATGCGTGGGAATTTATTGAGAAAGGCAAGTCGGATAGTGTTCGCAGGCACTATTTTAGCGGCGATGATCGGGTTCCTTGCCGGGCCGGCGAATGCGGATATGGCGGCCGCCAAGAAATGGGTGGACGAAGAGTTTCAACCATCAACCCTGAGTAAGGCAGATCAGATGAAAGAGATGGAATGGTTCATCAAGGCTGCCGAACCTTTCAAGGGGATGCATATCAAGATTGTATCTGAAACCATTCCGACCCATGAGTATGAGTCCAAGGTGCTGGCCAAGGCCTTCGAAGAGATTACCGGGATCAAAGTCTCCCATGATCTTATTCAGGAAGGCGATGTCATCGAAAAACTGCAGACCCAGTGGGCCTCGGGGAAAAATATCTACGACGCCTACATCAACGATTCCGATCTGATCGGTACCCACTACCGTTATGATTTCGTGGTTCCCTTAAGCGATTTCATGGCCGGCGAGGGCAAGGATGTCACCCTGCCAACCCTTGACGTAGATGATTTTATCGGCAAATCTTTCACCACTGGACCGGACGGCAAGCTGTACCAGCTGCCCGATCAGCAGTTTGCCAATCTCTACTGGTTTCGCTACGACTGGTTCAAACGCCCCGATCTGAAAAAGCAGTTCAAGGAATTATACGGCTACGAACTGGGCGTGCCGGTCAACTGGTCGGCCTATGAAGATATTGCCGACTTTTTTACCAATCACGTCAAAGAAATCGACGGCAAACGGGTGTACGGCCATAACGACTATGGCAAAAAAGCGCCGGATCTTGGCTGGCGGTTTACCGATGCCTGGCTCTCCATGGCCGGCGCCGGAGATAAAGGACTTCCCAACGGCAAACCGGTTGACGAATGGGGTATCCGGGTAGATGAGAACAACCGGCCGGTCGGTGCCAGTGTTTCCAGGGGCGGCGCCACCAACAGCCCGGCGGCCAAATACGCGCTCCGAAAATATATGGAGTGGCTTCGGAAATACGCGCCTCCGGGCACGCTGGGGATGGACTTTTATACCTACCTGCCGTTTCTGGCCAAGGGCAACGTTGCCCAGCAGATTTTCTGGTATACTGCCTTTACGGCGACGATGGTCAAGCCCGGCCCCACCGTTAACGCAGACGGTACGCCCAAATGGCGCATGGCGCCGTCTCCCCATGGGCCCTACTGGGAAAAGGGGATGAAGCTGGGATACCAGGATTGTGGTTCCTGGACGCTGTTTAAAAGTACGCCATTAAAACGCCGCAAAGCGGCCTGGCTGTATGCGCAGTTCTGTGTGGCCAAAACCACCTCGCTTAAAAAGAGTCACGTGGGGCTGACCATTATCCGTGAAAGTGATATTCAGGACGAATCTTTCACCAAACGTGCGCCAAATCTTGGCGGGCTGGTGGAATTCTACCGCAGCCCGGCCCGGGTCGCCTGGACCCCGACCGGTACCAACGTGCCCGATTACCCGAAACTGGCTCAGCTGTGGTGGCAGAATATCGGCGAAGCGGTTTCCGGCGAAGTGACCGTTGACCGGGCGATGGACAACCTGGCCCGTGAACAGGACAAGGTAATGGCCCGGATCGAACGCTCCGGCGTTCAGGGAGACAAAGGTCCCAAGCTGAACAAGGAACAGGACCCCGCCGAATGGCTCAAAAAGGCGGGTTCACCCAAGGCCAAGCTGGCCAATGAAAAACCCAAAGGCCAGACCATCGACTATGACAAGTTGATCCAGGCCTGGCGGGAGGGTCGCGTCCAGTAGACGTTGACTGATCAATATGTAAAAGAAAGGGTGGCTCGGTAAAGAGCCGCCCTTTTTAATTTCAAGGCATCGGAACGCACGGGAGAACCCCTGTGGGCCGGCCACCCACCTGTTTTTTGACATCTGACGAAACGCATCTTAAAGTAATAAATAGCCGATATTTTAAATTTCCACCCCTATCACTTGTTTCAGGAGGTAATGTCACCCATGGCCGGCAGCTTTAATCCAGTGGATTCGTGTAAAATTGAGGCATCTAATATCAGCAGCCATCGGGAACAGCTTCCGGAAGTTGCCGATACCATCATTGCCAATTGTGACGATGCGACCTGCTATACGCACATTAATTTCGAACGGATTCCATCAAAATCGTCGGTTATCGAAATTATTGAACGGTTTCGGCAGATTATATTTCCGGGCTATTTTAACCGGGAACGGCTCGATCCGGTGAATATGCGCTATACTGTTGGCCAGGCCACGGCGGAATTGTTTGACAGACTGGGTGAGCAGATCAGTCATGCCATTCGCCATGATTGTTTCAGGTATAACAAACCATGCAGCGAATGTGAGGAAAACGGCCATGCGATGGCCCTTGATATTTTAAAGACCATCCCTGCCATCCGCAGGCAGTTGGCCACGGATGTGACGGCCACGTTCGAAGGAGATCCCGCCGCCCAAAGTCATGATGAAATTATTTTCAGTTATCCGGGGATCCTGGCGACGACGATCTATCGGGTGGCCCACGAACTGTATCTGCTTGACATTCCCCTTCTGCCCCGGATTATGACCGAATACGCTCACGGTATCACCGGTATCGATATCCATCCGGGGGCCGATATCGGCGACCGATTTGTCATTGATCATGGTACCGGGGTCGTCATCGGCGAGACCACCCGGATCGGCAGCAACGTACGGATTTACCAAGGGGTTACCCTTGGTGCGCTCTCCTTGCCCGTTGATGCGGGAAAACGCCTGCGGGGGCAAAAGCGCCATCCCACCATCGAAGATGATGTCATCATCTATTCCGGGGCGACAATTCTCGGCGGCGATACCACGATTGGCGCCCGTTCCGTTATCGGCGGGAATGTCTGGATGACCAAATCGGTGGCGCCGGATACCTCGGTGGTTCTGGAGTCTCCCCGGCTTGTCTACAAATGAGTGAGAACGATTTTGGAACCGATGAAGATGTTGTCATCCATGCCCGCCCAAAGGCTGAAATAACAGCCCCGGACGTTTTTATCATTACCCATAGCGGAGGTTAAAATGAAAATATACCCGACCATCGATCAGACCGTTGGCCGTACGCCCCTGGTGCGACTGAACCACCTTGACCTGCCCGAGAATGTCACGCTTTATGCCAAACTCGAATTTTTTAACCCGCTTGGGAGTGTCAAGGACCGTATTGGCGCCGCGATGATCGCTGACGGCGAGCAAAGCGGCAGTATCACACCGGATACGTTGATCGTCGAACCAACCAGTGGAAATACCGGTATCGGCCTGGCGTTTATCTGTGCGGCCAGGGGATATCGGCTCTGCCTGACCATGCCCGAAACGATGAGTATTGAGCGGCGAAAACTGCTTGCCCATCTGGGCGCCGAGCTGGTCCTGACCCCGGGGGCTGCCGGGATGAAGGGGGCCATTGCCAGGGCCGAGGAAATTGTTGCCGCTGAAAAAAACGCCTTCATGCCCAATCAGTTCGCCAATCCGGCCAATCCGCGCATTCACAGGGAAACCACGGCGGAAGAAATCTGGCAGGACACGGACGGCGGGGTTGATATCCTTGTTGCCGGCGTGGGTACCGGCGGGACCATCACCGGCGTCTCCGCGGTGATCAAATCCCGTAAGCCGGCTTTTAAAGCCGTGGCCGTGGAACCGGCCGACTCTCCCGTGCTTTCCGGCGGCGCGCCCGGGCCTCACAAAATCCAGGGGATCGGCGCCGGTTTTATCCCGCCGGTGCTCGACCGCTCGCTGGTGGACGACGTGGTTACCGTGACCAACGCAGCGGCCTTTGACACCGCCCGGATCCTGGCCGGCAAAGAGGGGATTCTCTGCGGTATTTCATCCGGTGCGGCCGTGTGGGCCGCCCAGGCCGTGGCCCGCCAGACAACAGCGCCCGATACAACTATCGTGGTCATACTGCCCAGCACCGGTGAGCGGTATCTCAGCACGGAATTATTTACCCTGAACAAATAGTCACTTGTCGATGAAAAAGATCGGGTCATTTCGCTCTTGAGTCTTTCCGGTCGGAGTGGTAACGTATAGAGATAATTGAAACTCGCAGAGTAGTCATCACTATTTTCAGCAAAACCGACATGAATGGCCTAAGCGCAGTAAGGAGGATGAATGGAGTTTGAACTGACACGAACGCAAAAAGAGATTCAGAAAGCGGTCCGGGATTTTGTCAAGGGAGAGTTTGACCGGGATCTGGCGCTCAAACTGGACCAGACGCATGAGTTTCCCACCAAGATCTGGCAGAAAGCCGGAGAGCTGGGGCTGCTGGGCATCCATTTCCCGGAAGAATACTCCGGGCAGGGGATGGGCAGCATGGAAGATATCATCGTCATCGAAGAATTGTGCCGGGGAGATTCCACCATCGGCAGCGCCGTGGCCCTGGCCGGTTTTGCATCGGAAATATTGCTCCATAATGGCAGCGACGAGATGAAAACCAGATACCTTCCCGCCGTGGCCGAAGGCCGGATGTTATCAGCCGGCGCCTTTACCGAACCGGCGCACGGTTCTGACATTACCTTCATGGACACGGCCGCTGTTAAAGACGGCGATGAGTGGGTGATCAACGGCGTCAAAACGTTTATCACCAACGGCGGCCTGGCGGGATTTTATTCGGTTTTGTGCCAGACGGATCCGGACGCCGCCCCGCCCTATCGCGGCCAGAGCCTGATTCTCGTGGAAGCCGACCGGGCGGGCGTGAGTACCGCTGACGTGGGCGCCAAAATGGGTATTCACATGATGGCCACCGCGGAAGTGGCGCTCAAAGACGTGCGGGTGCCCCTGTCGAACCTGATCGGCACTGAAGGCAAGGGCTTTTATCAGGTGCTGACCTTTTTCGATGAAAGCCGCATCCAGGTGGCGGCCCAGGCGCTGGGGATTGCCCAGGGGGCGTTTGACCGGGCGCTGGCCTATGTCAAACAGCGGGAACAATTCGGTAAAAAAATTGCCCAGTTCCAGGTGAGTCAGCACAAACTGGCCGATATGGCCACGAAAATCGAGCTGGCCCGGCTGATGACATATAAGGCCGCCTGGAATTTCGACCAGGGCCGCATTGACCCCAAACTGACATCCATGGCCAAAATGGTTGCCGGGCGGACGGCGGTGGAAGTGGCTGACGAAGCGATCCAGCTCTTGGGCGGCTATGGGTATATGGCCGAATACGAAGTGGAACGCTGCTACCGGGATGCCAAGATCACCGAAATCTACGAAGGAACCCGGGAAGTTCAGAAAAACACCATTGCCAGCGCAGTTATCGGCAGATTGAAATAAACAGCGGTAACCGGTTCGGGGGCAGCGGCAGTCGCTGCTTCCGAACCTTTGGCCGCGCCTTAACCTCTCCGGTATGCATCATTCACATGCTCAGTATCCGCAAAATCGGTGTCATCGGACGCACGTATCGTCACCTCAACCGGTACCGGCAGATATTGTCCGTTCTGTTCCGGTATGGCTTCGGGGATCTCATCGACACCCTGCGTATCGATCAGTACATCGAGGTGGGGATCCAGATGGTATCCCGGAAAAAGCGCGACCGTCTGGAACGACTGACCCGGGCGGAACGGATCCGCCTGGCCTTTGAAGAACTGGGGCCGACCTATATCAAGTTTGCCCAGGTGCTGTCCACCCGCCCCGATCTGATCCCGATGGAATTCGTCAATGAACTGGCCCGGCTGCAGGACAAGGTTCCCCCCTTTCCTTTTACCGCGGTCCAGCAGATCCTTGGCGAAGAGCTGGCCGTATCTCCGGAATCCCTGTTCGACGCCATCGAACCGACACCGGTGGCGTCAGCTTCGTTGGGCCAGGTGCACCTGGCCCATATCAAGGATGGCGACCCCGTGGCCGTCAAAGTACAGCGCCCCGGGATCCGTAAAACCATTGAAGTTGATCTGGAAATCATGCTGCATCTGGCGACTCTGATGGAGCGGCACGTGGAAGAGATCGCCCGGCTCCGGCCGGTTAAGATTGTCAAGGAATTTGCCGATACCCTTGAAAAGGAAATCGATTATACCATTGAAGCCGACAGCATGGAACGGATGGCCCGGCTTTTTCTCAACGATGCGACGGTATATATTCCAGCCGTTTACCGGGAATGGACCACGAGCCGGGTTCTGACCATGGAATTTGTGGACGGCGTTAAGATTTCCGACCTTGCCCGGCTTGATCGAAAAGGATTCGATAAAAAAAAACTCACCGGGCACGGCGCCCGGATTTACCTGACACAATTTTTTGTTCACGGGTTTTTCCACGGCGATCCACATCCGGGCAACATTTTTGCCTTACCGGGTAACACCATCTGTCTGCTCGATTTCGGCATGGTGGGCATCATTGACCGGCAGACCCGGGAACTGTTTGTCGATCTGATTGACTGCATTATTCGCCGCGAGGAAGCCCGCTGCGTCCGTACGCTTCTGAAGCTTGTCGACTGGGAAGAAGAACCTGACCTGCGCCGGCTCGAAAAAGACGTGGCCGAGTTTACCGGGCGGCATCTGGACAGACCATTGAAAGACATCCGGTTCGGTGCCCTGCTTCACGATCTGCTGGAAATAATCGCCCGTCATGATCTCCGGCTGCCGCCCAACCTTTTCCTGATGATGAAGGCGCTGGCCACTGTGGAGGGGGTAGCCTGCATGCTCGATCCGGACTTTAACCTGATCGAGGCGGCCACACCGTTTATTGAGCGGATCAAACTCGACCGGCTGCAACCCCAGCGGATAGCCGATGAACTGTCCCACCTGGCGGCGGACTGGTACGAATTTATGAGCCAGTTTCCCCAGGATCTGATGGAAATCATCCGGCAGGTTCGGCACCGCAAACTTTCTTTCAGGCATGATTTTACCGGTCTTCCGCTGATGTTGGATACGTATTCCCAGATCAGTAACCGCATTTCATTTGCCATTGTTATCGCCGCGCTGATTATCGGATCCGCCCTGATTGTTATTTCTGAAATTCCCCCGCTTTTTTTCGGTATCTCGCTGATTGGCATTATCGGATTTTTCGCGGCCGCACTGATGGGAATCTGGCTGCTGGTGGCCATTATCCGAAAAGGGCGGCTGTAAAAAATGCGCAGACGCGATGAAGTGACGCTCCTGTATGAAATCAGCGAAGCCATTGGCATGCACAAAGACCTGAAACAGGCCCTTTACCGGGTGCTGGAAATTCTTTCCGCTTCCATGGCGATGCCCCGGGGAACAATCTGTCTGCGGGATCCGGTCCGGGATGAAATTATCATCGAAGTGGCTCACGGGTTGACGCCCGGCGCCATGCAGCGGGGACGATACAAGGTGGGCGAAGGCATTACCGGCCGGGTGATTGAGTCGGGCCAGCCGGTGACAATCCCCAAGATCAGTGCGGAACCCCATTTCCTGAACAAAACAGCCGCCCGGCAAGGCATGTCCGGGCAGGAAATATCTTTCATCTGTGTACCGGTCAAACGGGGAAAGCATGTTATCGGTACGCTCAGCGTGGACCGTGTCTATGATGCGTCATATTGCCTGGAGACCGGTCGGCGCCTGCTGTCCATCGTGGCGGTGATGATTGCCATGCACGTGGTCAACCTCGAGTTCGCCCGACTGGAAGAAAAGCAGCTGCGGGCGGAAAATCAGCGTCTGCAGGCTGAACTGGAAAACAAGTATCATATTCGGAATATTGTGGGCAACAGCAACAGGATGCGGGAGGTCTATCAGATGATCTCCCAGGTTTGCCAGAGCAATACCAATGTCCTCATCCGAGGTGAAAGCGGCACCGGCAAGGAACTGGTGGCCCATTCCCTGCACTACAACAGCCGCCGGGCGCACCGTCCGTTTATTAAGGTCAACTGTGCGGCACTGCCGGCCAGTTTGATTGCCAGTGAGCTGTTCGGGCACGAAAAAGGCGCGTTCACCGGTGCGTTGCGGCAAAAGCACGGCAAATTCGAACAGGCCCACCAGGGGACCCTTTTTCTCGACGAGATCGGCGCCATCGGTCCTGATGTTCAGGTCGCTCTGCTGCGGGTCATCCAGACCCGGGAGTTCGAGCGCGTCGGGGGGCACAAAACCATTAAAAGCGATGTCCGCATCATTGCCGCCACCAACAAGAATCTCGAACAGGGCGTGGAGTCGGGGGCGTTCCGGGAAGATCTCTATTACCGGCTGAATGTCTTCCCGATTTTTCTGCCTCCCTTGCGGGAACGCAAAACCGATATTCTGCTGCTGGCCGATCACTTCCTCGAAAAATATGCCCGGGAAAACAAAAAAGATATCCGCAGGTTGTCCACGCCCGCCATCAACATGCTGGCCGATTACCACTGGCCGGGAAATGTCCGGGAACTGGAAAACAGTATCGAGCGGGCTGTTCTGCTCTGCTCCGACGGGGTGATTCACAGCTACCATCTGCCGCCGACGCTGCAGACCGGTATGGTGTCCAACACCCTGCCGTCTCTGTCCCTGGATGGCGCCGTTGAAAATCTTGAAAGAGAAATGCTCATCGATGCGCTTAAAAATACCCATGGCAATATCCGACGGGCGGCAGCCATGCTCAATACAACCATCAGAAAATTTGCCTACAAGGCCGGTAAATACGGTATTGACTACAAGTCTTACCGGCAATCAAAACGCAAGTTATGATGGATTGGCCGGACTGGCTTGATGGATCGGGTCGAAACGGTATATTTTCCAGAATGCATCATGGACCTTCCTGAAAGGAACCTTTGTTGCCATGAGCTTTTCCTCCAGATAATGGCCGTACTGCGGCCGGGTAATGATCAGATATCGATGGGAGCTGTTTTTTTTCAAAACGTTTCGAATAAAGGGCAATATCCGGCGATCACTCCACGGCATTTCTTCATCTGCCAGGCGTACAAGATTCCCATCCAGATAAAACTGCAGGCCGTAGAGCCTGATTTCAAGATACGATAAAATCCGGGCCTCTTTCCCGCCCAGCTGGCGACAGGTTGAAAAAAGGTCTTTCATGTTGTTTTTCTGAGGGGCACGTGCGGCCAGTCCTTTGAACCCGATGAGCGCGACGGATGAAACCGCAGCGAGCAGGATTATTTTCCGCAGAGACAGTTGATTTCCGATTCCCCGGCCGATGAGCAGGGCAACGGGGGCATACAGCGGCAGAACATACAGGATCAATCGGCTTTGCGCGATGCAGAATATCAACAGCGGAATCGATAGCCAGAGCAGTAAAAAAGCCCCGGTTTTTCCCGCGCGAAGATACGCCCACAAGGCGGCCGGACGAAACAGTTCATTTTGGCGTATCGTTTTGATGAGGTAAACAAACCAGACGCCCGAACCCAGCGTCAAGGCGGGAAAATACATGGTAAACGGGATATACCATCCGGCGTTTCGGTGGAATGTGTCGGTCGCTATTCTGTCCGCAAGTTCTTTGCCCAGAAAATAGCCCAACAGCTGGGGGTGGCGTAAACAAACGAGAATATACCACCACAGACCCACGATCAGAAAAGTACCGACCCCCGACAGCGTGAACAGTTTCCAGGGCTTTTTTTCAATATAGTGCCATACCGATATGGCGGTCAGGGGCAGGAGGGCCGGGGGGCCCTTGGTAAAAAAACCCATGCCGAAAAGGACCCACATGGCCAGCATCCACTTGCGTATATCGCCGGCCCCTGTTGCCCGGGATGCTTTGAGATAACAGTAGACCGCCGCAATTTCCCACAGGGTCAGCAATGTATCCGTGCTGACCGTAAACATGGCCACAGCCGTAAAAATGGAGGTCGCATAAATAATACCCGCCGCCAGACCGACCCGCCTGTTCCAGAGAAGAATGCCGATGCGGGTGACCAGCAAAGTGGTCAGGGTAAAAGCAATGGCGTTAAAAAACCGGGCGCCCCAGGCATTTTTACCAAAAACCCTTATTCCCCCGGCAATGGCCCAGTAGGTACAGGGCGGCTTGGTCCAGTGTGGCCGGTAACCCAGCATGGGCTCGATATAATGGCCACTTTCCAGCATCTCCCGGGCCACTTCTGAATAACGGCCTTCGGTGGTTTCGTATAATCCCCGGGATCCCTGGAAGGCAAAGGCGATCGCCAGCGTCATGCCGAGCATGATCCAGTACAGTCGGTTTAAAGACAGAGACGTCACGCCGGCACCGTTTTATTTTCTGAGAAGGGTTCTTTTCTGGAGATATGGGCCCTGCTCATGCTGATTGTTGCGCACCTGCTCAAGGGGTTTCTCTTTTTTCGCGAAATATATAATAAAGGTTTCGGCTGTAGACAATAATACCCGTTGATTGTCCGATAATAAAAACCGGATCTTTCCGATGAATGGCGTACAGCAGCAGGAGACTGGAACCGACGATACTGAAATACCAGAACATATCGGGAATGACACTTTTTTTGGCCTTTTCGGTGGCGATCCATTGAATAAAAAACCGGCATGAAAATAGAAATTGCGCAATGAAGCCTAATGTTATCCAGAAAGTATCTGTCACGGGAGTCCTCCCTTGTGCTTATCCCTGCAGGTTTATTTCAGGTTCAGGGGGCTTTTTACCCCCTGTGGCATCCGGTGTGGGGTTTAAAGATATCAGCAGATAATCATGGCCCCGTCCCAACCGCTGGCGGACATGGATTTTGATTTTATGAGTCCATGTCCTTTCACAGCTTTTTAGCTCTTTATCCCGGATGATCACCCAGCCCGAAGGGTGCGCGATCCAAAAGGGCGTCAGATCCTGGCAGGTATGCATCTCTTCAAGGGGAAAGTCGCCATAGAAGCGGAAGGCGGATCGGTAGCGGACCATGCCGATCACAGGGGTACCGGCCCGGGAATGGATTATCTGGTCGGCCCGCGTCATAAAGCTTCTGGCACTGCGATACGGGCTGACCCACGGCATGAGGACACTGTACATCAGAAAACTGGCCAGTGCCATGGCCGCGACAATGGCAGCAAAGGCGCCTTTTACCCGATCTGTCCAGATAGAATAAAAAACAGTTGCCGCCAGTAGAACCAGCATACCGCCCAGGCTGGCCAGCCACAGGACCGGCAGCGGCGTTTTGATCCAGTTCAGCGGCAGGGTGACCTGGCCGCTGGCCGCAACCACACCCGCCAGCCCCACTGCCAGAATAATAAGCCCGGACAGACTCCACGCGCCTTTGGCCCATTTATCGATTGTCCCCTTCTCAAAATAAGATACGATCCGGGTCGCTGTCAGATAAGCCGCAAAAGGGAAAACCGGTAGAATATACAGGCCCCTTTTTCCCTTGGACAGGCTGAAAAAAACAAGGGTGAACACAATGACGGCCCAGGCGTATTTCTGCTGTTGGCTGCTCCCGGCCCATTTTTTTTTCGAAAAGGGGATGACCAGCCACAGGAACGGGGTCCAGGGGAGAAAATCGTGCTGAAAGGTCACGAGAAAATAGTAAAAGGGGCGATGGTGCACCCAGGCGTTGAAATAGCGCGTGACTGTCTGCTTGAAAAGCAGATTATTTAAATAGGCCCATTGATCATGGAGGGAAACGTCGACCAGCAGGGCCAGCAGCCAGACCAATGGTAAAAGCAGCCCCCACAAGAAACCTTTGAGCGGCATCTTTTTCCATGTTTCCCGGCCGGTGAGCAGCGCGAAAAAACACATGCTGCCGATGGGGATCAGCAAACCGACCGGCCCCTTGGCCAGGATCGCGGCCCCCAGGCAGATTCCAAGCCAGAAAGGGCTGTACGGTTTTCCCGACAAGGCCTTAAAGCCGATGATCAGCGCACCGGTGGTAAACAGGGTCAGGAGCATATCGATCTGCACCATGCGCGCCTGAAAGAAAAACTTCACGCAGCTCATCAGTACGAGAACGGTTACGACCGGCAACCAGCGGGACCGGTTGGCGTCTTGACTCCACTGCCACATCAGCAGCAGGATCACAGTCGCCGCCAGCGCCGAGGGCAGGCGGGCCGTCCAGGGGGTCACCGTCCCGCCGGCCGCGGCCGACAGGCCGGCAATGGCCCAGAAAAACAGTGGCGGTTTGTCCGGATAGGGGATCTGGTTACGGTGAAGTACCAGCCAGTGGGCATCCGTCAGCATTTCCCGGGCCACCAGGGCATAGCGGGGTTCGTCCGGCGCGGACAGGTCGTAACTGCCCAGCCCCAAATAAAAAAAGACCAGGGACAGCCCGGCCAGCGCAGATAATTGGCGCAGGGGATTGGTCATCGGCTTTGCTTGGTGATCCGATATCGGATGTAGCGGTTTTTGATCCATAAAAAAGCCAGGGTATCGATAAACGGACCGACGAGCCGGTTGCTGAAATTATATTTGGCCGTGCCGGCGAATCGCTGAAAATGCTGCACGGGGATTTCTTTCACCCGGCCACCGGCCAGTTGCACCAGCGCCGGGATAAACCGGTGCATACCGGTGAAAAACGGCATCTGCCGGGCATACGTGGCCTTGACGATTTTCAAGGGGCAGCACGTGTCTTGGATCTCGTCGTGGATCATCATTCGGCGAACAGTATTGGCGATGCGGGAGGATATCTTTTTAACGAAGCTGTCGTTGCGTTTGGCGCGAATACCGTTCACCATGTCATATTCAGGGAAAAAAGCGATGTACTTGAGAAAATCGAGGGGAGTGGTCTGGATGTCGGCGTCAATATACCCGATCAGCGTACTTTGAGCGGCCTCGATACCGGCCTTGATGGCCGTGCTCAGGCCCGCGTTGGTCTCCAGCGTGATAAAATGGTAGCGGCTGTCGCTGGCGCAGATATCCTCAATCATCGCCTGGCTGTCATCAGTGGAGCCGTCGTTGACAAACAGAATATCCGAATCCATCGGCGTCTGGGATAAATATTTATCCATCTCGCTCCGGAATCGGGCCAGGCACGGCGCCTCATTGAATACGGGTACAATAATTGTCAGATTGTCAGGGGTTAAGCGGGCTGACATTTATGGCCACCTGTTAAAAATATTGTTTTTTAATCTCCCATGATTTTCATAATAGCCTAAAACAGGTAATCCGTAAAGATTGCAGGGCCAATTATCTACTAAATTATTGTTGACACTGGTGCGCCACTGTCAGCAGGAACAGCGGATCTTTCCGGTTAGCCAGCCTCTTCTTGTATTCATTCCTTACGAAATTGACCGCACTGTATGTTTTTTCCTCTAACGGGGCCGCAGGTTTTCTGCAACTGGTGCATATGGATCAGTCCTGGTGGTTTATATGCACCATGTACCAGTTTTGTATACTCTGACAGGCTTTTATGGTGAAATAACCTTTTGATTTATAATAAACTTTATCGCTGTTGAAAATAAGGCATCAATATTGCGTTATGTTTTCTGTCAGATGAGATTACACACAAGTCATGCCTTAAGGACTGTGAATTGCGATGAAGAGACATATTTTAATCATATTCTGCATGTTGTGTTGCGCACTGGTGCCAGAAGAATTGCCGGCCAATGAAAGTTTCAGTAGTGAAATGAGTCATGTGGCCGGCGGCGTGGCAATGGCCGGTGTCATCACTGCAGCGGTTGATCACTATTATCCGAAATACAGGCATTGCAGAGGAAAAATCGGTTTCTGGATAAGTTCAGCAGGTATCATCTTGGAGCAGGGCGTGGAAGTGGCTCAACACGGGAACTGCAAGGGGCAATTGCTGGATGCGGCGTCACATGTTCTCGGTTCCGCCATTGGTGCATTTGTCACAGACAGATTTATTCTATCGCCGGTTATCAATGATTTTTCATCCCGGGGAAAGAGTTTTGGTCTGAAAATACAATATCACTTTTAATTTATCTTCGCCGGCCACTGGCTCAGATGGTTTTTATAGAAATAGCTGGCACTTTGATAGTATGTAATACTGTCAAGTTCGTCTATTCCGGCAGGGGGAATTTCAATATAATCAACATCCGTCAGCGTCTGGTTGACAATTTTGTATTCGATGGCACGCTTGTCGGGCCGAAGCACCAGAAGCCTGCCGTCTTTCAGATATCCGAGCTTCTGGTAATTGCCGATGAAGGCGCGGGGAATAAATTGATCATCCAGGATATCTTTACCGTAAAATCGACTCCGGTAACCCCAGTTTAAAATTGAAAAAAGCGTCGGCATCAAATCGACCTGTGAAGCCAGTTTACTGACGACGCCCGGTCTGATGATTTTGGGGGCATAGATAATCAAAGGGATTTTGTACCGCCAGACAGGGAGTGTGTTTTTTCCCGAGCTGCCTCCGTTGTGGTCGGCGACAATGACAAAAATCGTCTGGTCAAACCAAGGTTTATCACGGGCGTCTTCTAAAAACCGGTGGATGGCATAGTCGGTGTATTTAACACCGCCGGCCCGGCCATGGTGGGGGGGGAGATCGATTTTGCCTTCGGGAAAAGTGTACGGCCTGTGATTGGACGTCGTCATAATAAAGTTAAAAAACGGTTTCCCTTTCCGGTAGGTATTGTCCGCTTCTTTCAATACCTTGTGAAACAAGTCTTCATCGCAGGCGCCCCATACATTGGAAAAGGTGATTTCGTCGGCACGCATGTTACTACGATCAACAACATCAAATCCATTATGAGAAAAAAAATAATTCATATTGTCAAAGTAGCCATACCCGGCATAGATAAATTTGTTTTCATATCCTTTTTCAGCGAAGATAAAACCTGATGAAAACAGGCCTTCGTTGCCAGGCCTTTTGATGACACTTCTTCCCGGGGTCGGCGGAATGGAAAGGGTGACCGCTTCCATCCCTCGAACGGTCCGGGTGCCGGTGGCGTAAAAATTATTGAAAAAAAGCGCATTTTGAGTCAATTCGTCCAGATGGGGCGTCAGTCTTCGATGGTTCCCAAAAACACCCATGTATTCGGCGCTGAGGCTTTCCACCATGACCAGCATGACATTGAATTTTTTCTCCGTCCCTTCTTTTTTAATTATTTTTGTTTTTTTGTCGTTAAAACCGGTTAATTGATAAAGCCGTGTCATGACGGTTTCAATGCTTTTTCGTTTGTAAAACGTATCATAGTCAAGCGTATTGTGTCTGAACGCACTGAAAAGGGAATAGAGCCCGTTTTTCGCCAGCTCGTTATTGTATTGGTTTGTAGAGATCTCCGACAGGGGCTGCTTGTCGATGGCATAAAAGGAGACGATCGGAACGAGCAGCAGGAAGGCGCCGGTTTTCAGCCGTTGTAAAAGCGAAGACTTGGCGGTAAATGCCCATGACAGCAGCGGCGTCCGTGTGATAATCAGATAAAAAACGATGGCGCTGATTATCAGAATAACACATAGCAGTAGAGGGATGGGATAGGACTCCAGTATGTTGTTAATCACTTCATGGGTGTAGACCAGATAGTCGACGGCGATGAAGTTAAATCGCTTTTCAAACTCTTTCCAAAAAAACCATTCGGCAAAACCGCTGAAGACCAGACCGCAGACCTGAACGAAGATAAATGTACCCATTAAGCAGCGGTGGGGTTTGCTGTTGAAAATTTTGTCGGGTACGAAAGCCAGGTAGAAGACAAAAGGAGAAACGTAGTAGAAAGCGGCAATGAGGTCATAGAAAGCACCGGCAAGATAGATACCGGCCAGTGAAGAGAAATGCCAGTCGATCTGGTTGATATCGGTAAGCAGCAGGACGGTTCTGACGATAAAACTCAAGATCAGGAAAAACGCGATGAGCAGCGCCACCAGGCTGAAACGATTTTGAAAATAGCGGCGGTTTTTCTCCAATTTATAATCTCCCGGAGATACTCTGCATCTGTCAATCGGGCGTCGCAGGACCGGCGGCCGCATCCAGACCCGGCGCCGGGCTTTTCAACAGCGGCAACACATGAAACAGAATGCGCTGGAAAACATCGTCCAGCGATCCGCTGCCATCGATGCGAACGATGCATGCATCGTTCAGGGCGGCCAGACGGCGGGCCACGTCGGTGAGGTAGGATTCTTTTTCAAAAAGATTCGGGGTTTCCCCGCGGCCCTCCCGGATGCGGGCCAGACCGGCGGTGACGGGAATATCGATCAGCAGAACGATATCGGGAATCGGACAGAAGGCTTCGTTTTCCCGCCTGATTCTTTCGGGATCGATACCCAGAGCGCCCTGGTACGCGATCGTGGAAAAGTAGAACCGATCGAGAATAACCGTTTTTCCGTCAGCCAGGGCCGGCTGGACCAGGGTGTCCACATGAATTTTCCGGTCCTGCATGAAGAGAGCGTATTCGTCTTCCGGCCGGGCGCTTTCCCTGCCCGCCCGGGCCAGCTGGCGAAGCTTTCTGCCGTAAGGGCTGTCCGTGGGCTCCCGGGAAAGAACCGTGTTGATATTGCGCTGTCGCAGGGCATGATCAAGCTTCCGTACCTGAGTTGATTTGCCGGCGCCGTCAATTCCTTCGAAAACGATGAGTGTTCCCTTGTGTAAAGACATGGCGTCTATTCCCGGGTCCTGTTAATGTTCATTGCATCGTAGGATTTAAAAATAATCGCCTCCCGCGCGCGCCGCGTGGCGGGCCAGGGGGCCAGATCCATGTCGGCGGCGATTTTTTCAGCCTGCGTTCGGTCGGGAACGGCATCAAGGCCGCTGGCCATTTCCCTGCCGGTGAAGGTGTCGAAAACCAGCGCCGTCTGCCCGTCGGTCACGATGCAGACTGGCACCGGATAATCGGTCAGCAGCCGGGCGGCGGCCAGGATCTCCCGTTGCCGGGAGCCCAGGGAGCCGGCGGCGCATTTAACGGCCATGACGATACGGCCTTGGATATTAATCGTTAGATCGACCCGGGACCGGTAGCAGGTGCCATCAACGATAACGGTAATGGGAACGTTGACGTCGATATCTTTTCTGGTAAATGCCCTGCCGGTAATGAGAAATTTTTCAAAGGCCTGGCGATTGGCTTCGGCGCCTTCATCGGGGATCCGGCGGCCGGTGATAAAATCGGTGATCATTTCACCCGGCCTGGCATGGACGGTATTCACGCGGCGCTCTTAATTATTATCCGGCTGGATCAATGACCGGCCGGTCATCTGGGATGGCGGCGCAATGCCCATGACATCAAGGACCGTCGGCGCGATGTCGCACAGGGCGCCGGTGGCCAGCCTCGCATCCCTGCGGGATTTGTCCACCAGGATCAGCCGGACCGGATTCAGGGTATGCGCCGTATGAGGCTGGCCGTTTTCATCCACCATGGTTTCCGAATTGCCGTGATCGGCGGTAACGATCACCGTCCCGTCAAGCGCCAGCACCCGGGGGATGATTCGCGCCAGGCACCGGTCAACGGCTTCACATGCCTTTTTCGCGGCGGCCAGAATGCCCGTGTGGCCAACCATGTCCATGTTGGCGAAATTAACCACCACCAGCGCATAGGGGCTTGGATCCAGCCGCTGCAGGAGTGCGTCAGTCACGGCCGGTGCGCTCATTTCCGGTTTTTCGTCATAGGTCGCCACGTCCCGGGGCGACGGGATCAGGCAGCGGTCCTCTTTGTCAAACGGCGTTTCCTCGCCGCCGTTGAAAAAGTAGGTCACATGTGCGTATTTCTCGGTTTCGGCGATCCGCAATTGGGAAAGCCCCTGCCGGCTGACGATTTCACCGAGAATGCCCTCCAGGTGAACCGGGGCGAATGCCACCGGCAGGGTGAAATCATTATCGTAAAGGGTCATGCAGACGAAATCGCAGAGTCGGGGCGGGCGGTTCCGCTTGAATGCGGAAAAGTCCGGGTCGGTCAACGCCTGGGTGATTTCCCGGGCCCGGTCAGCCCGATAATTAAAAAAGATGACCCCATCGTCATCCGATATACGGGCCACCGGCGCGCCATCATCATTTGTCATGACAATCGGTTTGACAAATTCGTCTGTCTCTCCCCGCGCGTATGCCGCGTCAATCGCGACGTCCGTCTGTTTTTCGGCAATTCCCCTGCCCGCTGTATAGAGGTCGTACGCTTTTTCCACCCGTTCCCAGCGGGTATCCCGGTCCATGGCATAAAAACGGCCGCAGAGAGACGCCACGGCGCCTGTGCCCGTCCGGTTGATCATTTCGGTCAGCCGGCGGAGATAGGCCGATCCACTGTGGGGCGGCGTATCCCGACCGTCTAAAATGGCATGCACGAAAACGCGCGTCAGCCCGCGATCGCGGGCCAGGGTGAGCAGCGCTGTTAAATGGTCGATATGGCTGTGAACCCCGCCGTCGGAGACCAGCCCGATGAGGTGCAGGGCGCTGCCTTTTGCCTGGACCCGGCGGATGACCCGGTCCAGCGCCGGATTACGGGCAAACGATTTGTCGGCAATGGCTTTGTTGATCCGGAGCAGGTTTTGATAAACCACGCGCCCGGCGCCGATATTCATGTGCCCCACTTCGGAGTTGCCCATCACACCGGCGGGCAGGCCCACGGCCTCGCCGTGGCATGCCAGGGAGGTATGCGGCCAGGCAGTGATCAACTCGTCCATGAAGGGGGTGTCGGCCAGCCGGACGGCATTATTTTCAGTGGCGTCCCGCAATCCCCAGCCATCTAGAATGATTAATACACAGGGGCGCACGGTATCGGTCATGGGGCCTCCTCATCTGTTTCCTCCGGCTCGGCGCCGACATCGATCCGCGGGGCGTCGGCCCAGAATCCTTCCAGATCATAAATTTCCCGGATCGGCTCGTAGAACACATGGATCACCACATAGCCGTAGTCGAGGATGATCCAGTGACCGGTTTCTCCGCCTTCGACACTCAGTGGCTGGATCTGGTCTTTTTTCAATTCAAGGCGGATATGCTCGGCAATGGCGGAAACGTGCCGGTTGGAGCGGCCGCTGCAGATGAAGAAAGTGTCGGCCACGGATGTTAAATTACGGACATCCAGCCCCACCAGATGGTCGATTTTGCGGCCACGGATGGCAGCCACATACTTTTTTAAGTCGGGGTCCAGCCCGGTTTTCATTGATATAGCCCTTTTCTGATAATAAATTGTCTGACGGTGTCCGGTACGAGAAACCGGATGGACCGGTCTGTTTTTACCAGCTGACGAATACGGCTGGCCGATATATCCAGCCGGGTAACTTCAAAAATGTAAACCGGTTTCAGAACTGGATGCATAAACCGCGGCGGCGAAGCGTCATAACGGTACCGGGTCGAAATACTTGCTGTCAATTGTTTCTCCATCAGGTGCCGTGCCCGCGTGAGATCAGTCATGGCGTGATCCGGTCGCGGCATGACGATGATGGGCACCAGCTGGAAAAGATCCGGATACCGATGCCAGGTATCATATTCCAGGAACGCATCCAGGCCAATCAGCAGGAAAAGATCGGCATCGGCCTTTTCAGCCTGGAACCGTTCGATGGTTTCGACCGTATAGGAAAGCCCGGGGCGGCGAAGCTCCGCATCCGATGCCGTTAATTCGGGTATTTCCGCCGTGGCCAGCCGGACCATTTCCAGACGGTCGGCGGCCGGCGCCATATTTTTCGCAAATTTGTGGGGCGGCCGGGCCGAGGGGATCATCATGATCGTTTCCATCCCGAAAGCCGTCTGGACTTCCAGGGCCGCCCGCAAATGGCCCAGATGGATCGGATTAAAACTGCCGCCGAACAGCCCGATTTTTTTCACTGCTGCGTTCCTCCCCCGTTGCCATTGCTTCCGGTCGTTACGGCCTCACCTGCCCGTCGCCGAAAACGACAAATTTCGTCGTGGTCAGCTCTTTGAGACCCATGGGGCCGTAGGCATGCAGCTTGGAGGTGCTGATGCCGATTTCGGCGCCCAATCCAAGCTGGCTGCCGTCGTTAAACCGGGTGGACGCGTTGACAATGACCACCGATGCGTCCACTTCCCGGGTAAATCGGCGGGCAAGGGCGTAATCCCGGGTAACAATTGCTTCAGTGTGGTTGGAGCCATGTGCCGCGATGTGCGCCATGGCCTGATCCATGTCGTCGACCACCCGTACGGCCAGTGTAAGATCGAGAAATTCGGCGGGCCAGTCCGCATCGGTCGCCGCCTCGGCAAAGGGAAGCAGCGCGCGGGTTCGGTCGCAGCCTTTCAGTGTAACGCCGGCATCCTGAAACCGCTGTCCCATGGCCGGCAGAAAATCGTCGGCGACATCGCGATGCACCAGCAGGGTCTCCATGGCGTTACAGACGCCGGGGCGCTGAACCTTGGCATTAAAACAGATTTCCCCGGCCATGACCGTATCCGCGCTCCGGTCGACGTAAACATGGCAGACGCCCTTATAATGTTTGAGCACCGGGATTTTCGAGTGGGCCACCACAAACCGGATGAGTCCCTCACCGCCCCGGGGGATAATCAGATCAATGAATGCCTCCTGGGCCAGCATCGTGGTCACTGCCGCCCGGTCGGAGACCGGGATCACCTGAGCGGCCCGGCCGGGCAGTCCGGAATCGGTCAGACTGGTGCTGATCAGGTCGGCCAGCGCCCGGTTGGAGTGAATTGCCTCGGATCCGCCCCGCAGAATAACGGCATTGCCCGCCTTCAGGCACAGGCCGGCCGCATCCACGGTCACATTGGGCCGGGATTCGTAAATTATACCGATAACGCCCAGCGGTACGCGCACCCGGGAGACTTCCAGGCCGTTGGGCCGCCGGCAGGATTCGGTCATGGCCCCCACCGGATCGGCCAGCGCGGCAACTTCCCGCAAGCCGTCAGCCATGGCCGCGATGGTGGCGGGGGTGACTGTCAGGCGGTCAATCATGGCCGCCGACAATCCGGCCTGCTCAGCCTGCGTCACATCCTTTTTGTTGGCGGCAAAGATGCCCGGGGCCTCTTTTTCCAGCCGGTCGGCCAGTGACATCAATGCCTGGTTTTTCAGGGACGTTGATATCTGTGCCATCTGCCGTCCGGCGGCCCGGGCCGCGGCGGCAATATCAGAAACAGTGGTGTCAATGGACATGGGCCGTCTCCTCGTTGGCGGTAATTGTCAGGTTGTCGCGATGAATCACTTCGTCGTAAGGGGGATCGCTCAGGACAGCGGCCAGCTGCCGGGTCTGCAGGCCCATGATCTGTCGAATGTCGCGGGCACGGTAATTGACCAGCCCCACGCCCAGAGCGGTATCGTCCGGGGCCCGGCATTCCACTGGCGCGCCAATGCCGAAATCGCCATCAACTCCGGTAATGCCGCTGGGCAGCAGGCTTTTGCCGCCCTTGACAATGGCCGTGGCCGCCCCGGCATCCAGGTGCAGAATTCCCTCGGGCCGGGCGGAATAGCCGATCCAGCATTTTCGCCGGGCCAGCCGTTTTTCCCGCGGCACAAAAAACGTGCCCAGATCGTCACCGTCAAACAGCCGGAGCAGCGTATCCTCCCGGCTGCCGTTGGCAATCACCATCGGCGTACCGACGGCGGTGACTTTTGCGGCGGCCCGGATTTTGGTCTGCATGCCGCCGGTTCCCAGTTCACCGGGAATCCGGCCGGCGATGTTTCTTATTTTTTCATCAATGACGGTGACGACGGGGATCAGCGCAGCGTCATCGTGGCGCCGGGGATCACGGGTATACAATCCGTCGATGTCGGTCAGGTTAATATAAAAATCCGCATCCATGAGCAGGGTGATCATGGCCGCCAGATTGTCGTTGTCGCCGAACTGAATCGATTCGACCTTAACGGTGTCGTTTTCGTTGATAATGGGAATGACGTTCCAGCCGAGGAGCGAATACAGCGTATTCCGTGAATTGAGGTACCGTTTACGGTCATTAAGATCGTCGCTGGTCAGCAGCACCTGAGCGACTTTGAGTCCATAGCGGTCAAAGGCGTGTTCGTATTCCATGATCAACCCGGCCTGCCCCACGGCCGAGGCCGCCTGGCGTCCGGGAGTATCTTTCGGGCGGGTCGTCAGGCCGATTTTTTTCATGCCCACAGCCATGGCGCCGGATGTTACCAGAATAACTTCCAGCCCCCGGTCTTTGAGCCGGCAGATCTGCCGGCTGATGGAACGGATAACATAGATGTTCAATCCGTCGCCCGTGGCCAGCACATTGCTGCCCACCTTGACGACGATGCGCCGGGCCGTTTGTATGCAGTGTTGGCGTTTAGTCTTCATCCAGCCAGGCCAGCTCCCTGGAAATTTGCCGCATCAGGGCCGGAATTCCCTCGCCGGTCACGGCGGAAATGGGGTAGAATTCAGGCGCACCCGGGGCGTGTTCGAACCATTTGGCCCGCTCGGCAGCTTCCGGCAGGTCCATTTTATTGATTACCACGATCCGGGATTTCCGGGCAAGCGCTTCGCTGTACTGCGCCATTTCATCGTTGATGATGCGGTAGCCGGCCAGAGGCGCATCTTTTTCGATATCGGTGACGTCGACCAGATGCACCAGAATCCGGGTGCGTTCGATATGTCGTAAAAACTGGTGGCCGAGTCCGGCGCCGCTGTGGGCGCCTTTGATCAAGCCGGGAATATCGGCCATGACATAGGGTTCCCCATGGGACGGGTAAACCACACCCAGGTTGGGGTGCAGGGTCGTGAACGGGTAATTACCGATCTTGGGGCGGGCCGAAGAAACAGTGGAGATAAGCGTGGATTTTCCGGCGTTGGGCATCCCGATCAAACCCACATCGGCCAGCAGCTTCAGCTCAAGCTGGATAGACAATGTCTGGCCCGGTTCACCGGGTTGGGCCATCCGGGGCGCACGGTTTGTGGAGGTTTTGAAGTGGGCATTGCCCCGCCCGCCTCTCCCGCCGCGGGCGAGGACAAACTGCTCGTCACCGACCATGTCTCTGATGACGGTACCCGTCTCGCTGTCGATGATGATCGTTCCCGGCGGAACCTCGATAATCAGGTCGGCGCCATTGCGACCGGTTTTCTGGCTGCCCTGTCCGGGCGCCCCGTTTTTAGCCGTAAAATGGGATTTGTTGCGGAGGTGATAAAGGGTTCGCTTGCGGAGGTTCGTCGCCATGATGATGCTGCCGCCATGGCCGCCATCCCCGCCGTTCGGCCCCCCCCGGGGAATAAACTTTTCCCGCCGGAAGCTGACGCATCCACGACCGCCAGCTCCGGAACTGACTGTTATTTTGGCAGAGTCAACAAATTTCACTGGGCATAAACACTGACCTTTTTACGCGTTTTGCCGAGCCGTTCGTATGTGACAACCCCGTCGGCTTTGGCAAAAAGAGTATAGTCTTTCCCCATCCCGACATTTTCACCGGGATGAATTCTGGTTCCCAGCTGCCGGACAAGAATGTTACCGGCCCGCACATGCTGACCACCATATCTTTTTACGCCGCGGCGCTGTCCGTTACTGTCGCGGCCGTTTCTGGAACTGCCGCCTGCTTTCTTATGTGCCATGGTATTAAACTCCTCATCTGAAAAAAAACACGTTCCACCAGGGAGAAAACGCGTACCATTGTCAAAAGGTAAAAAAGTCGAAGAGATTGAAACTAAACGGTAATCTGATCGATTTTTACGCGGGTGTACGGTTGCCGATGGCCCTGTTTCCGGCGATATCCTTTCCGCCGTTTGTACTTGAAGACCAAAATTTTCCGCTGTTTCCCCTGATCAATCACATGGCCCTTGACCACGGCATCCGGTACCACCGGGGTGCCAATGGTCACGTTGTCTCCATCTGAGTGGAGCAGCACCTGGTCAAAAACAATTGATGCGCCGACTTCGCCATCAAGCCGCTCGACATCCACGGTCTCACCCTCCTGGACCTTGTATTGTTTGCCGCCTGATGCAATTACCGCATATCCCATAATCATCCTCCATCAATCCGCCGATCCCGATCATGACGGACGCTTAAATTTTTCTTATTAACTGAAACAATAACTTGTAAGAAATGAACCTGGACTTGTCAAGATATTTTTATCGAAACGCTAAAACATATTGGTTTGGTGGACTTTGGCGCCCCCAGTCATTATATTTTAAATATGATCCCGGGAAAACAAGCGCCGGGCCTTTAAAGGAGGTCTTCGCCAGATGTTTGAAAAATCAATGACGACCGACCATGACGATCCTTCGGTCACCTGCTGGGATCTGACGACAAAAACCACCAGGCCCTGCCGGATTATTGTTGAGGAGCCGCTTTCAATCCGTGTAGAGGGCAGGCCCTATGCGGTCGTGATGCGGACGCCGGGGCAGGAACTCGACCATGTCGCTGGTTTTTGCCTGGGCGAGGGACTCGTCGACAAACCGGCGGAAATCGGCACGCTCGGGTTCTGTGATGCGGTCGATACAAATGTCGTCACCGTTGCGCTGGATGAAAAGCGCCGGGAAAAGATAGCCGCTCTGATCGACCGGCGCCATTTCATCAGTCAGACGAGCTGCGGCATCTGCAGCAAGGAAATCGTGGCCGACCTGGTTCAACATATCGATCCAATTACTGATGACACGGTGGTCGATGGCCGAAAAGCGGCGGATATGCTTGAAAACCTGAAGCAGCACCAGCCCCTGCATCGGCTGACCCGCGCCAGTCATGCTTCCGTGCTGTGCGATCCCGATTTTTCAGTTTTATCGAAGGGAGAGGATGTCGGTCGGCATAATGCGCTCGATAAGGCCATTGGCCATCTGTTTCGACAAAACCGGCTGGACCGGGCCCGCGTGCTGCTGCTGTCCTCCCGGACCAGTTACGAGCTGATTCAAAAGGCCGGGCGGGCGCAGATTCCCATTGTACTGTCTGTTTCCCGCCCGACGACGCTGGCGGCCGCCCTGGCCCGGCAGCTCAATATGACCCTGGCCTGTCTTGGCTGGCCCCGGGGGCTGTTGATCTTTTCCGGCAGCCGGCGCATCCGGCTATAACGTCCCGGTCGCCTTTTTCATTTCCACATGGTGAGATGCCGCCAGTGCGGCCGTACAGCCGTCCGCGGCCGCCGTTACAATCTGGCGGGCAAACTTTTCGGAAAGATCCCCGATGGCGTAAATCCCGGGGATATTCGTTTCGCAGCGGTTATTGGTTGCGATGTATCCGCCGGCGGCCCGGACTATGGCGTCGGGCACCAGCTGGGCATTGGGCAGGTAGCCGATAAAAATAAATACGCCGTCCACAGCCAGGTCACTGGCGGCATCGGTTTGCGTATCTTTCAGGGAAATCCGGCTGACGCTGCCGTTCTCGGCATGAATCGCGGTGGGAACCGTATTCCAGAGCATTTCGATTTTTTCGTTGTCAAACACCCGTTTTTGCAGAATGGGGCTGGCACGCAACGCGTCCCGGCGATGGGCGATATAAACTTTCTTTGTTATTTTGGCCAGATACAGCGCCTCTTCGGCGGCCGTATCGCCGCCGCCGACCACGAGGACGGTTTTGCCTCTGAAAAAGAATCCGTCGCACGTGGCGCAGAACGACACGCCTTTGCCGTATAATTCATTTTCACCGGGAATGCCGAGCTTTCGGGGGTATCCTCCTGTGGCGATGATAACGGCGTAAGACTGCAGTGACTCTCCACTGACCAGCTTGACCGTATGCGCCGGGTCTCCGGGTTCGATGGCCGCTACTTCATCGGAAATCACCGGCAGGCCCAGGGATTCGGCGTGCTGATTCATCTTCATGGCCAGTTCCGGGCCGCTTAAATGTTCGAAACCCGGATAGTTTTCAACCTCATCGGTCAGGTTGATCTGCCCGCCGGGCGCCCCTTTTTCGACCAGAACCGTATCCAGGCTGGCCCGCTGGGCATAAATACCGGCACTCAATCCGCCCGGGCCGCCGCCAATAATTACCAGATCAAAGATCCGATTTTCTGCCATGACCGTTTCCTCCACAGATATTTGAAAGTATAATTCTCACCTGATTTAATAAGAAATCGCCATCGAATGTCAATAGGGGGCATTGGCGGGGCGCCCCCGCAATGCCGGCCGGGCCGGCCCAGGGAAGAAAATTTTTCGGTTTTTTCTGTTTTCGGACGGGATGTCCGGTTCAGTGCCATGCACTGGTTATTATGCCGTTGCACGGGCCGGTTCCGGATGATAGCATAAAAAAATGAATACGCCCCTGAGAACCGTTGCCGAGCCGACCCGGACAGACCCGTTTGGAAAACAGCTGCGCCCCATCCTGCTGCTGACATCGATTTTTTTTCTCAACTTTATCTCCCGAATTATTCTGGCTCCGCTGATGCCGGAAATGGTGTCGCGCCTGCATCTCAGCGGCGGGGCGGCCGGCTCGTTTTTCTTTTTTATTTCCATCGGGTATTTTTCGACACTTCTGGGGTCGGGCTTTCTGTCCGCCGTTCTGACCCACAAAAGAACCATTGTCGTTTCGATGTTTGCGCTCGGGGTCGCCCTGTTTGTCATTTCGATGAGCCGGGAGGTATGGAGCATCCGGGCCGGCCTTATGCTGCTGGGAATGGCCACCGGGCCCTATATGCCTTCGGGGATCGCCACGCTGACGACGTTGACCACGCCAAATCACTGGGGCAAGGCCATCGCCATTCATGAACTGGCGCCCAACCTGGCCTTTATCGTCGCTTCCCTGCTGGTGGAAGCGATTCTACCGGTCTTTTCCTGGCGGGGCGTCTTTATTCTTCTGGGAGGGGCCACCTGGATTTCAGGCGCTGTTTTTGCCGGCTTCGGGCGGGGGGGCGAATTCAACGGGCAGCGGCCCAACGTTGCTTCGATCAGGGCCATTTTTTCAAACAGAAGCTTCTGGATAATGGTCGTCCTCTTCAGTCTGGGGATTAGCAGCACACTGGGGATATTTACGATGCTGCCGTTATATCTGGTGGCCGATCATGGTTTTTCGCGCAGCTGGGCCAACACGCTCATCGCTGTTTCCAGGGTTACCGGTTTGGGGATTGTCTTTTTTGGCGGATGGGCCGCCGACCGTTTTGGCCCCAGACAGATTTTGAAAATCGTCTTCCTGCTTGCCGGGGCTTTGACACTGCTGCTGGGCGTAGCCGCCGGCCGCTGGCTCATCGTTGTAATTGTATTGCAGCCTCTGGTGGCCGTCTGCTTTTTTCCAGCCGGGCTGTCGGCCCTGTCGGCCATCACCTCTTCCAAAGAGCAGAATATTGCGGTCTCCCTGACCATTCCCCTGGCATTTTTGTTCGGTGGCGGGGCGGTACCGGTGATCATCGGTCTATGCGGTGATTTTGAATCGTTCCGGTGGGGATTTGTTCTGGTGGGCGGCATGATTCTGGCCGGCGCGCTGCTCCCCGACCATCTGAATTTTTATAATTCGATTGAGGAAACATAGCCGGGCCTGTCAGGAAAGATGCCGGACTTGCCTATGGCTGTCAAAACGGCTATTTTAATTAATTGGACTCATTTGTGCATATTTTTTATTCAAGTGGAGGGTTTGAATGCGATATTTTATCTATTCTGTTGTATTACTGTGTTTTTACAGTACGCTGGCTTATGCTGATGCTGTCATTCCCACCGCTGATCTGCCTGGCACGGCCGATATCACTTTTCTCGGTCGTTACCAAGGATCGGTTATCGTAGCTTACCGTCGCGGGGAATTTGAGCGGTTTGTCCTGCCCCTGGCGCCTTTGAAGGCTCGGCCGGACAAACGGGACTCCCATAACAATATCCGCTTTGCACCGGAAAAAAGCAGGATTATCGAAGGCGCGCATACCCGGCTTGTCTATTTGCTGCCCGAAGGGCGTACGCCCCTGGAAGCTGCTGTCAATTATCGCCGGACCATTATGGACAAAGGCGGCAAAGTGCTTTTTTCCTGCGGAAAGGAAATTTGTGGAGGCGATCCCCACCGGGCCAGTGAAGGCGGTGGTGGAGATATGAGCCTGGCGATGTTTCTCCAGTCCGAAGAAGACGTCCTGGCGTATAATGAATCTTTCAGCAACGGCCATTGCGCGCTGACCAGCCGTATCACCGGGCAGCAATACCTGACAGCTGAGTTGCCGGAACAGCATGCTTTTATTTCCGTGCTTGCCTATACTGTTGCTAATGACGATTTCTGCAGGGTGTTCAAGCATCGCACCGTTGTCGTGCTTGATGTGATTGTACCCCGGATAATGGAACAGAAAATTGTCGTTGTCAGGGCAGAGGAGATGGCCAGAAAGATCAACGATCAGGGAAAAGTCGCTCTGTATGGTATTTATTTCGGTATCAATAAGGCTGTGGTCAAAAAAGAATCCCGGCCCACCCTGAACGAGATTGCCAAAATGCTCACGGACCGCCCCAAACTGAAAATTCTGGTGGTCGGGCACACCGATAGTGCCGGTTCGTTTGCCTACAATCTGGATCTTTCCCAGCGCCGGGCCCGGGCCGTGGTGTCAATACTGCACAAAGAATATGGAGTTTCGGAAAAGCGATTGAAATCATTTGGCGTTTCTTTTTCCTGCCCGGCGGCAACAAACCGGACCGAAAAAGGTCGCGCCAGAAACCGTCGAGTAGAGCTGGTTACCTGGTAGCCGGATAACTGTGCAGCCAGGTCAAATCGGAGGCTATTAAATGATGAATACTGACAGCAGGCACCGCTTGATGTGGGGAGCTATTTTTATTATATTCACCGTGTTTGTATCTGGTTTCACTCGTTCTTATGGTCAGACAGAATCAATCGGCTTTGATCCCTGCCTGCATATGACCCCGGCTGACGGCGCACTTTTTCTGGCCATTTCCACCGGTGAGCTGAGAGTGATTCGGGACAGGCAACTTCCCAATCGATGTGTAATCCGGTCATGTAAAGAATCGCCCAAAGTGATTTCTTTCTCCGTCTACCGGGAATCGTCCGCCGAAGCCGCGTCCAAGGATCTGGCAACCGTAAGGAACGGGCTGCGGATGATCTCCAGAATCGAGGCGGTGCCGAATTTGGGAGATGAAGCCGCCTTGGCGCCGGGCGACATGGCCGGCAGGCTGCTTGTGCGCCGCAAGAATTTTTTTATCGATATCCTGCTGCCCAAAGATCCAGTGATTCAGAAAAAACTGGCGGCTTTTTTGCTTTCCCGGTTGTGAAAACAGTCGTTTATCAAAGGGAAGTATCTGGTCCGGCAGGGGCCGGGTATGTCGCCGGGGTGGCAGGTGATGGACTGGTGGTAGAAAACGCCGCTTCAATGCGGGGCGGATTGGACGTTTTTCCCCTCTTCCGCCAGTTTTGCCAGACGGGTGTGGTCCAGTATCCGGATGTCGCGGTTTTTCACTTCAATCACCCCGCTGTCCATCATCCGGGCCAGAATACGGGACAGGGTCTCCGGGGTCGTGCCCAGAAGGCTTGACAGCTGTACTTTGGTAATATTCAGGGTAACCGTGGATTTTGGAGTGGTTTTTCCGCCTGCCAGATGGGCGAGGTAGGCGGCCAGTCGGCCCGGGGCCTCTTTCAGTGTCAATCTTTCGATATGGATGGTCAGTTCCCGCAGTCGTTTTGACAACACCGCCAGCATACTCATGGCCAGAGAAGGCGTTTTTGAAATTAAATTGACAAATTTGGCTTTCGGTAGAAACAGGAGCCGGCTGTCAACAAGTGCCTGTGCACTGGCGGGAAAAGCGCGACCGCTGAAAACAGCTACCTGACCGAAGGAATCCCCCGGTCCCGCAATATGCATAATATGCTCTTTCCCGTTGGAAGATGTCTGGAATATTTTAACCCGGCCAACGATCACGATATAAAACCCGTTGCTTTCCGTCCCCTGAGAAAAAATGATGCCGCCTTTTTGAAATTTTTGAGAGATCATGATTCGTGAGATCTCTTCAAGCTGGTCTTCAGAAAGTACGCTGAAACCGGGAATACCCGAAAGAATACCGAATGGTTTTTTCATTTATTTCTCTTTTTCTTAAAAAAATGACGTGTTCTTGATCTATATCAAGGAAACGGCCCTTGAAACAATGGTAAAGAAGATACAAATTAACGTATCTTTTGCTCGGGAGGCGAATATGACTATCCAGTGGGAATCGGGAAAAGATCAATTCAGTGTCGTCGATGTCCGCAAACTCAGCGGTAATTTTCTACCGAAACTCCTGCGCAAAGCAGCGGAGATTGAGGTGGGAAGCGGGATTTGTGTGGTGCAGAATTTTGAACCGATCCCGCTTTATTCGGCCATGGCCGATCTCGGATTTGAACATCTCACCGATAAAGTTGCAAATGATGAGTATCGTGTTTACTTTGGTCGTGTTGAAAAAAAAGAGACCGCTTTTTCCGGTACTGGAGACATGCCGCTGAAACCGACGGCGATCCTCAATTTCAAGAAGATCGATACGCCCCTGGCCGATATTGTGGTGAATTTCTGGAATTTAACCTGGGGGAAAGAAAAACCCGCCATTGATCAGAAAACCAAGCTGCTTCTGTCCCTGGCCAATGGTGTGGGGGCGGGCCGGTTTCGTCAGGCGACCCGGGAGTTGATCAAGGCATATGCTCTGGGGGTCAGTGTCGCTGAACTGGACGAGCTCTTTTCCCTGTTTGTCTGGAATGGCGGTGTGGGAACATTTGCTTCGGAGATCGGGCCGTCATCCCTGTTCGGCGCCTACCAGCTGATCAAGTCACTTGACGGCAGGGGGAGATCCCGCAACGATATCATGAACGGATTAATGGAGAAATTTGGAGAAAAAAACCCGGATGTCAGCGTGGTGCGCCCAGGCAGCGCACAATAAGCGCGGCATCCAAAACAATTAACTGATAAAATCAGGAGGCAACACATGTTCTGTTTTCAATGTCAGGAAACTGCCAAAAACACGGGTTGTACGGTCAAGGGTGTTTGTGGAAAACCGGAAACAACCGCGGGTCTTCAGGATCTGTTGATCCATGTATTAAAAGGAATCGCCGTGTATGGCGAAAAAGCCGGAGAACTCGGTCTGTCCAACCGGGACAACGGGCTCTTCATCGCCCAGGGGCTTTTTGCCACGATCACCAATGCCAATTGGGACGACGATCGTTTTGCCAGTATGATTAAAGAGGCGCTGAAACGCCGGGACGCTTTGAAAGCAGATGTGGCAGCGGCCTACAAGGCAAAGTTCGGTAAAGATATGGATATGCCCCAGCACGATGCCGCCACCTGGTTTTCCGATGATGTGGCTGAATTCACTGAAAAGGCCAAAACCGTTGGCGTACTGGCGACCGAAAATGAAGACGTGCGTTCCCTGCGGGAGCTGATGATCATCGGCCTCAAAGGCGTGGCAGCCTATGCGGATCATGCCGCTGTCCTGGGTAAGGAAAAAGACGAGATCTACAACTTTATCATGGAGGCGCTGGCATCCACCACCAAGGATCTGTCGGTTGACGACATGATCGGTATGGTGATGAAAACAGGTGAGGTTGCCGTGACCACGATGGCCCTTCTCGATGAAGCCAATACCAGCGCCTATGGAAACCCGGAAATCACCGAAGTGAACATCGGCGTCCGCAGCAATCCGGCCATTTTGATCAGCGGGCATGATCTCAAGGATATGGAAGAGCTGCTCAAGCAGACCGAGGGGACCGGCGTGGATGTGTATACCCACGGTGAGATGCTGCCGGCCAATTACTATCCGGCCTTTAAAAAATACGACCACTTCGTGGGTAACTACGGCAGCTCCTGGTGGCACCAGAACAAGGAGTTCGAGTCTTTTAACGGCCCGATTCTGCTGACGACCAACTGCCTGGTACCGCTTAAAAAGAGCAACACCTATCTGAATCGGCTTTTCACCACCGGCATGGTGGGATACCCCGGAGCCAAGCATATTGCGGATCGCGCCGATGGCAGCGCCAAAGACTTTTCCGAGATCATCGCTCTGGCCAAAAAATGCGAGTCGCCGGAAGAAATCGAAACCGGCAAGATCGTTGGCGGGTTTGCCCACCACCAGGTGCTGGCACTGGCCGACAAGGTCGTCGAAGCGGTAAAGTCCGGCGCCATCAAGCGGTTTGTTGTGATGGCCGGCTGCGATGGCCGACAGAAATCCAGAAGCTATTTTACCGAGGTGGCCGAAACCCTGCCCAAGGATACGGTAATCCTGACAGCCGGTTGTGCCAAGTATCGCTACAACAAGCTTGACCTGGGCGACATCGGCGGTATTCCCCGGGTGCTTGATGCCGGGCAGTGCAACGATTCCTACTCCCTGGCGGTGATTGCATTAAAGCTGAAAGAAGTGTTTGGTCTGGACGATATCAACGACCTGCCCATTTCGTATGACATTGCATGGTACGAACAGAAGGCCGTGGCCGTTCTTCTGGCCCTCCTCTTCCTCGGCGTAAAAGGTATCCGCCTGGGGCCGACCCTGCCGGCTTTCCTGTCGCCGACCGTGGCCGGCGTACTGGTGGATAAATTCGACATCAAGCCGATTGGCACGGTTGCCGACGATGTGGCGGCGATTATGAGCGGGAAGTAAACTGACCGCTTTTTAAACCGCGGCGTGTTGCGGGGGATGGCATTCTTTCCCGCAGCACGCCGTGGTAACGATTGCTTTTCCTTCTTCCTGCCTTCCTGCCCGTAAAAACAGATAAAGGGACTGCCCATGCCGATTCCGGGAAACCTGCTGACCACCGCCATGGCTGTCATGCCGCATACGGATCCGGAACGGGCGCTTGAGGTGGCCCTGTCCACGGATATACCGTTCTGGCCCCAACTGCCCAACTACGACTACCATGAGGATATGTACGTCCAGGCGGCTGAACATTTTCCGGGCATCCTTCTGGATCTGGAATCCCGTACCCTGAAGTTCTCCATTGATAAGTTTATTGCCGAGATTGAAGAGACGCTGGGCCATTTCGATGACCCTGCCTATTTTGATGTCAGTCCGGCGTATTCAGCGGTGTACCAGCGGTTCCTCGATATGGACTTTACCGACCGGCCGGCCATCCGGGGGCAGCTGGAAGGGCCGATCAGCTTCGGGTTCAACATTCTTGACCAGGCGGAACGGCCCATTCTGTTTGATGACACGGTGCGCCCTTTCATGTTTGAATTCATGAGCAAACGGATCAATGTCCAGCTCAATCGACTCAAGGCGCTCAACCCCAATGCCTTTATGTTTGTTGACGAACCCGGCCTCCAGTTTCTCTTTTCGGCCATGGCCGGTTACAGCGACCTTCAGGCCAAGGATGAGCTCGATCAGTTTTTTTCCATGGTGGAACGCCCCCGGGGCATTCATCTGTGCGGCAATCCGGACTGGGATTTTTTGCTGGGCCTGGACCTGGACATTCTCTCCCTGGACGTATACACCAATGCGGAAGTATTTGCCTCGTATGTTCCGTCGATTAAACGTTTTCTCGATAACGACGGCACCCTCGTCTGGGGGATCGTTCCCACCGGGTTCGAGACCTTCGACACGGAAGAAATTGATTCGCTCAGCCGCCGGCTGGAAGATATCTGGCGGATCCTGTGGAAAAAGGGGATCGATCGGGACCGCATGCTGGCCAAAAGCATGCTTTCTCCGGCCACCTGCTGTCTGGTCAATCCGGATAAGGAGAAAACCGTGGAAAAGGCCTTTGCCCGGACGCAGGCGCTTTCCGGCCACCTGCGCGAAAAATACGGGCTGGGCGGCGGTTAGGAAGCCGAGAAGCCGGGTACGGGTAGCTGTCTGATTCAGGTAAAATTTCATTTAACGGAACCATCATTTTTGAAGGGAGTGGCTACAAATGGATGTTAAAACATGGCAGAGTGATGATGTGACGATCAAGGTGGATTATGATAAATGCAAGGGGCATGGCGATTGTGTCGATAATTGCCCGTCCGAAGTCTACGAACTCGTAGATGGCAAGGCCGTTGCCGTGGATATCGAAGCGTGTGTTGAATGCTGTGCGTGCGCCGAAAATTGCCCTGAAGAGGCGATTGATCACAGTTCATGTGAATAAATTTGTGTAAAAACATGGCAACAACAAATCCTTCAGTTATAATCCGGACTTTGTCGACAGCCGGGTGACACTAAAAGCCGTTCCGTCCGGGACGCAGATAATTATAATCAAATGATCATAATATACTTGACAGCCGAAGTGTTGCGCTTATATTATGGTCAAACGATCAAATTAGCGGAGGGGGGAGATATGCCCCGACCTAAAAAACCAAGATTTGTATCCGATCACCCGGCGGTCACAGTGTTTGTGCCGCAGGGCACGCCGGTTTCCGGTGAAGTCTGCCTGTCGGTGGAAGAGTTTGAAGCCATTCGATTGAGTGATGTTGAGCGCATGGACCAGGCATCGGCCGCCCGGCGCATCCAGGTTTCCCGGCAGACGTATGGGCGTATTTTGGCCAATGCGCGCAGTATCGTGGGAAACGCCCTTGTGACGGGAAAGACGTTGCGGATCGAAGGTGGCACATATGAAATACGGGGCCGCGGCAGATGTCGACGGAGGGGATGGGCAAGCAGGGTATCGCATGCCGGAGAATTGCCGGCAAAAGGAACGGAATCCATGTCGCAGCGTGATGGCAGATGGCCACAGCGGCCGGGGCCCGGCGTCGGCAACGGCCGGGGAAGATGCCGGCCGCAGACAAACGGTCGCGGCCGGGAACGGATCCGGGGGCCGCGCCGATGAACCGGCCGGAGTGGTGGAAACAGAGATCCGGTTGGATGACAAAATGAAACGGATCAATCGATGATCCCGAATATCCAAAAGGAGGCGGATGATGCCAGGATTAGACAGAAGGGGTCCCGCAGGCAGTGGCCCCATGACCGGGGGACGTCGCGGGCTTTGTGGACGAATGGGAAAGGGTGCCGGTATTCCGGCAGGTGAAGGCTTTGATTACGGCCGTGGCAGGGGATTCAGGCGCGGTGCGGGCAGGGGATTCGGTCCGGGTCGCGGCAGTGGCCGCGGGGCAGGCTGGCCCGATGACGGAGGTCTGCCCGTGTCCGCCGCTGATCGGCCGAGTGATTCCACCGAAGAAATAAACCGGCTTAGAGCCGAGGCCGATGTTGCGGAAAAAACATTGGCGGCAATCAACAATAGAATCGAAGCGCTTAAAAACGCAGCTGTTTGAATTTATGCGCTTCTGCGCTGAACGATTGTTCGCGA